>JBDHTM010000004.1:0-139574 GCA_039808685.1 Allobosea sp. | reverse complement strand
TCGCCTCAAGCTGCGCCAGCAGCACGAGAAACTTGTCGGGCACGGGTGCGTTCACGATGTCGTCGTAATGGGCCTTGAGGGAGCGGCCGATGGATTCCTGCACCTTCGGGTCCAGAACCAGTTCGAAGCCTTCATCGGGATCGTCCGGTTCCGTCATCGCTGCATCCGACCTGTTCATCTCAGCCCTCGCACCAATAACGAGCCGACTTTTCCAGCCGGTCCCGCCTTCCCGAATTCCATCATCTCTCGTCCTGCCACTTCATGCCGGCGATGCCGAAACCACGTCGCGATGGTGACACCAATACGCCTTAACAACCGGCCTTCCCCAACAAGGTTCCCTGAGTTCGGAAAAATAAATTGCTTGTCTCTAGCCGAGCCTAAGCCATTATTCCACCGGGCTAAAAGGAACGCGTTCATGTCGATTGCAAAGGAAATTGCGCCTCATCTTCCGTATCTGCGCCGCTTCGCGCGGGCGCTCTGCGGAAGCCAGCCGAGCGGGGACGCCTATGTCGTCGCCATGCTCGAAGCGCTCGTAGCCGACCCCAGCGGATTCCCACGCGACGTCGATCCCCGCATCGGTCTGTACAAGACCTTCCTGAAGCTGTGGTCCTCGGCCAGCATCGATGCCGGCGCGCCGGTCGTCGAGCTTTCGCGCGCGCCGGCGGAGCGCAATCTGGAAGCGCTCACCCCGCGGCCGCGCCAGGCTTTCCTGCTGCGGACGGTCGAAGGCTTCCCGCTCGACGACGTCGCCAAGATCATGGGCGTCACGGCGGCCGAGGCCTCCGCGCTGATCCAGACCGCCGGCCAGGAAATCGCCGAGCAGGTCGCGACCGAAGTCCTCATCATCGAGGACGAACCCATCATCGCCCTCGACATCGAGACGATGGTCGAGGAGCTTGGCCATAGCGTCACAGGCGTCGCGCGCACGCAGCGCGAGGCGGTCGCGCTCGTCGGCAAGAAACGGCCCGGCCTGGTGCTCGCCGACATCCAGCTCGCCGATGGCAGCTCGGGCCTCGACGCCGTCAACGAGATCCTGTCCTCGATCGACGTGCCAGTGATCTTCATCACCGCCTATCCGGAGCGGCTCCTGACCGGCGACCGGCCGGAGCCGGCCTTCCTGATCACCAAGCCGTTCCAGCCGGAGGCCGTGAAGGCCGCGATCAGCCAGGCCCTGTTCTTCGACCGCCGCGCCGGCCGCAAGGCCGCCTGACGCTTCGACACCGTTCGAAGATGTTCAAGGCCCGCGGCTCGCGCCGCGGGCTTTTTTCTTGCTGCGGGGAACCCGTGCACAAACGATGCGTTCCGCGTTGAATGACAGTTTCGTTTGCAGTTGGGGAGGGCGTGGACCATGGCGACGACCTGCTTCTCGGCCGCGATCGCAGCACTCTCGATCGGGGCTGCGCTCTTCTCCGGCGTGGTGCAACCGGGAGCCCCCGGCGCGGAGATCCTGTCCCTCGCGCTGGCGGCCCTGACCGGCATCACGATCGCCAGCGCCTCGGCCCTGGACAGCTGAGCAACACTTCCCCGAAGGCTCTCCGGTCGTGTTCATCGAGCCCGTGCATCAAGAGCCGGATCGCGCCGGCGCGGGTTCGTCGCAAGGCGGCCTGCCGGCCGAGTGAGCGGATTCTCGCACCTCTGGCGATGGCCCTCGGCCTCTCGCTTGCCTGGCCCCTCAGCGCAGCGGCTGCGACCATGGCTCCGATGTCCGGGCGGCAGCCCCCGCCGCGGCCACCCGAATTCGGCCCTTCCCTTCCCGAGGGAACCGGAAAGACGACCGCGCCTGCCGCACCAATACCATCGCGCTCCGGCGACACCGCGACGCCACCTGGGCAAGCCTCATGCCTAGCGACGCTGGCAGCCATCCCCGGCAACCGGGTGACAGCGGCCGGCCCCGCGCCACAGGACGGCGACCCGGCCTGCCGGATCAGCGAACCCGTTCGCGTCGAGGCGCTCGCCGTCAGCGGACAGGCAGCTTCGGAGGTCGTCTCCTTCGAGCCGCCGCCCTTGCTGAGCTGCACCATGGCCAAAGCGCTCGCCGACTGGCTCGACCGCAGCGTCCAGCCCCTGGCGCGCGGCCATTTCGACCGCGACCTCGTCGCCTTGCGTGTCGGCGGGGGGCATGAATGCCGCCGGCGCAACCGCGGCTCGGCCGGCCCGGTCAGCGAGCATGCCACCGGCCAGGCTCTCGACATCTTCGCCTTCAGGCTGGGGACCGGCTCCGACGCAATGAAGGTCGCAGTCGAGAAGCCGCAAGGCCTGGCGCAGAGCCGTTTTCTCGATGCGATCAGGCAATCGGCCTGCGGCGCCTTTATGACCACGCTGGGGCCGGGTTCGGATGCCGCCCACGCCGATCATCTGCATGTCGACATCCGGGAGCGACGCGCGCGCGGGTCGCGCTTGTGCCAGTAACTGGAATCAGTGAGCGATGTCTGTGAAGCCGAGGCGCAGCGGCAGCTCGTTTCCCTCGCCTGCTGGCGCGAGGCCGCCGACGAGCCGCAAGGCACTGCGCCGCGCCGCCATGACCATAAGCGCCGCCTCGCGATCGAGGCCCGTGGCGATCAGGTCCTCGAGCTCCCAGAACGGCGGCAGCGCCGTCAGGAACTCCTGATCGATTATTGTTGGGATTTCCCCCAGCGGACGACTCACGGCCATCGACATTCCCATGCCAAGATGAAACGCCAACGCTACAAACTCTCGCTGGTTCCCTACTCAGGAACTGTGGGTTTCTTGGGGCGTTCGTACCGCCAGTTCACCAGGAGCATTCGTGATGAGCCGTGGGCATTCCCGATCCTGCCTAACTGTCCTTGCCCTCGCTGGCCTCATAGGAATGCACGAGCCCGCCGCCGCGCAGGCCGGCGGCCCGCCGACCGGCCGCCTCTCCTGCACCGTGGGGCCCGGCTTCGCGGCCATCGCCAGATCGCAGAAGCCTCTCGACTGCCGCTTCAGGCCGCGCCGAGGCCCGGCACAGCACTATATCGGGATCGTTCGCCAGTATGGCATCGACCTCGGCTCGATCCGCGGAACCCGGATGGCCTGGCACGTCTACGGGCCTTATGCGCGGGCACCCCTGGGAGCGCTGAACGGAAGTTATGCGGCGCCCGCCCAGGCCGGGGCCGCTGGCGGATCGTCGCTTGTCGGCGGCGAGGACAACAAGGTCACGCTTCAGCCGCGGGTGGCGCAGACGGTGCGCGGTTTCAATGCCGCCGTCGGCGTGACGCAGTTCGAATTGACCTTGGCAGGCTCGGGAGGCCGCCGACGCTGAAACCCGAAAATGGGGACCGGCTTACCTTTTGCTAACCTAGATTACTCAAAATCGACTCAAATCCCGGGTTTTCGGCCAAGCTGGCGTGCCGAAGCAGGAACATCGCTGATCCAGTCACGTTGAGGTCGCGTAACAGAGATTGCAGTGAGTGAGAGCCGGTCAATGGCTGATATCCGCGTACTGATCGTCGAGGATGACCCGTTCATCGCGATGGACATCGAAAGCGTCGTTGCCGAGCAGCTCGGCGACGGGGTCGAGTTGATCGTCGTCGAATCCGTGGCGGAAGCGCGCCGGATGACGGCCAGGCGGTTCGCCTGCGCCTTGCTCGACATCGACGTCGTGGGCGGCAAGACCTTCGATGTCGCCAGCGCGTTGCAGGACATCGGCACGCCCTTCGCCTTTGTCTCGGGATCAGCGCCTCATGAGGTGCCGGCGCCTCTGCGCGGCGCCCGTTTCCTGCGCAAGCCCTTCTCGACGCGGGAGGTCGCCGCTTTCGTCAAGAATGCCGTCGCGCTGCGCCGGGTCGAGGCGGCCCGAGGCTGATACCGCTGCGTCAGGCCTGTGCCTGAAGGCTCTCCCGCTTCGGAAAGACGATCGTCACGAGCGTGCCCGGACGTTCCGCCTGTTCGGTGTGCAGCGGCGCGCAGGTCATTGTCGCCCGCATGCTGCGCAGCAGGCTCGCGATCACGGTCTGGCCGAGGCCCTTGCTTGCCACCTCCGCCGGCATCCCGACGCCGTCATCCTCGATCGAGAGGGCAAGCGCCGGCTCTCCCTCATGTTCCGCCGGCGCGAAGCGGACGAGGATCCGCCCGGACATGCCATCGGGAAAGGCGTGCTTGATCGCGTTGGTCACGAGCTCGTTGACGATCACGACGAAGGAGACCGCGTCACGGCCGGGTAAACGGATCGCTTCGATGTCGAGATCGATCTGGATCGGCCGGCCCTCCGCCGACTTGCCGATCTCGGCGATGAGATCCTCCATGTAGGGCCGTGCATCGATCTCATCGGTCTCGATGTCCAGGCGCAGGCGGCGCTGCCCGGCGGCGATCGCCTGAATGCGCGATTGCGCCTGCGCCAGCGCCGCCTTCACGGCGCGTTCCCGCGTCTGGCGGCTCTGCACGTTGAGCAGCGCCGAGACCATGGCGAGATTGTTGCCGACCCGATGATTGACGTCGCGCAGCAGCGCCTCGATGCGCAGGCGCTCGCTTTCGAGCTGGCGCGTGCGCTCGCCCACGATCCGCTCGAGCTCGGCATTGCTGATCGCCAGCGCATTGCTGCGGCGCTGGCGCCGGCGCAATTGCTGCCAGGCAGCGAAGGCAAGACCGGCCAACGCCACGACGATCCCGGTGCTGCCCCAGAGACGGCGGCGCTCCTCCCGGCGGTAGAGCGACATCAGGCGGATGTTCTCGCTCTGCTGGATCGCCTGCACGGTGTCGCGCAGCTGGTCCATGGCGGCGATGCTGCTCTCGTTCCTGAAGAGAGCCAGAGCCTCCGACCGGCGGCCCGCCCGCTCCAGCGAGATCGTCCGGTCGAGCTCCGCGAATTTCACGCCCATAGCCGTGCGCAGCGCGGCGACCCGCTCCTTCTGGTCCGGATCGGCATCGACCAGGGCGGCGAGGATGTCGAGCTCGGGGCCGGCGGCCGCCCTACCCTCGGTGAAAGGGGCGAGATAATCGACTTCCCCGGTCAGCAGGAACCCGCGCTGGCCGGTTTCGGCATCGCGCATCCGCCCGAGGAAGCGCTCGGCCCGCTCGCGGATCTCGATCGCATGGGAGACCAGGTCCGCCGCCTGCCGTGCTTGCCAGTTGATCCAGGCCGCCAGCACGACCGCGAGCGCCACCACCGCGATCGCGGCGATCGTGATCGACGCCGAGCGAAAACGCGCGCCGATGACCGGAAAAGCCGGGATCGGAAAGCGGGTGCGGGGCCTCACCTGAACGGACATGCAGGTCTTGTTAAGGGACGCATGACGACATCCCTATGTAAAAAGACATGCTTCGTCCATGCCGCGAATCGAGGCGGAATCAAGCTTCCGCATCGTCATCATCGCCGCCCGAGACAATCTGACGACCCAGAATCGCGCCAAGTACGACGATCCCGCCCGCAAGCGCGACGCGCCAGCTCAGGCGCGATCCAATGAGCTTAGCCGCCAGCGGTGCGGCCGCCAGAGCCGCGGTCGCGACGGGGCGCGGCGGCCTACGGCGGCTCCTGACGAACAGCGCGATGCAAATCGCCAGGAGCCCCGAGGCGAACAGGCCGCCGGCGATCCAGAGGCTCGCGGCAACCGCGCCATAGCGGAACTCCAGAACGGTATGCAGGGCGTTCAGCGCATAGCCGCCGGCACAAACCATGAGCAGGGCGGCGAAGCCGAACAGGCCGTAGACGACGACATTGCGCTTCACCACCCGGGAGATCTCCGCGGTGATGAAGGACCCAAGCCCCCCGAACATGATCAGCGCGCCGACAGGAAGCCGACGAACAGGCCGACAGCCGCCGCAAGGCCGAGTGCGCGCAGCGGCCGCTCGCGAATCTCGTCCTCGATCAGTCTTTGCAGCTCGGTCGCCTGCTCCTTGGCGACGTCGACCATCTTGTCGGTGTCGACGCCGACGGCGCGCAGGCGCTCGCTGACGGTGGCGGCGATGTCCTCGGCGCTGCGTGTCAGGGTATCTTCCAGCGCGCTCGCCTGACGCTTGGCGCGGGCTCCGGCCTGACGCGTTTCGGCCGCGACATCCTCGGCGCCGGCCTCGACCTCGGCCTTCGCGCGCCTGGCGGCGGCGGCGGCCTGACGTTTCGCGGATGTCGTGGTGACCATGGCGGTTTCGTCCTGTCGCTATTGGGAGTTTCGATCGTGGCGAGGAGAAGCGGATGCCGCAAGGGCTTCCGCCTCGTCAGCGCAACGCATCGGCGTTGCTTCTGTTCCGGAACCGGCCTCAGGCGGCCTCTGCTTCGCTGGCTTTTTCCGCCTCCTCTGCCTCGGCCTTGGCCTTGGCCTTCTCGCGGCGGTAGCGCGCGAATTCCTCCTGCGCCACCATGGCGACGATGACGATCGGCGTCGAGAGCACCGCGCCGACCGGGCCCCAGAGCCAGAGCCAGAAAATGAAGGCGATAAAGACCAGGAATGGCGAGATCGTCAGCCGGTTGCCGACGAAGATCGGCGTGACCGCGTTCCCCTCGATCAGGTGCAGGGCATAGTAGGCCGCCGCCGGCCAGAGCGCCGCGAGGACCGAAGGCGCATCGAGCAGCGCGCCGGCCAGCAGCAGGATCGCGACGATGACCGGCCCGATGAAGGCGAGATAGTTGAGCAGGAAGGCAAGCGCGCCCCAGAACACCGGAAAGGGAAGCCCGGCGAGCCAGGCGATCGTCATGGTCAGCACGCCCATGCCGAGATTGATCACGGTCACCAAAGCGAAATAGCGCGCCACGCGCGCCTCGATCTCCTCGAAGAAGGAGCCGGCGGAGCGGCGCGCGTCCCGGCCAAGGCAGAGTCTCAGCACCCGCGCCTTGAGGTGGCGGCGCGCCGCCAGCCAGAAATAGATCGTCGCCACGAAGATCAGCATGCCGCCGGCCGCCGCGGACGAGGTCAACGCGATGTCGAAGAGCGGATTGCCCTGGGAGACGCTGAGCTCGGCGCCCTTGCCGGTGATCGAGGCTATGCCGCGCTTGAATTCGTCCATGAAGGCGAAGACGCCAGCGAGCTTGCCTTGCAGGGCCGCCATCATCGCCGGAGCCTGGTCGCTCCAGCCGGCCACCGGCACGGCAAGGATCGCGATCGCCCCGAGCAGCAGGCCGAGGAAAAGCAACACCACCAGGGCGGCAGCCGCATGCTGTGGAACGCCGTGGCGCGCCAGCCAATCGACGAGCGGCCCGAACACCAGGCCGAAGATGACGCCCGCCGTGACCGGCATGGCGATGACCTTGGTCAGCGCCAGCGAGGCCGTCGCCAGGATGACGAAGATGCCGACGATGGCGTAGCGGACGATGAGGTCATGCTCATAGGCCGTGACCTCCGCGCCTTCTTCCGCCGGTTCCGGCTCCGCCATGTAACGCGGAAACGGCCGCCAGGCCGATGAGCTGAGCATAGGATGCTTCCAACGCGCGAACCGCGCCCCCCTGGCGCGTCGAAAGGCTCAACGCTGAAAGGATCGGCCGTGTTCCCGGTCCACGGGAACCACCCCGTCATTCCCGCCATAGCGCAGCGGAGACCTGGATCCATCGTAGAGCGCATTGCCCTTCGATGGATTCCGGATCGGCGCCGCTATCGCGGCTTGTCCGGAATGACGGGGAGAAGCTGGATCGCGTTTTCTGGAACGATCCCGGCTCAGTGCGCCTCGTCCCAGTTGCCGGCGGCGCGGGCCTCGACCGCGAGCGGCACGCGCAATTGCACGGCCGGATGCGGCGCCTCGACCATGACCTGCTCGATGATCGGCAGGGTCTTCTCGACCTCGGCCTCCGGCACCTCGAAGACGAGCTCGTCATGGACCTGCAGGAGCATGCGGGCATTCAACCGGTTGGCGGCCAGCGCCGAATCCATCCGCGTCATCGCCCGGCGGATGATGTCGGCAGCCGAGCCCTGGATCGGCGCGTTGATCGCCTGGCGCTCGACGAAGGCGCGCTCGGACGGGTTCTTCGAGGCGACGGCCGGGAAATGGCAGACGCGGCCGAAGATCGTGGTGACCTGGCCATGAGCGCGGACATGGGTCTTGGTCTGGTCCATGTAGTCGCGGATGCCGGGGAAGCGCTCGAAATACTTGCGGATATAGGCGCTCGCCTCCTCGCGGCCGATGCCGAGCTGGTTGGCGAGGCCGAAGGCCGAGATGCCGTAGATGATGCCGAAATTGATCGCCTTGGCGCGGCGGCGCACCTCGCTGGGCATGCCCTGCACGGGCACGCCGAACATCTCGGACGCCGTCATCGCATGGATGTCGATGCCGTCGGCGAAGGCCTGCCGGAGCTGCGGGATCTCGGCGATATGGGCGAGCAGGCGCAGCTCGATCTGGCTGTAATCGGCCGAGACCAGCTTGAAGCCCTTCTCGGGCACGAAGGCGGTGCGGATCTTGCGGCCGGCTTCGGTGCGGATCGGGATGTTCTGCAGGTTCGGTTCCGATGACGAGAGCCGGCCCGTCGTCGTCGCCGCCAGCGCGTAGGAGGTGTGGACCCGGTTGGTCTGCGGGTTCACGTAGCCCGGCAGCGAATCCGTATAGGTCGATTTCAGCTTGGCGAGCTGGCGCCATTCGAGGATCTTCGAGGGCAGCGCATGGCCCTGCTCGGCGAGCTCCTCCAGCACGCCGGCGCCCGTCGCCCATTGACCGGTCGCGGTCTTCTTGGCGCCCGCCAGCCCCATCTTGCCGAACAGGATGTCGCCAAGCTGCTTCGGGCTGCCGATGGTGAATTTCTCGCCGGCAAGGTCGTAGATCTCGTCTTCCAGCCGCGCCAAGCCTTGCGCGAAATCGCCGGAGAGGCGGGAAAGGATCTGCCGGTCGATGGCGATACCGCGACGCTCCATCCTGGCGAGGACCTCGACCATCGGCCGTTCCAGAACCTCGTAGACCGATGTCTTCTTCTCGGCGACGAGGCGCGGCTTCAGCGCGAGCCAGAGCCGGAGCGTGACGTCGGCATCCTCGGCGGCATAGTCGGTCGCCCGGTCGAGCGGCACCTTGTCGAAGGTGACCTGCGATTTGCCGGTGCCGGCGACCTGCGCATACGGAATCGTCTCATGGCCGAGATGCAATTCCGAGAGCTTGTCCATGCCGTGGCTGTTGCTGCCGGCATCGAGCGCATAGGAGATCAGCATCGTGTCCTCGATCGGGGACACAGTGAGGCCATGGCGCTCCAGGATGAGCAGGTCGTATTTGAGATTCTGGCCGATCTTGAGCACGCCCTGATCGCACAAGAGCGGCTTCAGCGCGGCCACGGCCTGCGCCAGCGGAATCTGGCCTTCGAGCAACCCCTCGTCGAAGAGGCCGCCGTCACCGGCGCGGTGCTGGAGCGGAATATAGCAGGCGCGGCCCGGCGCGACCGCGAGCGAGACGCCGATCAGGTCGGCCTGCATCGCATCGAGCGAATTGGTCTCGGTGTCGAGCGCGACATGGCCGGTCTCATAGGCCCAACCGATCCAGCGTTCGAGATCGGCGAGCGTGCGCACGCATTCATAGGCCGAGCGGTCGATCCTGACGGCGATCGCCTCGTTCTTGCGGGCGGCTGCAAGATCGGCCGGCTTCAGCCAGCCGATCTTGCAGCCGGTGACCTCGGCCGCGCTCACGGCAGACGGCGCGGGCGGCGCGACCGGAGCGGTGCTGGAGACGGCATCCTCGATGACATCGGCGCCGGCATAGAGCGCCTTGAGCTCGGCCGCACGCGAGCCGCCCGGCGCCAGCGCGGGATCGGCGTCGATCGCGCCGACATCCGCCTCATAGGCCTCGGCGACGCGCTTGGTGATGGTGGTGAACTCCATCGCCTTGAGGAAGGCGATGAGCTTCGCCGGGTCGGGCTGCGCCAGCGTCAGGTTTTCCAGCGGCGTCTCGACCTTCACGTCGTCGACGAGGCTGACGAGCTTGTGGGAGATGCGGACCTTCTCGACCACTTCAGGATTGGTCAGGGTTTCCCGGCGCTTCGGCTGCTTGATCTCGCCGGCGCGGGCCAGCAGCGTTTCGAGGTCGCCGTATTCGCCGATGAGCTGGGCCGCGGTCTTGATGCCGATGCCCGGCGCGCCCGGCACGTTGTCGGTGGCGTCGCCGGCCAGCGCCTGCACGTCGGTAACCTTGTCCGGCGTGACGCCGAAATATTCGACGACCTCGGGCTCGCCGATGCGGCGCTCGGCGCGGAAGCCCGCGCCCTTCTTCTGGTCCCCGGAGGCGGGGTCGTACATCGCGACGCCCGGCCGCACGAGCTGCATCAGGTCCTTGTCGGCGGAGACGATGAGCACGTCGGCGCCGGCCTCGCGGGCCTGCTTGGCATAGGTCGCGATCAGGTCGTCGGCCTCGTAGACGTCCTGCTCGACCGGGATCAGGCCGAAGGCGCGCACCGCCTCGCGCATCAGCGGGAATTGCGGGATGAGATCGGCCGGCGGCTCGGAACGGTTGCCCTTATAGGCCGGGTAGATCGCCTTGCGGAACGAGTTCTCCGACTTGTCGAAGACGATGGCGAGATGGGTCGGCCGGACCCCGAGCACGCCCTCTCGCACGAACTGGAAGAGCTTCGTCGCGAACAGCCGGACGGCGCCCGACGGCAACCCGTCCGAGCGGGCATTGTATTTCCGGTCCTGGTTGATCGACTGGAAATAGGCCCGGAAGATGAAGTTCGAGCCGTCGACCAGGAAGAGATGGTCGCCGGGTTTCAAGGCGGGGGTGGTCGTGGCTGTCTCGCTCATGGCGCGGACCATAAGCGGGCCGATGCGACCGGTCCATTGCATCGGGCCTGCAATTCGCAGCAAGCTGGCCAAAATGCGTCAGGAGCGAAACGCCGTGAGTCCCTATGTCACCATGCCCCTCGTCTTCGAGGGCGTTCCGGAAGCGGAGATGCAGGGACGGGCCGACGCCTTCCTGGCCCGCATGCGCAAGCGCCGCACCGTGCGCGACTTCTCCGACAGGCCGGTACCGCGGGAGCTGATCGAGACGGCGGTGCGCGTCGCCGGCACCGCTCCGTCGGGCGCCAACCAGCAGCCCTGGAGCTTCGTCTGCATCTCCGATCCGCAGCGCAAGGCGCTGATCCGCATGGGGGCGGAAGAGGAGGAACGCGCCTTCTATGCGGGGCGCGCCGGCGAGGAATGGCTGAACGCGCTCGCCCATCTCGGCACGGACGAGAACAAGCCCTTCCTGGAGACGGCGCCCTGGCTGATCGCGATCTTCGCGCAGCGCTGGGGCGTCGATGCCGAGGGCAACAGGATCAAGCACTATTACGTGCCGGAATCGGTGGGCATCGCCACCGGCTTCCTGATCGCCGCCCTGCACGATGCGGGGCTGGCGACACTGACGCATACGCCGGCGCCGATGAACTTCCTCAACGCGATCTGCGGGCGACCCGACAACGAGAAGGCCCTGATCCTGCTCGTCGTCGGCTATCCCAAGGAGGGCTGCGCCGTCCCCGCCATAGGCAAGAAGCCGCTGGAGGAGATCGCGACCTTCCTGTGAGCTGCGCGCTTCAACAAACGCGCTGTCATCCCGGACAAGCGGCACAGCCGCGCCGATCCGGGATCCATTCCTGAACCTCGATCGGAAACGCTCCGGCATGAATCCCGGGTCAAGCCCGGGATGACGGCGTGGTTCCGAGGGTAGCCTGCTCGTTCTACGCCGTGATCCTGTCGATCTCGGCGAGGTCTTCCGCGCTCAGCGCCCAGTCGGCCGCCTTGACGTTGGCCGCCACCTGCTCAGGCTTGGTCGCGCCGGCAATGACGCTGGAGACGACCGGCTGGGCAGCGAGCCAGGAGAAGGCGAGCTCGACCAGCGTATGGCCGCGCTGCTCGGCGAAGGCGGTCAGCCCCTCGATGCGGCGCCAGTTGTCGTTGCTGAAGATCTCGCCGGCGCGCTGCGGCAGCTTGGTCAGGCGCGCGCCTTCCGGCATGGCCGCGCCGCGCTTGTATTTGCCGGTCAGCGCGCCATTGGCGAGCGGGAAATAGGGCAGGAGCCCCATGCCGTAATGGGCGATGGCTGGGATCAGGTCCTTCTCGGCGCCGCGCTTCAGCAGGCTGTATTCGTCCTGCGCCGAGGCGAAGCCGCCGATTCCGAGATCGCGCGCCGTCCACTGGGCGTCGGCAACCTGCCAAGCGACGACGTTGGAGCAACCGATATAGCGGACCTTGCCCTGGCGGACGAGATCGTCCATGGCGCGCAGCGTCTCCTCGATCGGAGTCAGCGGGTCCGGCCGATGGAGCTGGTAGAGATCGAGCCAGTCGGTCTTGAGGCGCCTGAGCGAATCCTCGACGGCGTTCATGATGTAGCGGCGCGAGGCGCCCTTCTTCACGCCCTCGGCATCCATGTCCATGCCGAACTTGCTGGCGAGCACGATCTGCTTGCGGCGCGCGCCCAGCACCTCGCCCAAAGCCGTCTCGGAGCCGCCGCGCTCGCCGTAGATGTCGGCGGTGTCGAACAGGGTGATGCCGTGCTCGATCGCGGCATCGACGACCTTGCGCGTCGCGTCGAGATCGATGCGGCCGCCGAAATTGTTGCAGCCGAGCCCGACGAGCGAGACGCGCAGGCCCGAGCGGCCGAGATTGCGGAATTGCATGGTCCAATCCTTCCCCTGAGACGCGGGCAGAGGATCAGAGCGAGCGGGCAAGGACAATCGCCTGGCACGTCATCCGCGGGCTGCGCTGAGCGCAGACCCTGTAACGAAAATGCCCGGACTTGCGCCCGGGCATCGAAAACTCAGGCCACTTCGGCCTTCTGCTTCTGGGCACGCTTGCGATCGTTGGGATCGAGAATGCCCTTGCGCAGGCGAATCGACTTCGGCGTGACCTCAACGAGCTCGTCGTCGTCGATCCAGGCCAGCGACCGCTCCAGCGTCATGCGGATCGGCGGGGTCAGGCGCACGGCCTCGTCCTTCGAGGTCGTGCGGATATTGGTGAGCTTCTTGCCCTTGAGCACGTTCACCTCGAGATCGTTCTCGCGGGTGTGCTCGCCGACGATCATGCCCTGATAGACCTTCCAGCCCGGCTCGATCATCATCGGGCCGCGGTCTTCGAGGTTCCACAGCGCATAGGCCACGGCCTCGCCGGTCTCCATCGCGATCAGCACGCCGTTGCGGCGGCCCGCGATCTCACCCTTGTAGGGCATGTACTCGTGGAACACGCGGTTCATGATCGCGGTGCCGCGCGTGTCGGTCAGCAGCTCGCCCTGATAGCCGATGAGGCCGCGGGTCGGAGCATGGAAGACTAGGCGCAGGCGGTTGCCGCCCGACGGGCGCATTTCCAGCATGTCGGCCTTGCGCTCCGACATCTTCTGCACGACGACCCCGGAATGCTCCTCGTCGACGTCGATCAGGACTTCCTCGACCGGCTCCAGGAGCTGACCGCTGGCATCGCGCTGCATGACGACGCGCGGACGCGAGACACCGAGCTCGAAGCCCTCGCGGCGCATGGTCTCGATCAGGATCGCGAGCTGGAGCTCGCCACGGCCGGACACGACGAACGAGTCCTTGTCCGAGGATTCCTCGACCTTCAGCGCGACATTGCCCTCGGCCTCCTTGAACAGGCGGTCGCGGATCATGCGGCTGGTGACCTTGTCGCCTTCGGTGCCGGCGAGCGGCGAGTCGTTGACCGTGAAGGTCATCGAGACGGTCGGCGGGTCGATCGGCTGGGCCTCGATCGGCTCGGTGACGGAGGGGTCGCAGAAGGTGTCGGCGACGGTGCCCTTCACCAGGCCGGCGATCGAGACGATGTCGCCCGCGACGGCCTCCTCGATCGGCTGGCGCTCGATGCCGCGGAAGGCGAGGATCTTGGAGATACGCCCGGTCTCGACGGTGGAGCCGTCGCCCGAGAGCACCTTGATCGTCTGGTTCGGCTTGGCGGTGCCCGAGGTGACGCGGCCGGTGATGATGCGGCCGAGATAGGGATTGGCCTCCAACAGCGTGCCGATCATGCGGAACGGCCCCTCTTCGACCTTCGGCTCCGGCACATGCTTGAGGATGAGGTCGTACATCGGGGCGAGGCCCTGGTCCTGCGGACCTTCCGGCGACGGAGCCATCCAGCCCTGCTTGCCCGAGCCGTAGAGGATCGGGAAGTCGAGCTGCTCGTCGGTGGCGTCGAGCGCGGCGAAGAGGTCGAAGACCTCGTTGATGACCTCCTGGGTGCGGGCGTCGGGCTTGTCGACCTTGTTGATCGCGACGATCGGCTTGAGGCCGAGCTTCAGCGCCTTCGAGACCACAAACTTGGTCTGCGGCATCGGGCCTTCGGCGGCGTCGACCAGCACGATGGCCGAGTCGACCATGTTCAGGATGCGCTCGACCTCGCCGCCGAAATCGGCGTGGCCGGGGGTGTCGACGATGTTGATGCGCGTGTCCTTCCAGACGACCGAGGTCGCCTTGGCCAGGATGGTGATGCCGCGCTCCTTCTCGAGATCGTTCGAATCCATCACGCGCTCGGCGACGCGCTGGTTCTCGCGGAAGGCGCCGGACTGCTGCAGCAGCTTGTCGACGAGGGTCGTCTTGCCATGGTCGACGTGCGCGATGATGGCGATGTTGCGCATGGACATGCGGGTCTGGGCCTTGCTTTCAAGGCCACGAGCCGGTCTGGAGCGATGCCCCGCCGGCGCAGCCTGTTTCACGTGAATCTGGAATTCGTTGCGCTGCACATAAACGCTGGCGGGCTTTTCGGCAACCGCAGAGGCTGTCGAAAAGTAAATGCGCTCACCCCTCCGCCAGCGCCAGCTGCCGCTCGGCGACGGCCCGTCCGACCTGATCGATCGCGAGGCGATAGGCCGCGAGCGCGGCCACGTCGAGGTCGCCCTTGGCATAGTCGGCGAGCACGCGGGTCAGGATCTGGTCGGCCTCCTGACCGAGGCGCATCAATTCCGTCTCGTCCTCGCAGGAGCGGATGACGGCGAGAAGCTCCAGCAATTCGTCGAGGCCCGACATGGCGCGCCGACGCCGGTTGGCGCTCTCACGGCCGAGCAGCGCGGCGCCGCCCGTGCCCACGGCCGAGAGCGCCATTGCCCCGATATAGAACCAGTCGCCATAACGATCGAAGAAGCTCTCCTGCTCGCCGTCGATATAGGCGGCAGCACCCGAATGGACCGGCAGGGGCGCGTCCTTGTCGGTCGAGGGCGTCTCCAGCGCCTGTACGGCCGGCAATTCCGAGGCCAGCGTCAGGCGCAGGCCGAGAATCTCCTTGGTGAGCTCGCCGACGAGATTGTCGTCGAGGCTCTGCGCCGCGACGAGGCGCGAGGTGATCGAGATGGTCGGCAGGCTCTCGGCGGGACGCGGCGGATCGCCGCCCAGCGCGCCGCGCACGATCTCGCCGGACTCGATCGCCCGATAGTGCAAGGCGAGCGCATCGGCCTCCCGAACCGGGATCAACACGGGATCGTTGCCCCAGGCCTCGCGCAGGCGGCGCAAACCATCGTTATTGGTGTGGGAGCCGACCGCGTTGATTGCGAAGAAGACATCGATGCGCTTCTCCTTCGCCGCCGAGACGATCTCTTCCTGGCTGAGACCGACGATCTCGACCTCCTCAGGCCGGACCTCGTATTGTGCCAGCACCCGCTTCAGCAGCGTCGTATTGGCGGCGGGATTGCGGCCGACGCCGATCTTGCGGCCGCGCAGATCGGCGATGCGGCCGATCGCGGTCTCCATCCTGGTGATGAAGAAGGGATAGGTCCGGCGGGTGATCAGCACCGTGTCGGCGGTCGAGGGCATGGCGATGTCGGCACGCAGCATGGCGAGATCGGCCTGGCCGGCATCGATGCGCTTGGCGCTGTCCTCCGAGCCCTCCGTCAGGACGAGGCGCAGGCGCACAGAGGCCTTGTCGCGGTTGAGCCCCTGCACGAAGGCCGCGGCCATGCGCGCATCGTCCGAGCCGAGCGGCCCGACCGCCAAGCGAAGGGTCCGCGGCTGGCCGATATAGTAGAACGCCGCCGCGACGAGGCCGGAGATCGCGAGCACGCCCGCCATCATCGTCAGCCCGCGCCTGCCCATGCCCAGCCGGATCAAACCGTCCCCCTCTTCGCCCTGTCCGAACATGGCTTCCTTCGTCATCATGTCGCAAGTACGGCATGCGCCCGCGAACGGACCGTGCTAAACGCCGGGCCATGTCCAATGGTTCGCCCTTCCTGATCAAGATCTGCGGTCTCTCGACGCCCGAGACGCTGGAGGCCGCGCTCGCGGCCGGCGCCGACATGATCGGGCTCAATTTCCATCCGAGAAGCCCGCGCTACGTGACGCTGGAGCGCGCCAAGGAGCTGGCGACGATCGCCCGTGGCAAGGCCGGGATCGTCGCGCTGATCGTCGACTGGGACGAGCAGCAGGCCGCCGAACTCGCGGAGGCGCTGAAGCCCGACTGGCTTCAGTTCCATGGCCGCGAGACGCCCGAGCAGACGGCTGCCTTGCGTCGTGCCGTCGGGCGGCCGGTGATCAAGGCGCTCGGCATCGCCACCGCCGAGGACCTCAGGGCTGTCGGCGCTTATCGCGATGCCGCCGATCTCATCCTGCTCGACGCCAAGCCGCCGAAGGACGCCGCCTTCCCGGGCGGGCACGGCAAACCCTTCGACTGGAGCCTGCTCGCCAGCCTCGACCCCTCGCAGCGCTTCATGCTATCGGGCGGGCTCGATCCGGCCAATGTCGCGGAGGCGATCGGCGGCACCCATCCCGCGGGCGTCGACGTATCATCCGGCGTCGAAAGCGCGCCGGGGATCAAGGACCCCGCCCGGATCGCGGAATTCATCGCATCGGCCCGCAAGGCCGCCACGGTACTGCAAGAAGGTTTGACGGCATGAACGCCCCCTCCAGCCCGAACAGCTATCGCAACGGCCCGGACGAGAACGGCCGCTTCGGCCTGTTCGGCGGCCGCTTCGTCGCTGAGACACTGATGCCGCTGATCCTGGAGCTGGAACAGGCCTATAACGCCGCCAAGGCCGATCCCGCCTATCACGCCGAGATGGCGGACGGGCTCAAGCATTATGTCGGCCGGCCCTCGCCGCTTTACTTCGCCGAGCGCCTGACCGGGCATTTCGGCGGCGCCAAGGTCTATCTGAAGCGCGAGGAACTGAACCACACCGGCTCCCACAAGGTGAACAACGTGCTCGGCCAGATCCTGCTGGCGCGGCGCATGGGCAAGAAGCGCATCATCGCCGAGACCGGCGCCGGCCAGCACGGCGTCGCCACTGCGACGCTCTGCGCGCGCTATGGCCTCGAATGCATCGTCTATATGGGCGCGGTCGACGTCGCCCGGCAGGCGCCCAACGTCTTCCGCATGCAGATGCTCGGCGCCAAGGTCGTGCCGGTCGAGTCCGGCACCAAGACGCTGAAGGACGCGATGAACGAGGCGCTGCGCGATTGGGTGACCAATGTCGCGACGACCTTCTACTGCATCGGCACGGTCGCAGGCCCGCATCCCTATCCGGCGATGGTGCGCGACTTCCAGTCGATCATCGGCAAGGAGACCCGCGAGCAGATGCTAGCAGCCGAAGGCCGCCTGCCGGATTCGCTCATCGCCTGCATCGGCGGCGGTTCGAACGCCATGGGCCTGTTCCATCCCTTCCTCGATGACCCTTCGGTCGAGATCTATGGCGTCGAAGCCGCCGGCCACGGCATACCGAGCGGCCTGCATGCGGCTTCGCTGACCGGCGGACGCCCCGGCGTCCTGCACGGCAACCGCACCTTCCTGCTGATGGACGATGACGGGCAGATCAAGGATGCCCATTCGATCTCGGCCGGGCTCGACTACCCCGGCATCGGGCCCGAGCATTCCTGGCTGCACGATGTCGGCCGGGTGAAATACCTCTCCGCGACCGATGAGGAGGCGCTGGAGGCGTTCCAGCTGATCTCCAGGTTGGAGGGGATTATTCCAGCGCTGGAATCCGCGCATGCGCTCGCCCGCGTCGCCGAACTCGCCCCGCAGAAGCCCAAGGACCACCTGATGGTGGTCAATCTCTCCGGCCGCGGCGACAAGGACATCCCGCAGGTCGCGGAGATCCTCGCGGCGCGCTGACACTTAAAGGCCCCGCCCAAAGTTCTAGACGGGGTCTCTCGACTCCCGCTTCGGCAACGGCAACCATCGATTGTTTCCGGCGCATCCGCGCCGGGCATTGGCGGAGCGGGCCGGGGCCAGTGGGGGGCAGCGGTAACGACGACAGTCCGGGGACGTCCGGGCCGGGCTCTGCTGGGCTGCCGGTCGAACTCGCCTTCCTGACGCGGCATGGCCTCGCACCTTCCGCGCTGGCTCGCGCGGCCGAGATATCCCGGCGCAACCGCACCGAACCGCTGCGCGAGGCGATCGCCATCGGCCTGATCGACGAGGCCGGCTTCTACCGTGCGCTCGCGGCCGAACTGGAGCTCACCTTTCTGCCGCAACCTCCGCCCCTGCGACCAGGCGGCGGCCATGATGCGATCCTGCAGCAGGGCATCGCGCCCACGGTCGACGACAGGCGCTTCCGCTTCATCCTCGCGCCCGAAGGCCCGGCGCTGCGGCGCATGCTGGAGGCCGGGCCACGCAAGCGCGGCGATATCGCCGTGACGACGCCGCGGCGCTTCGCCGGCGCCCTGCGGCAGAGCAATGCAGCCGCCCTGGCGGAGCACGCGGCCGGGCTCGACCCCGCCGGCCTTGCGCGCGACAGCGCCCGCACCGGCGCCAGCCGCGGCCAGGTGATCGCTGCCGGAAGTGGCATAGCCGCCGCCGCGCTCGGCGGCGTCTTCGCTCCGCTCGAAACCTTCTTCGGCCTCGCGCTGCTGCTCGGACCGCTCTTCCTCGGCTTGATCCTGCTGCGGCTTGCAGCGTCGATCGAGCGCTCGGCGCCCGATCTCTGGCGCAGCCATCGCTGGCGGATCGACGAGTCCCGCCTGCCCGTCTACACCGTCGCGGTGCCGCTCTACCGGGAAACCGCCGTGCTCCGGCAGTTGACCGATGCCTTGGCCGCGCTCGACTATCCCCCGGCCAAGCTCGATATCCGCCTGCTGATCGAGGCCGACGACGCCGGCATGCGCAACGCATTGGCGCAGATGGCACTGCCGCCGCATTTCTCCGTGGCCGTCGTTCCGCCCGGCTTCCCGCGCACCAAGCCGCGCGCGCTCAACCTTGCCCTGCTTGAAGCGCGCGGCACGCTCTTCACGATCTTCGACGCCGAGGACATCCCCGATCCGCAGCAGTTGCGCATGGCGGCGGCACGCTTCCTCCGCGGGCCGAAGGAACTCGGCTGCCTGCAGGCCAGACTCGTGATCGACCATGACGAGGAAGGCGTGCTGCCCGGCCTGTTCGCGCTGGAATATGCCGGGCTGTTCGAAGTTCTCAATCCCGGCCTGCTGCAATTCCAGTTGCCGATCATGCTGGGCGGAACCTCGAACCATTTCCGCACGGAGGCCCTGCGCGCCGTCGGCGGCTGGGACGCCTGGAACGTGACGGAGGATGCCGATCTCGGCTTCAGGCTGGTGCGCTCCGGCTACCGCATCGGCGACCTGCCCTCGAACACCCGCGAGGAGGCGCCGTTGACCCTATCTGCCTGGCTCAAGCAGCGCTCGCGCTGGATCAAGGGTTATATCCAGACGCTGGTGACGCATTCGCGCGCGCCCTCGCGCCTGCTGCGCGAGGCCGGTCTCGCTGCGACCCTCAGTTTCTTGTCGCTGGTTTTCGGCACCGTCGCGACGGCATTGGGCTATCCGGCCTTCGCCGTCGCGGCGCTCATCGCCTATTGGGACGGCTCGCTGTTCGAGCCGGTCGGCACCGCCGCGACCCTGACCTCGATCATCGCTCTCGGCGTCTGGCTGCTCGGTAGCGTCGCGCTCTTCGTACCGCCGATCGTCGGGGCGTTGCGGCGAGGTTCTCCAGGCCTGCTGCTGCTTGTGCCGCTGCTGCCGCTCTATTACGCGCTGGTCTCGGTCGCCGCCTGGATGGCGCTCTACGAGTATTTCAACCGCCGTTTCACCTGGAACAAGACGGAGCACGGACTGGCACGCCGGCGCGCGCCGATTCCGGACGCTACGAGTGACGCAGCCACTCCGCTGCCGCCTGCGCCGGAGGCTGCTCGATATTGAAGGCGCCGACGAAATTGCCGTCCTTGCCCATCAGATAGACCAGCGCGGTGTGGTCCATCGTATAGTCGCCATCCTTGAGTGGGACCTTCTTGGCATAGGCGCGATAGGCCTTGATCACGGCGTCGATGGCCGGGCGATCGCCGCTCAGGCCGATGATGCGCGGGTCGAAGGAGCCGAGATAGCTCTTCATCGCCTCCGGCGTGTCGCGCTCGGGATCGACCGTGATGAACAGGGCCTTGAGCCCCTTCGCCTTGGCACCGTCGCCGGCCGCGCGCAACGCCTCGGAGATCTCGAAGAGCTTGGTTGGGCAGATGTCCGGGCAATGGGTGAAGCCGAAGAAGACCAGGAAGGGGGAGCCCTTGAGATCGGTGTCGGAAAGCGGCTTGCCCTCCTGGGTCGTCAGCGTGAACGGGCCGCCGACGCTCGCCGTGCCGCTGCTGCCGCCCTGGCGGCCGGGGGAGAAGGTCAGGATCGCGGCCGCGGCGAGCGCGAGCGCGCCGGCGAGGAAAACGACCAGGGGCAGGACGAGACGGCGGTTCACGGAAGTTTTCCCGGGCAGGCGGCGGCAGCCGCTGGACAGCGATTTTTCCATGCATCTGCCGGCCCCGAAAACCGGTTCCCACTTTTCGGGCCGATGCCTAGAGGCATGCGACGATGGCGGCGATCAGACCGTCGGTGAAGAGCCGGTCGCCTTCGCGCCACCAGAGCAGCAGGCCGGTGAGGAACAGGGCGAAGAAGCCTCCGCCGATCAGCATGAGGCCAGGGCGGCTCGAAGAGCCGGCCTCCGCCTGCGTTGTCTCGTCTGCCTGCGACATGAGCACAACCTATCGCCGGATCGCGCCGTCCGAAAGCGGGCGGCGTGACGCAGGGGGTCACGATGCAGCGATGCGCATCAGCACGTTGCATCTCATCAAACACGCGTCATCCCGGACGCAGCGAAGCGGAGATCCGGGATCCATTCCTGAACCTTGATCGGCAGGCGCTCCGGAATGGATCCCGGGTCAAGCCCGGGATGACGCTGTGTTTCCGCGTGGAGTGAACCTGCTCCCGCTCACTTCACCGGGAAGGTCAGCGGCGAATAATCCGTCACCGGGCGCTTGATCCAGTCATTGCCGGGCGCAGCCGCCTCCGTCCGCTTCTGGCCTTCGTGGAGGCGTAGCGCCGCGGCCGGATAGTCCATGGTCAGGACAGTGCCGTCGCGGACGACGAGCTTGCCGTCGACATAAACGCGGTCGACGGCGCGTTCGGCGGCGGCATAGACCATGCTGCGCACGGGGTCGCGGCGCGGCTGCATCATCGGATGCGTGAGGTCGACCATGACGAGGTCGGCCTTGCAGCCGGCTTCCAGACGGCCGATGTCATTGCGGCCGAGCGCGGCGGCGCCGGCCGTGGTCGCGGCCTGGAAGATGTCGGTGGTGGTGAGCGTGCGCGGGTTCTCCGCCATCATGCGGGCGACATAGCCGACATGGCGCATCTCCTCGAGCATGTTGTGCGGATAGGTGTCGGTGCCCATGCCGATGCGGACGCCTGCCCGGCGATAGCGGCCGAAATCGTCGAGGGCGATGCCGCGGCGCATGAAGACCGTCGGGCAATGGGCGACCATCGTATCGGTCTCGGCCAATAGCGCGAGATCGCGGCGGCTGTGCCAGCCGACGCGCGGGTAATCGTCGAGGAAGATGCCGTGGCCGACGATGCTGGTGGAGCCGAGCACGCCGAGCTTTTCCAGCCACTGGATCGGGGTCACGCCGTGGCGGCGGGTGATCTCATGGAACTCGACCGTCGACTGGGCCGCATGGATCTGCCAGGGCAGCCCGCGACGCTTCGCTTCCGCATGGCTGTCCTTGATCAGGCCCTCGCTGCAGGTGTCGATCTGCGCCGGGCAGACCATGCCGAAGAGCCGGCCAGACGGGTGCTTTTGCGCCTGCTCGATGACGTCGAAGGCGGTCTCCATGGCCGCCTCGCCAGCCTTCTCGTCCCACTCGTATTCGACGACATGGCCGTTCTTGGTGAACCAGCGGGCCGAGCGGAACATGGGCGAGACGCAGACCCGCAGGCCGCTATTCGCCGCGAGGTCGATCCAGCCGGGATGGGCGATCGAGAGATCGGCGAGCGTGGTGACACCGGAGAGCAGGAGCTCGGAATAGGCGACCTGCACGCAATCCGGCACCGCCTCGGCATCGGCGCGCAGGATCGGCATGAACTCGTAGAGCGAGGAATTGTAGAGCGCCGGCGAGCCGAGCTCGTCGAGGAAGCCCTTGTTCAGCGGCTCGCTCGAGGGGTGCGAATGGATGTTGACGAGGCCGGGCATGACCATGCGCCCGCTGCCGTCGACGGTCTCGTCGGCCTGGCCTTCGTAGCGCGGCCCGACATAAAGCAGCGTGCCGTATTCGAAGGCGACATCGGCGCAATGCAGATAGACGTGCCGGGAGGCTTCAGCATCCCAGGCGACAACGACTTCGGCGTTCTTGATGACCGTGATCGTCATGATCTCTTTTCCTCCCGACAGACATAGAAAAAGCGCCGCGCGGTTGTCACCGCGCGGCGCCCGTGAAGCTCAGCGCTTCAGCTTGAGGTCGAGCCCCTTGTAGAGGCCGGCGCCGTAGATGCCGTGGGCGCGGACGCCCTCCAGCCGGTCACCCGCGACGACCCAGAGCGGCTGCGAGGCCAAGGGAACCCAGACATTCGCCTCGGTGAGCTGGGTCTGGACCGCGCCGATCGCCTCCTTGCGCTTGCCGGCATCGACAGCGGTGGCCGCGGCCTTGAGCAACTCGTCGGTCTTCGGATCCTTCCAGTTCATCCGGTTCGGCGTCGGCACCTGCCGGCTGGCGAAATAGAGGTTCAGCGCCTCGGTGGCCGTCACATAGGGGTAGGCCATGTAGAAGGCGTCGAATTCCTGCGTCGCGAGCTTGCCCCACGCGACGGTGGCGTCCCAGAGCTGGATCTTGAGGTCGATGCCGACCTTGCGCAGGTCGGCCTGCATCGCCTCGGAGATGCGCGGGTTCACGTCGTTGCGGATGCCATAGACGGTGAAGGTGGCCTTCTGGCCGTCCTTCTCGCGGATGCCGTCGGCGCCGGGCTTCCAGCCGGCAGCCTCCAGAAGCTTGATGGCGCCGGCCGGATCATGCTTCGGCATCTTGCCGGCGGAATCCTTGTCGTAGTCGAGCACGGCCGGGTTCAAGAGCGACGGCAGGACCTGGCCCTTGCCGAAGAAGATCGCCTTGGCGATGGCCTGCTTGTCGGTGGCCATGTTGACGGCCTCGCGGATCACCGGGTCCTTCGAGACGGGCTTGTCGACCTTGAAGCCCA
This sequence comes from Allobosea sp., assembly GCA_039808685.1. GTDB lineage: Bacteria > Pseudomonadota > Alphaproteobacteria > Rhizobiales > Beijerinckiaceae > Allobosea. The sequence continues at coordinate 116,335 of JBDHTM010000004.1, read as the reverse complement.
TGAAGATGTCGTAGATGTAGTTTTCCTGGCGCTGTACCGTCATGCCGGGAATGCGCTGCATCGTGTCGAGCGCGATATAGGGCATGTAATAGGTCACGTCGGCCTGCTTGGCCTGGATCGCGGCCATCAGCGTGTTCGATTCCGGGATGACCTTCCAGACGATCTCGTCGATCTGCGGCTTCGGGTCCTTGTAGATCGGCGGGCCCCAGCTGTAATGCGGGTTCTTCTTGAGCACGAGCTCCTGGCGCGGCGTCCATTTCGACCAGCAATAGGGACCGGTGCCGTTGAAGCCCTGCACGCCGAAATTCGCACCGAGCTTCTCGACGGTCGCCTTGTCGACCACCGAGGCGAAGGACAAAGCGAGCTGGAACATCAGGTCGCTATAGGGCTCCTTCAGCTCGTAGATCAGCGTGGAATCACCGTCGGCGCGGATGTCCTTGACCGGACCGCCGCGGAAGGAGACCGGCGACTTGTTGGCCGGGTCGGTCCAGCGCTTCAGCGAATAGACGACGTCGTCGATCGTCATCGGCCGGCCGTCGCAGAACTTCACGTCCTTGCGGATCTTGAAGGTGTAAGTCAGGCCATCGGGCGAGATCGTCCAGCTCTCGGCGAGGCCGGGCTTGATCGTCTTCATGTCGAAATCGACCGTCACCAGCGTGTCGGCCAGCATGTACATGACCTCGGCCGCCGCAGTCGCGGTGGTCCGGATCGGGTCGTAGTTATCGGCATCGATGACGCGCAGGATCGAGAGCGGCGCCTTCTGCTGGGCGACGGCAGGGGCCACGGCGAAGGTCGCCGCGGCCGCGCCGGCGAGAAGCAGAGTTGAGAGTTTCAGCATCGAGCAAGTCCCCTTTTTGACGCTTCTTGGTTGATGACGGCACTATTTGCGCAGCTTGGGATCGAGGGCGTCCCGCAGGGAGTCGCCGAGCACGTTGAAGGCGAGCACGACCGCGAAGATCACCAGGCTCGGCAGGACCGAGACATGCGGGGCGAAGAACAGGAAGTTGCGCCCGTCCGCCGCCATCGCGCCGAGCTCGGCCGTCGGCGGCTGGGCGCCGAGGCCCAGGAAGGACAGAGCCGCGCCGAGCAGGATGACCTGGCCGAAGCGCAAGGTGACGAAGACGAAGATCGCCGAGAGGCAGTTCGGCAGGACGTAGCGGATGATGATGCGCAGGTCGCTCAAGCCCAGGGAGCGTGCCGCCTCGATATAGCCCTGCTGCAGCACGACCAGCGCCGAGCCGCGAACCACGCGCGCCATCAGCGGCACAGTCGCGATCGAGAGCGCGATGATGACAGCGAGCAGGCCCGGCCCGAAGATCGCGGCGATGGCGAGGCCGAACAGGATCGCGGGGAAGGACAGGAGAATGTCCATGAAACGCATCAGCACGCCCGACGCCCTGGGATAATAGGCGGCGGCGAAGCCGACGACGCCGCCGATCGCGCAGCCGAAGGCGACGGAGGCGAGACCCATCAGCAAGGTCGTGCGCAGACCGAAGAGCAGCCGGGTGATCATGTCGCGACCCTGCCCGTCCGTGCCGAGCAGGCCCATCTCGCCCGGCGGCTTCAGCGTGTTGGCAAGGTCGTTGCCGAAAGGATCGGTAGGCGCCAGCCAGGGCGCGAAGACCGCGCCGAGAATAGCAAGGACGACGAGCGCCAGCGCGACGCAGGAGCCGACGTCGGAGAGGAGCATCCGGAGCACGGTCTTGCGGCGGACGGGCCTGGCGGCTGCGACGCTCACGGCGGCCTCGACCGTCTTGGCGCCAGGCTGGAACGCATTCGTCGGGGAACTCATCAGGCGCCCCTCACGCGTGGGTCGAGCACGGCATAGAGGACGTCCACCGCGAGATTGATCAGGATGAAGCCGAGCGAAAGCATGATGATCGTGCCCTGCGCCATCGGAAGGTCGCTCGACAGAATGGCGCCGACCGCGAGCCGGCCAATGCCCGGCCAGGAGAACACGGTCTCGGTGACGACGGCGCCGCCGAGCAGGAAGCCGATCTGCAGGCCGATCAGCGTGACGACCGGGACCAGCGCGTTGCGCAGGGTGTGGCGCAGCACGACCGTGCTTTCGCCGAGCCCCTTGGCACGGGCGGTGCGGACATGGTCGGCTCCGAGCTCGTCGAGCACCGAGGTGCGCGTCATCCGCGCGACGGGGCCGACGAAGACGCCGCCCAAAGTGATCGCCGGCAGGATGACGCCCTGAATGCCCTCCCAGGTCCAGAGCGGGCCGGTGCGGCCGGTGAAGGGCAGGATCGGATAATAGAAGCCGAAGAGCCAGATCAGCCCGAGGCCAAGGAAGAAGACCGGCAGCGAGACACCGGCAACCGAGAAAGCCATGATCGCGCGGTCGATCAGCGAGCCCCGGTAATAGGCACCGACGGTGCCGAGGGCCATGCCGAGCGGAATCGCCCAGATCAGCGAGGCCAGCATCAGCTCCAGCGTCGGGCCGATCGTGTTGCCGAGTTCCTGCGTCACCGGGACGTTGTTGATGATGGAGACGCCGAGATCGCCTTGGGCGAGACGCCCGATATAGATCGCGAACTGCTTCCACAGCGGCTGGTTCAGTCCGAGTTCCTGGCGGATCGCCTCCACCACGTCCTGGGTCGCGGTCGGGCCGGCGCGAACCTGGGCCGGGTCTGTCGGCACGACCTGCATCAGCAGGAAGCCGATCAGCAACACGCCAAATAGCACCGGCAGGACCAGCAGCAGCCTTTGCAAGGTATGTTTGAGCATCGCGGCGGCCCCGGCCTATTGCGCGGCAGCCGCGAACTGACCGTGACGGTCGAAGACGATCTCGCCGCCGAGCAGCGTCAGGTCGCAACGCACATCGTTCTCGACCGTCTCGACAGGGATCGCGAAGATGTCATGCGAGAGCACGGCGATATCGGCGAGCTGGCCGGGAAGCAGCCGGCCGAGCCTGTCCTCGGCGAACTGGGTATAGGCGCCAAGCAAGGTATAGGCGTGGACCGCCTCCTCCATGCTCAGCTTCTCGGCGCCGCCGATCTCGGTATGGCGCTTGGTCTGGCGGGTGACCATCGTGAAGAGGTTCTTGAACGGGTCGGTGGCGCAGACGGGGGCGTCCGAGCTCGCGGCTGCATGCAGGCCGCCATCGAGCCATTTGCGCATCGGATAGGAGGCGGCGGCGCGCTCCTCGCCGAGATTGATCACGTAGAGATCGCCGAATTCGTAGATGAAGGCCGGCTGCGGCACCGGATCGATGCCGGCGGCGGCCATGCGGGCGAGCTGGCCGTCGGTCAGGAAGCCGCAATGCTCGATGCGGTGGCGGCGGCCCTTGATCGGATACTCGGGGCTGTCGGCCTTCTCCATGCCGGAGAGCACCTGCTCGATCGCCGCGTCGCCGATCGCATGGATCGCGAGCTGGTAGCCGAGCTCATGGTAGTGCCGGAGGTAACGATGCATGTCGGCATCGGAATAGATGAAGATGCCGCGGTTATCGGGATCGCCGACAAGGTAGGGCTCGCTCATCGCGGCGGTCAGACCGCCGGCACTCCCGTCGCCGAAGACCTTCATCGCGCCGTAGCGCAGGAGGCCCGTCTCGCGGCCGAAGCGGTAGCCGGCAGCGTATGCCTGATCGCCGATGCCGTCGGCATTGCCATAGATGCAGACCCAGGTGCGGACCGGCAGCGTGCCGGCACGCGCGACCTCCTCATAGGCCTCGATCTCGGCCATCCCCGCGCCCATGCCGACGCCGGCATCCATCACGCTGGTGAAACCTTGCGAGAGCATGTAGTGCCCGGCCTTCTCGATCGCGGCCTTCAGCTCCGCGAGGCTCGGCTGCGGCATGGCCTCGACGATCAGGCGCATGGCGCTCTCGGCCAGCAGGCCGGTGAGCTTGTTGTCGCGGCGCTCGATCAGACCGCCGGCCGGGCTCGGGGTGTTATGGCCGATGCCGGCTGCCGCCATGGCGCGGCTGTTGACGACGCCGACATGGCCGCAGGTGCGCTTGATATAGACGGGATTGTCGGGCGCAACACGATCGAGCTCCTCGGCGGTGGGATGGCGTGCTTCGGCCAGTTCATTGTGGTCGTAGCCGCGGCCGATCACCCATTCGCCGGGCTTCCTGCCCTTCACGGCGGCGGCGATGCGGCGCAGAATCTCGTCGATGCCGTTGACGCCCTCCTCGGCGCGCAGATTGACCTCGCTCATCGCGAGGCCAAGCGGCAGCAGATGCATATGCGCGTCGTTCAGGCCGGGAATGGCGACGCGGCCGGCGAGGTCGACGACCTTCGTCGCAGGGCCCTGCAAGGCGGCAATCTCAGCGGCGGAACCCGCCGCCAGCACCTTGCCATCGCCGATCGCCAGGGCTTCGACGAAGCCTTCCGTCAAGCCGCAGAAGATGCGGCCATTCAACAAAACGGTCTCGGCTTGCGTCATCGGCCCGACTTACCTTGCTTTCCCTGTTGAATTCTCGCCATGGGGCATTGGCGAAGCGGCAGTGTTCGGCAAGCATTGCCCGTCCCATAGCAACGAAACATCGCTTCCATGCGGCCCTATCGTATCGATCGGGGATTTTCGTCTGGACGGTGCGCTCTGATCGCGAAAACTATTCCACTCCGCCGGTTCCCCATGACACCAATTTCTTCTTGGCTTTCCGGCAGCATCGCTCAGAATATTGAACGTGGCAAGGACCGCCGAGCAGGCGGGCTCTGCATGACGCGCAGACTCAACGAGGCGCGCAGGATCGGGAGGCAGGGCGGCCATGAGCTTTGACGTTGGTGGAAGGCTGAAGGAAATCAGGCTGGCGGCCGGGCTTTCCCAGCGCGAGCTCGCGGCACGCTCCGGCGTGACCCACAGCCTGATTTCGCTGATCGAGCAGAATCGCAACAGCCCCTCGGTCGCCTCGCTGCGCAAGATCCTCGACGGCATTCCGATGACGATGGTCAATTTTTTTGACGAGGCGAAGGCGCCGCGCGACAAAGTGTTCTTTGAGGCTTCCGATCTGCTCGACCTGACCTCGCGCCTGCACCAGGTCAATGGCGGCGAGAGCCGGGGCCAGATGTCCTTCCGCCAAGTGGGGGACGCGCAGGCCCATAACCTGCAGATCCTGCACGAATCCTACGATCCCGGCGCCGATACCGGCATCGCTATGCTCAAGCACGATTCCCATGAAGGCGGTGTCGTGCTGGCCGGCGAGCTCGAGATCACCGTCGGCGACCAGATCAAGGTGCTGAAGCCCGGCGACGCCTATCTCTTCGACAGCCGCATCCCGCATCGCTACCGCAATATCGGCACGGAACGGTGCATCGTCGTCAGCGCCTGCACGCCGCCGTATCTCTGAGAACCGACCACCGCGCGAGCCTCGTCCCGAGGAGCCGCGAGCGGCATCTTGAAGGACGGGCTGGGAACCGGGTTCTCAGCGCTCGCGCACCGCGACCACGAAGAGGCGCGGGAAGCGCAGCAGGACCTTGCCGTCGCTCTCGAGCGGGTAATCCGGCGCGATGCGCTCAAGATAGCGGGCGAGGAAGTCCTTCTGCTCCTCGGCCGTCAAACGGTCGAGATAGGGCTTCAGGCCGGTGCTCTTGAACCATTCCGCGATCGCTTCGAGATTGGGGAGCGCATGGACATAGGTCGTCTGCCAGATATCGACGCGGCAGCCGGCCTCGATCAGCCAGCGCCGGTAATCGCCGAATGAGCCGATCGTCGCCCGCTCGGCCTTGGCGTTCGCGAGCTTCTCCGCCCAGGGGCCATCGGCCGCGACCTCGCGCATCGCGACATGTGAGGGCTCGCCGAGATTGTTGGGCATCTGCACGGCCAGACAGCCGCCGGATTTCAGCGAACCGGCCAGACGCGGGAAGAGGGCGGCATGGTCGGGCAGCCATTGCAGCACGGCATTGGCGAAGATCACATCGTAGCCCGCCGCATCCGACCATGTGTTCACGTCGCCGAGGATGAAGGAGAGGCCGGGCAGGCGCCTCCTGGCCTTCTCCAGCATGTCCGGGGAGGAATCGAGGCCTTGGGTGACGGCATCGGGGAAGCGAGCGGCGACCAGTTCCGTGCTGTTGCCGGGACCGCAGCCGAGATCGATGCAGCGCCTCGGATCTCTCAGCGGCACGCGGGCCAAGAGATCGATCGACGGCCGCGTCCGCTCGTCCTCGAAGCGCAGATATTGCGCCGCATCCCAATCCGGCTTGGCGTTCATCGCTCGCTCCTGTCGCGCAGCGCCGCCTTCCGAAGCAGCGCCGTCAGGCTCTTCTAGCGCGAAACGGCGGCGTCCGCAGGCTTGCGTGCGAGCAGGGCGAAACGGGTCGAGGAGGCCAGCCGGATCGCGTCGTGCAGCGGCGCGGCGCGTTGCTGCTCGCGCACGACCTGATGGTAATCGGCCGGGACAATGTCGGTGAAGCCTGCTGCCGTCAGCATCGCCTCGAGGCGCTGCCGGCTCAGGCCGTCCTTGAAATAGAAGCGGCTGGTGATCGAGGCATGCGTGTCGGCATCGATCTGGTGGACGGCTGCGCCACGCTTCTCGCGCAGCCAGGTGCCGAAGCGGTTGACCAGCGCCTGCCAGCGCGTGCGGTTGACCCAGTCGCCGTCGATGACCAGCAGGCGGCCGCCGGGACGCAGGACGCGGAACCATTCACTCAGCGCCGCTTCCGGATCGGTCAGGGTCCAGACGAGATGGCGCGTGATCGCCGCGTCGTAGCTCGCATCCTCGTCGAGCAGGTGCTCGGCATCGCCCAGCCGGAAGCGGGCCGCCTTGCCATGCTTGGCGCGGGCGCGCTCCAGCATCGCCTCGGAGAAGTCGAGCGCGGTGACGCGGTGCTTCAGCGAGAGTAGGGCGCGGGTGATCTCGCCGGTGCCGCAGGCGAGGTCGAGCACGTCGAGCGGCTCGGGGCCGAAGGAATCGCCGATCAGGCGCTGGAAGGCCTTCAGCTCGCGGTCCGACTTGATCGCATGGCCATAGGAGAGATCGAAGCTCTCGGCCCGCGCCGACCAATAGGCGCGGATCTCTTCCTTCAGAGTGAAATTCTCATGCGTCGAGGGCGCGGACATCAGTGAACCTGGATATAGGGTTCGACGAGAAGCGTGCCGCGAGCCGAATGCTCCAGATGCACGCCGACGGCATATGTCTCCGAGACAGCGGAATGCGCAAGCACCTCGGCCGGCGGGCCCGCCTGCGCGATGCGCCCGGCATTCATCACCAGCACCCGATCGGCGAAGCGCGCCGCGAGCGAGAGGTCGTGGATCGCCACGACCGTGACGATGTCGCGCCGGCGCGTCGCCTCGCGGATCGTCGCCATGACGTCGAGCTGGCGGCGGACGTCGAGCGCGCTGGTCGGCTCGTCGAGCAGCAGCACGTCGGGCTCTCGCACCAGCGCCTGGCCGATCGCGGCAAGCTGACGCTGGCCGCCGGAGAGCGTGGCGATGTCGCGCGAGGCGAAAGCGCTGAGACCCAACTCCTCGATCACCGCCTCGACGGCGCGGATATCCGCGGGCGAGGCCGCGAGCGCATAGCCGCGATGCAGGCTCTTGCGGGCGAGCAGGATGATGTCGAAGACCGAGAGCGCGACGCGCGCGCCAGTATCCTGCGCGAGATAGAAGACCTTGCGGGCCCGCTCGCGCTGCGACAGCTGCGACAGGTCATAACCGTCGAGCGCGACCGTGCCGCGCTCGGGGCGCAGCAGGCCGGCGGCACAGCGGAACAGCGTCGACTTGCCGGAGCCGTTCGGGCCGACCAGCGCGGCAAGCTCGCCGCGCGGCAGAGCCTCGGTGCCCAGCCCCTGCAGGATCGGCGTCGTGCCGTAGCAGAATGCGAGATCGCGAAGCTGCAATGCCATCGCTCAGACTCCCCGTCCGCGGATCGACATGACCAGGCTGATGAAGAAGGGTACGCCGATCAGTGCCGTGATGATGCCGATCGGATAGATCACGCCGGGCGTGATCACCTTGGAGACGGTCGAGGCGAGCGAGAGCAGCACGGCGCTCGCGATCGTCGCCACCGGCAGGAAGAAGCGCTGGTCCTCGCCGACCAGAAGCCGCGCGATATGCGGGCCGACGAGGCCGATGAAGCCGATGCCGCCGACGAAGGAGACGGAGACGGCAGCCAGCAGCGAGGTCGCGACGAGGATTTCCAGGCGCAGGCGGTCGACGCGGACGCCGAGGCTCTCGGCTCGTTCGTCGCCGAGGCGCAAGGCTGTCAGCGCCCAGCCGCGCATCAGGAAGAACGGCAAGGCGAGCGCGATCAGCAACGCGGCGACGCCGACCTTCTCCCAGCTGGCGCGGGCGAGGCTGCCCAGCGTCCAGAACACGATCTGGGTGAGCTGCACCTCGTTCGAGCGGTATTGCAGCAGGGCGGTGACGGCGTTGCAGGTGAAGAGCAGGGCGATGCCGACCAGGATCATGGTCTCGGCGCTAACACCGCGCAGCTTGGTCATGAAGAACAGGACGAGCGAAGCGGCCAGCGCGAAGATGAAGGCATTCGCCGTGACGATATAGGGGCCGGCGCCGGGGATGACGCTCCAGCCGAAGACGATCGCGACGGAGGCGCCGACCGTCGCCGCAGCGGAGACGCCGAGCGTGAAGGGGTCGGCCAGCGGATTGGCGAGGATGGTCTGCATGCCGGCGCCGCTCAGGCCCAGCATGGCGCCGACAGCCAGCGCCATCAGCGCGATCGGCAGGCGCAGGTCCCAGACGATGACGGAGAGCCGCGGTGCCGCCCCCTTCGGATCGACCAGCGTGCGCAGGACGTCGCCAAGCGGGAGATTTCCCGGCCCGATCGCAACATCGAGCGCCAGCGCGGCCGCGAGCGCGACGACGCCGATGAGGACGAGCTTCAGCCGGCGCGCATTGCGCCGGCGGTAGTCCCCGGTGGCGGTTGCCGTCATGGGCAGGGTCGCGGCCATCGTCGCTCAGGCCGCCGTCACTGGAGCTTGGCCCAGAACACGCCGGAATAGGAGATCGGCAGGAATTTCTCGTGGAACTCCTTGAAGACCGCCTCCGGATCGACGTCCTTGAAGCGGTCCGGATAGAACTCCTTCGCCATGGCAAGCTCGGCGATGAAGTAATAGGGCATGTCGTAGAACTGATGGTAGAAGGCCATCACCTTCTTGCCCTGCACGGCCTTGAGCTGCTGGAAGCCCGGCCGGTTCATCAGCGCCGCCAGCTGCTTCTGGACCTGCTCCGGCGTCGCGTCATAGCCGAGGGCGACCGCGCTGGTGCCGGGATTGCTGCCGTACCAGTTCGCGCCGGTGAGGAAATAGACGTCCGGATTGTCGGCGAGCACCTTTTCCTGCGCAGCCTGCGCCTGGAAGGCCGAGAAGAACTGGCTGCCCCAGTTGCGGCCGCCGGCCTCCTCGATATAGCGTCCGAAATTGAACGGACCGAAGGTGGCGCAGCAGGGCAGGAGACCGGCGGCGCGCTCGACGAAGACCATCGGCTTCTGCTTGTCCGGGATCGCGCCGACGCGGGCATAGATGCTGCGGGTCTGGCGCAGGTAATAGTCGGCGAAAGCGTTCGCCTCCCTCTCACGGCCGAGGATGCGGCCGAGGAGCTGCACGCTCGGCAGCACGTTCTGGGTCGGGTCCTGGCGGAAATCGACGAAGACGGTGGTGATGCCGGCCTTCTCGAGCTTGGCGAGCAGGCCCGTCTCCTGCGCCTTGAAGTAGTTTGAGAGGTCGAGGATATAGACCTCGGTGCCGAGCGAGGCGATCTTCTCCATGCTGACATCGGCGGCATAGGGGTTGCCCATGTTCGCGACGTCCTTGGCCTTCGGGAACTTGGCCAGATATTTTGCCCAGGCGCCCGGATCGTTCTCGATCAGGTCGTTGCCCCAGCCGACGACGCGCTTGAACGGGTCCTCACGGTCGAGCATCGCCAGCGTATAGAGCTGGCGGCCTTCGCTCAGCACGATCTTCGCGGGATCGCGCGTGACGTTGACGACGCGGCCGGCAAGGTCGGTGACCTCGATCGTCTCGGCGGCGGCGGCACCGGCAAACAGCACGGATGCGCCGAACAGGACAGCGGAAGACAGACGGGCAAGCCAAAGAGGAGCGGGCATCGGAAGAGCATCCTGCCGGGGAAGATGCCCTCGCGCTATCACAGCTCGTCTTGGGACGGCAAAGCAATTCTGCTTGTTTTGAATAGATCTAAATCGAATCTATTCTAGAATTCATACAGGGTTCTTGAAGATAAACCTACTTAGAATCCCTCTAATTCTGATGACATACCACGTCACCCCGGACAAGCTGCGGAGCAGCGACGATCCGGGATCCATCATAGAGCTCCGGCCCCCTATGATGGATCCCGGGTCAAGCCCGGGATGACGGTATTGGTTCCACAGCAAGCACTTAGGACAGCCTCTCCGGCCCCTCCATCGCCTCGCGCGCCCGCACGGCGAAACGCCGGGCGAGTGGCGCGACCTCGGCCGCATTGGCTGCGGCAGCCGTGCCCACGCGGACGCGGTCGGCGATACCGACGAAGATCACGGCGAAGCGGAACAGCGCGAAGACGAGATGGAAGCGCAGGAGCGGCGCCGTCGGCACGGCATGCGCGTAGTAATGCGCGAGGAACTCGGCCTCGGCGGGAATGCCGAGCGCAGCCCGGTCGAGGCCGAGGATGCCGCCATATTCGTCGGGCGCGGTGTGCCAGGGCATGGCGCAATAGCCGAGATCGGCCAGCGGATGGCCAAGCGTCGACAATTCCCAGTCGAGGATGCCGATCACCTCGGGCTTCTCGGGATGGAAGAGCAGGTTGCCGAGCCGAAAATCGCCATGGGCGATCGCGACCTGGCCGTCATCATCCGGCAGATGCGCCGGCAGCCAATCGGCAACGGCGTCCAGATCAGGGATCGGCTCGCCCGGCGACTCCCGGAGCTGTTTGGTCCAGCGCGCGATCTGGCGCTCGAAATAATTGCCCGGCCGGCCGAAATCGCCGAGACCGACCTCGTCGGGCCGCACCGCATGGAGCTTCGCCAGCGCCTCGGCCATGCCGAGATAGAGGCCTCGCCGTTCGGCCGACTCCAGGGCTGGCAAGGCGCAATCGTGGAAGACCCGGCCCTCCAGCCGCTCCATCAGATAGAAGGGCGTTCCGAGCGGCTCGGGATCGGTATGGAAGAGCACGGCGCGCGGCACCGGCACATTCGTCCGCGACAGCGCCTCCAGCACGCGGAACTCGCGGTCGATAGCATGGGCGCCGCGCAGAATCGGCCCGACCGGCTGCTTGCGCAGGACAAGGCGGCGCGCTCCCCAATCGACGAAATAGGTCGGGTTGGATTGCCCGCCGCCAATGCGTTCGAGCGCGAGCGCGCCGGCACCGAAACGCTCCCGCAGGAGGTTCTCCAGGGCGACCGGATCGAAATCGATGGTGGAAGGCGCGGACGCTGCCATCGCCTCAGCCCTGCGCCTGCCCAGCCACGGGCCAGTGCCAGAAATCCCGGCCTTCCTGCGTGAGGAAGCGGTTCAGCACCATCTTGTGGACCTCGTCAGCGCCATCGACCAAGCGCGCCTGACGGGCGTAGCGATAGATCCATTCGAGCACGGTGTCCTTCGAATAGCCGCGCGCGCCGTTGACCTGGATCGCGACATCGGCGGCATCGTGCAGGACATTGGCGACCTGGACCTTGGCCATTGAAACTTCCTTGCGGGCGAAGCCGCCGCGGTCGAGCTCCCAGGCCGCCTTCATCACCAGCAGGCGGCCGATCTCGATGCGCATGGCGAGATCGCCGAGCTTGAGCTGGATGCTCTCGCGATCGGCGAGGCGCTGGCCGAAGCCATAACGCTCGGCCGCATAGGCCTGGGCGATCTCGATGCAACGCTTCGACAGGCCGAGCCAGCGCATGCAATGGGTCAGGCGGGCGGGGCCGAGGCGAACCTGCGTCACTTTCATGCCCTTGCCCTCGCCGGCCAACACGTCCGCGACAGGGATTTCGAGCCCGTCGAACTCCAGCTCGCAATGGCCGCCATGCTCCTCGGGCCCCATGATCTCGATGCGGCGCAGGATGCGCCAGCCCGGCTGGTCGGCGTGGAAGAGGAAGGCGGTGAGGCCGTTGCGCGGATCGTCCGAGGTGCGGGCGACGAGGATGAAGTGCTTGGCCTCCTCGGCGCCGGTGATGAACCATTTGCGGCCGCTGACGACGTATGTGTCGCCGCGCCGCTCGGCTTTCGTCCGGATCATCGCGGGGTCGGAACCGCCACCCGGATGGGGCTCGGTCATAGCGAAGGCGGAACGGACCCTGCCCTCGACGATCGGCTTCAGCCAGCGCTCCTTCTGCTCGGGCGTGCCGAGCGCTTCCAGCACCATCATGTTGCCGTCGTCAGGCGCCGCCGAGTTGAACACCACCGGCCCGAAGATCGAGCGGTTCATCTCCTCGTAGCAGACCGCCATACCCATCTTGCCCAGACCGGCGCCGCCGGTCTCTGGCTTGAGCTGCAGGCACCAGAGCCCTTCGGCACGGGCCTTGGCCCGCAGCGTATCGAGCAGCGACAGGGCGATATTGCCATGGGCGTCATAGGACGCCCGCTCCGCTTCGAGCGGCAGGATCTCGCGCGCAACGAAACCGGCGATGCGCGCGCGATAATCCTCGATACGGGGAGAAATCTCGAAATCCATGGGCATGCTCACAAGGACGAAACGAGATGGCCGCCATCGACTTCGATGGTGGAGCCGGTGATGTAGCTGCCGGCGCCCGATGCCAGCAGCAGCAGGGCGCCGTCGAGCTCTTCCGGTCGGCCCAACCTTCGCTGCGGGATGCGCTTGATCAGGTTCAAGCCGGCTTCGGTGGCGAAGAAATCGCGGTTGATATCGGTCTCGATATAGCCCGGACAGAGCGCATTGACGCGGATGCGATCGCGCGCCCATTCGAGGGCCAGCGCCTTGGTCAGCTGGATCACGCCGGCCTTCGAGGCGGCATAGGCGCTGACGCCGCCGGCGACGCGATGGCCGAGGATCGAGGCGATATTGACGATACTGCCGCCGCGGGCAGCCTCGCGCATGCCCCGCGCCACGGCCTGAGCGACGAGGAAGACGCCCTTAAGGTTGGTGTCGAGCACCGCATCCCAATCCGCGTCCGAGAGATCCGCCGCCGGGCCGGCGCCACTGACGCCGGCATTGTTGACCAGGATGTCGAAATAGCGGCCGTCGAGATCTTTTGCGATCGAGGCGGCGTCGGCCACGTCCAGAACCAGATGTTTCGCGGCGCCGCCCGCCGCAGCGATCTCGGCGCTCGCCTGATCCAGCGCGGACCGCCGGCGCGCGGCCAGCGTCACATCGACGCCATGGCGCGCGAGCAGCTTTGCAAAGTGCAAGCCCAGCCCGCTGGACGCACCCGTCACTAGAGCGCTCTTCCCCGAAAGGTCCTCGAACATCAGGCACCCTGCTTTGAACACGGCCAGTCTCGGCCGGCTGCGTCTCGCGATCAAGGCGCCCAAACGTCGAAGAGCCCCGACGCTGGACGCCGAGGCTCTCGTATCAATCACGGCCCCTCAGGGCCGTCTTGGTCACTGCCAGGTCTGACGGTCGTACCAGGCGTCGACATCGCTGCGCGCCTGGTCCTTCGCGACGCCATAGCGCTCCTGGATCTTGCCTTCGAGCTGGTCGCGCTTGCCGGCGATGACGTCGAGATCGTCATCGGTCAGCTTGCCCCATTGCTCCTTCACCTTGCCCTTGAGCTGCTTCCAGTTTCCTTCGACGCGGTTCCAGTCCATCGGGACCTCCTCGTTTGAGAGTGGATTCGCCGAAAGAACGCGCCGGCACGGCGATTGTTCACCCGAAAGCGCGGCGCCTCATAAATTACCCGGATAAAATCTTGCGCTATTAAGACCCGGATATTATTAACTGCCCATCGAACAGGATGGATTGCACCAATGCAGATCGCGGACAGGCGGGCGGCGAGGGCCGCCTACAAGGAACGGAAGACGGTGCCGGGCATCTTCGCCTTCCATTGCGAGGCGGCCGGGCAGAGATGGGTCGGGCGGGCACCCGATCTCTCGACGATCGAGAACCGGCTGCGCTTCACGCTGCGCCACGGCAGCCATCGCCAGCGCTCCTTGCAGGCAGCCTGGAACGCGCATGGCTCCGAGGCCTTCCGCTTCGAGGCGCTGGAAAAGCTGGAGGACGAGGATATCGCCTACGTCCTGGACCGCGTGCTGAAGGAGCGCCTCGCTCATTGGCAGGCGAAGCTCGGAGCGGAAGTGCTCTAACGTCCCGCGCGATCGGGAACATCCGTCATTGCGAGCACAGCGAAGCAATCCAGGAAGCCTGGGCTGAACCGTTCGACACGGTCCCCTGGATTGCTTCGTCGCTGACGCTCCTCGCAATGACGGCTCAGTTTCGCACGGCGTCGCCCATTCCGGAACGGATCAGGCATGGATCCCGGATCGGCGCCGCTTCGCGGCTTATCCTGGAGGACCCGCTTTTCCTGAAAGGATGACGCCAGAGGCCCCGCCGCTCAGTCGTCCATCTTGAGGGCGGCGATGAAGGCTTCCTGCGGGATTTCGACCTTGCCGAACTGCCGCATCTTCTTCTTGCCCTCCTTCTGCTTCTCCAGAAGCTTGCGCTTGCGGGTGGCGTCGCCGCCATAGCACTTGGCGGTGACGTCCTTGCGCAGCGCGCGGATGGTCTCGCGGGCGATGATCTTGCCGCCGATCGCGGCCTGGACCGGAATCTGGAACATGTGCGGCGGGATCAGCTCCTTGAGCTTCTCGCACATGGCGCGGCCGCGCGACTCGGCCCGCGTCCGGTGAACCAGCATCGAGAGCGCGTCGACCGGCTCGGCATTGACCAGGACCGACATGCGCACGAGGTCGCCCTCGCGATAGTCGGTGATCTGGTAGTCGAAGGAGGCGTAGCCCTTCGAGATCGACTTGAGGCGGTCGTAGAAGTCGAAGACGACTTCGTTCAGCGGCAGGTCGTAGACGACCTTGGCGCGCGAGCCGACATAGCCGAGATCGATCTGCAGGCCGCGGCGGTCCTGGCAGAGCTTCAGCACCGAGCCGAGATATTCGTCCGGCGTGAAGATGGTGGCGCGGATCCAGGGCTCGTCGATCGCCTCGATCTTCATCACGTCCGGCATGTCGGCCGGGTTATGCAATTCCAGCGTCGAGCCATCGCGCAGGCGCAGGTGATAGACGACCGAGGGCGCGGTCGAGATCAGGTTGAGGTTGAATTCGCGCTCCAGCCGCTCCTGGATGATCTCCAGATGCAGCAGCCCGAGGAAGCCGCAGCGGAAGCCGAAGCCGAGCGCAGCCGAGGTCTCCATCTCGTAGGAGAACGAGGCGTCGTTCAGGCGCAGCTTCGCCATGGCGCCGCGCAGCAATTCGAAATCGGCGGCATCGACCGGGAAGATGCCGCAGAACACCACCGGCTGCACCGGCTTGAAGCCCGGCAGCGGCTCGGCGATCGGCTTCTTCTCGTCGGTGATGGTATCGCCGACGGCGGTATCCGCGACTTCCTTGATCGAGGCGGTGAAGAAGCCGACCTCGCCGGGGCCGAGCTCTTTGACCTCGGCCATCTTCGGCTTGAACACGCCGACGCGGTCGACGCCATAGGAGGCGTTGGCGCGCATCATGCGGATGGTCATGCCCTTCTTGAGCACGCCGTCGATGATGCGCACGAGCACGACGACGCCGAGATAGGCATCGTACCAGCTGTCGACCAGCATCGCCTTGAGCGAGGCGTCCGGGTCGCCCTTTGGCGGCGGGAGCTTCTCGACGATCGCTTCGAGCACGCCTTCGATATTGAGGCCGGTCTTGGCCGAGATCGGCACGGCCTCGGAAGCGTCGAGGCCGATCACGTCCTCGATCTGCTCCTTGATCCGCTCGGGATCGGCGGCCGGCAGGTCGACCTTGTTGAGGACGGTGACGATCTCGTGGTTGGCGTCGAGCGCCTGATAGACATTGGCGAGCGTCTGCGCCTCGACGCCTTGCGACGCGTCGACCACCAGCAGCGAGCCCTCGCAGGCCGCGAGCGAGCGCGAGACCTCATAGGCGAAGTCGACATGGCCGGGCGTGTCCATCAGGTTCAGGATGTAGGTCTTGCCATCCTTCGCCTGGTAGTCCAGCCGCACCGTCTGCGCCTTGATGGTGATGCCGCGCTCCTTCTCGATATCCATCGAGTCGAGGATCTGGTCGCTCATGTCGCGGGCGGCGACGGTGCCGGTCTGCTGGATCAGACGGTCGGCCAGCGTCGACTTGCCGTGGTCGATATGCGCGACGATCGAGAAGTTGCGGATATTGTCGATGGTGCGGGTGCTCATGCGCGCGCCATAGCAGTGATGCCGCGTGGCGCCAAGCGGTTGACCTGGTTGAACGCCGCTAAGGCGTGTTTTTCCCGAGGCTGCCACGTCATCCCGGACGAAGCAAAGCGGAGATCCGGGATCCATCGTAGAGCGCGACGCCCTTCGATGGATCCCGGGGCAAGCCCGGGATGACGACAGGTTCGCGCAGACAGAGAATGCAACTTGCAAAATTCCAATATCTAGGAATTATTCTCTGTTCATGGAGTTCGAACACGACACCGAGATCGACCGCATGCTCGGGCAGCGCCTCAAGGCGGCCCGCCAGCGCCATGGCCTGACGCTCGACGCGCTTGCCGAGCGCAGCGGCGTCAGCCGGGCGATGATCTCCCGCGTCGAGCGCGGCGAATCGAGCCCGACCGCAGCCCTGCTGGTTCGGCTCGGCTCCGGGCTCGGCCTCTCGCTCTCGGCGCTGCTGGAAGAGAATGCCGGGACCGGGCCGCTGGCGCGTCGCGGTGCCCAGCCGGTCTGGCGCGATCCGGCGAGCGGCTATCTGCGCCGCAACGTCTCGCCGCGCGGGACGGGCTCGGGCTTCGAGATCGTCGAGGTGGAACTGCCTGCCGGCGCGGAAGTGCGGCTCGACAATGCGGCGGGCGCAGCAGCGCTCGACCAGCAGATCTGGGTGCTGCGCGGTCAGCTCGACCTTACGGTCGAGGACATCCGTCACGAACTCACCGAGGGCGACTGCCTGCAGATGCATCTGCGCGGCCCGATCATCTACCGTAATCCGGGCGATGCGCCCGTCCGCTACGCCGTCATCCTCGCCGCCAGGAGTGGCGCCTTTCCGGGACATATCGCATGAACGCGACCAGCCTCGCCGTCTCCATCGACACGCTCGATACCAAGGCCGCCGAAGCCGCTATTCCGGCGCTGGCGGAAATCCTGCGCGATAGCGTCGCCAACGGCGCCTCGGTCGGCTTCATGAGCTGGAACACGGTTGCCGATTTCGAGCGGTTCTGGCGCGATGTCGCGGCGGGCGTCGCGGGCGGGCAGATCATCCTGCTGGCTGCGCAGAACCACGACGGCATCGTCGGCACGGCCCAGCTCCACCTGACGGCTAAGCCGAACCAGCCGCACCGGGCCGAGATCGCCAAGGTGCTGGTGCATTCGCGCGCAAGACGGCAGGGCATCGGCGGGGCGCTGATGCAGCGCGCCGAGGCGATCGCGCGGGAAAAGGGCCGCGACCTCCTGGTGCTCGACACCGACGAGCACGGCGCCGCGCGGCGGCTCTACAACCGGATGGGCTGGACCGAGGCCGGCACCATTCCGCGCTATGCGCTGATGCCGGATGGCGCCGATTGCGGCTCGACGTTCTTCTACAAGAGCCTGGCCTGAGCCACCCTTGTCATTCCGGGCACACCGCTGGCGTGAATACGGAATGACAATTGGGCTCAGCCCTCGACCTTGCCGCGGATGTAAGGCTCGACCGGACCCTTGAGCGTGATCGTCATCGGGCGGCCGAAGCGGTCCTTGGCGTTGCCGGCTGCGACCTTCACCCAGCCCTCGGAGACGCAATATTCCTCGACATTGGTCTTCTCGACGCCCTTGAAGCGGATGCCGATATCGCGCGCCAGCACCTCCTCATTGTAGAAGGGGCTCTCCGGATTGACGGAAAGACGGTCGGGAAGCTGATCGGACATGGGTCTCGCACCTGAATTGCGGAAAGGGATGCTTTGCCCGCTCGATAACCGCTTCCGCCGGCAAAGCCAAATTTCCTCGGAAACACGCCGTCATTCCGGACACCCCTTGTACCGCGACGGAGCTTATAAGCACGATGCTGCTTCGCCGTCATTGCGAGGAGCGAAGCGACGAAGCAATCCAGGGGACTGGGTTGAGCGCTCCAGCCCAGTCCCCTGGATTGCTTCGCTCCGCTCGCAATGACGGCCCTGTTGGCGCGTCTTCTCAAAGAGAAGCCGCGCCTCAGCGGGTGCCGTCCAGGAGGCGGCCAACGACCTTGGCGGTGTAATCGACCATAGGGACGATCCGGGCATAGTTCAGCCGCGTCGGTCCGATGATGCCGACGACGCCGACGATGCGCTGCTCGGCGTCGCGGAAGGGCGCGGCCACCATCGAGGAGCCCGACATCGAGAACAGCTTGTTCTCCGAGCCGATGAAGATGCGCACGCCGTCACCCTGCTCGGCCCGGGTCAAGAGGTCGATGACATCCGTCTGCGTCTCCAGATCGCCGAAGAGCATGCGGATGCGCTCGAGATCCTCCTGCGCCCGGAGATCATCGAGCAGGTTCGCCTGTCCGCGCACGATGAGATGGCGATCGCTGCCTGGGCCGGCCTGGGTCGCGATGCCGCTTTCGACGAGGCGGGCGGTGAGGGCGTCGAGCTCGCGCTCCATCAATTCGCGCTGCCCGCCGATCTCGCTGCGCAATTCCGCCAGCGTCTTGCCGAGAATGCGGGCGTTGAGGAAATTCGCGGCCTCGCTCAGCGCCGAAGCCGGCAGGCCGGGCGGCAGGGCCAGCAGGCGATTCTCGACCGTGCCGTCCTCCGAGACCAGCACGACCAGCGCGCGAGCCGGGTCGAGCCGGACGAATTCGATATGCTTCAGCCGGACATCGGCCTTGGTGGTGACGACGACGCCGGCGCCGCGCGACAGGCCGGACAGCAGCGCCGAGGCTTCGGTCAGCGTCTGGTCGAGATTGCGGTTGCTGGCGGCGACCCTGATCTGCGCCTCGATGCGCGCGCGCTCCTCGGCGGTGAGGTTGCCGACCTCCATCATCGCATCGACGAAGAAGCGCAGCCCCCGCTCGGTGGGCAGGCGCCCCGCAGAGGTATGCGGCGCATAGATCAGGCCGGCCAGTTCCAGATCGGTCATGACATTGCGCACCGTCGCGGGCGAGAGCGACATCGGCAGCAGGCGCGCGATATTGCGCGAGCCGACGGGCTCGCCGGTCGTCAGGTAGCCGTCGACGATCTGGCGAAAGATCTCGCGCGAGCGCTGGTCGGTCTCGACCAGGCCACTCATCGTCTCGGGGCGGGGCGTATGGGCGCTCATGAACCTTTTTCAGGCGAACCGTCGTTCTCCTCCTATTGTCGTCATGCAAAGCGCAGGGATCAAGGGGCAGCGCCGCTCCCCGCCTTGCCGCGCGCGGCGCAAACGCCTACAAGCCGCCACTTCCCCGCGAGACAGGACAGATCATGCGACCCTCCAAACGCGCCGCCGACGAGATGCGCAAGGTCACGCTCGAACGCGGCGTGGTGCGCTATGCCGAGGGTTCCTGCATGGTGACGTTCGGCGAGACCAAGGTGCTCTGCGCCGCCACCGTCGAAGAAAAGGGGCCGCCGTGGCTGCGCGGCACCGGCAAGGGCTGGGTCACCGCCGAATATTCGATGCTGCCGCGCGCCACCCATGAGCGCACGCGCCGCGAGGTCACCTCGGGCAAGCCCTCCGGCCGCACGCAGGAAATCCAGCGCCTGATCGGCCGCTCGCTGCGCGCCGTCGTCGACCTGACCGCGATCGGCGAGCGCCAGATCGTCGTCGATTGCGACGTGCTGCAGGCCGATGGCGGCACCCGCACAGCCTCGATCACCGGCGCCTGGGTCGCGCTGCACGATGCGCTGAAATGGATGGAAGGGCGCGGCCTGCTCAAGGGCGCGAATCCGCTGAAGGACCATGTCGCCGCGATCTCCTGCGGCATCGTCGCCGGCAACCCGGTGATCGATCTCGACTATGTCGAGGATTCCGGCGCGCAGACCGACGCGAATTTCGTCATCACCGGCGCGGGCGGCATCGTCGAGGTGCAGGGCACGGCCGAGGGCGCGCCCTTCTCCGAGGAAGAGCTTCTGTCGCTGCTCAAGCTCGCCAAGGGCGGCGTCGCCAAGCTCGTCGCGCTGCAGAAGGCGGCGGTGGCGTAGGCTCCCGCGTCATTCCGGGGCTTCGCGGCAGCGAAGAGCCCGGAACCCATGAACACCGGCCTTGCCGATGATCCGTGAGGCTTCCTGGATAAGATCGCGATGATGCAGCCTGACGACAAGAAACCTGTGTTCATGGGTTCCAGGCTCGCTCCTGCGGAGCGCCCCGGAATGACGGGGTCGCACCGCCTCCTCGCCGGCAAGGTCGTGATCGCGACCCATAACCAGGGCAAATTGCGCGAGATGCGCGAATTGCTGGCGCCCTATGGCATCGAGCTCGTCTCGGCCGGGGAGCTCGGCCTGCCCGAGCCGGTCGAGGACGGCACCATGTTCTCGGAGAACGCCGCGATCAAGGCGGTCGCTGCGGCGAGCGCCAGCGGCCTGCCGGCGCTCGCCGATGACTCCGGCATCTGCATCGATGCGCTCGACGGCGCGCCCGGCCTGTTCTCGGCCAATTGGGCGGGGCCCGGCAAGGATTTCGCCCCGGCGATCGGGCGCGTCCAGATGGAGCTCGCCAAGCGCGGTGCGATCAAGCCTGAGAAGCGCAAGGCCCATTTCGTCTCGGCATTGGTGATCGCGTGGCCGGACGGTCATCAGGAGCTGTTCGAAGGCCGCGTCTTCGGCACAGTGATCGAGCAGGCGCGCGGCCTCGGCGGTTTCGGCTACGATCCGATCTTCCTGCCCGACGACCACGAGAAGACCTTCGGCGAGATGACAGCTGAGGAGAAGCACGGCATTCCGGCCGATGGCTCGCCCGGCCTGTCGCATCGCGCACGCGCCTTCCACGAACTCGCCGCCGCCTGCCTGAGGAAGCCCGCGTGAGCGCTCCGGCCGCCCTCGCCGAGCGGCCTCCGCTCCTGCATCCGACCGCGGATGCAGGCTTCGCCGTCTATGTGCACTGGCCGTTCTGCCTGGCCAAATGCCCCTATTGCGACTTCAACTCGCATGTGCGGCTGCAACCGCCGGACCAGCAGCGCTATATCGCCGCCTTCCGCCGCGAGATCGCGCATCGCGCCGCGCTTGTGCCGGGGCGTACGGTGTCCTCGATCTTCTTCGGCGGCGGCACGCCCTCGCTGATGGAAGGCCGCACGGTCGGCGCGATCCTCGATGCTATCGGCGAGCACTGGGCCGTCGCTCCCGATTGCGAGGTCTCGCTCGAGGCCAACCCGACCAGCGTCGAGGCCGGGCGCTTCCGCGATTTCCGGGCGGCCGGCGTCAACCGCGTCTCGCTCGGTGTGCAGGCGCTGAACGATGCCGATCTCAAGGCGCTGGGCCGCATGCACTCCGCCGAGGAGGCGCTGACCGCCGTCACGATCGCGCGGCAATATTTCGAGCGCTATTCCTTCGACCTGATCTATGCCCGCTCGCCGGCGCAGACCCCGGCGCTCTGGCGCGCCGAGCTGGAACTGGCGATCAGCCATGCGGCCGAGCATCTCTCGCTCTACCAGCTCACGATCGAGCCGGGCACGGCCTTCGAGCGGCTGTTCCGCGCCGGCAAGCTCGCCATTCCCGATCATGATGCGGGCGCCGCGCTCTACGAGACGACGCAGGAGATCACAGCCAGGCATGGCCTGCCGGTCTACGAGATCTCGAACCATGCGCGGCCGGGCGCGGAGTGCCGGCACAACCTCGTCTACTGGCATTATGGTGAGTATGCCGGCATCGGCCCCGGCGCCCATGGCCGATTGGTGACGAGCGAAGGTCGTATGGCGCATTCGACCGAGAAGCGGCCCGAGATCTGGCTGGAACGCGTCGAGGCTGAGGGCCATGCGCTGGTCGAGGACGAGCGGCTATCCGAGGAAGCGCAGGGCGACGAATACCTCCTGATGGGGCTTCGCCTCGTCGAGGGCATCGATCCGCAGGTCTTCAAGGCGTTGGCCGGGCGCCCGCTCAATGCCCGGCGCGTCGCCAGCCTGATCGAGCAGAAGCTGCTGATGGAGCGCGATGGTGGCCGGCTCGCGGCGACGCCGGACGGCGCGCTGCTGCTCGATGCGCTGGTGGCCGATCTAGCGGCTTGAGCGGAACTCTTGCCGGCCACGCGACCCTTAGCTATCTTTTTAGCTAAGGAGACGCTCATGGCCCAGTTCTCGGTTCACGACGCCAAGACCAACCTGTCCAAGCTGATAGCGGACGCGCTGGAAGGTGGCGACGTCATCATTGCCCGTGGTAATGTGCCGGTCGTGCGCCTCGTGCCGGTCGTGCCGCGCGGCAAGCGGCAGTTCGGCGCCCTCAAGGGCAAGATCGCGATCGATACACGCTTCGACGAGCCGCTGCCCGAAGATGAGCTCGGCGGGTGGAGCCTCTCGTGAGGCTGCTGCTCGACACCCACACCCTGATCTGGTGGCTTGCGGGTGACGAAGCGTTGAGCAGCCGGGCCCGCGAGGCCATTGCGGACGAAGCCAATAGCATCGCCGTCAGCGCCGCCTCGGCCATGGAGGTGGCCACCAAGTTTCGTATCGGCAAGCTCCCCGATGCGGCGCTGCTGGCGCAGAACTTCGAAGCGATCATCGCCGATCAGGGCTTTGCCGAACTGCCGATCTCCGTCCGCCACGCGCTCCGGGCCGGCGAGATGAACATCGCGCACAAGGACCCGTTCGACCGCCTCCTGATCGCGCAGGCCCAGTCCGAGGACATGGTTCTGGTCTCGAACGAAGCCCTCTTCGACGGTTTCGCCGTCAAACGCCTCTGGTAGCGCCGCTCAACCCTTCCCCAGTCTCGCACCCGTCTTCGGATCGAAGACATGGACCTTGTCGGGATCGACGGTGATCCAGAGCCGGCCTTCCTGCGCCGCGATCTCGCCGGTCGCCGCCTGCATCACGAAGGGGTGGCCCGAGAGCTTGCCGTGGAAGAGCTGGGTCGCGCCGAGCTCCTCGATGAACTCGACATCGAAAGGCAGCGAACCCGCCTGCCCTTCCGAGGCGATCTCGACATCCTCGGGACGCAAGCCGACCTCGACCGGCGCCTGCGCCGCCAGGTCCTCGCGGAGGTCGCGCACCTCGATGATGGCGTCGCCGAGCGCGACGATGCCGGGGCCGTCGACCGCGCCCGGCAGGATGTTCATCGGCGGCGAGCCGATGAAGGTCGCGACAAACTTGCTCGCCGGCTTGCGATAGACTTCCGCCGGCAGGCCGATCTGCTCGACCTGGCCGGCATTCATCACGACCAGCTTGTCGGAGAGCGTCATCGCCTCGACCTGGTCATGGGTGACGTAGATCGCGGTGACGCCGAGCGCGCGCTGCAGCTTCTTAATCTCGACGCGCATCTGCACGCGGAGTTTCGCGTCGAGGTTGGAGAGCGGCTCGTCGAAGAGGAAGACCTGCGGCTTGCGCACGATGGCGCGGCCCATGGCGACACGCTGGCGCTGGCCACCGGAGAGCTGGCGCGGCCGGCGCTCCAGGAAGGGCTCGATCGCGAGGATGCGGGCCGCTTCCTTGACGCGCTTGTCGATCTCGTCCTTCGGCGTGCCGCGGTTGCGCAGGCCATAGGCCATGTTGTCGTAGATGTTCATATGCGGGTAGAGCGCATAGTTCTGGAACACCATCGCGATGTCGCGGTCGGCCGGCTCGATCTGGTTGACGACACGGCTGCCGATCGCGACCTCGCCTGACGAGATCGTCTCAAGGCCCGCGACCATGCGCAGCAGCGTGGACTTGCCGCAACCGGAGGGGCCGACGAGGACGCAGAAGCCGCCATCGGGGATGTCGAAGGAGACGCCCTTCACGGCTTCGACGCCGCCGGCATAGACCTTCTTGACGTTGCTGAGAGTGACCTGGGCCATTCGCGGATTACTTCTCGGTTTCGACCAGGCCCTTCACGAAGAGCCTCTGCATGGCGATGACGACGAAGACGGGCGGCAGCATCGCCAGCATGGCGGTGGCCATGGCGAGCTGCCATTCCGTCAGGGCGTCGGCGGTGACGATCATCTTCTTGATGGCGATGACGATGGTCTGCATCGAGTCCTTCGTCGTCACCAGGAGCGGCCAAAGATACTGGTTCCAGCCATAGATGAACTGGATGACGAAGAGCGCGGCGATCGTCGTCATCGAGAGCGGGATCAGCGTGTCCTTGAAGAACTTGAACGGGCCGGCGCCGTCGATCTTGGAGGCTTCGAGCAGCTCGTCGGGAATCGTCATGAAGAACTGCCGGAAGAGCAGCGTGCCCGTCGCCGAGGCGATCAGCGGGATGGCGAGACCCTGATAGGTGTCGAGCATGTTGAGATCGGAGACGATCTTGAAGGTCGGGAAGATGCGGACCTCGACCGGCAGCATCAGCGTGATGAAGATGATCCAGAACGCCGACATGCGGAACGGGAAGCGGTAATAGACCACGGCATAGGCCGAGAGCACGGAAATGAAGATCTTACCGAGCGCGATCGCCATCGCCATGATGAAGGAGTTCAGCATCATGTGGATCACCGGCTCGCGCGTCGTGCTCGACGTGCCGACGAACAGGATGCGGTTGTAGTTCTCCAGGAAATAGGGGCCGGGATAGAGCGGCATCTGGCCGTTGATCACGGTCGCGGCGTCCCAGGTCGAGGCGACGAAGGTCAACCAGACCGGGAAGGCCACGATCAACACGCCGATCGTCAGGATAAAATAGGCGATCAGGTCGCCCATGCGGCGGTCTTCGACCATCAGGCGGCCCTCCCCATCTCGCGCAGCAATCCTGCCAGCGCATCAGCGCAAGCCTCGAGGCAGGCACGCCCCTTCTCGGCATTCGCGCGGCGGGCATCGCCGATCACACCGGTCTCGGTCATCTCCCGGAAGGAGCGATGACGCGAGACGGTCGGCCGTCCCGGCAGGCCGTCTCGCGCGCCAAAAGCCTCGGGCAGGCGCGGCTCACGGACCGAGCCCGGCGCCAGCACCATCATCATCGAGGTCTCGACCTCGCAGGCATGCTGCACGCCTTTCTGGTCTTCCAGCAGCGGCGGAAAGGCGTCCTGCGCGAGCATGAAATAGGTGGTCGCCTCGACATGCAGTGTGGTCTCGCGGGCGAAATCGGGCAGGAAGGCGCTCAGCGCGGCGATGTTGCCGCCATGGCCGTTGACGATCAGCACGCGATGGAAGCCGTGGCGCTCGATGCTCTTCAGGAAAGCGAGCAGCACCGCGCGATAGGTCGGGATGTCGAAGGTGAAGGTGCCGCCGAAGGCCATGTGGTGCTCGGCCATGCCGCACCAGAGCGTCGGCGCGACGACCACATCGACATCGGCGGCGCGCTCAGCCGCCGCCTTGCAAACCCCGCTGCACAGGATCGTATCGACTCCGACGGGCAGATGCGGACCATGCTGCTCGATCGAGGCGACGGGCAGGACGACGATCGCGTCCTTCGCCGCCTTGGCGCGCAATTCCTCGGCGGTGAGATCCATCCAGAGCACGGAGGCCATCAGTAGCTGACCTTGCGCTCGATGAAGCGGAACTGCACCGCGGTCATCACAATGACCATGATCAGCAGCACCACCGACTGCGCCGCCGAGCCGCCGAGATTCGAGCCGCCCTTGCCGTCGGAGAAGACCTTGTAGACCAGCGTCTCGGTCGCGCCCGAAGGCCCGCCGCCGGTGACGGTATCGATGATGCCGAAGGTGTCGAAGAAGACATAGACGATGTTGACGACGAGCAGGAAGAAGGTCGTCGGCGAGAGCAGCGGGAAGACGATGGTCCAGAACCGGCGCATCGGCCGGGCGCCGTCGATCACGGCCGCCTCGATCACGCTTTTCGGGATCGATTGCAGGCCGGCAAGGAAGAACAGGAAATTGTAGCTGATCTGCTTCCAGGTCGCGGCCAGGATGACCAAGAGCATGGCGTGGTTGCCGTTGAGGCGCGGGTTCCAGGGCACGCCCAGCGACTGCAGGCCGCGCGCGAGCATGCCGAGCGAGGGGTCGAACATGAAGATCCAGAGCACGCCGGCGATGGCAGGTGCCACCGCATAGGGCCAGATCAGCAGGGTCTTGTAGATTTCGGCGCCGCGGATCTGGCGGTCCGCCATCACGGCGAAGAGCAGCGCGATCGAGAGCGAGAACACGCAGACGAAGGTCGAGAAGACCGCCGTGTTGATGAAGGCCTTGAGGTAGCCGGGATCGGCGAAGAGCGCCTGGTAGTTCTCGAACCAGACGAATTCGGTCGAGGTGCCGAAGGCGTCTTCCAGGAGGAAGCTCTGCCAGACCGCCTGGCTGGCCGGCCAGTAGAAGAACACGACGGTGATGACGAGCTGCGGCAGAAGCAGCAGGAAGGGGATTGTCAGCCCCTTGAAGTATGCGTTCTTCTGCATTCCGGCTCTCACATGCGCGCGTCATCCCGGACGAAGCGAAGCGAAGATCCGGGATCCATCATGGAGCGCCGAGCTCTCCGATGGATCCCGGGTCGACCTTCGGCCGCCCGGGATGACGCGGTGTCCTTCATCGATCTCAGCGGGCCGCGGTGCGCTCGAACTGGCGCAGCATCTGGTTGCCGCGCTCGGCCGCCGCGTCCAGCGCCGCCTGCGGCGACTTCTGGCCGTTCAGCGCCGCCTCCAGCTCCTCCGACCAGATGTCGCGGATCTGGACGAGGCTGCCATAGCGCAGACCCTTCGAGTTGTCGGTCGGGGTCTTGTTGGTCAATTCGAGGATCGGGGTCTCGAGATAGGGCTTGTCCTTGTAGAAGCCGGAGGCCTTG
This sequence comes from Allobosea sp., assembly GCA_039808685.1. Lineage (GTDB taxonomy): Bacteria > Pseudomonadota > Alphaproteobacteria > Rhizobiales > Beijerinckiaceae > Allobosea. The sequence continues at coordinate 89,582 of JBDHTM010000004.1, read as the reverse complement.
ACTTTCTCATAGGCCGCCTTGGTGATCGGCAGGTAGCCCGACTCGGTGTGCAGCTTCACCTGGCGGTCGACATCCGAGAGGAAGGTGAAGAACTTGGCGACGCCCTTGTATTCGTTCGCCTTCTTGCCGCCCATCACCCAGAGCGAAGCGCCGCCGATGATCGAATTCTGCGGGGCGCCCTGCACGTCCGGATAATAAGGCATCGGGGCGTTGCCCCAGTCGAACTTGGCGTTGGCCTTGACGTTGCCGAAGAAGCCGGAGGAGGTCAGGAAGATCGGGCATTCGCCCGAGGTGAAGCGGCCTTCGCCATTGTTGGTGCGGCCGGAATAATCATAGGTCTTGTCCTTCTGCAGCTCGACCAGATTGGTCCAATGCTTCAGGAAAACCGAGCTCTTGTTGAAGTTCATGACCGCGTCGAAGCCAGCCATGCCGTTGACCTTGGTCGAGAGCGGAATGTTGTGCCAGGCGCCGAACTGCTCGATATTGGCCCAGGTCGCCCAGGCGTTCGAGACGCCGCACTTGTCGTAGCCCGCGGCCTTCAGCTTCTTGGCGGCCTCGAAGGTCTCGGGCCAGGTCTTCGGCGGCTTCTCCGGATCGAGGCCCGCCTTCTTGAAGGCGTCCTTGTTGTACCACATCACCATCGAGGAGGAATTGAACGGCATCGAGAGCATGTCGCCCTTGGCCGTCGAGTAATAGCCGGTGATGGCGGGCAGGTAGGCGTTCGGATCGAATTTCTCGCCGGCCTCCTTCATCACCTCATGGACCGGCTTGATCGCGCCCTTGGCCGACATCATCGTGCCGGTGCCCACCTCGAAGACCTGCAGGATATGCGGCGCCTGGCCGGCGCGGAAGGCGGCGATGCCGGCGTTCAGCGTGTCGGGATAGGAGCCCTTGTAGACGGGGACGACCTTGTAATCCTTCTGCGAGGCGTTGAAGTCCTCGGCGAGCTTGACGACGACGTCGTTATTGGCGCCGGTCAGCGCGTGCCACCACTGGATCTCGGTCTGGGCCAGCGCAGGAGAGGCGCCGGCCAGCGCAAAGGCAGCAACCGACATCAGGATACGCGACTTGATGGTCATGGGGGTGTCTCCCTTCCGCGCGCGGGCGCGCCGCGGTTCTTGTCGTTGGTGCGCAAGCTAGCATGAAGCGCAGGCGACATTTCAATGACAAATCGATGACGTCCCGCGCAATCCGCCTATGGTCTGGGTCCGGGTTGCGCATTGGTGAATAACCGGCTGATCTGCACTCCCGAACCGAACCGCCTGTGGATGACGCCATGCCCCGCCTCGACCTTGCCGTGACCGCGACCCTGCCCGCGGATGCCGATGCCGCCACGCTCGCAGGCCGGGTCTGGCGCCCCGATCTCGGCGGGCCGGCCGTGGTGACGGTGCGCGGCGGACAGATTCTCGATGTCACCCGGAGCTTCCCGACCAGCCGCGACCTCTGCGAAAGCGCCGATCCGGCCGCTGCGCTGCGCGCCGTTGAGGGCGAGGCGATCGGTGCTCTCGCCGAGATCCTCGCCAACACGCCTGTGGACGGCCGCGATCCGAACCGTCCCTGGCTGCTCTCGCCGCTCGACCTGCAGGCGGTGAAGGCGGCGGGCGTCACCTTCGCCGTTTCGATGCTGGAGCGCGTCATCGAGGAGAAGGCGCGCGGCAATCCGGCGGCCGCCGCGACGATCCGTGAGGAGATCGGCAAGCTCATCGGCGACGATCTTTCGAAGCTGAAGCCCGGCTCGCCCGAAGCGATGCATCTCAAGGAGGTCCTGATCAAGCAGGGCGCCTGGAGCCAGTATCTCGAGGTCGGGATCGGGCCGGATGCCGAGATCTTCACCAAGGCCCCGCCGATGTCGACGGTCGGCACCGGCGCCGATGCGGGCTTGCATCCAGCCTCGCTCTGGAACAATCCCGAGCCCGAGATCGTGCTGATCGTCGCCTCGGACGGACGGATCGTCGGCGCGACGCTCGGCAACGACGTCAACCTGCGCGATTTCGAGGGCCGCTCGGCCCTGCTGCTCGGCAAGGCCAAGGACAACAATGCCGCCGCCGCGATCGGCCCTTTCATCCGCCTGTTCGATGCCGGCTTCACGCTCGACCATGTCCGCCGCACCACGGTGACGCTGACGGTCGAGGGCGAGGACGGCTTCCGGCTCGAAGGCTCCTCCTCGATCGCCAAGATCAGCCGCGATCCGGCCGATCTCGCCGCGCAGATGATCGGCCCGCACCACCAATATCCGGACGGAGCGGCGCTCTATCTCGGCACCATGTTCGCCCCGATCAAGGATCGCAACGCGCCGGGCGGCGGTTTCACCCACAAGTATGGCGATATCGTCACCATCGCTGCGCCCGAGCTCGGCAGCCTCGTCAACCGGATGAAGCGCACCGATGAATGCGCGCCCTGGACCTATGGCGCCTCGCATCTGATGCGCCATCTCGCCGGGCGGGGGCTGCTCTGAGCGCGCAGCAGACCGAAATACACAATCATGGGTTGCATGGAAGCGTTCAGGTAAGGATTTTGTCGTAACGTCCCGCTGATCGAGTGGGACGGAACGATGACGATCATTGATGCGAAGGACTCGCATGCGATGCCGACACCGGCGCGAATCTGGTGGCTGAGGCTGGCCACAAGGCCGTCCGTCTGGATGGCTGCCTTCCTCGCCTTCGTCATCGCCGGCCTCGCCTTGCCGATCCGCCTGCCGCTCGGCCCGAACTACTGGGACACCGATATCTATCTGGACGCCATCCAGAGGATTCGGCTCGGGCAGGTCCCCAATATCGACTTCTTCACCTCGATCGGTCCGCTCGGCTTCTATCTGGCGAGCTGGATGGGCCAGCTGTTCCCACAGGCGCAGCCGGCGCTCCTGGCCAACTGGGCCGTTCTGCCCGTGGCATTGCCGCTGATGATGCTCATCATGAGGGATGTCGACCGCCGCTCGCGGGGCGTGGCGCTGGCGCTGCTCGTGCCCTTCCTGTTCCTGGCCTCGCTGCCGATCAATCTGCACAGCCTCTACCCCTCGCCAGGCTTCGACGGCTTCGGCTACTACAACCGCCATGTCGCCTTGCTGCTCTATCTCCTGCTGGCGGCCCTGGTCTTCGTCGAGAACCGCGTTCTGCTGACGGTCCTCGTCATCCTGCTGATGACGTCGCTGTTCCTGATCAAGGTGACGGGGCCGGTCTCGGGCGCCGTTCTTGTCGGCTATGCGGTCCTGGCCGGTCGCCTGCGCTTCCGCGAAGCGCTTCTCGCGGCGGTGGCGGTCATCGCCACGCTGGGCGTGCTGGAGCTCGCGGCAGGGCTGGTCCATGCCTATCTCGAAGACGTGCTGACGCTAGCCGCGCTCAATTCGGCCTCCTTCGTCTCGCGCTTCTTCACCCTGGCCTCGATCAAGTTCAACGTGATCGTACCCTGCCTTCTGCTGATCGGGGTTCTCGCGCTCGCGACCAGGCAACAGCCGGGCGTCACCCTGCCGAGCCTGCTGGCCTCGCCTTTGGGCTGGCTCTGCGCGAGCCTCTTCGCGCTCATCCTCGGCGAAACGCAAAACAGCGGTTCGCTCGAATTCGTCGGCCTGTGGCCGGTCCTGCTGCTGGTACTCTGCGATTATCGCCTGCGCTACGGCGACCCGCTGCGGCCCTATGTGCTGGTGCTGGTGATGGCGGTGGCGTTGCCGAGCGCGGTGATCTTCTTCGAACGCGGAGCGCGCGCGCTGATCGCCGCCCCGCGCTATGCTGCCCTCGACGTGCCGAGCGTGGGGCCGCTCGGCCGCGTCAGCCTCAAGCCGCTGCTGGCCAATCGTTCCGCCAGCATGATCGAGCACTACGCCCAGCATCAGGAGGCCTATGAGGACCTGGGGCGCCGCGGCCAGTTGCCCTCCGCCATCCTGTTCTCCGAAATCGACCATCAGGCGACCTGGCTGCTCGAACTGCAGCAGGGGCTCGATGCCGTCGAGAACTGGGAAAAGGCGAACCGGCGCCGGCTGAACGGCTTCTTCGCGCTCGATTTCGTCAACCCGTTCAACCACCGGCTCAATCGTCAGCCGCCCCGCAACGTCGCGCTCGGCATCGATGTCGACCGGACCAATCCGGCGGTAACGTCCGAGATGCTCGACGCGCTGCGCGAGACCGATGCGATCCTGCGGCCGAAATGCCCGGTCGAGTTCAAGCGGGCGGCGATCGCGACGCATTTCCAGCTCGCCTGGACGGATCGCCGCCTCGTGCCGCTCTCGCCCTGCTGGGACATGTATCTGCGGAAATAGGCCGGTTTCAGCCGACCGCAGTCTGTCCGGCCTCCCAGCCGAGGATGGCGCGCTTGCGCGTCAGACCCCAATGATAGCCGGTCAGTGCGCCGGACTTGCCGATGACGCGGTGACAGGGCACCACGAAGGAGATCGGGTTCTTGCCGACCGCCGCGCCGACGGCCCGCGCGGCGCTCGGGCGGCCGATATGGTTGGCGACCTCGCCATAGGTCGTGGCGCAGCCGACGGGGATGCGCAGCAGCGTCTCCCAGACCCGGACCTCGAAATCGGTGCCGATCAGCACGACACGCAGCGGGGTCTCGGCGCTCCAGGCCTTGGGATCGAAGATGCGGCCGGCATAGGGCGCGGTCAGAACCGGGTCGTAGTGATAGTCGGCATGGGGCCAGCGCCGCATCATGTCGGCCAGCGCTTCCGCCCGCCCGCCGACGACCTTGCCGCCGTCCACGCTGTTCGAGACCCAGCCGAGGCCGGCGAGTCCGCGCTCCGTGACGACGATCAGCGCCTCGCCGAAAGGCGATGCATGGAAGCCGTAGGAGAGCTTCAGGCCCTCGCCGCCGGCCTTCCATTCGCCCGGCGACATCGCCTCATGCGTGACGAAGAGATCGTGCAGGCGGCCGGGGCCGGAGAGGCCGACCTCCAGCGCCGTGTCGAGGATGCTGGCCGAGGAGGAGAGCAGCCCCTTGGCATGGTCGAGCGTGATCGCCTGCAGGAAGGCCTTCGGCGTCAGGCCGCACCAGCGCCGGAAGAGATGGTGGACATCGGTCGGCGTCGCGCCGGCGGCCTCCGCGATCGCCTCGATCGTCGGCTGCTCGCGCCAGTTATGGGTGATGAAGGAGAGGATGCGCCGGACCGTGTCGTAGTCGGAGCCGGGAGCGACGGCCGGGAAATCGGCCTCGCTCGGCATCGAATCGGCGGCACGCGCCAGCACCGCATTGGAGAAGCGCGTCGGGGTCATCGCCGTTTTCATGGAAGCATGAGCGTTCATGGGAACCTCGCATCATTCGTCATGATGCGAATCTAGGGTCTCCACCATGCCGTTCCCACCCGAAAGCTGGCAAGGCGGCCTGCTCAAGGCGCGCCGTAATCCGGCCCGCGGCGGGCGCTCGACAGAGCCGAACCCAGCGCGTCCGCGAAGCCCGAGCGCTCATGCGGCGAAAGCGCGGAGGCGACCGCGACGCTCTGCCCGCGCGAGACCAGCTTCAGGCCGAGCAGGCCGTAATCCTCGTCCGTCTGGCGCTCGAGCCGGGTCCAGGCCGGGTTGAAACGCCAGACCGCCTCGCGCCCGTGATGCGAGACCTTGCGCAGGAGCACCTCCAGCGGCGTCACCACAATGCGCTCGAAGGAACGAGCGTGCCGGAAATTGACATGGAAGGCGACGAAGAGCGCGAGGATATCGATGCCGAAGAAGCCGGCGACCGGCCAGGCGCCGAGTACGACGAAGGGGATCGAGGAGATCACGCTGGCGAGGCAGACCAGCGTCATGACGATGCGGAAGCCGCTCTGGCCGAGCGAGCGATAGGGCGTGATCGTCGCGTCGAAGACCGGGCGCTCGGCAGCATCTGTGCCGCCGCTGACGGGCATCTCGCTGGCCGTGCTCTTGCAGGGGTCCATGACCGCATTATAACGCCGTCATGGACCAGCAGAACAGGCCCGCGCACGCGCGCCCTTCCGCAAAGCGCATCACGTTGCCGCGCGCCCGCAAGCCGGCGGAGATCCGTGAGATCTTCAGCCGGTTCCAGGCCGCCAATCCCGAGCCCAGGGGCGAGCTGGAATCGGTGAACGCCTTCACGCTGCTGGTCGCCGTGGTGCTCTCGGCGCAGGCGACCGACGCCGGCGTCAACAAGGCGACGCGCCCGCTCTTCGCCATCGCCGACACGCCGGAGAAGATGCTCGCGCTCGGCGAGGAAACCCTGCGCGACTACATCAAGACGATCGGACTCTACCGCACCAAGGCGAAGAACGTCATCGCCCTCTGCCAGAAGCTGATCGCCGAGTTCGGCGGAAAGGTTCCGGCGACGCGCGAGGAACTGGAAAGCCTGCCCGGCGTCGGCCGCAAGACCGCGAATGTCGTGCTCAACATCGCCTTCGGCGAGATCACGCATGCGGTCGACACCCATGTCTTCCGCGTGTCCAACCGCCTCCGGATCGCGCCCGGCAAGAACGTGTTGCAGGTCGAGATGGGACTGGAGAAGGCGATCCCAAGGGAGTTCGGCCGGCATGCCCATCACTGGCTGATCCTGCATGGGCGCTACACCTGCAAGGCGCTCAGGCCCGAATGCGGGCGCTGCATCCAGAACGACCTCTGCGATTCCCCGGACAAGCGCACCGTCTGACCCTTCCTTCGTCTGCTTGACAGCCTCAGGCGGCTGGGCTGAGCTTCGGGCGCCGGACGCCTTGGAGGCTCGGAGAAGCCTGAGAGTCTGCGGCAGAGGAAGCTCAGGAGGTCATCGAGATGAAGCGTTTCGTCCTCGCGGCGAGCATCGCCGTTGCCGCCCTATCGGTTCATGCCGGTGCCTTCGCCCAGTCCAAGGGGCCGGTCGTCGGGGTCAGCTGGTCGAATTTCCAGGAAGAGCGCTGGAAGACCGACGAGGCCGCGATCAAGGCGGCGATCGAGAAGGGCGGCGGCACCTATCTCTCGGCCGACGCGCAATCCTCGCCGGCCAAGCAGCTCACCGATGTCGAGAGCCTGATCGCGCGCGGCGCCAAGGCGATCATCGTGCTGGCGCAGGATGCGCAGGCGATCCGCCCCGCCGTCGAGAAGGCGGTGAACGAAGGCATCGCCGTCGTCGGCTATGACCGATTGATCGAGATCCCGCAGGCCTTCTACCTGACCTTCGACAATGTCGAGGTCGGCCGGATGATGGCGCGCGAGATCCAGAAGGCGAAGCCTCAGGGCAACTACGTCTTCATCAAGGGGTCGAGCGCCGATCCGAACGCGAATTTCCTCTACCAGGGCTCGATCGAGATCCTCAAACCGGCGATCGACGGCGGCAAGATCAAGAATGTCGGCGAAGCCTTCACCGATCAATGGCTGCCGGCCAATGCCCAGCGCAACATGGAGCAGATCCTGACGCGCAACCAGAACAAGGTCGATGCCGTGATCGCGGCCAATGACGGCACTGCCGGCGGCGCCATCGCGGCGCTGGATGCGCAGGGCATGGCGGGCTCGGTGCCGGTCTCCGGCCAGGATGCCGACCGCGCGGCATTGAACCGCGTCGCATTGGGCACGCAGACCGTGACCATCTGGAAGGATGCGCGCGAGCTCGGGCGCAACGCCGCCGAGATCGCGCTCAAGCTCGCCGGCGGCGCCAAGCTCAACGAGATCCCGAAATCGGTCAGTTGGGACCAGGGTCCGTCCAAGCAGAAGATGACCGCGCTGTTCCTGACGCCGGTGCCGGTGACGAAGGAGAACCTCAACGTCGTGATCGATGCCGGCTGGGCGCCGAAAGCGGCGGTCTGCCAGGGCGTCGCGGCCGGCAAGGTCAAGGCCTGTGACTGAAGCAGCCCCCGCGCCGGCCAATCCGGTGCAGGAGGCGCGGGGCCTTGCCGATCGCCTGCGCGAGATCGAGTTCGATCCGCGCATGATCGGCATGGTCGCGGCCCTCGCGGTGATCTGGCTGGGCTTCAACTGGCTCTCGGACGGCGCCTTCCTGACGCCGCGCAACCTCTGGAACCTCTGGGTCCAGACCGCCTCCATCGCGATCATGGCCTGCGGCATGGTGCTGGTCATCGTCACCCGCAATATCGACCTCTCGGTCGGCTCGATGCTCGGCTTCGTCGGAATGGTGGTCGGGCTGGTGCAGGTCCGGGTCCTGCCCGAGATCTGGGGCTTCGAGCATCCGCTGACCTGGCTGGTCAGCCTGCTGCTCGCCATGGCGCTGGGCGGGCTCGTCGGTCTGCTGCAGGGCGCGCTGATCGCCTATCTCGCCATCCCCTCCTTCATCGTCACGCTCGGCGGGCTCCTGGTCTGGCGCGGCGCGGCCTGGTGGGTGACTCAAGGCCAGACGATCGCGCCGATGGATTCGCGCTTCCGCCCGCTCGGCGGCGGCGTCGAGGGCGCGATCGGCACGAACGCCTCCTGGGCGATCGGCGTCGGCCTTTGCGCCGCGATCTGTATCGGCGCGGCGCTGATCCGGCGTCGGCGCAAGCGCTTCGGCTTCGTGCTGCGCCCGCTCTGGGCCGAGATCGCCATCGCGGGGCTCGGCTGCGCTGCCGTGCTGGCGATGGTGATGGTCGCCAACGCCTATATGCTGCCGGCCGGCGTGGCGCGGCGCCTAGTCGAGGCGAAGGGCGGGACTTGGCCCGAGGGTGGGCTCATGGTCGGTCACGGTCTCGCCGTCCCCGTGCTGATGGCGCTCGGCGTCGGCGGCGTCATCACCTTTCTCGCCAACCGGCTGCGCTTCGGGCGCTATGTCTTCGCCATCGGCGGCAATCCGGAGGCGGCGCAGCTTTCCGGCGTCAGGACGCGCAAGGTGCTGATGCTGGTCTTCGGGCTGATGGGCGTGCTGGTGGGTATCTCCGCCTGCATCTCGACGGCCCGGCTCAACGCAGCGACCAATGCCGCCGGCACGCTGGACGAGCTCTACGTCATTGCCGCGGCGGTGATCGGCGGCACCTCGCTCGCCGGCGGCGTCGGCACCATCGCTGGCGCTATGCTAGGGGCGCTGGTGATGCAGTCGCTGCAATCCGGCATGGTGCTGATCGGCGTCGACGCGCCGCTGCAGAACATCGTCGTCGGCATCGTCCTCGTCCTCGCGGTCTGGCTCGACGGGTTCTACCGCAAGCGGCTGAGCTGAGGAGGTTCCATGAGCATCGCCGAGGCGACAGACATCGCCGCGACCCATCCCGGCCAGGGCACGCCCCTGATCGAGATGCGCGACATCTCGATCGCCTTCGGCGGCATCAAGGCGGTCGACGGCGCCAGCGTCGACCTGATGCCGGGCGAGGTGGTCGGGCTGCTCGGCCATAACGGTGCCGGCAAGTCGACGCTGATCAAGATCCTGTCCGGCGCCTACAAGGCCGATGCGGGGACGATCCGCGTCGATGGCGAGGAAGCGACGATCGCAAGCCCCCGCGACGCCAAGCGCCACGGCATCGAGACGATCTACCAGACGCTCGCGCTCGCCGACAATGTCGACGCCGCGGCCAATATCTTCCTCGGCCGCGAATTGCTGACCGGCTGGGGCACGCTCGACGACGCGACGATGGAGTCGGAGACCCGCAAGGTGATGGGCCGGCTCAATCCGCATTTCCGCCGCTTCAAGGAGCCGGTGAAAGCGCTGTCGGGCGGCCAGCGCCAATCGGTCGCGATCGCACGCGCCATCTATTTCAACGCGCGCGTGCTGATCATGGACGAGCCGACGGCGGCGCTCGGACCTGCCGAGACGAAGCAGGTCGCCGAGCTGATCCTGCAGCTCAAGAAGCAGGGCATCGGCATCTTCCTGATCAGCCACGACCTGCACGACGTCTTCGATCTCGCCGATCGTGTCACGGTGATGAAGAACGGCAAGGTCGTCGGCACGGCCCGCACGGCGGACGTCACCCAGGACGAGGTGCTGGGCATGATCATCTCGGGCAAATGCCCACCGGCGGCGGTCGCCGGCCCCGGCGCGCTGCGCAGCTAAATCGCCACTTTGCGCCGGAGCCGAGAGGAGAGCGATGCTCTCAGGCTGTCGCGTGGGGCTCGTGCCGATAATCCCACACCGCCCAGGCCGAAATCCCGGCGGTCAGCAGACCGACGACGAGATGGCTCCAGAATGCCGGGAGATGGGTCGCGAAGCCCAGCATCCAGGGCGAGGCCACCAACCAGAGCCCGAGCGCCAGATTCAGCCACTCCTCCCATTCGGCAAAGGCCGAAATCGCGGCGATTGCGATCAATGCGAGCACTGCGCCGACGATCCAGGCATTGCGCGCCGGCATCACATCGCCGGTATAGCCCATGAACCAGGGTGAGAAGAACAGCAGCGCGGCGAGGATCAGGTTAAGCCAGTCCTGCATCCGTCCGGTCTTCATGTTCGCGGTCATCATGATCACCTCCATCGGTGACGATCATCCAACCACTACGCCCCGCGCACGAGGCGCTTGGTCATCATTATTGTACGCCCGCGTCGGCGATGCTTCCAGAACAAACTGAGAAGACTGACGGCCGGGCGAGGCCGTCGTGGCCGACGACGCCGCTCCACTTTCCGGGCCGATGCTCTGGCGCTCAGTAGCCCCGCGCGGGATCGACCACGTTCAGCAGCGGTTCGCCCGCCTCCAGCCGCCCGATCTGCGTGGCGACCGCCGTCGCGATCGCCTCCGGCTCCGACATCGCCGAATTATGCGGCGTCACCGTCACGCCCGGATGACTCCAGAGGGGCGAATCCGCCGGCAACGGCTCGACTTCGAAGACATCGAGCGTCGCGCCCTTGAGCGTGCCGGCATCGAGCGCGGCGAGGATATCGTCCGCGACCTGCAGGCCGCCGCGCCCGGCATTGATCAGGAACGGCCCGCCGAGGCGCCCGTCCTGCGCGAGGCCCGCGAGAAGCTCTGCATTGATGATGCCACGCGTGTCCGGCGTCAGCGGCAGCAGGCTGACGAGGATATCGGTCCGGGCCAGGAAGGCCTTCATGCCATCCTCTCCGGAGAAGGTCTGGAGCCCCTCGATCGTCTTCGGCGAGCGGCTCCAGCCGGCGACGTCGAAGCCCATGACGGCGAGCTTGCGGGCGGCGTCCTGGCCGAGCTCGCCCAGCCCCATCACACCGACGCGGACCGAGCGGGCCGCCGGCTGGTTGCGGTCGTCGTCCCAGAGCTTTTCGCGCTGCTGGCGGTCGTAGCGGCGCTGCTGGCGCAGATAGCTCAGGCAATGCAGGACGATATATTCGCTCATCCGCGCCGTCAGGTCGGGATCGACGATGCGCGCGATCGGCACTGCGGGCAGCTTGTCGTCAGCGAACAGGAAATCCACGCCGGCCCCGAGCGAGAAGATCGCAGCGAGATTGGGCAGGCCGGTCAGGCTGCCGGGCGGATGCTTCCAGCTCGCGACATAGTGGACGGCGCGGCGGTCGAAGGGCTCGCCCAGGACGACGACGGGCATGTCCGGCAGCAGCGCCTGGAAGCGCGCGCGCCAATCCTCGATATGCCAGCCCGTCATGGCCAGAAGCAAACTCATCCCGACACCCTCTCCGTAACCCGTTCCGCGACCAGCGGGCCGCGCGCCGCACCCTCTCCGATCCGATAGGCCTTGCGCAAGCGCTGACATGCCGCATCGTAACCAGCCTCGTCGCGGGCATGGACGATGCCGAGCGGCCGGTCGTGCCCAACCGCGTCGCCGATGCCCGCCAGCGCGACGATGCCGACGGCGTGGTCGATCCGGTCCTGCGGGCGCACGCGGCCGCCGCCGAGCGCGACGACGGCGAGCCCGACGGCGCGCGTGTCGACGGACGCCACCGGCCCGGGCGTTTCGGGATAGACCGGCTTCACGACGGGAGCGGCGGCGAGGTGCTTCTGCGGAGCTTCCAGCAGGTCGGCGGGGCCGCCGAGCGCCACGATCATCCGGGCGAAGCGCTCCGCCGCCGCACCCGAAGCGAAGGCCTGCTCGATCCTGGCGCGGGCGGTGTCGAGATCCGGCGCCAGCTTGCCGAGCAGCAGCATCTCGGCGGCGAGCGCCACCGTGACCTCATGGAAGCGCGGCTCGCGACGGCGACCGGTCAGGTGATCGAGCGCATAGGCGACCTCGAGAGCATTCCCGGCGGCCGAGGCGAGCGGCTCGTTCATGTCGGTCAGGAGCGCATTGGTCGGCATGCCCGCGCCGTTGGCGACACCGACCAATGCCTGTGCCAGGGCCTGCGCCTTGCCATAATCCGGCAGGAAGGCGCCGGAGCCGAACTTCACGTCCATGGCGAGGCCGTGCAGGCCGGCGGCGAGCTTCTTGGACAGGATCGAGGCGGTGATCAGCGGCAGCGATTCCACCGTCGCGGTGACGTCGCGGATGGCATAGAGGCGCTTGTCGGCCGGGGCGAGATCGGCGGTCTGGCCGATGATGGCGCAGCCGGCCTCGCGCACCACCTTGCGGAAGAGATCGATGCCGGGCTGGGTGACATAGCCCGGCACCGCGTCGAGCTTGTCGAGCGTGCCGCCGGTATGGCCGAGCCCGCGGCCGGAGATCATCGGGACATGGCCCCCGCAGGCCGCGACCGCCGCCGCCAATGGCAAGCTCACGGTATCGCCGACGCCGCCGGTCGAGTGCTTGTCGAGGGCGGGGCCGGGCAGGTCGTCCCAGCGCAGGACCGTGCCGGAATCGCGCATGGCCAAAGTCAGCGCCACGCGCTCCCGCTCGGTCATGCCGTTGAAATAGACCGCCATGGCGAAGGCCGCGGCCTGTCCCTCGCTGACGGAGCCGTCCGGCAAGCCGGCGATGAGCTGGCGGATATCGGCCTCGGGCAGTTCCGCACCGTCGCGCTTGGCGGCGATGATCTCCTGGGTCAGGCGCATCAATAGCCTCCACGCGGCGCGGAATCGGGCGCGGCACCGGCGATCGCATCGACCAGCGCCGCATAGAGGCCGCTGGCGCCGAAGCGGAAGGTCGTGGGCGTGGCCCAGTCCTCTCCCATGATCGCGTCGGCGAGGTCGAGATAGCGCGTGGCATCGGCCAGCGTCCTGATGCCGCCGGACGGTTTCAGCCCGACGGGACGACCCGCCTCCGCGATGACGTTCAGCATCACGCGCGCCGCCGGGATGCTGGCCGAATTCGCGGTCTTGCCGGTCGAGGTCTTGATGAAATCGGCGCCGGCCGCGATCGCGAGCTCGGCCGTCGTCCTGACCTTGTCGAGATTGGGATACTCGCCGGTCTCCAGGATCACCTTCAGCCGCCGCTCGTCGCAGAGCGACTTGACGTTGCGGACCATGGCGACGGCAGCCGTGGTATGGCCAGCGAGAACCGCCCGCCAGGGCAGGACGAGGTCGATCTCGTCGGCGCCGGCGGCAAGCGCCTCCTCCGTCTCGCGCATGGCGGGGACGATCGGCGTGTCGCCATCCGGGAAATTGACCACGGTCGCGATGCGGACAGGACCGTCTCCCAGTTCCGCCCGCGCCGTCGCGACGAAGCGCGGCCACAGGCAGACCGCCGCGACCGGCACGGGGCCGGACACGGCGCGGCGGCAGAGGTCGCGCGTACCTTCCTCCGTCGCATCGTCGGCGAGATCGGTGAGGTCGAGCAGGGCGAGCGCGCGCCGGGCGAGATCGGCATCGGACATGGCTTACAACTCCGACAGGAAGGCGCGCAGCAGGCGCCCGAGCGCGCCTGCCGCGAGGCCCGCGACATCGCGGGTCTCGGTGTGATGCGGCGTGCCGCCATGCAGGCCTGCGCCCATATTGGTGACGATCGACAGGCCAGCGACGCGCAAGCCGTGGCGCCGAGCCAGGATGACTTCCGGCACGGTCGACATGCCCACGAGATCGGCGCCCAGGATCTTCGCCATGCGGATCTCGGCCGGGGTCTCGAAGCTCGGCCCGGTGAACCACATGTAGACGCCCTCGCCGAGCGGGATCGCCACCCTCTGCGCCGCGCGCTTGAAGCGGCCGCGCAGGTGCGGGTCATAGGCATCGACCATCGGCACGAAGCGGCCATCGCCCTTGTCGCCAATCAGCGGATTCGGGCCGTTCAGGTTGATATGGTCCGAGATCAGCGCGAGGCTGCCCGGGCGCATGTCCGGCGAAAGCGAGCCGGCCGCATTGGTCAGGATCAGCGGCGGCGAACCGAAGGCCGTGAGCACGCCGAGGGGCACGCGCATCACCGCGGAATCGCCGCCCTCGTAGTAATGGGCGCGGCCCTCGTAGATCAGCAGCTTGCGGCCGTGCAGCGTGCCATAGCAGAGCTGGCGGGCATGGCCGGAGACCTCGCCGCGCGGAAAGCCGGGCAGGTCGGCATAGGGGATGCGGATCGCATCCTGGATATCCTCGGCGACGGCGCCGAGGCCGGTGCCGAGCACGATCGCACAGTCGACCGCATCGATACCCCGATCCGCCAGAATGGACGCCACCTGATCGAAGGCCGGATCGGCCGCCATCGCACGCTCTCCCTTGGCCGCGCGAAGCGGCTCCACATCACCGCGGCAAATTGGCCGGTCCGAAGGAGGCTGGCAACAGCTCCTCCAAGGTGAAGCGCGCCCGGATACCCTCGGGGCCGGCGATCGCGATCGGCGTTTCCGGCACCGCGAATTCGCGGATGCGCTGGCGGCAGGCGCCGCAGGGCGTGACCAGTTCAGCTCCCTCTCCGAAGACGAGCACGGCCCGAATCGCGCGGCCCCCGGCCGCGATCATCGCCGCGATCGCCCCGGCCTCGGCGCAGGAGCCGACGGGATAGGCGGCGTTCTCGACATTGCAGCCGGCATGGACCGTACCATCATCGGCCAAGAGCGCAGCGCCGACCTTGAAGCGCGAATAGGGCGCATAGGCACGCTTCTGGATCGCGGCCGCAGCGGCGAACAGCGCGTCGAAATCGATATCGGCCGGCAAATCAGCGTTCCTTGACATAGGGCAGGCCCGAGGCCTTGGGCGGCGTCGCCTTGCCGATGAAGCCGGCGAGCAGCACGATGGTCATCAGATAGGGCAAGGCCTGGATCGCTTCCACCGGCACGAGACCGATACCGGGCAGCGTCACGCCCTGGAGCCGGATCGCGACGGCATCGAGCAGGCCGAAGAGCAGGCAGGCACCGAGCGCGGGCCAAGGCCGCCAATTGGCGAAGATGACGGCAGCGAGCGCGATGAAGCCACGCCCCGCCGTCATATGCGGCAGGAAGCCGGCGGATTGCGCCACCGCGAGATAGGTGCCGCCGATGCCGCAGAGCAGGCCGCAGATCGCGACCGCGCCGTAGCGCAGGCCGGCGACCGAGATGCCGGCCGTGTCGACCGCCGCCGGATTCTCGCCGACCGCGCGAATGCGCAGGCCGAAGCGGGTGCGCTTCAAGACGAGCGCGGTGATGAGCACGCAGAGGAAGGCGAGATAGGCCGGGGCGGCATGGCCGGAGACGACCTCGTCATAGAACAGGCCAACCCCCGGCACGTTCGCGCGCGCCCAGCCGGCGAAGGGCAAGGTGAGCTCGCCGAAGCGGGCGGCGCCTTCCAGAGAAGGCGTGCGCCCGCCCTGCCCGTACCAGGCATTGCCGAGGATGACGGTGAGCCCTGCCGCCAGCATGTTGATGGCGACGCCGGAGACGATCTGGTTGCCGCGCCAGGTGATCGCGGCGAAGCCATGGACCAGCGCCAGCGCCAGCGATGCCAGGATGCCGGCGCCGAGCCCGACCCAGGCCGATCCGGTGACGAAGGCCGCGACCGCCGAGGCGAAGGCGGCGATCAGCATTTTGCCTTCAAGGCCGATATCGACGACGCCGGCCCGCTCGGACCAGAGCCCCGCCATCGCCGCGCAGATCAGCGGTATCGAGAGCCGGATCATGGAATCGAGGATGACGGCGAGGGTCTGGAGCAGGTCCATCAAGCCGCTCCCGGTATGAGGCGAGGACCCTCGCCCGTTATTCCGGGGCAGGCCGAAGGCCCGAGCCCGGAACCCACGAACACGGAACCGGATCGTTTGCACAGGACGGCACGCGCCACGCTCCTTTCGGAAAGCTCCGGCGGATATGGGTTCCGGGCTCTTCGCTGCGCGAAGCCCCGGAATGACGGCGTGTGTCCGCGCTCCACCATCAGCCTGTCCGCCCCATCCCCAGCGCCCCCGCCACGAGCCGCCGGAACAGCCCGTCGAGCGCGCCGGCAAACAGGACGAGCACGCCGCCGATGACCACGACCATGTCGCGGGTGATCGCCGGCTTGTCGAAGGAGAGCTCGGCGCCCCCCTGATACAGCACGCCGAAGAGCAGGGCGGCGAGGCCGACGCCGGCCGGGTGGCCGCGCCCCATCAGGGCCACCGCGATGCCCACGAAACCGTAGCCGGCGGTGAAATCGAGCACGAGCCGGTGCTGCACGCCGAGGGCCTCGTTGACCGCGAGCCCGCCGGCGAGCGCGCCCGAGATCGCCATGGCGATCATGGTCACCGCAGCGGGCGAAATGCCGGCATAGGCGGCAGCCCGCGGATTGGCGCCGACGGTGCGGATCGCATAGCCCAGTCGCGTCCGCCAGATCAGCAGCCAGACGGCGACGAGCGCCATCAGAGCCAGCAGGAAGGCGGTGTTGAGCGGGGTCGCGGGCAGGTCGATCCCGAGAGGCGCCAGCCATTGATGCATCGGCGTCAGGATCGCCTGCGCCGGGAAATTCGGCGTCTCCGGCTGCATCGAGCCGGGCTTTCCGATGATCTCGCGCAGCAGATAGACGATGAGCGTCGCTGCGACGAAATTCAGCATGATCGTGGTGATCACGACATGGCTGCCGCGCTTCGCCTGGAGCCAACCGGGGATGAAGGCGTAAGCCGCGCCGCCGGCCGCCGCCGCGAGGATCGCGACCGGCGCAGCGAGGAAACCCGGCAGGGCGGGAAACGCGAGGCAGGCGATCGCCATGGCGATGCCGGCGACGGTCGCCTGCCCCTCGCCGCCGATATTGAACAGCCCGGCATGGAACGCGACGGCGACGGCAAGCCCGGTGAAGATGAAGTTTGTGGCGTAATAGAGCGTGAAGCCGATGCCCTCGGCGCTGCCGAGCGCCCCGCGCAGAAGCAGCGCCGTCGCCTCCAGCGGGTTCTCGCCGATGCCGACGACCACGAGCCCGGCAACGAGCAGCGCCGCCGCGACCGAGACCAGCGGCACCAGCGCGACATCGGCCCAGCGCGGCAGCTCGACGGGCGCGGCGCTCATGCGGCCTCATCCGTCACGCCGGCCATCAGCAGGCCGAGATCGCGCTCGTCAGCGGTCTCCGCGGCACGCTCGCCGGTGATCCGGCCGCCGCACATCGCGATGATCCGGTCGGAGAGCGCCATAACCTCCTCGAGCTCGACCGAGACGAGCAGGATTGCGACGCCGGAATCACGCAAAGCCACCAGCCGGCGATGGATGAACTCGATCGCGCCGATATCGACGCCACGCGTCGGCTGGCCGACGAGCAGGACTTTTGGACCGCGCTCGATCTCGCGGGCAAGCACGATCTTCTGCTGGTTGCCGCCGGAGAATTTCGCCGTCTTCAGCGCCGGATCGGGCGGGCGCACGTCATAGGCCGCGAAGGCTTCACGGGCATGGGCTTCGATGCGGGCCGGCGAGAGCAGCGGGCCGGCGCCGAGGGCCGGATCGTGCTGATAGCCGAGAATGGCGTTCTCTGCGGCCGAGAAGGCCGTTACCAGGCCGCTGCGATGGCGATCCTCCGGGATATGCATCAGGCCGCGTTCGCGCAGCCGTGCCGGGTGTCGGTCGGCGGCTGCGAGGATCTGCCCGCCGAGCCGGATCACGCCGCGGCTCGGCTGGATCAGGCCCGCCAGTACCTCCAGCAATTCGCTCTGGCCGTTGCCGGCGACCCCGGCGATGCCGACGATTTCGCCTTCATGGAGCGTGAGATTGATGTCCTTCAAGGTCTCGGTGCCACGTCCGTCGCGACAGGAGAGGCCGACCGCCTCCAGCACCGGTGCGCCACGCTCGCGCGGCTTTTTCTCGACGCGCAGCAGCACGCGCCTTCCGACCATCGCCTCGGCGAGGGCCGGCGGCGAGGTCTCGATTGTCGCGACATGGGCGACCATCTGGCCGCGGCGCATCACCGAGACCCTGTCGGTCACATCCATGATCTCGCGCAGCTTGTGGGTGATCAGGATCACCGTCTTGCCCTGTGCCTTCAGCGCCCTGAGCAGGGCGAAGAGCTGGTCGGCCTCGGCGGGAGTCAGCACAGCCGTGGGCTCGTCGAGGATCAGGATCTCGGCGCCGCGATACAGCGCCTTCAGGATCTCGACGCGCTGCTGCAGGCCGACGGAGAGCTCGCCGACGATGGCGTCGGGATCGATCGCGAGGCCGTAATCCCGCGAAAGCTTGGCGAGCACGGCACGCGCCTTGGCGACGCCGCCCTTGAGCAGCGCCCCGCCCTCGGCGCCGAGTACGACGTTCTCGACGACGCTCAGCGTTTCCACCAGCATGAAGTGCTGGTGGACCATGCCGATCCCGGCCGCGATCGCATCGGCCGAGGAGCGGATGCGGCGCGGCTCACCGGCAATTTTGATCTCGCCGGCATCGGCCTCGTAGAAGCCGTAGAGGATCGACATCAACGTCGACTTGCCGGCGCCGTTCTCCCCGACGATGCCATGGATCGAGCCGGCCGCGACCGACAGGGACACGTCCTTGTTGGCGGCGACCGGGCCGAAGCGCTTGGAGATGCCGGTGAGCTCGATGGCAGGCGCAGAACTCAAGGGAGCGGCCCGCGCCTCACATCGTGCATTTCTGGTCGGACATGTAGTCGTGGACCTTGACCGTGCCGGCGATGATGTCGGCCTTGGCCTTGTCGGCGGCGGCCTTCATCTCCGGCGTGATCAGGGCCTTGTTGGCGTCGTCCAGCGCCCAGTCGATGCCGTCCTCCTTCAGGCCGAGCACCGAGACGCCAGGCTTCCAGGAGCCGTCCTGCGCCGCCTTGAAGGAGTTATAGGCGGCGACGTCGACGCGCTTCAGCATCGAGGTCAGCACCTTGCCGGGATGCAGCGCGTTCTGGTTGGAATCGACGCCGATGCCGAGCTTGCCGGCATCCGCCACCGCGCGGAGCACGCCGATGCCGGTGCCGCCGGCGGCGTGATAGACCACGTCGGCGCCGCGATCGATCTGCGACTTGGCGAGCTCGCCGCCCTTCACCGGGTCGTTCCAGGCGGCCGGGGTCGAGCCGGTCATGTTCTGGAAGATCTCGGCATCGGCCTTGCGGGCTTTTACGCCCTGGACATAGCCGCAGGCGAACTTGCGGATGAGCGGGATATCCATGCCGCCGACGAAGCCGACCTTGCCGGTCTTCGACGCCATCGCTGCGAGCAGCCCGACGAGATAGGAGCCCTCGTGCTCCTTGAAGACGACAGACTGCACGTTCGGCAATTCGACGACCATGTCGATGAT
This sequence comes from Allobosea sp., assembly GCA_039808685.1. Lineage (GTDB taxonomy): Bacteria > Pseudomonadota > Alphaproteobacteria > Rhizobiales > Beijerinckiaceae > Allobosea. The sequence goes on along the minus strand of JBDHTM010000004.1, from coordinate 70,343 downwards.
CGTGAACTTCAGGTTCGGGAACTCGGCCGCGACCTTCTGCAGGGCGGTCGCCTGCGAGAAGCCGACCGCGATGATCGGCGAATGGCCATCGCGGGCGAAGCGGCGCAGCGCCTGCTCGATCTGGGCGTCGTTGGTCGGCTCGAAATCGCGGAACTCGACATTCGTCTCCTTTCTGAATTTCTCGGCGCCGATAAACACGCCTTCGTTGAAGGATTTGTCGAACTTGCCGCCTTTGTCATAGACGATGGCCGGCTTGATCGGCTGCGACTGCGCGAATGCCGCCACAGCCGAAAGCGCAACGCCGGCCAACGCCGCCGCGAAAGAACCCAAACGCATCGAACCGATCCCCTGTTGCAGCCGGGCGCCGTTGTCCGGCCCTCGATGGCACCACGATGGCATGGCTCGACGGCGCGGCCAAGCTGGCGAAAGGTCATGTTCATCAAGAGAGCGCGGCTGCGCCGCATCGCGATTGCCGAGGGATGGCCAACGGCCTTAGGCTGTCGTCCATGATGCTCAACGACGACGAGATCGAGCGGTATGCGCGCCATATCGTCCTGCCGGAGATTGGCGGGCCGGGCCAGCAGCGCCTGAAGAACGCGCGCGTGCTGGTCATCGGCGCCGGCGGGCTCGGCGCGCCCCTGATCCAGTATCTGGCGGCCGCCGGCATCGGCAAGATCGGCATCGTCGACGACGACATCGTCTCGCTCTCGAACCTGCAGCGCCAGACGATCTTCACGACCGCGGATATCGGGGCGCACAAGGCCGTGGTCGCCGCTCGCTTCGTGCGCAATCTCAACCCGAATGTCGTGGTCGAGGAGCATGTCACGCGGCTCGATCCGCATAATGCCCGCGCGCTGATCGCCTTCTACGACGTCGTCGCCGAAGGCTCCGACAATTTCGCGACGCGCTATGCCGTCTCCGACGCCTGTTTCCACGAGCACAGGCCGGTGGTGATGGGCGCGCTCGGCCGTTTCGACGGCTCGCTCACCACGATCCGCGCCCATGAGAGCGGGCCGGACGGGCGGCCCAACCCGACCTGGCGCTGCCTCTTCCCGGAGGCGCCGCCCCCCGGCGCGATCCCGACCTGTGCGGAGGCCGGCGTGCTCGGTGCCCTGCCGGGCGTCATCGGCTCGCTGATGGCGCTGGAGGTGGTGCGCGCGATCACCGGCTTCGGCGAGCCGCTCGTCGGCAAGCTGCTATTGGTCGATGCGCTGACGATGCGCTTCGAGACCCTGCGCTACGGCTGGGACGAGGCCAACCCGCTGAACGGCAGCGGCGTCGCGGCCTGAAGGTTCAACAACGCCCTGACCGTCATCCCGGACAAGCCGCGATAGCGGCGCCGATCCGGGATCCAGGCCGGAGCGCCTCCGACGCAGGCTCAGGAATGGATCCTGGGTCTGCGCTGCGCTTCGCCCGGGATGACGTCGGAGGTTGCAGACGACAATCGTAGACCGATCAGCGCTTGCTCTCGATCACGTCGAAGAGCTGTGCCGCCAGGTCCGGGCCGCCGAGCTTCTTGATCGCGCGCACGCCGGTCGGCGCGGTGACATTGATCTCGGTGAGCTTGCCGTGGATCACGTCGATGCCGACCAGCAGCAGGCCACGCTCCCGCAAGGTCGGGCCGATCGCCTCGCAGATGGCGAGCTCCTGCTTCGACAGGTCGGTCGGACGTGCCGCGCCGCCGCGTACCATGTTGGCGCGGAGATCCCCCACCGCCGGGACGCGGTTGACCGCGCCGGCCGCCTTGCCGTCGATCAGGATGATGCGCTTGTCGCCCTCGGTAACCTCCTTGATGAAGCCCTGAACCACCCAGGGCTCGCGGAAGAGATTGCTGAACAGGTCGAAGAGCGAGCCGAAATTCGGGTCGGTCCTGCTGGTCTTGAAGACGGTCGCGCCGCCATGGCCGTAGAGCGGCTTCATGACGATCTCGCCATGCTCGTCGCGGAAGGCCTCGATCTCCGCCTTGTCGCGGGTGATCAGGGTCGGGGGCATCAATTCGGGGAAATGGGTGACGAGGATCTTTTCGGGCGCGTTGCGCACCGAAGTGGGATCGTTGACCACCAGCGTCTTCGGGTGAATGCGCTCCAGCATATGGGTGGTGGTGACATAGGCCATGTCGAATGGCGGGTCCTGCCGGAGCAGCACGACATCGAGCCCGGAGAGATCGATCTTCTCCTCGGCGCCGGCGGTGAAATGGTCGCCCTCGACATCGCGCACCGTCACCGGACGCATCGGCGCGGTGACCTTGCCATCGCGCATCGAAAGCTTGTCGGGCGTGTAGGTGTAGAGCGAGTGGCCGCGCGCCTGCGCTTCCAGCATCAGCGCGAAGCCGGTATCCCCGGCGATCCGGACACGTTCGATCGGGTCCATCTGGATGGCGACGTTGAGGCTCATGACAGGCTTCCTGTTGCAGGCTGGCGTTCTTATCGGACCGCGGACCGGGTCCCCGCAAGTGGGTGGCCTTGCGTCAGAGGACAAGCGCGAAGGCGGCGGGGACATGGCGCGGCCGTCGCCAGGGCGCGAGGAACACCGCGTCGGCCCGCAAATAGCAGCCGGCAGCCCAGGCATTGCGGGAGAGCCAGTGCCTGATACGCCGCTCGACCAGGCGCTGCTTTTCCGCGGTGATCGCGATCATGGCATCATCGAGCCGGCCCCGCGCCTTGACCTCGACGAAGGCGATGGTGCGGCCGCGCTTCATCACGAGATCGATCTCGCCGCCCTTGCCGCCGTAACGGCGTTCAAGCAAGCGATAGCCCTTGGCGGTCAGCCAGAGGATAGCAAGCCATTCGGCACGGCGCCCGGTCAGGCCGGAGCGCTTCGCCTTATGGCTGCGCCCGTCAGGATCAGCGCCCGCCTTGCTCACGGATCGTCGCGGGTCAGTTCGAGCGCGCGGGCATAGACCTTGCGGCGCGGCTGGCCGGTCTCGGCCGCGACCTGCGCCACCGCTTCCTTCAGCGAGACTTTGGCCATGGTTGCGCGCAAACGCTCGTCGATCGCCTCGTCGCTGGTGGCAAGATCGGCGGCGCCGGGCGGGCCGATGATCACGACGATCTCGCCGCGCGCCTCCTCCTCGCTGTCATAATGGGCAGCGAGCTCGGGCAGGGTGCCGCGCCTCACCGTCTCGTAGAACTTGGTGAGTTCGCGCGCGACGGCGCCCGGCCGCGCACCCAAAACCGCGGCGGCGTCAGCCAGCATCTCGGCGAGGCGGCGAGGCGATTCGAAGAAGACCAGCGTTCCGGGAATGGCGGCGAGCTCGGTCAGCCGCGTGCGGCGCCCGCCCGATTTCGGAGGCAAAAAACCTTCGAAGAAGAAGCGGTCGGTCGGCAGGCCGGCCAGCACCAGCGCCGCCAGCACGGCGGAGGGGCCGGGAATGCCGGTGACGGGCAGGCCTTCCGCCACCAGCTCGGCGACGAGCTTGTAGCCGGGATCGGAGACGAGAGGCGTTCCGGCATCCGAGATCAGCGCGAGCTTGCCGCCCTCACGCAGCTTCGCCAGCACCTTCGGCCGCATCTGCGCAGCATTATGCTCGTGATAGGGCAGGAGCGGCGTCGATATGCCGTAATGCGCCAGCAGCGTCTTCGAGGTGCGGGTATCCTCGGCCAGGATCGCATCGGCGGCGGCGAGCGTCGCCAGCGCCCGGAACGAGATGTCGCGGAGATTGCCGATCGGCGTCGCGACGATGTGGAGCCCCGGCGCCAGCGGCTGGGCCTCGGCTTTCAGGCCGAAGGCGGTGTAGCTGGAAGGGCGGGCGTTGGCATCGGTCGACATCGGATCACGCTGCCACAGTGGCCGCGCCCGCGCCATGGCAAGCCGCCCCCAACGCCCTGCAACCTATAGTTAACAACTTGAAAATAGGCTTCCGCACTGGCACGAGAGGTTCGGGGGCAGAACGGTTCCGCAGGACCTCTCGCGGGCGGCGCTTGGCCGGCCCGGTCACGACTGGAGATCGCCCGTGTTTCATCGGCACCTCGCACCGACTCTGCGGTTCAAGGCACGGGCCTTCGCGGTCCTGCTGCCGCTTACGCTCGCGGCCTGCGGCGGCGGCACCTCCGGCCTGCCGGGCTTCGAGTCGGGCACGCCCGCCGCTGGCGGCGGCGGCGCGCCGACCGGCCAGACCATCGGCACCGGCAAGGTCAAGGTCGGCCTCATCCTGCCGCTCACGGCCGAAGGCCAGGGCGCCGTCGTCGGCAACTCTCTCAAGAATGCCGCCGAGATGGCGCTCGCCGAATTCCCGAACGCCGACCTCACGCTGCTGGTCAAGGATGATCGCGGCACGCCGGAAGGCGCCCGAGCCGCCGCGCAGGAGGCCCTTTCGGAAGGGGCCGAATTGATCGTCGGCCCGCTCTTCGCGCCCTCCGTCCAGGCGGCGGGGCAGGTCGCGCGCGGCGCCAACAAGCCGGTCATCGCCTTCTCCAGCGATTCCAATGTCGCGACGCGCGGCGTCTACCTGCTCTCCTTCCCGCCCGAGAACGACGTCAACCGCGTGATCGGCTATGCCGCCCAGCAGGGCCGCAAATCCTTCGCCGCGCTTGTGCCGGACACCGCCTATGGCAAGGTGGTCGAAGCTGCCTTCCAGCAGGCCGTGGCCAATCGCGGCGTGCGCGTCGCCGCGATCGAGCATTTCGGCGCCGATCCGGCCGCGATGAAGGCCGCGATCCAGCGCCTGATGCCGTCGCTCCAGCAGGCGGACGCGCTGTTCGTGCCGGCCGCCGCGGACACGATGCCGACGCTCGGACAACTCCTGCAGGAAGCCGGCTACAACCCGGCCAAGGTGAAACCGCTCGGCACCGGCGTCTGGAACGATGCGGGCGTCGCCCGCGTGCCCGGCATCCAGGGCGGCTGGTTCGCCTCGCCCGACACGGCCGGTTTCAACGCCTTCGCCGGGCGCTACCAGCAGCGCTTCAACAGCGCGCCGACCCGCACCGCGACGCTGGCCTATGACGCGGTCTCGCTCGCGGCGGCGCTGGCGCGGACGCAAGGCTCGCAGCGCTTCTCGGAGGCCGTGCTGACCAACGGCTCGGGTTTCGCCGGGGCCGACGGCGTCTTCCGCTTCCGCCCGGACGGGCAGGTCGAGCGCGGGCTCGCCGTGCTGGAACTGCGCAACGGCCAGATCGTCACGATCAATGCCGCGCCGCGCGATCTCGGGCCAAGATCACAGTAAGGAAATACACCCTCTCCGTCATTCCGGGAGACTGAAGGGCGGCCCGGAATCCATCGTAGAATGCAGCGCCCTTCGATGGATTCCGGATCGGCGCCGCTTCGCGGCTTGTCCGGAATGGCGCGGTGGTGAGCTTCGAAGCTTCCTAAGGCAGCGCCGCCGTCTTCGCGTTGCGTCCGGCCGCACGCTCGGCCGCTGCGATCAGCGTATCCGCCGTCAGGAGCTGCGGCAGGATTTCGGCCTGCGCCTCCTTGCGGGCGGGGTAGAACAGATAGAGCGGCACGCCGGCGCGGCCCTGTTCGGCCAGCGCCTTGGCGATGCGGCTGTCGCGATTGGTCCAATCGGCCTTGAGATAGACGACCCCGAGCTTGGCGAAGGCGTCCTTCACCTCCTGCCGTGAGAGCGCGACGCGCTCGTTCGCAATGCAGGTGATGCACCAGGCGGCGGTGAAATTGACGAAGACCGGCTTGCCTTGCGCCTGCAAGGCCGCGACACGCTCGGGCGACCAGGCCTCGATATCGCCGGCCCGCGCCTCGGTCGCCGCGCCCGGGATGGCGTTCTGGACGGTAAACCAGCCGGCGCCGAGCACCACCAGCGCCGCCAGCGCCGAGCCGAAGACGCGGCGGCCGAAAGAGCCGCGCGTCATCCCGACGAGCCAGACGGCGAAGCCCGCCGCCAGTACGGCCACGAGCGCGGCGAGCACGCCCTGCGGGCCGCTCTGCACGGAGGCGACCCAGATCAGCCAGATCGCGGTCGCGAACATCGGGAAGGCAAAGGCCTGTTTCAGAATCAGCATCCAGCGGCCGGGCTTCGGAAGCAGGCGCAGAAGGGCCGGCGCGAAGGAGAGCACGACCACCGGCAAGGCAAAGCCCAGCGCCAGCGCCATGAATACGGAGAGGGCGACGGCCGGGGCTTGCGTCACCGCATAGCCCATCGCCGCCCCCATGAAGGGCGCCGTGCAGGGCGTCGCGACCACGACCGCGAGCACGCCGGTCATGAAAGCGCCGAAGCGTCCGCCGCGGCTGGCGAGGCCATCGCCGAGGCCGGTGACGGAGGTGCCGATCTCGAAAGCGCCGAGCAGGTTGAGGCCGATCAGGACCATCACCACCGCGAGCGCGATGACGAGCGGCGGCGACTGGAGCTGGAAGCCCCAGCCGACGGTGTTGCCGAGCGCTCCCAATGCGATCACCGCGCTGGCCAGAACCATGAAGCTGACGAGCACGCCAGCGAGGAAGAGCAGGCCCTGCTCGCGGACCTCGGAGCGGCTGCGATGCGCGAGCTGCGCGAAGCCGAGCGCCTTGATGAACAGCACCGGCAGCACGCAAGGCATCAGGTTGAGGATCAGGCCGCCCGCGAAGGCGAAGGCCAGCGCCGCCCAGAACGTCAGGTCGGTCCCCTCGCCCGGCATCGGAATCCGTACGGCCGTCGGGCGCGCTTCCGGCGCCGCTGATCCCCCGGTCGCCATCAGAGCCGGATCGGCATCGGCGGCGAGTGTGATGGCTCTCGATGTACCGCCTTCGGTGAAGGTGAGGACGCCGGAGATTTCAGACTTGGTCAGCCTGAAGGCGCTGGAACGGGTCAGCGTCAAGGCGGGCTTGTCGCCAGCGGAGAAAGGTTGATCGGCAGCATGCTCGATCAGCGTGTCGGAAACCGGGAAGAAGCGCAGATCGGCCGCGCCGGCCGGCAGTCCCGGCAGATCGAGGGTGAGCTTGCCGGCATTATCGCGAAGCTTGCCGCGGAAGGATGCCGGCATGGGCAGCGCCGCGACGGCGGCATCGATCCGCGCTTCTGCGGCCCGATCGACCGCGCTCGCGGCGGCAATGGGGAGGTCGAGCGAGAAGGAGCCTTCCTCGGGGATGCAGATCTTCTCGCAGACGAGCCAGGTCGCCTCGGCCTTCAGGGCAAGGTTCTCGCCGGGCCTGGCATCGGCCGGGACCGTGATCTCGAGCGGCAGCAGGACCGTGCCCTCGAAGCCGAAATTGACCAGGGGATCGACCCGGATCGCCTTCGGGGTCGGCCATTGGATTTCGCCTGCGGTCGCGCCGGCCGGCAGGTCCCACTTGATCTGGGCCGGCTCGCCGGAATCGCCGGGGTTCAGCCAATAGGTGTGCCAATGCGGTGCCAGCTTCTGCACGAGCGCCAGCTTGAAGCGCTCGCCGGGCGCGACCGCATCGCGGCTCGACAGAAGGGTCGCGGTAACGCGCGGCGAGGTGACGGGCGTGGATTCGGCGGCGAGCGCCAGCCCCGGGACCGCCAGCCCGAACGCCAGCATCGCCCCGCGCAGGAAACGCTTGCCGAAATAAAGCCGCATGATGCCGTCGCAATCCCTGATCATCCGGCCCCCATGCCTCAATTCGCCCTTACCTGCCAATGACAAGGCGGTGAGGCGGGTCGGGATATTCTGGGCGATCCGGTGTCAGGAGGCAGCGTGCCATGTTGTCGCCGCCCAATCGGGAGTACGCGCGGCACTCCGTCATGGTCGGGCTTGTCCCGATCATCCACGTCTCCTGCTCGAACGTTCAAGAGTGGATGCTCGCCACAAGGTCGAGCATGACGGCGTCGTCAATCAGATCGCGGCGCCGTCGCTGACGATGTCGGCGCCGAGGCCCAGTCGGACGGCCCGCACGATCTCGGCCTCGGCCGCCGCGCCGCGCCGGCGCGGGCGAGGGGCGTCGATGCGGTGTTCGGCGATGATCTGGCCGGGTGCCCCCGACAGGACGACGACGCGATCGGCGAGATAGGCGGCCTCGTCGATATCGTGGGTGACGAAGAGCACGGTCTTGCCGGTGCGCTGCCAGACGCGGATCAACTCGTCCTGCAAAGTCTCACGCGTCAACGCATCCAGCGCCGAGAAAGGCTCGTCCATCAGCAGGATCTCCGGCTCGACGGCCAGCGCACGCGCCAGCGAGACGCGCTGGCGCTGACCACCGGAGAGCTGATGCGGCCAGCGCTGCGCCAGCGGCGCAAGGCCGACGAGATCGAGCATGGCCGCCGCCTTGGCAAGGCGCTCGGCGCGGGGCGCGCGGCCTTCGAGGCCGAAACCGACATTGGAGACGACCTTGCGCCAGGGCAACAAGCGCGAATCCTGGAAGACCAGCGCGACCGGCCGGCGCGTCCGGTCCTTCGCGTCGATGACGACCCCGCCGCCGCTCGGCTTGGCGAGGCCGGCAATGACACGCAGCAGGGTCGATTTGCCGACGCCGGAGGGGCCGACGATGGCGAGGAATTCGCCACGCCCGACCGAGAGGTCGAGCTTGCGCAGGACTTCGGTCTCTTCGCCGTCGCGGGTGAAGGTCAGCGACAGACCATTGATTTCGATCACGCTTTCCAACGCAGCACCCATTTCTGGAAGGCGACGAAGCCGGTGTCGAGTAGGCCGTAGAGCGCCGCCATCGTCAGCATGTAGACCACGACGATATCGGTCGCGAGCAGGCTGGAGGCCTGCATCATGCGCTGGCCGACACCGGCGACGCCGAAGATCTCGGCCGCAACCACCGCCATCCAGGCCTGGCCGAGCGCGGTCCTGATGCCGACGAGAATGCCTGGCAAGGCCGCCGGCAGCAGGATCTTGAACAGACGCTGCCAGGGCGAGCGGAAGCCGAAGGCATCGGCGACCTCGATGAGATCGCGGTCGACCCCGCGGATCGCCCCCTGCGCCGCGAAGAAGACGATCCAGAACACGCCGATCGCGATGATGAAGACCGCGGCGCCCGGCGTGACGCCGAACCAGATGATGGCGAAGGGCACCCAGGCGAGGCCAGGAATGGGGCGCAATATCCGGACGACCCAGGCCGTCGCCTCCTCGGCGATCCGGGACATCCCGATCAGCACGCCGAAGGCGATGCCGAGGCCGGCGCCGACGAACAGGCCGACGAAGTAGTGCCAGAGCGAACCGAGTATGGCCGCGAGCCAGGCGCCGGAGGAGAGTTCCCGCATGAAGGCCTTCGGCAGGGCGCTCGGCCCCGGCAGGAAAGCCGGATTCACCAATCCGAAGAAGGGCATCGCCTCCCAGAGCAGCAGGAAGGCGACAAGGCCCAGAAGGGCGAGGGCCGGAGCCCGCAGCGACTGCAAGTTCATCCCTTTACAATCAAATTCCAACGCGGCGTCATTCCGGCCGGAGCGAAGCGAAGAGCCGGAATCCATCGTAGCGTGCGACACCCTTCGATGGATTCCGGATCGGCGCCGCTTCGCGGCTTGTCCGGAATGACGCGGCGTTTTTCATCTTCATCCCACGCTCGGGACCGCTCAGCCGCCCGCCTTGACCGCACGCTCGTAGTACTGGGTCTCGAACAGCCCGTCGAAGGGGAGTTCCTTCTCCAGCGAGCCGAGTTTGACCTGGTAGGCCTGCATGGCGCGGGCCGGCTCGATGATCTTGCGCGGATCGATCTCGAACTGGCTCGCCGGCGAGACCAGCGCCTTCTGGATCAATTCGGGATCGACGATGCCCTTGCCGAGCGCGGCGCCGACATGGGGCGCGGCCTTCTTGGGATCGGTCTTGATCAGCGCTGCCGCCTTGACGAGGCCGGAGACGAGGTTCTGCACGGCCTGCGGATTCTTGGTGGCGAAGACGCCGGAGACGGCGACGACCGTGCCGGGCTGGCCCGGGAAAACCTCCTCGCCACCGGCGATGAGCTTAATCTGCGGATTGCGGGTCTGGAGGATGGTCAGCGCCGGCTCGCGCACGGAGCCGCCATCGACCGCGCCGGCCAGGATCGCTTGCTGGGTCGCGTCGATGCCCATCGGCACGATCTCGACATCGGCCTTGTCGACCTTCGCGACCTCCCAGAGCCAGTATTGCAGCGTCGTGTTCGGCACCGAGCCCGCCGGCTGGGTGGCAAGACGCGCAGCCTTGCCGTTGGCGGCGCGGAAGGCCTTGAAGGCTGCTGCGGCACTGGTACCCGCCGTGAAGAACTTGGTGAGCGAGGGCGCGCTGACCACCACGTTCTCGCCGATCGCGGTCGATGCGACGACGCGGATATCGACGCCGCGCGAGCGAGCGACCGCCAGGGGCGCGACGCCGGCGACATAGACGTCGATCGTGCCGGAGGCGAGCGCCTGGATCATGTTCGGGCCGGATTCGAAGACCGTGACCGCAACATCGAGCCCGCCCTGCTTCAGCCAGCCCTCGCCATTGGCGACGAAAAACGGGGCCGTGCCGACGACCGGAATGTAGCCGGCGCGCGCCACGACGCTCTGGGCGCGAGCCGGAGCGGCGAAGGGCATGGCCGCCACGAGGCTCGACCCGGCGATGAGGAACTGTCGGCGATCCATCGTTCAAATCCCTTTGGCAGACAGGGGGCGAATGCGACCCCATTGACATCTGAGAAAAGGATTTTCTATCTGGATGCAATAGATTGGCTCGAAAAAGATAATTCATCTCTTTCCTGCAAAATCTGCGAAACGAATTTCTCCGGATAGCGAGCTTGAGAGAATGGACGCCATCGACCGCAAGATTCTCACCGTGCTGCAGGGGGACGCGAATATCTCGATCGCGGAGCTCGCCGACCGCGTCGGGCTCTCGCAGACGCCATGCTGGAAGCGCATCCAGAAGCTCGAACAGGCCGGCGTGATCCTGAAGCGCGTCGCGCTGGTGGCGCCGGAGAAGATCGGGCTCGGCCTCACCGTCTTCGTCCAGATCGAGACGGCGGATCATTCCGGCCCGTGGCTGGAGAAATTCGCCCAGATGGTCGCGGCGATGCCGGAGGTGATGGAGTTCTACCGGATGGCCGGCGATGTCGACTACATGCTGCGTGTCGTCGTCGCCGACATGGCCGCCTATGACGGCTTCTACAAGAAGCTGATCGAGACGATCCCGCTCAAGAACGTCACCTCGCGCTTCGCGATGGAGCGGATCAAGGCGACGACGGCCTACAAGGTGCCGGACCTGCCCCGCAACTGAGCAAGACCGGGCGACGCGCGGCGCATGACAGCGCGGCCCGGCAGATGCTACGTAACGGGCCGTTCGCCATTCGCGCTGCCCGAGGAGCCGCCTTGTCCGCTTCCCGCTCCGTCCTGCTGATCATCGGCGGCGGCATCGCCGCCTACAAGATGCTGGAGGTGATCCGGCGATTGAAGGATCGCGGCATCGCCTCGCGCTGCATCCTGACCAAAGCGGGCGAGCAATTCGTCACGCCGCTCACCGTCTCGTCGCTGGCGGGCGAGCGCTGCTTCACCGACCTATTCTCGCTGACCGACGAGGCCGATATCGGCCATATCCAGCTCTCGCGCTCGACCGACCTCGTCGTGGTCGCCCCCGCCACCGCCGACCTGATCGCCAAGATGGCGAACGGGCTTGCCGACGACCTCGCGTCGACCGCCCTGCTCGCCACCGACAAGCGCGTGCTGATCGCGCCGGCGATGAACCCGCGCATGTGGCAGCACCCGGCGACGCGGCGGAACATGGCGCAGCTCGAAAAGGACGGCGTGCTCGTCGTCGGCCCCAATGTCGGGGCGATGGCCGAGCGTGGCGAGAGCGGGCCGGGCCGCATGGCCGAGCCGCCGGAAATCCTCGCCGCGATCGAGCTCGCGCTTGCGGGCGAAAAGCCCAATGCCCAGCGTGCCATCGGCTTCCTCGGCCGGCTGCCGGGCGGCGGCCACGCGACGGGCTCGCTTGCCGGGCGGCATGTCCTGATCACCTCGGGGCCGACGCATGAGCCGATCGATCCCGTGCGCTATATCGCCAACCGCTCCTCCGGGAAGCAGGGTCATGCCATCGCGGCCGCGGCTGCCGCAGCCGGTGCACGTGTCACGCTGGTCAGCGGGCCGGTGAACCTTCCCGATCCGGCCGGCGTCGAGACCATTCATGTCGAATCGGCGCGCGAGATGCTCGCGGCCGTCGAGAGGGCACTGCCGGCCGATATCGCGATATTCGCGGCGGCCGTCGCCGACTGGCGTGTGGCGGACGCCGCCTCCGACAAGCTCAAGAAGGACGGCAAGGCGCTGCCGCCGCTCGCGCTGGTCGAGAATCCCGACATCCTCGCAACGATTGCGCATCGCAAGAGCGGACGCCCACCGCTCGTCGTCGGCTTCGCTGCCGAGACGCAGAACGTGATCGACTATGCCCGCGCCAAGCTCGCCAGGAAGGGGTGCGACCTGATCGTCGCCAATGATGTCGGCGGCACCGGCGTGATGGGCGGCGACGCCAATACCGTGCATCTGGTCACCGCGTCCGGCGTCGAGACCTGGCCGACGCTGCCGAAGGGCGAGGTCGCGGCGCGGCTGATCGCCCATATCGCGGGGCTGTCGCCGGTCCGGCAGGCGGATTGACGATGGTCACTGTCCTGCTGCAACGCCTGCCGCATGGCGCCGACCTGCCCTTGCCCGCCTATGAGACAGCCGGAGCAGCAGGCCTCGACCTGCGCGCCGCCATCGCCGAGCCCCTCACGCTGGCGCCCGGCGCGCGTGCGCTCATCCCGACCGGCCTTTCGATGCAATTGCCTGGCGGATTCGAGGGACAGGTGCGGCCACGTTCGGGGTTGGCGCTCCGCCATGGCGTGACCGTCCTCAACGCGCCCGGCACGGTCGACAGCGACTATCGCGGCGAAGTCTCGGTCGTGCTGATCAACCATGGCAGCGAGAGTTTCACGGTCACGCGCGGCGATCGCATCGCCCAGCTCGTCATCGCGCCGGTCAGTCACGCCCGGCTTTCGGAGGTCGCAACGCTCGGCGAAACTGCGCGCGGCGCCGGCGGCTATGGCTCGACCGGCGTCAGCGGCGGCGGAACGCGCGTGGGAGGCGGCGCATGATCCTGCTCTCGCGCCGCAGCCTGCTCGCGATCGCGGCCGTCGTCGATATCGCGCTCCATGCCCGGCCCTCGCCGGTTTCGGCCAAATTGCTCGCGGCGCGCCACGCCCTGCCGCCGCGCCATCTCGAAACCCTGCTCCAGACCCTGGTGCGCGTCGGCATCCTCAAGGGGGTGCGCGGCCCGCGCGGCGGCTATGAACTCGCCCGCGAACGGCGCAAGATCACGGCCGGCGACATCGCGCGCGCAGCGATGCAGGAAGCCATCGAGGAAGGGCTCGGGCCGGAGCCGCAATCGCGATTGATCGACGAGGTCATCGGGCCGGAGGTCGGCCAGGCCTCGGCCGCGTTCCTGGCCGCACTCGACACGGTCACGGTCGAAGAGCTCTGCCGCCGGGCGCAGGCGAAATCCGTCTTCGGCGATCCCGACGCGAAGGCCGATTTCACAATTTAATTGTGTTATTTATTTCTTTAATCGACAGTTTTTGTGAATTGATCTAGCGTCGCCGCCGAATAGTCTCTCGTCCAGAGGAGTCATGTCATGGCCGAAGCACCGAAGACGACGAAGGCGCCCGGACGCGGACGCATCTACAACTCGATTACCGACACGATCGGCGATACGCCGCTGGTCAAGCTCAACCGCCTGCCGGCCGAACGCGGCGTCAAGGCGACGGTCCTGGCCAAGCTCGAGTTCTTCAACCCGATCTCGAGCGTGAAGGATCGCATCGGCGTCAATATGATCGACGCGCTGGAAGCCTCCGGCGCGCTGAAGCCCGGCGGCACGCTGATCGAGCCAACCTCGGGCAATACCGGCATCGCGCTCGCCTTCGTCGCGGCCGCGCGCGGCTATCGCCTGATCCTCGTGATGCCCGAGACAATGTCGCTGGAGCGGCGCAAGATGCTGGCCCTGCTCGGCGCCGAGCTCGTGCTGACGCCCGGCCCCGGCGGCATGCGCGGCGCCGTCGCCAAGGCCGAGGAGCTCAAGAACGAGATTCCGGGCGCGATCATCCCGCAGCAGTTCGAGAACCCGCATAATCCCGAGATCCATCGCAAGACGACCGCAGAAGAGATCTGGAACGACACCGACGGCGCGGTCGATATCGTGATCTCCGGCGTCGGCACGGGCGGCACCATCACCGGCGTCGGCCAGGTGCTGAAGGCGCGCAAGGCGAGCGTGAAGATGGTTGCGGTCGAGCCGGAGGATTCCCCGGTCCTCTCCGGCGGCCAGGCCGGCCCGCACAAGATCCAGGGCATCGGCGCCGGCTTCGTGCCCGGCATTCTCGATCGCGGCGTCATCGACGAGGTCGTCACCGTCGGCAACCAGACCGCCTTCGAGACGGCGCGTGCGCTCGCCAGGAGCGAAGGCATCCCGGCCGGCATTTCGTCCGGCGCGGCGGTCGCGGCGGCGCTCGAAGTCGGCGCCCGGCCGGAGAATGCGGGCAAGACCATCGTGGTGATCATCCCCTCCTTCGCCGAGCGCTACATTTCCAGCGCGCTGTTCGAGGGTCTGTGACCGAAACGGCGATCCAGATCGTCCGGCTGGAGAGCCTGCCGGACGATTTCGAGGCGCTGCGCCATGAGGCGAGCGCGGAAAGCTATCGTTTCATCGAAGGTTTGCGCGAGGAATGGCTCGCCGGCCGTTATGACGCCGCGGACGAGCGCTTCGTCACCTTCGCGGCCTTCCATGAAGGCGAACTGGCCGGGATCGGCGCCTTGACACCCGATCCCTACGATCCCGCGCCCGATCTCCTGCGGGTCCGGCATGTCTATGTCCGGCCGCTGCATCGCGGTGCCGGGATCGGCCGCATGCTCGCCGCCGCATTGATCCAGCAGGGGCTGGACCTGGCACCCAGGCTGTCATTGCGTGCCGCCGATCCGCGGGCGACAGCCTTCTGGGAAGCGAACGGCTTCAAGCCGGATACGAGCGGAACGCGCCGCTCGCATCTGCTGACGTGCTAGAGCGCGCCTCAGCGCACCAGAACCAGCCGGTTGTTCCAGGGATCGGCGACCGTCGGCACGCCGTCTTCCTCGACGCCGCCGGCCGCCAGGATGCGCTGGCGCATCGCCGTGAAGTCAGCCTCATCGCGCGCGACCAGTTCGAAGCGGTCGAGCCCCGCCTCGCCCGGCTGGCGCGGGCCGGCGCCGCGGCTGCCCCAGATATTGCCGGCGATATGATGGTGGTAGCCGCCGCTGGAGAGGAAGCTCGCGCCGGGATAATGCACCATCAGGTCGAAGCCGATGAGGTCGCGATAGAAGGCTTCCGCGGCCAGGGTGTCGCCGACGCGCAGATGGATATGGCCCATTCCCGTACCCTCGGGCATGCCGGCATAGGCTGCCTCGCCGGCCTCGCCCAGCAGCTTGTCGAGATCGAGCCGTTCGGTCGCCATGGCGATGCGGCCATCGGGCTTGCGCGGCCATTCCGCGCGCTTGCGGTCGCGGTAGATTTCAATGCCGTTGCCCTCGGGATCGGAGAGATAGAGCGCCTCGCTGACGAGGTGGTCGGAAGCGCCTTCGAGCGGAATGCGCGTGACCGCCGCATGCCTCAGCCAGTTGGCAAGATCCTGCCGCGAGGGCAGGAGGATGGCGAGATGGAACAGGCCTGCGGCCGAGGTCGGCCGAGCCGCGCCGGCCACCAGCCGCACGAGCACCTGGCCGCCGACGCCAAGCTCGGCGCTTGTCCCGTCCTGCCGGATCAGGCGAAGGCCGATCGCGTCCCGGTAATAAGCTGTCAGCGCCGGGAGATCGCGGACCCGCAGCGTCACGGCGCCGATGAAGACCGGCGCCTTATGGGCTTCGAGGGTGGCGGCGGAATCCGTCCGTTCGATCGTTGCGACCATGGCAAATCCTTTCGCGGCGGCCGTACCGGGAGCCACCTATAAGATGGCGCTTTGGCGTGCTCCTGTCGCCCACCCGGCCGGCAAGGCTGCGATTGCATGGTTGCAATGAGGCCCGCTCAGCCGGGGCGCGGCCGGTCGATGGCGAAATGGCGGAACCAGCGCTTTTCCCGTCCGCTCGCCAGCGCGCCGATCAGGCGCGAGGCCAGAAAGCTGAAGGTGATGCCGTTGCCGCCATAGCCATAGGCCGCGAGCAGGCGGGGATGGCCGGGCACCTGCCCGATCAACGGCAGGCCGTCCTCGGTCTGGCCGAAGGCGCCGGACCAGGCATGGTCGAGATCGAGGCTGGCCTGCGGGATCAGGGCATGCAGGCGCGCCTGCAGCGCCATCGCCTTTTCCGGGCCGAGCGCCTCGCGCCGGCCGGGATCGTCGAAATCCTCATCCTCGCCGCCGAAGACGATGCGGCCATCCGCGGTCGTGCGACCGTAACAGTAATCCTCCGAAGCTTCCCAGACCAGCGCGGAGCCGGGCCAGAGCGCCTGCGGCGATTGGGGCACCGTCGCGATCGCCCAGCTCGATGCGACGCGATGCAGGTGGTCACTGACGACGTCAGGCATGACATAGCCCGTGGCGAGCACGATGCGGTCGGCCTCGACCACGCGACCGCTCGCGAGGATGACGGCAGCCGAGCGGCCGGCGCCGTCGAAGCCGGCCGCCTCGTCGCGGATCAATCGGGCACCGCGCTGAACGGATACTCCCAGAAGCCCATGGCAGAGGCTGAGCGGATCCGCCTCGGCAGAACCCGGCGAGACGATGGCGGCCGGCCGGTCGAAGCCGAAGGCCTCGCGCAGCGCGCCACGCTCGACGAAGCTGCCGGGCAGCCCGGCCCGTTCGCGAATCGTCATCTCGTCCAACAATTCGCGCGAGCCGCTCTCGCCCGCGGCGAGATAGACGCTCCGGCGGGGCGCGAAGCCGCAGGGCAGAGCAAGGTCGCCGACCAGTCTGCGCAGGCCTTCGACCGCCTGGAAGCTCAAGCGGTAGACTTCAGCCGCAGCAGCAAATCCGTAGAGCGTCGCTAGCTGGGACAGCCGCAGGTCGATCTCCCATTGCAGCATCGCGGTCGAGGCCGCCGTGCTGCCGAAGCCTTCGCGCTCGCGGTCGATCAGGACGACGTCGCGGCCCATGGCCGTCAGGTGCTCGGCTACGAGGGCGCCGGTGATGCCGCCGCCGACGATCGCGACGTCGCAACGGGTGCCGGCTTCGAGCGCCCGCCCCAAGGGGCGCTCCAATGCCGGCCGCCACGGCCCCCTGCCGCTGCGCAGGTCCTCGTGGCGCGTGTCCTCGGGGCCCAGCATCACTCCGCCCTTGGCGGACCGACCCGATCCGCCATCGTCGCGCCGCGCTGGCCGAGCGGCTTCGGCAGCCCCGTGGTGGTGTCATGCGCCGTCTGGTGCTCGAGCTCGGCATTGAGCTCGGCGCCGGCCAGCACGATCGTCGCCGAGAGCCAGAGCCAGGTCATGAACACCACGACAGTCGCGAGCGAGCCATAGGCCGCCGTGTAGTTGCCGAGCGTCGAGACATACCAGGAGAAGACATAGGACGCCGCGCCCCAAAGCAGCGCGGCAGCGAGGGCCCCGGGCATGACCCAGATGAAGCGCACGCGCTCGCGGCTCGGGCCGATCCAGTAGAGGACCGCGATCGAGAGCATCGCCAGCACGAAGAAGGCCGGCCAGCGGACAATGCGGATCAGGCGCTCGAGCTCGGAATGGAAGGGAAAGAGCGCCGTCACCACCGGCAGGCTGGCGATCGCGACCAACGCGGCGACGAGCAGGACGACACCGCTGACCGTCGTGAAGAGCGAGATCGCGTTGAGCTTGAGGAAGCTGCGCTTCTCGGCCTCGCGATAGATGATGTTGAGCGCGTCGAAGAGCGCCTTCACCGCCGCATTGGCCGACCAGGTCGCGACGCCCAGGCTGATCCAGAACGCCAGCGACAGGTTGAAGCCGGATTGCCGCGAAAGCCGCATGGCCTGCTCATGGATGAGCTCGCGCGCAGCCTGCGGAAACATGGTCGTAACCGTGTCGAGCTGCTCGGCAATGGTCGCGGGGTCGGTGAAGTAGCGGTAGATGGTGACCAGCAGGGACAAGGCCGGCACGAGCGAGAGCAGGGTGAAGAAAGCGACCGCGCCGGCAAGCGACGAGAGACGGTTCTCGGCGACATTGCCGGCGAAACGCAGGAGGACATCCTTCCAGCCGAGCCAGGTCATCTGCAGCGGCGTCCTGGCCAGCCGGCCGCGCACCTCTTCCTCCCTACGCCGCCCGAGCTTGCCGGCAACCACTCCCGACAGGTAACCGAGGGCAACCCCGATACCGGCTGCGCCCGTGATCCGTTTGAGGAAAGCCATCTCCGGTTTCGCGCCCTGCCTGCTGTTTCCGCCACAGCTTGCGAGCAACCGGCCGCGTTCGCAATCGTTCCGGCATGGAGGCCACCAAGGGGCGGGTTAGCCGATTGTTAACCTTAATGCTTCGTTATGACCGGGCGCCGCCGCCCGCGGCGGGCGCTTGCCCATGTTGCGGAAAGCCCGATGACGAAGCTGTTCAGAACCGGCCTGACGGGCCTCGCGATCCTGCTGTCGGGTGCGGTTGGCGCGGCCGATCTGCGCAAGGTCGCCTTGCCGCCGGCCCCGGAACTGCCGGCGCTCTATTCCTGGACCGGGTTCTATGCGGGTCTTCAGGGCGGCTATGCCTGGGGTGACGGCCGCGTGCGGATCGGCAGCGGCTTCGCGCCCGTCAGCTTCCGTGTCGGCGCGGATTCGGCTTTCGGCGGCGCCCATGGCGGCTTCAACTATCAGCTCGGCGGCATCGTGATCGGCGTCGAGGGTGATGTCGAAGCGCTGAACAGCCGCAGCCGCTTCGACGGAATCGGGCTCACCGCCCGCGTCAGCCAGGACTGGCAGGGTTCTGCCCGCGCCCGCCTCGGCCTCGCCTTCGACCGCTGGATGGTCTACGGCACCGGCGGCGTCTCCTTCACCGAATACGAGCGGCGCATCTTTGCGCCGGGGGCCGGCTTCGGCGAGCGGCTGACGAGCAGCCGGACCGGCTGGAATGTCGGCGCGGGCATCAACTTCGCCTTCACGGACCACCTGATCCTCGGCGCCGAATACCGCTACACCGATTTCGGGCGGAACCGCTTCGCCAGCTCCGGCGCCTTCCCAGACCTGACCGGCTCGCAGGAATTGTCGAGCCACAGCGCCCGCGCCAGCGTCGCCTACAAGTTCTGAGGCTTCCTCAGAAGCCCGTGCGCTGGCGAATCGCCGCGGCCAACGTGCCGTCATCGAGATAATCGAGCTCGCCGCCGACCGGCACACCATGGGCAAGCTTGGTCACCTTCACCGGCAGATGCGCCAGGAGATCAGTGATGAAATGCGCCGTGGTCTGGCCGTCGACCGTGGCGTTGAGCGCGAGGATGACCTCCTTCACCGCCGGATCGGAGGCGCGCGCCACCAGCGCGTCGAGCGAGAGATGCTCGGGGCGCACGCCGTCGAGCGCCGAGAGCACGCCACCCAGCACATGATAGCGGCCGGAGACCGCGCCCGAGCGCTCCAGCGCCCAGAGATCGGAGATATCGGCAACGACGACGATCAGGCTGTCGTCCCGGCGCGGATCGGTGCAAAGGCCGCAGGGGTCGCTGGTATCGACATTGCCGCAGCGGGCGCAGACGACGATGCGCTCGCGCGCCACGGCCATCGCCTCGGAGAGCGGGCCGAGCAATTGCTCGCGCTTCTTGACGAGATGCAAAGCCGCACGCCTTGCCGAGCGCGGGCCGAGCCCCGGCAGCTTGGCCAGAAGCTGGATCAGCCTTTCGATCTCGGGACCGGCAATGGCGCGGGACATTAGGCTACCTTGTCATTCCGGGGCGGCCGCCATCACGATCAAAACAGCTTCATGCCCGGCGGGATCGGCAGGCCCTTGGTGATCTCGGCCATGCGCTCCTGCATGACGCGCTCGCCGCGGGTGCGGGCGTCGTTGGCGGCAGCGACGATCAGGTCCTCGAGGATCTCGCGCTCGTCCGGCACCATCAGGCTCGGGTCGATCTTGACGCCCTTGAGCGCGCCCTTGGCCGTCATCGTCACCGTGACCATGCCGCCGCCGGCAGCGCCCTCGACCTCGATATTGTCGAGTTCGGCCTGCATGTCGGCCATCTTCTGCTGCATCTGCTGCGCCTGCTTCATCAGGCCCATCATGTCGCGCATCGAAAATCCTCCTCGCAATCATCAGAAATCGATGCCGTCGAAATCCGGTTCGGAATCGTCGAACAGGGGCTCGGCATCGGGCAGATAGTCGTCTTCTGTCGGCATGGCAGCGGCCATTTCGGCCGCGGCGATGGCGCGGGGATCGCGGACATCGACGATGCGGGCACCGGGGAAGCGCTCGAGCACCGCCTTGACGGCCGGGTGAGCCGCGGCGTCGCTCTCGCGCCGATCCTTCGCGGCCGCCGCCTGCTCGCGGATGGTGGCGCCGCCCTCCTCGTTGACGACGGCGACCATCCAGGTCTGGCCGGTCCATTCCTTGAGGCGGCGGGAAAGGTCCTGCGCAAGGGTGCGCGATGCGCCCTCGGCCAACGAGAACTCGATGCGGCCGGGCTCGAAGCGCACGGGCCGGATGTCGCGTTCCAGCGCGATCTTGAGCGTGATGTCGCGATGCTGGGAGGCCAGCGCGACGACATCCTCCAGCGTAGCGACGATCGCCATCGGCGCGGCGGCGGCACGCGCGACCGGGGCAGGCGCGGGATTGGCGCTGGCGAGGATCGGGCGGGCGGCGAGCGCCGTGTTGCCGCCGCCGGAGGGCGGGCGTGGCATACCCATCCCATTGCCACCACCATTCCCATTGCCCGCGGGGACGGAGCCCATGCCGTCGCGCAGCATCTTCAAGGCCTCGTCCGGCGTCGGCAGGTCGGCCGCGTGGGCGAGGCGGACGAGCACCATCTCGGCCGCCATGACGGGCCGGTCAGCCTGCTTCACCTCGGCAATGCCCTTGAGCAGCATCTGCCAGGTGCGGGCGAGGATGCGGACCGAGAGGCGCTGGGCGAAATCGCCGCCGCGCACGCGCTCGGCCTGGGCGAGGCTGTTATCCTTCACCGCCTCGGGCACGAGCTTGAGGCGGGTGACGAGATGGGTGAATTCGGCGAGGTCGTTCAGCACCACGACCGGATCGGCGCCGGCATCGTACTGAGCCCGCAATTCGCCGAGTGCGGCGGCGATATCACCCTTCATCACGGCTTCAAAGAGATCGATGACGCGGGCCCGGTCGGCGAGGCCGAGCATGGAACGGATATCGTCGAGCGTGATCCGGCCGGCCGCATGCGCGATGGCCTGGTCGAGGATCGAGAGGGAATCGCGCACCGAGCCTTCGGCGGCGCGGGCGATCGCCGCGAGCGCTTCCTGCTCGGCATCGACGCTCTCGGCCCGGCAGATAGTGGCGAGATGATCGACCAGCATGTCGGATTCGACGCGGCGCAGGTCGAAACGCTGACAGCGCGACAGCACCGTGATCGGCACCTTGCGGATTTCCGTCGTCGCGAAGATGAACTTCGCATGCGGCGGCGGCTCCTCCAGCGTCTTCAGGAAGGCGTTGAAGGCGCCGGTCGAGAGCATGTGCACCTCGTCGACGATATAGACCTTGTAGCGCGCCGAGACCGGCGCATAGCGCACGGCGTCGTTGATCTGGCGGATATTGTCGACGCTGTTGTTGGAGGCGGCGTCGATCTCCATCACGTCGATATGGCGGCCTTCGATGATCTCGCGGCAATGGACGCCGAATTCGCGCAGATCGGTGGTCGGGGCGCCCTGCCCGTCGGGCGTCTGGAAATTCAGCGCGCGCGCGAGGATGCGGGCGGTCGTGGTCTTGCCGACGCCGCGCACGCCGGTCAGCATCCAGGCCTGCGGGATGCGGCCGGCCGCGAAGGCGTTGGTCAGCGTGCGCACCATCGCTTCCTGGCCGATCAGGTCGCCGAAATGCGCCGGGCGATATTTTCGCGCGAGCACGCGATAGGGCGCGGGAGCTCCGCCGGCGGCCGGTTGCGGCGCAGGCGCCGGATCGAAACCGGCGAATCCCGGTTCGTCAGCAGAGGCGGCGTCGATTGGATCGGTCATGCGGACTGGTTTCGCCAATCGGGAGGCGAGGGTCAATGGCGCCGCGCCGGCTCCGTGCTTCGGTCCGGCGCTTTATCGGGCGCATGAGGTGGGAGGCTGGACGAAGACCCGTTCGGTCTCGTTAGGGCTGCTTCCTTCCGGACCTGACCCGGTTGGCGAGTGAGACGTCCCTCGCCAACCTCCCGCCCGCTATATCGGGGATGTCGGAGGGAATCGCAAGCCGGCATCGCAGAGACCGCGCAGCTTCGTCGCAGTCAGGCGCGAAGCTGCCAGTTTGGCGTTGACTTGGTGTCGTCCATCCGTCATAAGCCCGCGACCTGCGCAGCCGAAAGGCGGCGCCGACCCTTATCGCATGACAGGCTCGGTTGGCCATGCTTTCCCCGGAAAGCCGCGGCCGTCGTGCTCATAAAGGCCCCGGAGACGGACCGTGAAGAGAACCTATCAACCCAGCAAGCTGGTTCGCAAGCGCCGCCACGGCTATCGCGCCCGCATGGCGACCAAGGGTGGCCGCAAGGTCATCGCCGCTCGCCGCGCCCACGGCCGCAAGCGCCTGTCGGCCTGACGAGCCCTGGCGCGTCACCATAGCGCGCCGGTTTCGGAAGACAGGCCAATCGCCATGCGCCTCGCCCGTCTGACGCAACGCAAAGAATTCCTGGCGGCGGCCGAACACGGCCGCCGTTTTCGTTCGCCCGCCTTCATGGCGCAGGTGCGCGATGCCGCGCCCGACGAGCCCCGCAAGGGCGGCGAACCCGTGGCTCTGCGGCTCGGCCTCACCGCCTCGCGCAAGACCGGCAATGCCGTGAAGCGCAACCGCATCCGCCGGCGCCTGCGCGAAGCGGCCAAGCAGGCGCTCGCCAATCAGACAGAGCGCCCCTGCGACATCGTGGTCGTCGCGCGCTCCGAGGTGCTCGGCGCCAAGTTCCAGACGCTCGTCGCCGATCTTTCGATTGCCATCGACCGGGCAAAGCCTCACAAGCCGCGTGAAGCAACCTTCGCCGACAGGCGCCGCCCGCGTCCCAAGCGCGGCGCGCCATCGCAAGCCTGACAAAGCCGCGCCCGACCCTGCCGGACCAAGCGAGATCCGTTTTCGACCATGATGAAAGAAGACAACCGCAATCTGCTTCTCGCGATCGTCCTGTCGGTGATCATCCTGCTCGGCTGGCAGTTCTTCTATGCCAAGCCGCAGATGGACAAGCAGCAGGAGATCGCCCGCCAGGCCCAGAGTCAGCAGGCGCCTGCGGCTTCCGGCTCCACCCCGGCTCCCGCCACGCCCGGCCAGCCCGCCGGCTCCGCCGCGCCGGGCGCGGCCGCGACGCAGGCCATCGGCACCCGCGAGCAGGCGCTGGCGGCAAGCCCCCGGGTCAAGATCGACACGCCCAAGATCGCCGGCTCGATCTCGCTGACCGGCGCGCGTATCGACGACGTCTCGCTCAAGGCCTATCACGAGACGGTCGACCCGAAGAGCCCGATCATCGTGCTGCTTTCGCCGGTCGGCGGACCTGATGCCTATTATTCCGATTTCGGCTGGGTCGCGGCGCCCGGCACAACCGTTCCGCTGCCGAACGCGACGACGGTCTGGACCGCCGACAACCAGGTGCTGACCCCGGCCAGGCCGGTGACTCTGAGCTGGGACAACGGCCAGGGCTTGACCTTCAAGCGCATCGTCAGCGTCGACGACAACGCGATGTTCACGATCCGCGACGAGGTCGAGAACAAGGGCGGCGCAGCGGTGACGCTGTTCCCCTATGGCCAGATCGTCCGCCAGAACAAGCCGCATACGCTGGGCTACTACGTGCTGCACGAGGGCCTCGTCGGCAATCTCGGCGAGCAGGGCCTGCAGGAATATACCTACGACAAGCTCGACAAGGAGCCGCTGCTCTCGCCCGGCGCGAATGGCAAGACCTGGAAGGATGCGGTCGGCGGCTTCGTGGGCATCACCGACAAGTACTGGGCGGCTGCGGTCATCCCCGACCAGCAGCGCAAGTACGAGGGCCGCTATTCCTCGGTCCAGACCGGCACCGGCCGCACCTACCAGGCCGATTTTCTCGGTGAGGGCGTCGCGGTCGCGCCGGGCGCCACGGCCTCCTCCAACGCCCGGCTCTTCGCCGGTGCCAAGGAAGTCGCGGCTATCGACGGCTATGAGAAGAATCTCGGCATCAAGCGCTTCGAGCTCCTGATCGACTGGGGCTGGTTCTATTTCATCACCAAGCCGCTCTTCTTCGTGCTCGACTGGATCTACAAGCACATCGGCAATTTCGGCGTCGCGATCCTGATCGTCACGGTGCTGCTCAAGGGCCTGTTCTTCCCGCTCGCCAACAAATCCTACGCCTCGATGGCGAAGATGAAGGCGCTGCAGCCGGAAATGACGGCCATCCGCGAGCGCTATGCTGACGACAAGATGAAGCAGCAGCAGGCCCTGATGGAGCTGTACAAGACGCAGAAGATCAACCCGGTCGCCGGCTGCTGGCCGGTGCTGCTGCAGATCCCGGTGTTCTTCGCGCTCTATAAGATCCTGTTCATCACCATCGAGATGCGGCACGCGCCGTTCTTCGGCTGGATCCACGATCTCGCGGCGCCGGACCCGACGAACCTGTTCAACCTGTTCGGGCTCATCCCGTTCACCCCGCCGGCCTTCCTGCATCTCGGCGCCTGGCCGCTGATCATGGGTGTGACGATGTTCATCCAGATGAAGATGAACCCCGAGCCGCCGGACCCGGTGCAGAAGATGATGTTCACCTGGATGCCGGTGTTCTTCACCTTCCTGCTCGGCTCGTTCCCGGCCGGCCTGGTGATCTACTGGAGCTGGAACAACCTGCTCTCGGTGCTCCAGCAGGGCTACATCATGCGCAAGAACGGGGTGAAGATCGAACTCTTCGACAACCTCAAGGGCATGTTCGGCAAGAAGCCGGCAGCCGCAGGCGGAGCGCCCCACCCCGCCAACAGCAACAAGAAGTGAGTGATCGAAGGGCGGGGTTTCCCGCCCTTCGCTTTTGAGCCGAGGCCATCAAACCGATGCCGCTACCCGATCCGAGCACGCGCCATCCGATTCCCGGCTGGAAGGGCACGGCCTTCCTGAAGGCGGTGGTCGACCATCCGCTGATCGAGATCGGCGACTACAGCTACTATGACGACTCGCGCGGCCCGGAGCATTTCGTCGCCCGCTGCGTGCGCTATCATTTCGACTTCATCGGCGACCGCCTGATCATCGGGAAATTCGTCGCGATCGCGCAGGCGGCGCAGTTTATCATGAACGGCGCCAACCATCCGCTCAGCGGCTTCTCGACCTTCCCCTTCCAGATGTTCGGCCTCGGCGACCCCGCGAGCCTGAAGCGCCCCGGCCCGAACAATCGCGGCGACATGGTGATCGGCAACGACGTCTGGATCGGGCGCGAGGCGGTGCTCATGCCGGGCATGACGATCGGCGACGGCGCGATCATCGGCACGCGGGCGCAGGTGACGAAAGACGTGCCTGCCTATGCCGTGGTCGCCGGCAATCCGGGCCGGATCGTGAAGATGCGTTTTCCGCCCGAAATCGTCGCGGAACTGCTGGCGATCCGCTGGTGGGATTGGCCGGCGGACAAGATCGCGCGTCATGTCGACGCGATCCAGGGCGCCGATATCGACGCGCTGCGCAGGGCCGTGTAGGCAGGACGCCATGACCACATCGACGACAAAGCCTTACGACGCCGAGGAGATCGAGGCCGCCCGCAAGCTCTTCGAGGGGCCGTGGGACTTCGTCTGGGCCTCGACCAGGATCGACGACCTGCCGCCGATGGTGGGCCAGGAGATCGCCTTCGCCGGGCGCTCCAATGTCGGCAAGTCGAGCCTGATCAACGCGCTGACCCGGCGCAACGCGCTGGCGCGAACCTCGCATACGCCCGGCCGCACGCAGCAGCTCAACTTCTTCCGCCAGGTCGGCCATGACGAGCGGCTGACCATCGTCGACATGCCCGGCTACGGTTATGCTGCCGTCGGCAAGGAGAAGGTCGCAGCCTGGACCAGGCTGATCCACGACTACCTGCGCGGGCGCTCCAACCTGATGCGCGTCTATGTGCTGATCGATGCCCGTCATGGCGTGAAGGATGTCGACGGCGCCGTGCTGGAGACGCTCGACAAGGCCGCCGTGTCCTATCAGGTCGTGCTGACCAAGGGCGATGCGCTGAAGAAGGCCGACCAGACCTTCATGACCGAAGCGACCTTCGACGAGATCAAGCGCCGCCCGGCCGCCTTCCCGGAGGTGCTGCTGACCTCCAGCGAGAGCGGCATGGGCATCCCGGAATTCCGCGCCGCGATCGGCCGCGTGCTGGCGGAGCACGGCTGAGCCGCGATGACCGCGACGCGCCTTCATCTGGCCTTCGCCGCACTGATGGGCTTCGCCGGCGTCGCCTTGCTGGCGGCCGCGGCACACATCACCGGCACGGCCAATGTCCAGACCGCAGGCCAGATGCTGCTGTTCCATGCCTCGGTCGTGATCGGCGCCACGGCTGCGCGCACGGGCGGGCATCTTCAGGACGTCATCGCCCGGATCGCGCTCTCCGCCATCGTCCTTGGCGCGATGCTGTTCGCGGCGGACCTCGCCCGGCGCGGCTTCGTCAATGAAGGGCTTTTCCCTCGGACGGCACCGATTGGCGGCTGGTTCATGCTCGGCGGCTGGCTCGGGCTAGCGGTCGCCGCCGTGACGGCGAAGCGGAGCTGACAGCCGCGCGGCGTTCTTCCGCCGCCGTGCAAGTTCGGGTAGAAGCGCGACCGCACCTTTCCTGCGGCCGCGCGGAGCCTGCCCGAATGACCGACCATCTTCACCTGACGCCGTCGCAATCCGCCGAACTGCTGGTGCAGGCGCTACCGCATATGCAGCGCTACGACCAGGAGATCATCGTCATCAAGTATGGCGGCAACGCCATGGGCGATGCGGCGACCGCCGAGGATTTCGCCGAGGATATCGTGCTGCTCGAGCAGTCCGGCCTGAAGCCGGTCGTCTGCCATGGCGGCGGCCCGCAGATCGCGGCCATGCTGAAGAAGCTCGGCATCCAGTCCGAGTTCAAGCAGGGCCTGCGCGTCACCGACGAAGCGACCGTCGAGGTCGTCGAGATGGTGCTGGCCGGCTCGGTCAACAAGGAGATCGTCGGCTACATCACCCGCGAAGGCGGGCGCGCCATCGGGCTCTGCGGCAAGGACGGCAACATGGTCACCGCCCGCAAGGTGACCCGCACCGTGGTCGACCCCGATTCCAAGATCGAGGAAGTCCTGGACCTCGGCTTCGTCGGCGAGCCTGAGAAGGTCAATACCGCCGTGCTCGACGCGGTGCTGAAGGCCGAACTGATTCCGGTGCTGGCGCCGGTCTGCGCCGCCGCCGACGGCCAGACCTACAATGTCAACGCCGACACCTTCGCGGGCGCCATCGCCGGCGCGCTCAACGCCAAGCGCCTGCTGCTGCTCACCGACGTGCCGGGCGTGCTCAACAAGGACAAGCAGCTCATCCCCGAGCTCACGGTCGAGGAATGCCGCCACCTGATTGCGGACGGCACGATCTCGGGCGGCATGATCCCGAAGATCGAGACCTGCATCTACGCGCTGGAGAAGGGTGTCGAGGCCGTCGTCATCCTCGACGGCAAGGTGCCGCATGCGGCGCTCATCGAGCTCTTCACCGATACCGGTGCCGGCACGATCATCCGGCGGTGAGAGAAACTCTCACGCAGTCGTCCCGGGCGGAGCGAAGCGAAGACCGGGGATCCATTCCGGAACCGTTCAGGCATGGATCCCCGATCGGCGCCGCTACCGCGGCTTGTCCGGGATGACGGCGTCGAGAGTTTCAAGAGTTGCCGCGATTAAGCCTTGCCCAAGGACTTGCGGCGCAGACTCCGGCTCGCCACATCACGGAGTCCTATGAAAAAACTCGCAGACATTCCTGCCGCGACCTCGCCGCTGACGGCGGACGGCTTCGCACATGTCGACCACTGGATCTTCGACCTCGACAACACGCTGTATTCGCATGAATGCCGCGTCTGGCCACAGGTCAACGAGCGCATCACGCTGTTCCTGCAGGACTTGTTCGGGCTCGACGGCCTGTCCTCGCATGCGCTGCGGCAGTACTACTATCACCGCTACGGCACGACGCTGAAAGGACTGATGGAGGAGCACCAGATCGATCCCGACCGGTTCCTCGACTTCGCCCATGACATCGACCTGTCGCTGCTCGAACCCAATCCGGAGCTCGGAGCGGCGCTCGCGGCGCTGCCCGGCCGCAAGCTGATCCTGACCAACGGCTCGGTCGGCCACGCCAGGAATGTCGCCGGCAAGCTCGGCATCCTCGACCAGTTCGAGGATATCTTCGACATCGTCCATGCCGGCTTCCTGCCGAAGCCCGAGCGCGCGACCTATGAGAACTTCCTCGCCAAGCATGCGATCGATCCCGGCCGGGCCGCGATGTTCGAGGATATCGAGAAGAATCTGATCGTGCCGAACGAGCTGGGCATGAAGACCGTGTTGATCGTGCCAAAGACGCCCGACCCCTTCCGCGAAGCCTGGGAGCAGGTCGCAATCGAGGCCGGCCATGTCCACCACGTGACCGCCGACCTCACCGGCTTCCTCAGGCCGCTCGGACGTTCCGGCGAACAACGGGGCTGAGCAGGAGGCGTTTCCTCCGGCGCAGGTTCCTTGCAAAGGAAAATTCGTTCTTCTTTACGAACTCCTTGGGAGCTGATACTGCTCCTGTCCGTTATAAAGAACGGATCGAGAGTTCCATGCCGTCACCGGACAATGCCGCAGCCAAGCTGCATCCCGAGACCCGCCTCGTCCATGACGGCATCCTGCGATCCCAGTTCGGCGAGACGTCGGAGGCGCTGTACCTGACGCAGGGCCATGTCTACGACAATGCCGCGCAGGCGGAAGGGCGCTTCCTCAACACCGATCCAGGCTTCCAGTACGGCCGGCTCGGCAATCCTACGACGGCGATGCTGGAGGCCCGCATGGCCTCCTTCGAGGGCGCCGAAGCCTGTCGCGCCACCGCGACCGGCATGGCTGCGGTCACCGCGGCGATGATGGCGCCGGTGCGGGCGGGCGACCATGTCGTCGCCGCCAGCGCCCTGTTCGGCTCCTGTCGCTACATCATCGAGGACCATCTGCCGCGCTACGGCGTCGAGACGACGCTTGTCGAGGGCACCGATCTCGATGCCTGGCGCAAGGCGGTCCGACCCAGTACCAAGCTGTTCTTCCTCGAATCGCCCTCGAACCCGACGCTGGAAGTGCTCGATATCGCGGCCATCGCCAAGATATCGAAGGAGGCCGGAGCCAAGCTCGTGGTCGACAATGTCTTCGCCACGCCGCTCTTCCAGCGCCCGCTCGAGCTCGGCGCCGATATCGTCGTCTATTCCGCGACCAAGCATATCGACGGTCAGGGCCGCTGCCTCGGCGGGCTGATCCTCGGCTCGAAGGAGCTGATCGAGGCCGATATCCAGAACTACCTGCGGCAGACCGGCCCGATCCTCTCGCCTTTCAACGCCTGGGTGATGCTGAAGGCGCTGGAAACGCTGCCTTTGCGCGTCGCGAAGCAAGCGCAGAATGCGACAGCGGTCGCCGACTGGCTGGCGGCGCAGAGCAAGCCGACCAAAGTGATCTTCCCCGGCCACGAGAACCATCCGCAGGCCGAGATCATCAGGCGCCAGATGAGCGGCCCCTCGACCATGATCGCCTTCGAGGTGCCCGGCGGCAAGGAAGGGGCCTATTGCCTGCTCGACGCCTGCAAGCTGATCCGCATCTCGAACAATCTCGGCGACGCCAAGAGCCTGATCGTCCATCCGGCGACGACGACGCATCAGCGCTTCACGCCGGAGGTACGCGCCGCGATGGGCGTCAGCGACGGGCTGATCCGCCTCTCGATCGGGCTTGAGCATCCCGATGACCTGATCGCCGACCTGGAGCAGGCGCTGGCGAAGGTGTGACCGCCTTCGTCGCACAGAACCTCCGCCGTCATCCCGGGCGCAGCGAAGCGTAGACCCGGGATCCATTCCGGAGCGCTTCCGGTCGAGGTTCAGGCATGGATCCCGGATCGGCGCCGCTTCGCGGCTTGTCCGGGATGACGGCAGAGGTCCGGGAGTACGCACGACCAGTGGCCATCACCGCCCGCCCCTGCTAAAGCGGGGCCGTTTCCCGCTATAGCATCGGACCGAAAAGTGGATCCCACTTTTCGGACAAATCCGATGCGATAACATATCGATAGATCATCGTTATCGCGTCCTATTGGACGCGCGACGATCTAGAGGCTTGAGAGGCCAGCATGCGTTCGGGCGAAGTGAAGCGCCGCACCAACGAGACCGATATCGCGGTCTCGCTCCTGATCGACGGCACCGGCAAGGCCGAGATCGCCACCGGCGTCGGCTTCTTCGACCATATGCTCGACCTTTTTGCCCGCCATTCGCTGATCGACCTCAAGGTCAAGGTGAGGGGCGACACCCATATCGACGACCACCACTCGGTGGAGGATGCTGGCATCGCCATGGGCGAGGCCCTGAAACAAGCGCTCGGCTCGAAGAAGGGCATCCGCCGCTATGCCGACGTCCACCTTCCGATGGACGAGACGCTTACCCGCGTCGCCGTCGACGTCTCCGGCCGGCCCTTCCTGGTGTTCCGCACCGAATTCAAGGCACAGAAGATCGGCACGTTCGACACCGAGCTGGTGCGCGAGTTCTTCCAGGCCTTCGCGATCAATGCCGGCATCACGCTGCATGTCGAGACGCTCTACGGCGACAACGCCCACCATATCGCCGAAAGCTGCTTCAAGGGGCTGGCGCGGGCGCTGCGGCAGGCGCTCGACGTCGATCCGCGCGAGGGCGACCGCGTCCCCTCGACCAAGGGCGCGCTGTAGGAGGTCGCGATGGCATTCTACATCGTCATGATGCCGCCGCCCGACGGCGGCGATCGGCGCGAGGAGATCGAGCAGGTGCGGCTGGTCCCCGAGCGTTTCGCCTGGGGCGCCTTCCTGCTCGCCGGCCTCTGGCTGCTGGGCAAGCGGCTCTGGCTGGCGACGCTAATCTTCGTCCTGGCCTGGGCTGCCATGTTCTATCTGAACAGCCGCGTCGGGCTGCATTCGACCGCGCTCGGCCTGATCTACTGGTCGATCGCGCTGTTCCTCGGCGTCGAGGGCCACAATCTCGTCCTGCGCAAGCTGACCCGCCAGGGCTGGCGGCTCGCGGATGTCGTCGAGGCCCGCACGCTGGCCGAGGCCGAGCGCCGCTATTTCGAGCGGGCCCTGGCCGGCGAAGCGGCGCTGCCGCGCATCGAGGCGGCGCCGGCCACTGTTGCGGCACGACCGCGCGGCCCTCTGCCGATCATCGGCCTGTTTCCGGAGGCGCGCGGACGATGAGCCAGAGCGTCGCGATCATCGATTACGGCTCGGGCAACCTGCACTCGGCCGCGAAAAGCTTCGAGCGAGCGGCTACGGAAGCCAGCATTCCCTCGACCATCCATGTCACCAGCGACACCGACGTGGTGCGCGCGGCCGACCGCATCGTGCTGCCGGGCGTCGGCGCCTTCGCCGATTGCCGGCGCGGGCTCGATGCCGTGCCCGGCATGGTCGAGACGCTGGAAGAGGTCGTGCGCGGCAAGGGCCGGCCCTTTCTCGGCATCTGCGTCGGCATGCAGCTCCTCGCCTCGCGCGGGCTGGAATACACGATCACGCCGGGGCTCGGCTGGATTCCCGGCGACGTCACGCTGATCAAGCCGAAGGACGACGCCCTCAAGATCCCGCATATGGGCTGGAACACTCTGCACAAGCAGGACGATCACCCCCTGCTCGACGGCATCGAGACCGGCCCCCAGGGGCTGCACGCCTATTTCGTGCATTCCTATGCGCTGGCGGCGGCGCGGCCGCAGGATGTGCTGGCCCTGACCGACCATGGCGGGCCGGTGACCGCGATGGTCGCGCATGGCAATGTCGCCGGCACGCAATTCCACCCCGAGAAGAGCCAGAAGCTGGGGCTGAAGCTCATCACGAATTTCCTGAGCTGGGCACCATGATCCTCTTTCCCGCGATCGACCTGAAGGAAGGCCGCTGCGTCCGGCTGAAGCAGGGCGACATGGCGCAGGCCACGATCTTCAACGACGATCCGGCGGCGCAGGCCGCCGATTTCGAGCGCCAAGGCTTCCAGTGGCTGCATGTCGTCGATCTCGACGGCGCCTTCGCCGGCAAGCCGATGAACGCGGCGGCGGTTGAGGCGATCCTGAAGCGCGTCGCGTTTCCGGTGCAGCTCGGCGGCGGCATCCGCGACATGAAGACGGTCGCGGGCTGGCTGGAGAAAGGTATCCGCCGCGTCATCATCGGCACGGCGGCGGTGCGCGATCCCGGCTTCGTGCGCGAGGCGGCGAAGGCCTTTCCGGGGCAGGTCGCGGTCGGCATCGATGCGCGCGACGGCTTCGTGGCCGTGGAAGGCTGGGCCGAAACCTCGACATTGGCGGCTGCCGATCTCGGCAAGCGCTTCGAGGATGCCGGCGTCGCCGCGATCATCTACACCGACATCGCCCGCGACGGCATGCTCCAGGGCATCAACTGGGAGGGCACGATCGGGCTGGCGCAGGCCGTCTCGATCCCGGTGATCGCTTCGGGCGGACTCGCCTCGATGGCCGATATCGAGCGGCTCTGCACCGCCGACGCCGCGATCCTCGAAGGCGCGATCACCGGCCGGGCGCTCTATGACGGGCGGATCGACGCAGGCGAGGCGCTGAAGCGCCTCGCGACGACCGGCAGGGGAGCAGCGGCATGACGCTCAAGACCCGCATCATCCCCTGCCTCGACGTCAAGGACGGCCGCGTCGTCAAGGGCGTGCAATTCCTCGATCTCGTCGATGCCGGCGATCCGGTCGCGGCCGCCAAGGCCTATGACGCGGCCGGCGCCGACGAGCTCTGCTTTCTCGACATCACCGCGAGCCACGAGGACCGCGGCATCCTGCTCGATGCGGTGACGCGCACGGCCGAGGCCTGCTTCATGCCGCTCACCGTCGGCGGTGGCGTGCGCAAGGTCGAGGATATCCGGGCGCTGCTGCTCGCGGGGGCCGACAAGGTTTCGATCAACACGGCCGCCGTGACCAACCGCCAGTTCGTCAAGGAAGCGGCCGAGAAGTTCGGCGACCAATGCGTCGTGGTCGCGATCGACGCCAAACAGGTCTCGCCCGGCCGCTGGGAGATCTTCACTCATGGCGGGCGCAACGCCACCGGCATCGAGGCCGTCGCCTTCGCGCGCGAGGTCGTCTCGCTCGGCGCCGGCGAATTGCTGGTCACCTCGATGGATCGCGACGGCACCAAGGCCGGCTACGATCTCGGCCTGACGCGGGCGGTCGCGGATGCGGTCTCGGTCCCGGTCATCGCGTCCGGCGGCGTCGGCGATCTCGACGATCTCGTGGCCGGCGTCAGCGAGGGCCATGCCTCGGCCGTGCTTGCCGCCTCGATCTTCCATTTCGGCACCTACACGATCGGCCAGGCCAAGGCGCATATGGCCGAAGCCGGCCTCCGGATGAGGCTGGACTGAGATGGCTGGCTTCACCCTCTCCGATCTCGAAGCCCGCGTCGCCGAGCGCGCCGCCGCCTCGCCCGAGGAATCCTGGACGGCCAAGCTGCTGGCCGCCGGGCCCGAGCGCGCTGCGAAGAAATTCGGCGAGGAGGCGGTCGAGGCCGTCATCGCAGCCGTGAAGGGCGATCGCGCCGAACTGATCGCCGAGAGCGCCGATGTGCTCTATCATCTTTTGGTTGTGCTTCGGGCGCGCGATGTTGCATTGCAAGACGTCTTGAGCCAGCTTGAGGCCCGCACGGCCCGCTCCGGACTGGCGGAAAAGGCGGCCAGACCCCGGCAATGACCGGTTGAGTTGCGTGAGGATGGACCCGACAGGATGACCCTCCCTTGAACCTCGAAGCCTGGATTGCGGGTCGCGTCATGGACCAGCGCCTGATTTCCTCCCCGCCCGAACGCGATCTGGTTTCGCCCTATCGCCTGTTCTCGCGCGACGAGTGGGCGCATTTGCGCGCCGACCAGCCGCTGACGCTCTCGGTCGACGATCTCACCAAGCTGCAATCGATCAACGACCCGATCTCGCTCGACGAAATCGTGGCGATCTATCTGCCGCTGTCGCGGCTGCTCTCGCTCTATGTCGCAGCGACCCAAGGGCTGTTCAAGGCGACGCAGCGCTTCCTGCTGGCCGAATCCGAGCCCAAGGTGCCCTATATCATCGGCGTCGCCGGTTCGGTCGCGGTCGGCAAGTCGACCACGGCGCGCGTACTGAAGGCGCTGCTCTCGCGCTGGCCGAATACGCCGAAGGTCGAGCTCGTCACCACCGACGGCTTCCTTTTGCCCAATGCCGAGCTGGAGCGGCGCGGGCTGATGCAGCGCAAGGGTTTTCCCGAGAGCTATGACGGCGCGGCGATCCTGCGCTTCCTCTCGGACGTCAAGGCCGGCAAGCCGCGGGTGACCGCGCCGGTCTATTCGCACCTCGTCTACGATGTCGTGCCCGGCGAGACGGTGACCGTCGAACGGCCGGACATCCTGATCCTCGAAGGGCTCAACGTCCTGCAGCCGAGCCGGATGCCGAAGGACGGCACGGTCATCCCCTTCGTCTCCGATTACTTCGATTTCTCGGTCTA
Source organism: Allobosea sp. (assembly GCA_039808685.1). Lineage (GTDB taxonomy): Bacteria > Pseudomonadota > Alphaproteobacteria > Rhizobiales > Beijerinckiaceae > Allobosea. The sequence continues at coordinate 35,839 of JBDHTM010000004.1, read as the reverse complement.
TCTCGACGCCGACGAGAACGACCTGCACCGCTGGTACGTCAACCGCTTCATGACGCTGCGCCAGACGGCCTTCCGCGATCCGCGCTCGTTCTTCCGCAAATATGCGGAGATCGGCGAGGAGGAGGCGCTCGCCATCGCCGAGAAGCTCTGGACCGGGATCAACCTGCCCAACCTGCAGGACAACATCCTGCCGACGCGCCAGCGCGCCAGCCTGATCCTGACCAAGGGCGCGAGCCACCGCATCCAGCAGGTCGCACTGCGCCGGCTGTGACATCGCTTCACCTCCTCCGCCCCGTCATTGCGAGCGCAGCGAAGCAATCCGGGGGACCGGCCTGAACGCTTCAACTCGGTCCCCCCTGGATTGCTTCGTCGCTCCGCTCCTCGCAATGACGGCCGGCGACTGATCCCCATGGAAGCCCTCTCCTCCCTCGCCGGAATGGCGGCCGCGGCCCTCATCGCGGCGACGCTGCTGCCGGCGCAGTCGGAAGCCGTCTTCGTCGGGCTGCTGGCGGCGAAGAGCGTCGACCCGCTCGCGCTCTTCCTGACCGCGAGCCTCGCGAACACGGCCGGCTCGATCCTCAACTGGTGGCTCGGCCTGATGATCGCACGCCACGGCGTCGACAGGCTGCCGGCGCGCCTGAGGCCCGATCCCAAACGCTTCGCCCAGGCGCAGGCGCTCTTCGCTCGCTTCGGTTGGCCGTCGCTGCTGCTAGCCTGGCTGCCGATCGTCGGCGACCCGCTGACCTTCGCGGCGGGCACGCTGAACTACCCGTTTTGGCGCTTCACCCTGCTCGTCCTGATCGGCAAGGCCGGACGCTATGCGGCGCTCTGGGCAGGCTGGGCGAGCTTCGCCTGAGCATTCGGGAGCCGGCGGATCGCCTTTTCGCCGGAGGATTCCGTTAGGTCATTCGCTTATCGTTTGCGAAACCGGACGGGCCGGGCTACCAGCGAGGCGTCCGTTCAAGGAGATCAGACTATGAGCATTCAGCGTATCGGCGTCGGCCCGCGCATGTCCAAGGCCGTCGTGCACGGCAACACCGTCTATCTGGCCGGCCAGGTCGCGGACAAGGCTGCCGGCAAGAGCGTCGGCGAGCAGACCGCCGACATCCTCGGCATCATCGACGGCCTGCTGGCCGAGGCCGGCACCGATAAGTCGAAGCTGCTCATGGTCAACATCTGGCTCTCCGACATGTCGACCTTCGCCGAGATGAACGCCATCTGGGACAAGTGGGTCGTCGCTGGCGCCACGCCGGGCCGTGCCACGGTCGAGGCCAAGCTCGCTGCGCCGCAGTTCACGGTCGAGATCGCGGTGATCGCCGCGAAGTAAGCCGTTTCGATCGCCGCACGCCTCCGGGGCGCGCGGCGATCCTCACCACCAAAAACGGGCGGGAGCGGGAGGCAGCCATCAGCCAATCCGACCAGATCGCTCCGCTCCTGGCGCGCGTTGCGGGGCGCCGCGGTGTATCGCCGATCGCACTGGCCGCGATGATGGCGGACTGGCTGCGCCGCTCGGGCTCTCCCTTGCCGAGCGAGAGCCTGCTCGACCGCAAGGCGACCGATTTTCTTGCGCTGGCCGCGCGTCTGGCCGCAGCGCTGGGCGATGCCGAGATTCGACGCCTGCGCGGCGAGGCAGCAGCCGCGATCGCCGAGGGGCGCTTTGCGGATGCCGACAAAAGCCTCGCCCAAGCCGAGCTGCATGCCATCGGAGGCTCCACCGATCTGTCGGCGCTCCCGCTGGAACGGCGGCTGCTTGTCGGCGAGAACCGCGCCGACCGGGCCGCGCTCAGTTTCCTGCGCACGACGGCCGAAGCCTATCGCGAAGCCGCCGCCCGCTTCGGCGAAGCCTCCGCCCTGATCGGCCTCGCCGCGATCGAGCGCAGCCGCGACGCGGCCCTCGACCAGGCAAAGGTTCTGGCCCGGATCAGCGAGGATTTCGGCGGTCGGGAGGGTTATGACGCTGCCATCCCGGCCCTGCGCCGATTGCTCGAAGGGCTGGACAGCCTGGCCGATACCGTTGCCTTCGCCGAAGTCCAGGAAGCGCTCGCCGCCTCGCTCGACAAGCTCGCCGCGCTTAGCGGGGAGGCCAGGCTGCTCAATGAGGCTCTCGCCCATTGCCGAGCCGGGCTCGAGGACCTGCGCCATAACGAAGCGCCGGCGCTCTGGCGCGCCCTCAAGCTGCGCTTCGGCAAGCTCGCGGTGAATCTCGGTATCTCGCAGAAGGACGACAACCTTCTCGAAGAGGCCGTCGCGACCTATGCCACGGCGCTCGCCGTCTGGAAGCGCAGCGACGACGAGGCTCGCTGGCTCGAAGCCGAGCACATGATTTCCCGCGCCCGCGCGACCCTCGGCCGACGTCGCAGTGACCTGTCGCTGCTCGAACGCGCCTTCAACGGCTTCAATCGCGTCGCCGCGGCGACGGACCGCGGACGCACGCCGATGCGCTGGGCCGAACTCCAGGACCAGATGGGCAGCGTTCTGGCCGCGATGGGCGAGCGCTACAGCGAACCCGTCGTGATCGAAGAGGCCATCGCCGCCTTCGCCGCCGCGCTGGAAGAGTACCGTGAAGACCGTGCGCCGCTGCTCTGGGCGCAGACGCGGGCCAACCAGGCCGAAGCGATGCTCCAACTCGCCAGACGCAACAAGGACAAGGCCCTGGCACAGCAGGCCTTGGCGCAGTTGATGGCGGCGACCCAGGCCGCCCTCCAGGCGGGCACTGGCGGGGCGGTCGCAGCTGATCTGCAGAAGCGGCTCGGAGCGGCCGGCGCGATTGCAGCCAAGCTGATCGGCGGCTGATCCGCCAATCTTCCCTCAACGTGGACGACGCGCCGCCAGCCGCTCCAGCGCCGCGTCCAGCGTGGCGTCGCGCTTGGCGAAGCAGAAGCGGACGACGTTCTTCACCGCCCCCTCGGCATAGAAGGCGCTGACCGGGATCGCGGCGACGCCGTTCTCGGTCACCAGCCTGCGGCAGAACCCGACATCGTCGCTCTCGCCGAGCGGAGCGATGTCGACATTGAGGAAATAGGTTCCGGCGCTCGGCAACACCGCGAAGCCGAGATCGCGCAGGCCCGCCGCGAAGCGATCGCGCGAGCGCTGGAAATCGGCGCGCATATCCTCGAAATAACCGTCCTCCTTGCCAAGGCCGAAGGCCACCGCGGCCTGCAGGTTCGGCGGGGTGGTGAAGGTGATAAACTGGTGCGCCTTGGCCAGCACGCGCATGATCGCGGGCGCGGCCATCACCAGCCCGACCTTCCAGCCGGTCAGCGAGAAGATCTTTCCCGCCGAGGAGATCTTGACGGTGCGCTCGCGCATGTCCGGCCGCCCGAGCACCGAGGCATGGCGGCGCCCGTCGAACACGACATGTTCCCAGACCTCGTCGCAGATCGCGATCGCATCATGGCGGACACAGAAATCGGCGAGCAGATCGAGATCGGCCTTGCCGAAAATCGTCGCCGTCGGGTTCAGCGGGTTGTTGAACAACACCACCTTGGTCTTCGGCGAGAAGGCCTTGGCCAGCGCCTCCTCGGTCAGGCCGAAATGCGGCGGCGTCAGCGTCACGAATTTCGGGATACCGCCGGCACGCCGCACCAGCGGCAGATAGGCGTCGTACATCGGCTCGAACAGCACGACCTCGTCGCCCGGCGTGATCAGGGCCATCAATGCGCCGGCGATCGCCTCGGTCGCGCCTGAGGTCACCATGACCTCCGTCGCCGGATCGAGATCGAGCCCCTGCCAATGCTTGAAATGCTTGGCCGTCGCCTCGCGCAGTTCGGGCAGGCCCATCATCGGCGGATACTGGTTCCAGCCATCGACCACGGCCTCGGCCGCCTTCCGGCGGACATCGAGCGGGCCGGGATCGTCCGGAAAGCCCTGCCCGAGATTCACGGCGCCGGTCTCGCGGGCGAGCTGGGACATCACCTCGAAGACGGTGGTGGGAAGGGCGGAGAGGATCGGATTCATCAGCGTCGGATCGGCTCGGCAAAGGCGGGAACCGAGGCTTTAGCATGCCGGACCGGCCGGCGCATCCGACGGAAACCCGATCTCAGGGGCGTTGAAGATAGCGAATGATGAATGTTGACATTCGTCACCATTCAGGATTTATTGATTCTCAGCCGGCCCTCGGCGGATGCCTGTTGCGACTTCGCCCCTTTGGCGCAGCAGGATGCCGCAGTGGGCCGGCGAACCTTGTCAGGAGGATGCAAGCCGCCTCCGACGCGCGAAATCCGCGCCAAGCTCCCTCGCCATCCTTGCGTGAAGATTGCCGCAACGATGGATTTCCGGGACCGAAGAAACCGCGCTAAGCAGGCGCATGGCCCGCTCCGTTCCCGCGATCATGATCCTCGGCACCGGCTCGAATGTCGGCAAGTCGCTCATCGTCGCGGGCTTATGCCGGCTTTTCGCGAATCGCGGCCTCAAGGTACGGCCGTTCAAGCCGCAGAACATGTCGAACAATGCCGCTGCGACCCGTTTCGGCGAGATCGGGCGAGCGCAGGCGCTCCAGGCTCGCGCGGCCCGGATCGCTTCGCATCCCGACATGAACCCGGTTCTGCTCAAGCCCGAAGGCGAGCAGGGCAGCCAGATCATCCTGCAGGGCCGCGTCGCCGGCCGCCTGGCCTCGCGCGACTTCGCCCGGCGCGGCGATTTCCTGCCACAGGTCCTGGAGAGCTTCCAACGCCTTGGCGAAGGCGCCGATCTCCTCCTCGTCGAGGGCGCCGGATCGCCGGCCGAGACCAACCTGCGCGCCCGCGACATCGCCAATCTCGGTTTCGCCCGCGCCGCCAACGTTCCGGCCGTGCTGATCGGCGATATCGACCGCGGCGGCGTGATCGCGAGCCTCGTCGGCACCCATGCCGTGCTCGACGCAGAAGACAGAGCGATGATCCGCGCCTTCGCGATCAACCGCTTCCGCGGGGCCGCCGAACTGTTCGCGCCCGGCGTCGCGACCATCGCGGAGACCACCGGGTGGCCCTGCCTGGGCGTCGTACCGTGGTTCGCCGATGCCGTCAGGCTGCCGGCGGAGGACGGGCTCGACATCCGCTCAGGGCGGAAAGCCGGTGTCCGCATCAGAATCGCCGTACCGGTGCTGCCGGGCATCGCCAATTTCGACGATCTCGACCCGCTCAAGCTGGAAGCGGATGTCGATCTCGCGATGATCGGACCAGGACAGCCACTGCCCGGCGATGCCGACCTCGTCATCCTGCCCGGTTCCAAGACGACGCTGCGCGACCTCGCTGCGCTGCGCCGGGAAGGCTGGGATATCGATATCCTCGCCCATCGTCGCCGGGGCGGACGCGTCCTCGGGCTTTGCGGTGGCTATCAGATGCTCGGACAGGTCGTGCGCGACCCCCTAGGATTGGAGGGGCCGCCGGGCGAGGCGCCCGGTCTCGGCCTGCTCGATGTCGAGACCACGCTCGACACCGACAAGACCGTGCGAGAGGTCGATTTCACCGATATCGGCAGCGCGGCCGAAGGCAGGGCCTACGAAATCCATCTCGGCCGGACCGAGGGTGGCGACCGGATCCGCGCGCCCTTCCGGATCGGGGACCGCATGGAAGGCGCCGCTAGCCTCGACGGGCGCGTCGCCGGCAGCTATCTGCATGGCGTCTTTGCTTCCGACGCGGTGCGTAGCGCCTGGCTGGCCGCCATCGACGGCCAGCGCCACGCATCGGGCCTGCATTATGAAGCGGCGGTCGAGCTGACCCTGGATGCTCTTGCAGCGCATCTGGATGAGCATTTCGATACGGAAACCCTGTTCAATCTCGCCAGGACGCGCGTTTCTGCTGGCTAGGCCATTTGGGGAACTGCGGCATTCTTGATCGGTTCTCCTGGCAGGGCATTGCAGGAGGATTGATGCACATCAGCGCAAAAGTCTTTATTCGCCATAATGTTGACGAATGATGAAATTCGTCATAACGATCAATTCTTCACCGCTTTCGTTTAAAACAACCCAGCCGGCGGCGCCGTGAGCAACCCCGAACGCGATACCAGGCAGACCATCGTCGACACCGCCGAGCGCTTCTTCCGCGATATCGGGTACCAGAAGACGACCGTGGCGGACATCGCCAAATCCCTGCGGATGAGCCCCGCCAACGTCTATCGCTTCTTCGATTCCAAGAAGTCGATCAACGAAGCCGTGCTCGAGCGCTACAAGCGCGAACAGGAAGAGGCGATCGCCACCATCGCCGACGAGGATCGGCCGGCCGGCGAGCGGCTGCGCGACATCCTCGCGACCTCCTATCGGCTGAACGCCGCGCGCTTCGCCGGCCACGCCCGCATGCAGGAAATGGTCTGCGCCGCGATGGAGGAAAGCTGGGACGCGATCATCGCCCATATCGAGCGCTTCGACGTCGTCCTGCGTCGCGTCGTCGCCGACGGCATCGCGCGGGGCGAGTTCCGGCCGATGGAGCCTGCCCATGCAACGGGCTGCATCCGCACCGCGATGATCCGTTTCATGCATCCCCTGCTGATCACGCAATGCGAGTGCATTCCCGGCCCGAATCCCGACGAGATGATCGCTTTCATTCTCAGCGCGCTGGAAACCAGGCCTCAAGCCCGCTGAACGATAATCCGCGGCGCTCCGCTTCTCGGGTCGATGCCCCGACGCGTTGACAAGCCGCCGAGGGAGCGGGATACCGCCCGGACATGGCCATCCTGCCCAAACAGAATCTCAAGAAGCTCGCTGTCGTCCTGCATGACCTCGCGGTCACGGCGCTGGCGATCTGGCTCGTCTTCGTGGTGCGCTTCGAAGGCCGGCAGCTCGAAGAACACCTGCGCTATCTGCCGCGTTTCCTGCCGTTCTTCGTGATCTATGCCGGGCTGGTCTACTGGCTGTTCTCGCTCTACCGCTCGAAATGGCGCTTCGCCTCGCTGCCGGACCTCTCGAATATCGTCAAAGCGGTTTCCGTCCTGACGGTCTCGCTGCTCGTGGTCGACTACGTGCTGGTGGCGCCGTACTTCTACGGTGCCTTCTATTTCGGCAAGATTTCGATCGCGCTGTACTGGCTCGTGCAGATCGCCCTGCTCGGCGGCCCGCGCCTCGCCTATCGCTATTTCAAATATGCGCGGTCGCGCACCACGGCCGTGCGCGAGGCGAGCCTGCCGGCGTTGCTGCTCGGGCGCGGCGTCGAGGTCGAGATGGTGATCCGCGCCATGGAGACCGGCACGATGCGCCGGCTCAGGCCGGCCGGCATCCTGTCGCCGCGCAGCGACGATCTCGGCCAGTCGATCCGCGGCGTACCGGTGCTCGGGCTGCTCGGCGATGTCGAGCGGATCGCAGGCGAGGCGGTGGAGCGCGGCGAAGCCTTTCGTCGCATCGTCGCGACCCCCTCGGCCCTGTTGCCCGAGGCGCAGCCGGAGAAATGGCTGGCGCGCACGCGCAAGCTCGCCTTGCCGATCTCGCGCATCGACAGCCTCGGCGAGGGCGTTCGCGATACCGAGGTGGCGCCGCTCGAGATCGAGGATCTGCTGGTACGATCGACCGTCGCGATCGATCGCGAAAGGCTGGGCTCCTTCCTGAAGGGCAAGCGCGTCATCGTCACCGGTGGCGGCGGCTCGATCGGCTCCGAGATCTGCCTGCGCTGCGCCGCGTTCGGCGCGGCCGAACTGCTCATCGTCGAAAGCTCGGAACCCGCCCTGTTCCAGATCAGCGAGCAACTCTCGGTGCAGGCTCCGGACACTGCCGTCTCCGGCGTGCTGGCCGATGTCCGCGACCGCGAGCGGATCATGCGGCTCTTCGCCGGCTTCAAGCCCGATATCGTCGTCCATGCCGCCGCGCTCAAGCATGTGCCCTATCTGGAAGCCGACTGGAGCGAGGGCATCAAGACCAATATCTTCGGCTCGGTGAACGTCATCGACGCCGCCGTCGCAGCCGGCACGCGGACCTTCGTGATGATCTCGACCGACAAGGCGATCGAGCCGGTCTCGATGCTGGGCGCAACCAAGCGCTTCGCCGAGATCTATGCCCAGTCGCGCGATGCCGAACTCGTCGCCACGGATTCCGGCATCCGGCTGGTTGCCGTGCGCTTCGGCAACGTGCTGGGTTCGGCCGGCTCGGTCGTGCCGAAATTCAAGGCGCAGATCGCCCGGGGCGGGCCGGTGACGGTCACCAGTCCGGAGATGATCCGCTATTTCATGACGATCCGCGAGGCTTGCGACCTCGTGCTGACCGCTGCCTCCCATGCCCGCGCGGGAGATGCGGAAGCCGACCGCGCCGCCGTCTACGTGCTCAAGATGGGCCAGCCGATGCGGATCATGGATCTGGCCGAGCGGATGATCCGCCTCGCCGGCTTCGAGCCGGGCGAGGATATCGAGATCATCGTCTCCGGCGTCAGGCCCGGCGAGCGGCTGAACGAGATTCTGTTCGCCCGCGACGAGCCGATGGCCGAGACCGGGCTCGACGGCGTGATGGCCGCCAAGCCGATCTTCGCCGGCCGCGCCCGGATCGAGGCCTGGCTGGCACAGCTGCAGGCCGCCGTGAAGGCCAATGATCAGGCGGCGGCCAATGCCGTGCTCGACGAGGCGATCCCGGATTTCAGCCGGCGCGAGCAGAAGCAGCCAGCCGCGCCAGCGCCGTCTTCGTCTCAACCTGCGGCCGCCAGCCAGCACTGAGCAGGCGTTGCGGCCGTGCGACGAGGCTGCCCGCCAGCTTGAGAAAGGTCTCCTCGCGGCCGGCGAGGCGTGCCAGCAGCCGCAGCCAGGCTTCGGGGACAGGCAGCAGGCCGGGGCCACGCCCCATGCCGGAACGCATCGCCGCCAGCATATCGGAAACGCTGATCGGCTCGGGATCGGCAACCGTATAGGCCTGCCGGGCCGGACAGGCCGGCGTCAGCGCGAACAGGATCGCGCTGGCCAGGTTCTCGACCGCGAGCACAGAGCGCGGCGCCTTCAGCCCGCCGAAAGGCAATGGCACGGGCGAGCGCGCCAGCCTGAGCAAGGCGGCCATATTGGCCTTCACGCCCGGCCCGTAGATCAGGACCGGGCGCAGCGCGATCCAATCGAGATCACCTTCGGCAAGCCCTTGTTCGGCCGCGAGCTTGGAGCAGCCATAGACGTCCCCAGGCGCCGGCTGCATGTCTTCTCGCAGCGGCGGGCCGTCGAAGGCATCAGTCAGCGCCTTGATCGAGGACAGGTAGACGAAGCGCTGCACGCCGGCCTGTTCGGCGGCGCGGGCGAGCTCCAGCGTGGCCTCGGTATTGATGCGCCGATAGAGCGCCTCGTCGAGCCCCGGCCCGGCATGGGCGAGGCCGGCCAGGTGCACGACGTGGTCGACGCCCTCCAGCGCGACGCGCCAATCGACCGGCGCCATCAGGTCTCCGGTCACGATGGCTTCGGCGCCGGCTGGAACCGGTTGCGGCTTGCGCTGGGCGAGGCGCGCGCGATAGCCCGCCTGGATCAGGGCTTCGACGACATGCGGGCCGACGAAGCCGCTCGCGCCGGTGACGAGGACGCGCTTGTCAGCCATGGCGCGGGCTCGAGGCGAAACGATGCAGCAGCAGGCCGGTGAGCACGGCAGCTATCGCCAGGCAAACGAGCTGAACCCAAAGCGCCGGCCAGACCAGCGATGCGCCCGCGAGCGCCGCGAGCGCGAGATTGAGCAGTGCGACGCGGCCGACCACGGCGATCACGCTGAAGCCGTTCGCCGTCGCCTGCTGGTAGAAATGCGAGCGATGCGCCTCCCAGACCTTTTCGCCGCGGGCGAGGCGGCGCAGCAGCGTGATCGTCGCGTCGGTGATGTGATAAAGCGGCAGGATCACGGCTGCGGCGAAGGCGCCCGTCCCGGCAAGCCGATAGAGCAGATAGGCGGTGACGAGCCCGATCGGCAGCGAACCGACATCGCCGAGGAAGAGGCGCGCCACCGGCCGGTTGAAGGGCGCGAAGCCAAGGAGCCCGCCGCAGAGCCCGGCGGCAAGCCAGCCGGTCACAGGATCGATCGCGCCCGTCATGCCGGCGAGCGCAAGCGCAGCCGTCAAGGGCGCCATGCCGGCCAGCGTGATCCAGTCGAGCCCGTCCATGAAATTGACGAGGTTGACGAACCAGACGCCCGCGAGAAGCGCGAAGGCGCGCTCGACCCACAACGGCACGATCTCAGGAAACAAGCGCAGCTCCGGCGCGGCGCGAAACAGCACGAAAGCGACGCAGGCCGCCTGCAGCACCAGCCTGACGCTTGCCGGCAGCGGGCGGATGTCGTCCCAGGCACCGACGATGCCAAGCCCGATGACGGCAAGGGCGATCACCAATACGGCGCGGCTCGCCTCCCTTTCCACCGGAGCCAACCAGAGCGACGCTGCCAGCGCGGCGAAGGCGCCGACGAGAACGGCGATACCGCCGCCTTGCGGGGTCGGTATCTTGTGGCTCGAGCGGGCGTTCGGCCGCGCCAGCGCATAGCGCAGCAGGAGCGGGCGCAGCAGCACGCACAGCACCGCCGCCAGAGCGGCGGCGGCAATACAGATCATCACAGGGCGGAGCACGCTTTCCAAAGTGCCCGCACCATAGTCGAGGCGGCGCAAAAGCCTAGAGGCTCGCCTGGCTTATCCGCGCGAAGCGGTTCCCAGCCTATTGCCGGAAGCCGATCAGCACACCATCGGCGCCGAGCTGCAGCTGCAGCCCCTGACGGCGGGTGGCGAGCTGCAGGGTCACGCCCTTGTCGTTGCGCAGCCAGGTGGTGCCACGCCCCGCGTCACCGACGGCCCAGCCTTCCTTCAGCTGAACATAGGCGCCGGCGAAGTCCGAGACGCGATGCAGCCCGTAGACCGTGCCCGTGGCAACCGAGCGCGACGCGCCGATCGAACCGATGCCGAGCCCCCCAACGGTGATCGGATAAGAGCGCCCGCGATAGCGTAACGTTCCGCCGCCGGCCTCCCCGGAAGCGATGAAACCGGCCTGCACCTGCTCAAGGCGCACGGTTCCCGTCGAGGGGCCGAGCGAACGCTGCTGCGCCATGACGGGCGAAGCCAGCATCAGAACGGCGGCGATGGTGGTGGCTGTCTGCCTGATGGTCATCATATCCTGCTCCTTGCGCCGAACCGGCGGCGCAGGAGGTCAACCCGCGAAATGCCGATTCGATCCCATCACGCGAACAGGATTGCGTCAGAGATGCCGCGATAGTCGGGGACCGCGCCGCCGTCCCGGAAAGCACGGGTCACTTGCTGCCCTTTTCGTTGCGCAGGTCATGGCGGGCGGCGACGTACCGGCACGCCGCGACTGAGCGGCCGGTCGATTCCGGCCGGCTACCGATGCGCGCTGGGCAAGGCGGCGCCCGCCAAGAGCGCGAACAGATCGACCTGTCGGCTCACACCGGTCTTTGCGAAGATGCCCTTGAGGTAGAACCTGACGGTCTCGCGGGACAGGCCAAGCGCTGTGGCGATCTCGTCGGGCGAACGCCCCTGCGAGATGGCGCGCGCCACCCGCGCTTCCGAAGCGGTCAGGTCGAACAGACCTGTCAGCAGTTCGGCTTCCGGGGCGGCCGGACGGTCGAGACGGGTGACAAGGAGCAACCTGCGCGCGCCGTTGAAGATGTCTGCCGCCTCGCCCGGGAGCGGGAGGACATGCAGCACAGCGGCAGCATTTTCGATCGTCGCCGGAATCGGGATCGAGCTGGTCGGCCCGTGTCGCTCCGCCGCGAGCAGAACGCCGAGGAGCCGACTGCCCGCCTGGTCGACCAAGCCGATCTTGCCGTGGGCCAGAAAGCGGATCTGATCGCTCATCGCCTCCAACAGGGCATTGGCGGCAAGCACACGATCCTGCCCGCCCAGAACCGCCGCGGGCATGCCGGCTCTGCCGAGCGCATCGACGACTGCCCTCGCCCGCTCCAGATTGAGGCGGGTCGACAGGGCAGCAGCGCGCGCGAGGTGGGGCCGGACGGCATCCAGCCGGCGGACCTCCTCCGGCGCAACCGGGCCATCATCATAACGACGCTCGAGATCGAAGACGGCCACATCGCCATTGGGCATCGGCAGGACGGTGCCGGCCATGTAGCCCAGGCCATTCGGAAAGAAGAACTTCGTATAGACCAAGCTGCGATCCATCTCGGCACGGCTGTAGAGCTGATGATTCCCGAAGAAGCCGTGATGCCGTGCCGCGATCGCATATTTCAGCCGGATATTGTCCTCCTGTGCGGCGGGATTTGCCAGAAAGCTCTCGAACAGGCTTCTGGTGCCGTCGGAGCTCGTCCAACGCATGATCTCGCGCGCGGCCGTGGTAAAGAGAACGCCGCCGAAGCATCCCGACAGCCGTGAAATGTCGTTCAAAACACGGGGCCAGAGTTCCGGGATAACGGCCGCCTCGTAAATGCGGTCGATCAAACCCTCGTCATGCGCCATGCCGGCCCCGCCATGCTTGTCCTAAGGGAATGGAAGCACTGGTCGGGATCGATATCAACACCGAGCCGGCAGGGCTGCGGCCGTTCAGGCGCGGCGCGCGACGGGGCGCCGATGACGCATCGGACGGAAGGCCACGCCAGAGAGCGGAGCGTGGCGGGAATTTGGAGCGGGCGATCGGGATCGAACCGACGACATTCAGCTTGGGAAGCTGACGTTCTACCACTGAACTACGCCCGCATGCCCTTCACGCTGGCGAAGCAACGCGCGGCAGGCCCGCGTTCATAGCGGGTCCGAGCCCGAGTGTCATCCGGGAATCGCGCGGGATCGCAGGAAGACCGGAGCGGGCGCCCGCTCAGCCTTTGAAATGCTTGGAGAGCTTCAGGGCCTGGCCCTGGTAGTTCGACTTGAGATCGGCGCCATAAAGCGCCTCCGGTCGGGCCGCCATGCTCTCGTAGACGAGCCGGCCGACGATCTGGCCGTCCTCAATGATAAAGGGCACGTCGCGGGAGCGGACTTCCAGGACGGCCCGGGCACCCTGTCCGCCGGCGGCGCGATGGCCGAAACCGGGGTCGAAGAAGCCCGCATAGTGAACGCGGAACTCGCCGACCAGCGCATCGAAAGGCGTCATCTCGGCGGCATAATCCGGCGGGACATGCACCGCCTCCTTGGAGGCGAGGATGTAGAACTGGCCGGGATCGAGGATCATGCTGCCAGAGCCGTCGTCATGGATCGGCTCCCAGAAATCGGCCGCGCGATAGGCACCGACACGATCGACGTCGATCAGCGCGGTGTGATGCTTGCCGCGATAGCCGAGGAGGCCGTCGAAACCGGAGAGATCGACGCTGACGGCGACACCGCCCTGGAAGGAAGGCTCGGCCGCGCTGACCAGCGTCTCGCGCAGGTGGATATCGCCGAGCGCGCGGTCGTCGAGCCGGGTCTCGCCGGCCCGGAAGCGGATCTGCGAGAGGCGCGAGCCGGAGCGGACCAGCACCGGGAAGGTGCGCGGCGAAATCTCGATGAAGAGCGGGCCGTCATAGCCGTCCTCGACCAGATCGAACTCGCGGGCCCGGTCGGTGATGACGCGGGTGAAGACATCGAGCCGCCCCGTCGAGCTCTTGGGGTTGGCGGCGGCGCGCAGGCCCTTGGGCAGGCGCAGGCCTTCCATCAGCTCGGCAATGTAGACGCAATCGGTCTCCAGGACCGCGCCGCGGGTCAAGTCGATCTCGTGCAGCGAGAGGTCCTCGATGCGGCTACGCACCGTGCGGTCGGGACCGGGCAGGAAGGAGGCGCGGACGCGATAGGCGCGCGCGCCCAGGCGCAGATCGAGGCTCGCAGGCTGGATCTGCCCCTCGGCTGGTGGCTGTGCGAGCGTGATCGCCCCCGCCTCGATGAAGGCGCGGATGGAGCTGTCGGGCTGGATGCCGGGCTTGAAGATCAGCATGCGCGTTCCGCGGGAATAATCGGTCATAGCTAGCGAAGCGGGCTACGAAGGCCAAGCATGTCGGCGGCAGGGCGAACGCGGCTTGCCGGGTTGTCCACGCCAGAATCGCCGCATCCCCGCATTGACGCTGGCGCCGGACGGCCGGTAACACATCACTGCGGCAAAGCCGCGACCGGCCAAGGCGGAGCCTTCGATGTACCAGGCCCAGACGCATGGCGTGCGCGTGACCGCGGCGCCGCGCTTCATGGATGCGGAATCCTCGCATGCGCAGGGCCGCTATTTCTGGGCCTATGCGATCGAGATCGTGAATCTCTCGACACAGACCGTGCAGTTGATGACCCGGCACTGGTTCATCACCGACGGGCGCGGCGAGGTCCATGAGGTGCGCGGCGAAGGCGTGGTCGGCAAGCAGCCGGTGCTGCGGCCGGGCGAGAGCTTCAGCTACACTTCGGGCTGTCCGCTGACGACGCCTGACGGCTCGATGCACGGTTTCTACGCCATGCAGGGTGAGAACGGCACGATCTTCGATGTCGAGGTGCCGCTCTTCCCGCTCGATTCCCCCTATGTGAAGAAGGTTCTGCATTGACCGCCTCCGCTCAAGCCGGGCAGCGCTATACGCCGCTCGAGATGCTCGCCCGCCTCGTTTCCTTCGACACGGTCAGCGAGAAGTCCAACCTGGCGCTGCTCGCTTTCGTCGAGGACTACCTTGCCGGCTGGGGCGTCTCCAGCGTGCGCTTCCCGAATGAGACCGGCGACAAGGCTGCGCTGTTCGCGACCGTCGGTCCACAGGATCGCGGCGGCATCGTCCTGTCAGGCCATACCGACGTCGTGCCGGTGGCAGGCCAGGCCTGGAGCCGCGACCCGTTCACGCTGCATGTCGCGGATGGCAAAGCCTATGGCCGCGGCGCCGTCGACATGAAAGCCTTCCTGGCGTTGGGACTGGCGCTGGTGCCGGATTTCCTGGCGGCGGACCTGAAGACGCCGATCCACCTTTTCCTGTCCTATGACGAGGAGGTGACCTGCCTCGGCGTGGTCGACGGCATCAACGCCATGGGCAAGACCCTGCCGCGCCCGCGCGCCGTCATCGTCGGCGAGCCGACCATGCTCGACATCTGCGACGCGCATAAGGGCGTCAGGACCTTCCAGACCATCGTGAGGGGCTTCGCGGCCCATTCCTCCAAGCCGCAGCTCGGCGCCAGCGCCGTTCATGCCGGCGCGCTGCTCGCGGCCAAACTCGACCATATGGCGGAAGATGCCAAGCAGCGGCCGGACCCGAGCGGTCGTTTCGATCCGCCCTACGACACGATCCATATCGGCACGTTCCATGGCGGCATCGCCCGCAACATCCTGGCCGATCGCGCCGAGATCCTCTGGGAGATCCGGACGGTTCCGAGTTCCGATCCCGAGGCCGGCCCGGCCCGTTTCGCGAAGACCGCCGACAGGGTTCTGGCGCGGATGCGGGCGACCGCGCCGAGTTCGGCGATCGAGACGCAGATGACCTCGGACGTGCCGGGGCTGGCACCCGATCCGGGCTCCGAGGCCGAGCGGCTCGCCATGCGGCTTTCGGGCCGCAACCATACCATCGCCGTCGCCTATGCGACCGAAGCCGGGCATTTCCAGCAGGCCGGGCTCCCGACCGTAGTCTGCGGTCCCGGCTCGATCGACCAGGCGCATCAGCCGGACGAATACATCACGCTGGAGCAACTGGCGGCCGGCGAGGCCTTCATGCGCAAGCTGATGGCGGAGTGCCAGGCGGGCTGACGCTCCAGCGTCATTCCGGACAAGCTGCGAAGCGGCGCCGATCCGGAATCCATCGAAGGGCGCCGCGCTCTATGATGGATTCCGGGTCTTCCTTCGGTCGCCCGGAATGACGCTGAGTGGGGTTTCCGTGACTGGAAGGCCTACTGCCCCGCCGCCTGCCCATCCTCGACCTCGGCCGGATCGAAGGAATAGCGCCGCGAGCAGAATTCGCAGGTGACGCCGAGCTTGCCGTCATCGGCGATCATCGCCTTGCGATCCTCCGGCGCAAAGCCGCGCAGCATCGAGAGCACCCGCTCGCGCGAGCAGCGGCAGGCCTCATGCACGACGACCGGCTCGAAGACGCGGGCGCCGCGCTCGTGGAACAGACGATAGAGCAGCCGCTCGCTTTCCAGCGTGGGGTCGAGCAATTCGTGATCCTCAACCGTCTCGACCAGCGAGCGGGCCTCCATCCAGGCATCGTCGCTGATCCCGTCGGCGTCGGCTCCGGCGAGGATCTCATGGCCCTCGGGCGCATCGCCGGGATGCATGTCGGCTGCGCGCAGGCGCTCCGGCGAGTGCGGCATGAACTGGACGAGGATGCCGCCGGCGCGCCACTGCGGACGCCCGCCCGTCGTGACGGTGCCGACGCCAAGGCGAACCCGCGTCGGGATCTGCTCGGACTGGCGGAAATACTGGTGCGCAGCCTCTTCGAGGCTCTGGCCCTTCAGCGCGACGATGCCCTGGTAGCGCGTCGTGGCCGAGCCCTGGTCGACGGTCATGGCGAGATGGCCCTCGCCGAGCAGTTCCCCGGTCGAGACCTTGTCGAGCGCGATCGCCTCGACGAGCTTGGCCTCGTCGATATGGGCCACGGCGCGGAAATTGTCGGGCGCGGCGAAATCGACCACCATCATCGGGATAGCGCCGTCGCTCTTGGTCTGGAGCTGGAAGCGGCCCTCGAATTTCAGCGCCGTTCCGAGCAGGACGGTGAGCGCCGCCGCCTCGCCGAGCACGCGCGAGACGGGCTCGGGATAGTCGTGACGATCGAGGATCGTGTCGATCGACGCGCCCAGCCGCACGACGCGGCCGCGGATGTCGAGATCGGGCACGGCGAAGGGGATGACCCGATCGTCGAGCCCGGCGGTGTCCATGGTCTCGTCCACGGCCATCAGGCCGCGACTCCGCCGAAGCACCAGGCCAGGATGCCCTTCTGCGCGTGCAGGCGGTTCTCGGCCTCGTCGAAGACGGCCGATTGCGGCCCGTCCATGATCGCGTCCGTGACCTCCTCGCCGCGCGAGGCCGGCAGGCAATGCATGAAGATCGCGTCCTTCTCGGCGCGTTGCATCAGCCTCTCGTCGACCTGATAGGGCCGCAGCAGGTTGTGGCGGGTGCCCTCCTCGTCGCCCATCGACACCCAGCAATCGGTGATGACGCAATCGGCGCCCTCGACCGCCTCCTCGGGACGATGGGTCAGCTTGATCTTGGCGCCCTGTTTCTTGGCCCAGGCGATCAGGGCCGGCGGCGGCGCGAGCTCCTCGGGCGTCGCGACGGCGAGCTCGAAATCGAGCCGGCCGGCAGCATGGACCCAGGAGGTCAGCACATTGTTGGTGTCGCCGGTCCAGGCGATGCGCTTGCCCTCGATCGGCCCCTTGCGCTGCTCGAAGGTCATGACGTCGGCCATGACCTGGCAGGGGTGCTGGCGCTTGGTCAGGCCGTTGATCACCGGCACGGTCGCGTATTTCGCCATCTCGACCAGCGAGTCGTGGTCGAGGATGCGGATCATGATCGCGTCGACATAGCGCGAGAGCACGCGGGCGGTGTCCGCGATGGTCTCGCGCTCGCCGAGCTCGATCTCATGGCCGGCCACCATCATCGGCGAGCCGCCGAGCTCGCGGATGCCGACATCGAAGGAGACGCGCGTGCGCAAGCTCGGCTGCTCGAAGATGGTCGCGACCACCTTGCCCTCGAGCAGGCGATCTCCGGCGGCCGCGGGGGTACGGCGTCGCGACTTGATCTCCTCGCCCGCGCGCAGGATCGCGCGCAGCTCTTTGCCGGAGAAATCGGAGAGATCGAGGAAATGGCGCGTCACGGGCGCTTCCTTCGCTTCGCTGGTGTGGAAGGTTGGGTGAACTTACTCGGCGGCCGGCCGCTTCAGCGCGGCTTCGATCGCGCCCGCCGTCCGGTCGAGACGCGACACGGCTTCCGCGACATCGGCCTCGGTGATGATCAGCGGCGGCAGCAGGCGCACGACATTGTCGCCGGCGCCGACGACGAGCAGGCCGTGGGCGCGCGCCTCGTTAACGAAATCGGTGTTCGGCGTGTGGAGCTTCAAGCCGAGCATCAGGCCCTCGCCGCGGATCTCGGCGATGACCTGCGGGTGCTTGTCCTTGAGCTCGGCCAGCGACTGCTTGAGCCGGAGCGCGATCTGGCCGACCCGCTCGATAAAGCCCGGCGCCAGCACGACATCGAGCACGGCATTGCCGACCGCCATGGCGAGCGGGTTGCCGCCGAACGTCGTACCATGCGTGCCGAGCGTCATGCCGGATGCGGCTTCTTCGGTCGCAAGGCAGGCGCCCATCGGGAAGCCGCCGCCGATGCCTTTGGCGATCGACATGATGTCGGGCGAGACGCCGTACATCTCATGGGCGAAGAACTTGCCGGTGCGGCCGACGCCGGTCTGGATCTCGTCGAAGATCAGGATCAGGCCGTGCTCGTCGCAGAGGTCGCGCAAGAGCTTGAGGAACCGTGCCGGAACGGTGCGCAGGCCGCCTTCGCCCTGGATCGGCTCGATCATCAGCGCGGCTGTCTCCGGGGTGATCGCGGCGCGCAGCGCCTTCTCGTCATCGAAGGGTACCTGGTCGAAGCCGTCGACCTTGGGACCGAAGCCGTCGATATATTTCTGCTGGCCGCCGGCGGCGATGGTCGCCAGCGTCCGGCCATGGAAGGCGCCTTCGAAGGTGATGATGCGATAGCGCTCGGGATGGCCCTTCGCGGCATGGTATTTCCGCGCCATCTTGATGGCGCACTCGTTCGCCTCGGCGCCCGAATTGGTAAAGAAGACGCGCTCGGCGAAGGTCGCCTCGCAGAGCCGCCGCGCCAGCCGCTCGCCATCCGGCGCGCCATAAAGGTTCGAGGTGTGCCAGATCTTGCCGGCCTGCTCGGTCAGCGTCTTGACGAGATGTGGATGGGCGTGGCCCAACGCGTTGACCGCGATGCCGGCGCCGAAATCGAGATAGCGGGTGCCATCGGCCGTGATCGCCCAAGGGCCTTCGCCGCGTTCGAAGGCGACGGGCGCGCGGGCATAGGTCGGGACGAGCACGGACTGGCTGGCGGAAACAGGGGCGGGAGCCATGAGACGAAGATCCTCGCGAAGGGGGACGGGGTGAGATCGGATTGGCGCTGAACGGTGACGACGATCCGGGGATGGACGCTGCACGATGCAGCCATGATACGACCCGGCGGCGACGTTATCGTCGCACCCAGCTCCTGACCTCTCGTCGCGCCGTCATCCGCATCGTCGGAACCTTGATCCACCAAACATAAGCGCCGCCCGAGCGGGGCGGCGTCACCTTGTGGATAAATATGCTTAAGGCGGCCGCGACTGTCAATTGAATGCCGCTGGGACAGTGTTGCCGAAAGGATTCGCTTGACCGCTCAATCGCGAATCGTCTGGGGAAAAGCCCAATTCAGATTCGCCGACTCTTGTTCGCGAGTCACCGCAGCTTGTATGGTCGGCTTCGTCAGATACGACATTTCGTGCGGCGCCTCCTGTACCGTCTGTTGCGGCAGCAACGGCTTTGTCCCAGCGACATAAGCCGCCGGTCCCGGATTCCGTCACGAAGCGCCCTTAAAGGCAGGACCCGCGAGGGGCCGGCCGGACAAGACAGGTGATGCGGATGAACGAAGCCGGAGCATGGACGGACGAGCGCGTCGAGCAGCTCAAGAAGCTCTGGAGCGACGGGCTGAGCGCCAGCCAGATCGCCGCCGAGCTGGGTAACGTCACGCGCAATGCGGTGATCGGCAAGGTCCACCGCCTCGGCCTCTCGGGCCGGGCCAAGAGCGCGGCGCAGCCCGCGGCGCCTCGCAACAGCGCCCCGCGCAAGGCTCCGGCCCGCTCGCCGAGCCATCCGATGGCCGCGCCCGCCCCGACGCGCGGCGCCCATGCGCTGGCGCCAGACTTCACTCCCGACGCGGAGACCGAGGCCGAAGCCGCGCCCGTGCTGTCCGAGGACGTGGTGATCCCATTCTCCGAGCGCGTCACCATCATGGACCTGCGCGAATATATGTGCCGCTGGCCGATGGGCGACCCGACGAGCCCGGACTTCCGCTTCTGCGGCGCCCGCTCGCAGACCGGCCTGCCCTATTGCAGCCCCCACGCCCGCATCGCCTACCAGCCCGCCGCCGACCGCCGGCGCGACCGGAGCAAGGTCCGGGCCTGATCAGGCTTCGGAGCGTCCCATAAAGAAAACCGGCCGAAAGGCCGGTTTTTTGTTGCCTGAGTTCTGGGAGGCCAGGGGCCGCCGCCTCACAGCCTCCGCTTCTTCTCCAGCGAGCGGCTCCAGCGCGAGAGCGCGAAGCAGATCAGCCAGTAGATCGCGCCCGAGAAGGCATAGGCCTCCATGTTCATGCCGACCCAGTTGGGATCGGCGAGCGAAGCCTGGGCGATGCCGAGCAGGTCGAGGATCGAGACGACCAGCACCAGCGTCGTGTTCTTGATTAGCGCGATGAACTCGTTGGTCATCGCCGGCAGCGAGATGCGCAGCGCCTGCGGCAGAACGATCAGGCCCGTCGCCTTCCAATAGTTGAGACCCAGCGCGGTCGCGGCCTCGCGCTGGCCCTTGGGCAGGGCCTGCAGGCCGCCGCGCACCGCCTCCGCCATATAGGCAGCGATGACGAAGCCGAGCCCGATCACGGCACGCGCCAGACGGTCGATGCCGATGCCGCCGGGCAGGATCAGCGGCAGCAGCAGCGAAGCCAGGAAGATCACCGCGATGATCGGCACGCCGCGCCAGAACTCGATGAAGATCACGCTGATCAGCCGGATGATCCTGAGCTCCGATTGCCGGCCGAGGGCGAAGAGAATGCCGAGCGGGATTGCGATCAGGCTCGAATAGATCGAGATGAACAGGGTGAGCATCAGCCCGCCCCATTCGCGCGTCTCGACATAACGCAGGCCGAAACCGCCGGAGAGCAGCCAGACCCCGAGCGGCGGCAGGATCACGAGCATCGCGACGGCGAGCTTCAGGCGCAGGCGCTGCGGCGCGAAGACCACGGCCAGCACGCCCGCCAGTGTGAGGATGCCGGCGATGTCGACGCGCCAGCGCTGGTCGACGGGGTAGAGCCCGTACATGAACTGGCCGAAACGGGCGCGGATGAAGACCCAGCAGGCGCCGCCGGGCGCGCAATCGGCCCGCGTCGAACCCACCCAGGTCGCGTCGATCACCGCCCAGCGGATCAGCGGAATAGCGATCCAGGCGATCAGAACGAAGAGCACTACCGAGACGAAACCGGTGAAGGGCGTGCCGAACAGGCGCTCGCGCCAGAGGGAAAGGGAGGAGGCTCGGCTCATCGCGTCACCAGGGCGATGCGGGCATTGTACCAGTTCATCAGCGCGGAGACCGCGAGCCCGATGACCAGATAGACCGCGAGCGTCATGGCGATGATCTCGATCGCCTGGCCGGTGTTGTTCAGCGCGGAGCCCATGAACAGGCTGACCACGTCGGGATAGGCGATGGCGGCGCCAAAGGACGAGTTCTTGAGCACGTTGAGATACTGGTTGGTCAAAGGCGGGGTCATCACGCGCAGCGCCTGCGGGATGACGACGAGGCTGAGGATGCGGCCGGGACGTAAGCCCAGCGCCGAGGCCGCCTCGGTCTGGCCCTTGGCCACGGATTCGATGCCGCCGCGCACGATCTCGGCGATGAAGCCGGCGGTATAGGTGACGAGCGCCGCGAGCAGCGCGACGAACTCAGGGATGACGACGAAGCCGCCACGATAGTTGAAGCCGCGCAGCACGGGGATGTCCCAGCGCGTCGCGAGACAGGCCCAGGCGATGGCGAGCGCCGGCACGACTAGGATCAGACCGATGCCGATGGCGAGCAGCGGCGCGTCCTGCCCGGTGCGCTCCTTACGCTTGCGCGCCCAGGCGCTGGCGAGCCAATAGCCGACCCAGGACACCAGGATCGCCAGCGCCGCCCAGCGGAAATTGCCGGGCGCGTCCGGCAGGGGAATGGTGATGCCGCGGTTGTTGAGGAAGGCGACGCCGAAGAGGCCGATGCTCTGGCGCGGCTGCGGCAGGGCGGCGATGACGCCGAAATACCAGAACAGCACGAAGAACAGCAGCGGGATGTTGCGAACGAACTCGATATAGGCCCCGGCGATGGTCGAGAGCAGCCAGTGCGAGGACAGGCGCGCGATGCCGATGGCGAAGCCGAGCAGGGTCGCCAGCACGATGGCGATCACAGTCACCAGCATGGTGTTGGCGACGCCGACCCAGAACAGGCCGAGGATGTTGTCCGACTGGGTGTAGCCGGTGAGCACGAAGGGCACCTCGATGCCCGATGTGCGCCAGAGGAAGTCGAAGCCCGAGGCGATGCCGGCCTTGACCATGTTTTCCGAGGCATTGCGCACGAAGAACATGGTGAGCCCGACGAGCAGCGCGATCAGGGCGATCTGGTAGAACCAGTCCCGGACGCGCTTGTCGTTGATGAAGGATAGAACCTGGGCCAAAGGCAGTCCTCCGGCAAGAGGCTGGGAGGAAAGCCAGCCGTCATTCCGGGCGGAGCGAAGCGGAGACCCGGAATCCATCGCAGGGCACAGTGCTCTACGATGGATTCCGGATCGGCGCCGCTACGCGGCTTGTCCGGAATGACGCCTGCGCTTCATGGTCGAGCGAAGACGTGCGAGAGCCCCGCTCTCACTGGAAGGGCGGGGTGAAGAGCAGGCCGCCCTTGGTCCAGAGCTGGTTCTGGCCGCGCTCGAGCTTCAGCGGGGAGCCCATGCCGACCGTGCGCTCATAGCTTTCGCCGTAGTTCCCGACCTGCTTGATGGCGTTGTACATCCAGTCGTTGGAAAGCCCCATCATCGCGCCGAAGCCACCCTCGGCGCCGAGCAGGCGACGCACTTCGGTGTTCTTCGAATTGGCCTTCATCTCGTCGACATTCTTGGAGGTGACGCCGAGCATCTCCGCCGCGATCGTGCCGTTCAGCACCCAGCGCACGATCAGCTGCCAGCGCTCGTCGCCCCAGCGCGTCACCGGGCCCTGCGGATCGTTCGAGATCGGCTGGGTCAGGATGACGTGCTCGTCGGGGTTCTTGAGCTTGGCGCGCTGGCCGGCGAGCGCGCCGACGCCGGCGGTATAGGCGTCGCAGCGGCCGGCGTCATAGGCGGCGATGGCGTCGTCGTTCTTCTGGAAATTGGTGATGGTCACCTTGAGGTTGCGCTCGCGGAACCAGTCGGCGGCGTTCTTCTCCTCGGTCGAGCCGGCGGCGACGCAGACCGAGGCGCCGTCGAGGCCGGCAGCATCCTTCACGCCTGCGGACTTGCGGACGATGAAGGTCTGGCCCTCGTAGAAATTGATGCCCTGGAAATTGAGGCCGAGCGTGGCATTGCGCGAGAAGGTGATGGTCGAGTTGCGCGAGAGCACGTCGACCTGGCCCGATTGCAGGATCGGCCAGCGCTGCTGCACCGAGGTCGGCGTGTACTTCACCTTGTTGGCATCGCCGAGCACCGCGGCGGCGAGCGCCCTGCAGTAATCGACATCAAGCCCGCTCCATTCGCCCTTGTCATTGGCGAAGGAGAAGCCGGGCAGGCCGAGATGCACGCCGCATTCGAGATTGCCGCGTGCCTTGACGGCGTCGAGCGTCGGGCTCGGCGCCAGCTGCTGCGCCTGCGCCACCGAAGCTCCCGCAGCGAGCAGAGCCGCCGCACCCAAGATCCTCAACGTCATGTATCCGTCTCCCCGAAGCCGTCAGCGGCTTTCTGTGTTGGAGGGCGACTATGCAACAGCCCATCCGAAAGCGATAGCGCATCGAAAGGCGAGTAGAGGGCCAGCCGGCCATCCCTGCCGAAGCCTGTCAGGATGGACGAACGGCAGCCTTCGGCCTCAATTGCCGAAGATGGTGTTGAGCTGGCTTCCGACCATGATGAAGGTGGTGCGCTTGGGCACCTCCTTCAGGCGGACCGCGCCGATATAGGTCATGGCCGAGCGCACGCCGCCCATCAGTTCCTGCATCGTGCCCTCGACCGGGCCGCGATAGGGCACCTCGACGGTCTTGCCTTCGGAGGCCCGGTACTTGGCGACGCCGCCGGAATACTTGTTCATCGCCGTGTCCGAGGACATGCCGTAGAAGGTCATCGCGACCGGCACCTTCTCGCCGTCGCGTTCCTCGTAACGGATCTCGCCCTCGCATTCGTCATGGCCGGCGAGCATGCCGCCCATCATCACGAAATCGGCGCCGCCGCCATAGGCCTTGGCGACGTCGCCCGGCACGGTCAGCCCGCCGTCGCCGCAGACGAAGCCCTTGAGGCCATGGGCGGCATCCGCGCATTCGATGATGGCGGAGAGCTGGGGATAGCCGACGCCGGTCATCTTGCGGGTGGTGCAGACCGAGCCCGGCCCGATGCCGACCTTGACGATATCGGCGCCGGCGAGGATCAGCGCCTCGGTCATGTCGCCGGTCACGACATTGCCGGCCATGATCGCGGCATCCGGGAAGGCGGCGCGCGTCGCCTTGACCGTGTCGACGAATTTCTCGGTATAGCCGTTGGCGACGTCGAGGCAGATCTTGCTGATCGGCGACTGGGCGTGGACGGCCTTCAGCTTGTCATGGTCGGACTCGGTCGTGCCGAGCGAATAGAAGGCGTTCGCCGAGCCCGGCTCACGGAAGAAGGCGATCAATTCGTCGGCGCTGTAATGCTTGTGCAGGGCGACCATGGCGCCGTGCTTCAGCAGCGCGCGGGCCATCGCCATGGTGCCGACCACGTCCATGTTGGCGGCGATCAGCGGGAAGCCCGCCCATTCCTTGCCGGTATGGGCGAAGCGGAACGAGCGCTCGACATCGACCTCGGCGCGGCTGCCCAGCGTCGAGCGCTTCGGGCGAATCAGCACGTCGCGGAAATCGAGCTTCGGATCGTTTTCGATGCGCATGATCTTGCCTCCGGCTGTCGTGCCGCGAGCTCGAGGCGCGGCGGCCGCACGCGGGAGAGGCGTGCGCCGATTCATAGCGCCAGCGATCCCGCCGGCGCAATCCCGGCTGTTCAGGCGGCAGTGGGCGGCGGGCTGGTCCGGGCGTTCTTGCGAATCGTGTAGAGCGTCGCTCCGATGACGACGGCCGCGCCGAGCCAGGTTGTGAGTTCGGGAATCTCGGCGAAGAAGACGAAGCCGGTGAAGCTCGCCAGCAGCAGGCGGCTGAAATCGAGCGGCGCCAGCGCAGCCGCCTCGCCGACCTGATAGGCGCGGGTGATCAGCCATTGCCCGGCCGTACCGAACAGGCTGAGCGTGACCAGCCAGAACCATTGATTGGGCGTCGGCGCCTGCCACCAGAGGAAGGTCGGCACGGCCAGGAGCACGATCAGCACGATGCCCTGATAGAGCAGAATCGTATCAGTGCGCTCGCTCGCGGCCAGCTTGCGGACGCTGACCGTGACGGCTGCCCCGCAGATCGCGCCGGCGACTGCCAACATGGCGTAGATGTCCAGTCCCTCCGAGCTCGGCCTCAGCATGACCAGCACGCCGGCGAAACCGATCGCCGTCGCCGTCCAGCGCCTGGCATCGACGACCTCCTTGAGGAAGAGCACCGCCGCGATGGTGACGAAGAGCACCTGGCCGAAGCCGATCGCGGTCGCTTGGGCGAGCGGGATCTTCACCACGGCCGTGAAGCCGCAGAGCATCGAGAGCAGCGTGATCACGCTGCGGAAGATCTGCAGGCCGAGCCGGTCCGTGTGCAGGGCCCGACGCAGGCTGCCGGCGGCGAAGAGCAACAGGATCGCGGTCATGATCACTTGCCGGATCAGCAGGATCTGGACGAGCGGAACGCCCTGCCCGACATGCTTGATGCCGGCGACCATGCCGGCATAGACGAGCAAAGCCGCGAACATGAAGACCGAGCCGCGCAGGTTCGGGCTCGCGCCGCGCCACCAATAGCGCAGGCGCTGCCTGCGGCCTTCGAGCCAACCCATTCGGCCTGAATTCGTGCTACCGGGCGGCTCGGCCTCGACGATCGGGACAGGGCGGGATGGTGCGGGCTCCGGAGGCGCGGGAGCGGCCGGCTCGCACCAAGCCAGGGCATCGCTCTCGAAACCCGGCCGATCCTGCCGGCCGGACTGCCGCTCCTCGCTCATCGCCCTCAACCAGTCGCCGGTGGCCGGCCCGGCATTTCATCCCTGCCGCAAATCATTGAGGAAACGCGGCAATTCGGCCATCGCCAAAGTCACATGGCCGAATTGCCCTCACAGCGCGACGCGCGGGGGCGGCATACCCGGCACGGGCTGTGCAAGCGGAGCAACTGCCTCTAGGAGGGATCCGAAAGGACCTGTCGCTTGACGTTTCGAGACCGCTCCTCCTCACGCCTCCCGGCGACCGAAACCGGCCGGCCGATCCGGCACCGCGGAACGGACCGATGAAGGTCCTGCTCGACGATGTCGTCGGCGGCCTCAGAGCGCTGGCTCCCAGTCGCTTCCCCTATCGCCGCTTTACGCTCGCGCTGACGCTCGGCGGGCTCGGCGGCTGGCTTTTCGTGCAAGCCAAATTGCCGCTGCCCTGGATGCTGGGCTCGATGGTATTCTGCACCTTCGCCGCGCTGATCAGCCTGCCCGTCGCTGCGCCGGCCGTGATCCGCCCGCCGATGACGGCGGTGATCGGCGTGATGCTGGGCGCCTCCTTCAAGCCGGAAGTGGTCTCGCAGCTGCCGAACTGGCTGCCGACGCTCGCCGGGCTCATCCTGTTCATGGTCGCCTGCGGGCTGTGCTGCGTCAGCTATTTCCGGCGCGTCGCCGGGTTCGACCCTGTCACGGCCTTCTTCTCGGGCATGCCCGGCGGCCTGATCGAGATGGTGACGGTCGGCGAGGAGAAAGGCGGCGATGCCCGCATCATCGCGCTGATCCATTCGGCCCGCATCCTGCTCGTCGTGATGACGCTGCCTTTCATCGTGCAATGGATCGGCGGGGTCACGGTGAGCGGCGGGCGCGTCGCCGGCCCGTCGATCGCGCAGACGCCTGTTAGCGCCGAACTCTGGCTGATCGGCTGCGGCATTGCCGGCGTGATCGTCGGCCACTGGCTGAGAATGCCCGCGAAGTTCCTGCTCGGCCCGATGCTGGTCAGCGCGATCGTGCATGTCGCGGGCCTCAGCGCCGCGATGCCGCCGGCTGAGATCGTCAACGCGGCGCAGCTCGTCCTCGGCGTGACGATCGGCTGCCGTTTCGTCGGCACGGCGCCGCGCATCATCCTGCGGGTGCTCATGCTCTCGGTCGGTTCGACCGCGATCCTGCTGGCGCTGACGCTGAGCTTCGCCTGGCTCGTCGCGCTGCTTTCCGTGCACGGCCATGTCCCGCTGATCCTGGCCTATTCGCCGGGCGGCCTCGCGGAGATGAGCCTGATCGCGCTGGCGCTCCACACAGAAGTCGCCTTCGTCGCGGCCCACCACATCATCCGCGTCTTCCTGGTGATGGTCTCGGCCGGGCCGATCTTCGGCCTGATCGGCCGCGCGAGCCGCAAGGCCGCGGCCGAATAGCCGCCTTGCTCACGGCAGTACGTCCGCTCAGGAATCTCCCGGCGAATTCACCCGTCCCGTCGGCCGCCGGCCGCATATTGCAAGGCCATGCGCAGGAGGAAAGCCGGGTTTCCGAGAACATAGCGCCGCCAGAGTCGGCGCGGCTCGAGCCAGAGCCGATACATCCATTCGAGCCGCGCTTGGCGCACCAGCTCGGGCGCGCGCCGCACCTCGTCGGCAAAGAAGTCGAACAGGGCCCCGACGCCGGCCGCGACCGAGCAATGCTGCGGCCCGAGCTTGTCGGCGATGAAGCGCTCCTGCAGCGGGTTGCCCATTGCCACCATCAACAGATCCGGACGCTGCGCCTTCAGCCTGCCGAGAAATGCGCTCTCCTCCCCGGCCGAGAAATAGCCGTCCGAGACGACGCTGAAACGATGCGCCGGATAGCGCTGCGCCAGGTTCGCGGCAGCCCGCTCCGCGACGCCCGGTCGCCCACCCAGCAAGGCGACTCGCATCGGCCGCCCGGGGCGGGCGAACAGAGCCGGGAAGAAGTCGGTTCCGTTGAGATTCGCCGGAAAGCTCTTGCCGTAGAGCAACCAGCTGCCGAGATCGACGCCGATACCGTCGGCCAGAACGAGGAAGGTAGAGAGGCTGCGCTGAAGCGCGGCATTGCCAGCGGCAACGTTGACCAGGTTGGCATTGCAGAAGGCCAGCTTGACGTGGCCGCCGGTCCGCATCGCGTCCGTGACCTCGGCGATCGCCGTCTCGCGCTCCATCACCGCGATGCCGATGCCGCCGATATCACGCTTGGCATAGCCCGGCCGCTTCCGGCTTCCGGCATCGCTGGCGATGGAGATGGAGGCAGTTGCGCTCACGGTGTTCTCGATCTGGGGCGTGGCAGCCCATTGCGAATATCATGATTGTCTTGGCCGTTCCGCGGTCCGGGTCAAGGCAAAGCCAGCTGAAAGGTGAATGGCTTGTTCCCGCGATCCGCGAAGGCGCATTAATGGTAATCCTCTTGCAGCAACAAGCCCTTGTACCGAACCGGAACGATAGCCGCCTATGGATGCGACGCCTCGTTCCAGACCCGTTCCACCCCGGCACAACCTCTCTCCTGGCCGCGCCGATCCGGCACGCGACGGAGGCCCGTCCTTCCGGATTCCTTCGCAATCGTCCTTAACGGCTTGCATGGCGGGTCTGCAGATTTGTGCGAACCGGCCGCGCCCTCTGGCCGCAGCCAATCCGCCCCGCTAGGGTGATTCGCACAAGAGTTCGGGAGGGCTGGGCATGAATCAAATCGATTTAAGGAAGCGCGTCGCCATCGTGACCGGAGGAGCGCAGGGCATCGGCCGGGCGGTCGCGGAGCGCTTCGCGCAGAGCGGCGCGACCGTCGCGATCTGGGATGTCGATGCGGCGCTCGCCCACAAGGCCGCCAGCGAGATCGGCCATGGCGCGACCGGCGTCGGGGTCGACGTGACCGATGCGGAGGCCGTCCAGAAGGCGAGCGACGCGCTGGAGGCCCAGCATGGCAGCGTCGACATCCTCGTCACCAGCGCCGGCATCGCCGGACCCAATCACAAGACCTGGGAATACCCGCTGGAGGACTGGGCCCGCGTCATGAAGCTCAATGTCGACGGCACGCTGCATTGCTGCCGCTCGGTCATCCCAGGCATGATCAGGCGCAATTACGGCCGCATCGTCCTGGTCTCCTCGATCGCGGGCAAGGAGGGCAATCCGAACGCCTCCGCCTATTCGGCCTCGAAGGCGGCAGTGATCGCGCTGACGAAATCGCTCGGCAAGGAGCTCGCCGACAAGGATATCGCGGTGAACTGCATCACGCCCGCAGCCGCGCGCACCCGCATCTTCGACCAGATGAGCGAGGAGCATATCGGCTACATGCTGGCGAAGATTCCGCGTGGACGCTTCCTGCTGCCCGACGAGGTCGCCGCCATGGTCGCCTTCCTCGCCTCGGCCGAGAACAGCTTCACCACGGCCGGCGTGTTCGACCTGTCGGGTGGCCGCGCGACGTATTGAAAAATCGCAGCCCTATCCAACGTCTCACCGTCATTCCGGGCTTGACCCGGAATCCATCGTCGAGCGCGTCGCCCTTCGATGGATTCCGGATCGGCGCGGCTTCGCCGCTTGTCCGGAATGACGGCGCGCTATTGACGATCAGACATGCTCCCAGCCCTCCCAGCAATGCCGCCGGGGAGAAGCTGCTTGGCGAAATTGCCGGTCGCAGTTTTCGAAGCCCTGATCTAGCTTGGCGGCATGACGCAGACGCTCCCCTCCGCCGCCGTCCTCGGTGCCCGCGCCTTCGCCGCGCTTGCCGGCCTCAATCGCTTCAGCGACGAGTCCGGCAAACTGACGCGCCTCTATCTCTCGCCCGCGCACAGGCAGGCGGCGGAATGGGTCAAGGGCGCGATGGAGGTCGCGGGGCTTACGGCCTTCATCGACGCGGCCGGCTCGGTTCAGGGCAGGCGCGAAGGCACCGTGCCGGGGGCGCCTGCCGTGCTGATCGGCTCGCATATCGACACGGTGAAGGATGGCGGGCGCTTCGACGGCAATCTCGGCGTCGTCGCCGGCATCCTGGCGGCGCAGGCGTTGCGCGATGCCGGGATCAGCCTGCCCTTTCCGCTGGAGGTGATCGGCTTCGGCGACGAGGAGAATGTCCGCTTTCCCACGCATCTCTCGACCTCCGAGGCGCTGGCCGGCGCCTATGACCCGGCCTGGCTGGCGGCGCGCGACAGCGAGGGCGTGAAGCTCGGCGAGGCCCTCGTCGCCTTCGGCGGCAACCCGGCCGGAATTCCGGCGCTGGCGCGCAAGCCCGGCTCGATCCAGGCCTATCTCGAAGTCCATATCGAGCAGGGGCCGGTGCTGGAGGCGGAGAACGAGCCGGTCGGCATCGTCACCGCCATCAACGCGCAGAGCCGCGCCCGGGTGCGCGTCACCGGCGAGGCCGGCCATGCCGGCACCGTGCCGATGGGCCTGCGCAAGGATGCGCTGACCGCCGCGGCCGAGATGGTGCTGGCGCTGGAGCAGATCGCGGGTGCGCATGAACTCGCGGTCGGCACGGTCGGCGTGCTGCGCCCCGAGCCCGGCGCGACCAATGTCGTCCCCGGCGCTGTCGAGTTCACCATCGACTATCGCGCCCCGAAGAACGAGACGCTCGCCTCGATGGAAACGCAGATCCAGAGCCGGTTCGCCGAGATCGCGGCACGGCGTGGCGTCGGGCTCGAGATCGCGCCCTATGCCAAGGCCGAAGCAGTGCCGATGGAGCCGAAGCTGCAGGATGCCTTTGCCGCCGGCATCGCCCGGACCGGCAGCAATATCGCCGGTAGGCGCCTGCCTTCCGGCGCCGGGCATGATGCCATGGCGATCGCGGCGGTCGCGCCCGTCGCCATGCTCTTCGTGCGCAACGAGAAGGGCATCAGCCACTCGCCGCTGGAGAACATGACCGAGGCCGATGCCGGCATCGCCATCCGCGTCCTCATCGAAACGATTCTGGAACTGGCCGGGCAGGCACAGTAGAACGATTCCAGCCGCGACACCGCGCACCATTCCGTAAATGGCCGGAACGGCCTAGGAAAAGCGCGCCGCAGGAGGCTGGAATGGATTTCGAGAGTTTCTTCCGCGAGGAGCTGGACGGGTTGCGCCGCGAAGGCCGCTATCGGGTCTTCGCCGACCTGGAACGCCAGGCCGGCCGCTTCCCGATCGCGACCTATCACGGCGAAGGCGGCCCGCGCGAGGTCACCGTCTGGTGCTCGAACGATTATCTCGGCATGGGCCAGCATCCCAAGGTGCTCGCCGCGATGCATCAGGCGCTCGACGGCAGCGGCGCCGGCGCCGGCGGCACCCGCAATATTGGCGGCACCAACCATTACCATGTCCTGCTGGAGCGCGAACTCGCCGACCTGCACGGCAAGGAAGCCGCGCTGATCTTCAATTCCGGCTATGTCTCGAACTGGGCCTCGCTCTCGACGCTGGCCGCGCGCATTCCCGGCTGCATCGTGCTGACCGACGGGCTGAACCATGCCTCGATGATCGAGGGCATCCGGCATTCGCGCGCCGAAAAGCACATCTTCGCTCATAACGACCCGGCCGACCTGCGCCGCAAGCTCGCCGCGCTCGACCCGGCTCGGCCGAAGCTGATCGCCTTCGAGTCGGTCTATTCCATGGATGGCGATATCGCGCCGGTTCGCGAATTCTGCGACATCGCCGACGAGTTCGGCACGATGACCTATATCGACGAGGTCCATGCCGTCGGCCTCTATGGCGCGCGCGGCGGCGGCATTTCCGAGCGCGAGGGGCTGACGGACCGGCTGACCCTGATCCAGGGCACCCTGGCGAAATCCTATGGCGTGATCGGCGGCTATATCGCCGGCTCGGCGGCGCTCTGCGACTTCATCCGTAGCTTCGCCTCCGGCTTCATCTTCTCCAGCTCGCTGCCGCCGGCGGTGGCGGCCGGCGCGATCGCGGCGATCCGGCATCTCAAGGAAAGCTCGGCCGAGCGCGACCGCCAGCAGGATCGCGTCGCGGCTTTGCGGGCCAAGCTCGATGCCGCAGGCATTCCGCATCTGGCCAATCCCAGCCATATCGTGCCGGTGATGGTCGGCGATGCCCAGGCCTGCAAGGCGATCAGCGACGAATTGCTCGCGCGCTTCGACATCTATGTCCAGCCGATCAACTATCCGACCGTGCCGCGCGGCACGGAGCGGCTGCGCATCACGCCCTCGCCGTTCCATTCCGACGCCGATATCGACGCGCTGGTGGCGGCGCTCGGCGCGATCTGGGCGCGGGACGGGCTGAAGCGGGCGGCCTGAGGGGCGCGCACACCGCTATTCGTATCTGTTGAGAACCGCAACGAGAACCCCTCTCCCTCCGGGAGGGGGTGCTGCCCCGCGGTTCCTTGCCCAGTTCGTCACGAGGTCTCAGAGATTGAAGACGCGGTGGGGAACGAATTCGCCGTTCTGGACCGAGCCCGTCGAGATCAGCGTGCCGGCGCAGGTCGCGTAGGCGGCCTCCAGCTCGATCGGCGCACCGGCGCCGCGCAGCAGGGCGCTCTGGCCGCGCTTCAGGCGGGCGGCGGCGTCGCGGTGGAGCACGATCTCCGGGATCAGCGTCAGCGCCGCCTTGACCGGCTGGAGGGCTGTCAACGCGCTTTCCTGGCTTTCGCGCAGCGTCTCGACGCTCGCGGCGTCCGCGACCGTGAAGGGGCCGACGCGGGTGCGGCGCAGATGCGCGACATGGCCGAGGCAGCCGAGTTCCAGGCCGAGATCACGGGCGATGGCACGAACATAAGTGCCCTTGCCGCATTCGGCCTCGAAGGTGGTGGTGGCGCCGTCATGGCTGACGATGCGGAGCGCGTCGATCTCGACGGGCCGCGCTTCCAGCTCGACCTCCTCGCCGTCGCGGGCAAGATCATAGGCGCGCTCGCCTGCGATCTTGATCGCCGAGAACTTGGGGGGCGTCTGCAGGATCGTGCCGGTGAAGCGCGGCAGCAGGGCGGCGATCGCAGCCTCGTCCGGGCGCTTGTCCGAAGTCGCGATGACGCGGCCCTCGGTGTCGTCGGTATCGGTCTGGGTGCCCCAGGCGACGGTGAACTGATAGGCCTTGCGGCCGTCCATGACGAAGGGGACCGTCTTGGTGGCCTCGCCCAGCGCGATCGGCAGCAGGCCGGAGGCCAGCGGGTCGAGCGTGCCGGCATGGCCGGCCTTCTTGGCGCCGAAAGCGCGCTTCACGACGCTGACGGCATGGGTCGAGGTCATGCCGATCGGCTTGTCGAGGATGACCCAGCCATGCACGTCGCGCTTCTTCGGGCGCGGCGCAGGCGCGGCATCCTGATCCCGGGCGGTTTCGGGGGCGTTCTCAGCGGTCATCGTCGCGGTCGTCTTTGGGGTCCTGGTCGATCTTCAGGCGCTGGACCTGGGTGTCGCGGCGCACGGTCTCGGTATCGAGCAGCGCGTCGATGCGCTCGGCCTCGGCGAAGCTCTCATCGGCGCGGAAACGCAGGTCCGGCGCATATTTCAGGTTCACGCGATGGGCGATCTCGCCGCGCAGATACTTCTTATTGGCGTCCAGCGCCTTGAGCACAGCCGGAACATCCTGCCCGCCGAGCGGCATGATGTAGCAGGTCGCGAGCTTGAGATCGGGCGAGAGGCGCACCTCCGGCACGGTCACGACATGCTTCGCCAGCACGTCGTCATGGATGTCGCCGCGCGCGAGCATATCGGCCAGCGCATGGCGGATCAGCTCGCCGACGCGCAATTGCCGCTGGGACGGGCCTGAAGGTTTTGCAGGTTTAGCCATGGTTCTCGTTTCTCCGGGATCGGACCGGACCAAACGTCCCGGCGGGCCTGGCCCGCCGTCTCTTCAAAGATGAGGCGCTGGACGCGCTCTTCTCGTCACGAGATGGCCGGGCCCCAAGACCCGGCCATGACGCGCTGTTTCAGAAAACGCAGCCCTCAGAGGCTGCGCTTGATCTCCTCGACGCGATAGCACTCGATCACGTCGCCGACGCGCATGTCCTGGTAGTTTTCGAAGGCCATGCCGCATTCCTGGCCCGCCACGACCTCCTTGGCGTCGTCCTTGAAGCGCTTGAGCTGGCCGAGCTTGCCCTCGTGAACCACGACGTTGTCGCGGATCAGGCGGACATTGGCGCCGCGCTCGATCGTGCCGTCGGTGACGCGGCAGCCGGCGATCTTGCCGACCTTCGAGACGTTGAAGATCTCGAGGATCGTCGCGTTGCCGAGCATGGTCTCGCGCAGCGTCGGCGCCAGCAGGCCCGACATCGCGTCCTTCACGTCATCCATAAGGTTATAGATGATGTTGTAGTAGCGGATCTCGACGCCGGCCCGCTCCGCCGCCTCGCGCGCTTCCTTGTGCGCACGGACGTTGAAGCCGACCACGACCGCACCCGAAGCCTGGGCGAGCGTGACATCCGACTCGGTGATCGCGCCGACGCCCGAGGAGAGGACGCGGGCCCGCACCTCGTCGTTGCCGACTTTTTCAAGTGCGCCGACGATGGCCTCGACGGAGCCCTGCACGTCGCCCTTGACGACGAGCGGGAATTCCTTGCGCCCGGCGCCTTCCTTGAGCTCGCGCATCATCTCGGCGAGCGAGCGGCCGGCACCCGAAGCCGCGCCGCGGGCGGCGAGGCGATCGCGGCGCTGGCGCTCGCGGTAATCGGTGATCTCGCGGGCGCGGGCCTCGGACTCGACCACCGCGACGCGGTCGCCGGCCTCGGGCGTGCCGTTGAAGCCGAGAACCTCGACCGGCATGGAGGGCGGAGCCTCCTTCACCTGCGCGCCGGTATCGGCGATGAGCGCGCGGACGCGGCCCCATTCGGCACCCGCCACGACGATGTCGCCGGTGCGCAGCGTGCCGCGCTGGACGAGGACGGTCGCGACCGGGCCGCGGCCGCGATCGAGCTTGGCCTCGATGACCGTGCCTTCAGCCGGGCGATGCGGATTGGCCTTGAGGTCGAGCAGCTCGGCCTGCAGCGAGATCGCTTCGAGCAGCTTGTCGAGATTCTGGCCGGTCTTGGCCGATACCTCGACTTCCAGCGTCTCGCCGCCCAGCGTCTCGACCTGGATCTCGTATTGCAGCAGCTCGGCGCGGACGCGGTCCGGGTTGGCGTCGGCCTTGTCGATCTTGTTGATCGCCACGATCAGCGGAACGCCGGCGGCCTTGGCGTGATTGATGGCCTCGGCCGTCTGCGGCATGACACCGTCATCGGCCGCGACGACCAGCACGACGATGTCCGTCACCTTGGCGCCGCGGGCGCGCATCGCCGTGAAGGCGGCGTGGCCGGGCGTGTCGATGAAGGTCACCTTCGAGCCCAGCGGCGTCGTCACCTGGTAGGCGCCGATATGCTGGGTGATGCCGCCGGCCTCGCCGGTGACGACCTTGGTCTTGCGAATCGCGTCCAGCAGCGAGGTCTTGCCGTGGTCGACATGGCCCATGATGGTCACGACCGACGGCCGCGGCTCCAGGGTCTCGTCGGTGTCCGGCGTGTCGAACAGGCCTTCCTCGACGTCAGACTCGGCGACGCGCTTGACGGTGTGGCCCATTTCCTCGGCGATGAGCTGGGCGGTGTCGGCATCGATCACGTCGGTGATCTTGTGCATCGCGCCCTGCTTCATCAGCAGGCGGATGACGTCGACGCCGCGCTCCGTCATGCGGTTCGCGAGTTCCTGGATGGTGATCGTCTCAGGGATGACCACCTCGCGCATCACGCGCTCTTTCTGAGCATCCGACGCGCGGTGGCCGGTCATGCGTTGCACACGCCGGCGGAACGAAGCGACCGAACGTGTCCGCTCCTCGTCGCCGCCGGTGGCGGTGGCGAGCGTCAGGCGGCCACGCGGCTTGTCGTTGCTGGTCTTCGGCGTCTTGGGCGCGGCCGGAGCCGGGCCACGGCCGGCACCGGCGCCGACGCCGGCGCGGCGGAAGGCGGCGCGGACATCGACATCACCGTCCGAGCGGTTGCGCGTGGTGTTGGCCGAGGGCGCCTGGCGCGTCGGACGAGCAACCGCCGGCTCGGCCGGGGCCGAGGCGTCGATGCGCGGCGGGCGCGGCGAATCCAGGCGCGGCGGACGGCTGTCGAGCCGCGGCGGGCGGGCGCCGGTATCGCGCATCGG
>JBDHTM010000003.1:0-145418 GCA_039808685.1 Allobosea sp. | reverse complement strand
CCGAGCCAGATCAGCGAGGCATTGAGCAGCCCCTCGCGCCCGAGCACCAGCGACCATGTGTAGGTGCGCACGAGCACGCTGGTCCAGAACGGCAGCAGCACCAGCGCGAGATAGATGCCGCGCCGCGAGGCCGGCTGGCCGGCGATGAAACAGGCGGCGGGATAGCCGAGGACGAGGCAGATCAGCGTCACGCTGAGCGCGAGCTTGAGCGTGTTCAGGAAGACCACCGCGAAGACCGGCGAGGACATCAGCCATGTCACGCCGGCCCATGCTCCGCCTTTGCCCGCAAACGAGATCCGCATGATCTCGACGAACGGGACCACGAAGAAGATCGCGAAGAGCAGCAGGAGCGGCGCGGCCAGAAGCGGCGCCACCATCGGTTTCCTGAGCACGTTACCCGTCCCGGCCCTCAGCTCAGCAGCCAGGCGGCCCAGCGCTCTGTCAGTTTCGGCCGATGCTCGCTCCAGTATTCCGGATTGAACGAATACTGGACCGCGACATTGTCCGGATGGATCGGGAGGATCTTCGCGAGCTCGGGATCGACCTTCTCGATCAGGCCGGGCGCGAAGCCTGGATAGGGCGAATCCTGCAGGAGCTGGGCGCCCTTGTCGGGATCGAGGCGCGACTTCATGTAGCGCATCGCCTCCTTCGGATGCTTGGCGCCCTTCGGCACCGCCCAGTAGGAGAGCTGGAGCGCCCCGCCGTTCCAGATGATGTCGACCGGCTTGCCTTCCTTCTTGAGCGGCGGCACGCGCCCGTTCCAGACCGTGCCCATCACGGCCTCGCCATCGACGAGCAGCTGGACCTGCTGGGCGCCGGTCGTCCACCAGGCCGCGACATTGCGCTTGATCTGGTCGAGCTTCTTGAAGGCGCGCTCGACATCGAGCGGATAGAGCTTGTCGGCCGGCACGCCATCGGCGAGCAGTGCGAATTCGAGGTTCTGAACCGGCGAATCCTGCAAGGCGCGCGGCCCCGGGAAGCTCTTCACATCCCAGAAATCGGCCCAGATTTCGGCGCCTTGCCGCCGAACTTGTCTGTGCGATAGGCGATCACGGTCGAGAAGGTCGAGGTCACCATGCCGTATTTCTGGCGGGCGATCGGCGGCAACTTGTTGTCGGGATCGACGATCGACCAGTCGATCTCGGTCAGCCAGTTGTTCTTGACGCCCTCGATCATGTCGGCCCCGCCCATCTCGGTCAGGTCCCATTCCATGTTGCCGGTCTCGACCATCGCCTTGAGCTTGGCGAGCGAGACGGGCGCCGTGGCGCGGACGCCAACCCCGGTTTCGGCGGTGAAGGGCTTCTCGTAGATCCGCTCCAGCGACTTGGCGAGGCTGCCGCCCGAGCCGTTGACGGTGATCGTCACGGCCTGCGCGCGGGCGCTCGTGCCCATGGCGGCAAGCGCCGCGCCGCCCAGCGCCAGGCGGCCCATGTCACGTCTCGTCACTGCGATCATCGTTCGTTCCCTCCCGTTGTTGTCGTTGTGGAATCGATCGTCAGCCGTCGAGGAATGCGGCCCTTTCCAGGCTGAACCCGAGTGTCACCGGCGCACCGGCGACCGGCCCGTCGCCGCCATGACGGCGCTGCTCCTGCACGATCACGCGCCCGGCCTGCTCGGTCTCGACGACATAGCGGTAGCTGCCGCCGTGGAAGGCGACATCGCCGATCCGCCCGGCGAGCACCGGCGCGCCGCTGGCCTCCAAAACCCGCGTGAAATGCTCCGGCCGCAAGGCCACGCGCCCGCGCCACCCTTCCGGCAACCGAGCCGGCGCCGGAGCGTCCGCTCCCGCGAAGGCGAGCCGCCCACCGGCCAGCTCTGCGGCCAAAAAATTGGTCTCACCGACGAACTGGGCCACAAAGGCATTGCTGGGGCTGTCATAGACGGCAGCCGGCGTGCCGATCTGCTCGATCCGCCCCTCGCTCATCACCACGATCCGGTCGGACATGGCGAGCGCCTCGCTCTGGTCATGCGTGACATAGATCACGGTGCAGCCGATGCGGCGCTGCACCTCCTTGATCTCGTCCTGCATCGCCTCGCGCAGCTTGAGGTCGAGCGCACCGAGCGGCTCGTCCATCAGCAGCACGCGCGGCTCGAACACGATGGCCCGCGCACAGGCGACGCGCTGGCGCTGGCCGCCGGAGAGTTCATGCGGCTTGCGTCCACCGAAGCCAGCAAGCCGGACCATCGCCAGCGCCTGCTCGGCCCGCGCGTGGCGCTCCGCCTTCGGCACGCCGCGCATCCGCAGCGGAAACGCAACATTGTCGCGGACATCCATATGCGGGAACAGCGAATAGCTCTGGAAGACCATGCCGACATTGCGCCTCTCGGTCGGCAGGCGGGTGATCGAGACGCCGTCGATCAGCACGTCTCCCGCACTGGGCTCGATGAAGCCGGCGAGGATGTTGAGCGCCGTCGTCTTGCCCGAGCCGGACGGGCCGAGGAAGGTCACGAACTCCCCGCCCGCGATATCCAGCGAGAATTCCCGGAGCGCCTCGACCGGCCCGTAGTGCTTCGTGATCCCCGCAAAGGAGATCGGCGCCCCGCCAGCGGAGGCCTGCAACCCTTTCGTGCCGCGATGTGCTAGAGATGGGTGCATCACGATCCTGAAACTGATATCAATGTCAGTATGCGAATCGGAGACGAGACGTGTCAAGCGGGCATCCATCCGCAAAGCAGGCTGAAGAAGCTGTAGATGCGGCCGAAAAGGCTGCCGGCGCAGCCATTGGTTCTGGCGTGGCGGGTGCCGCAACCTCAGGCTTCAGCCTGCCGGAGGCCATGCGCGCCGAGCTTGAGGCCGCGCCGAAACTGTCGCGCTCGGAGATGACTCGCCGGAAGTTGATGATCGCGGCGGCGGAGCTGATACAGGATTCGGGCTTCGGCGGCCTCAAGGTCGCCGATATCTGCAAGCGCGCCGATTTCGCCCATGGCACCTTCTATCTGCATTGGAAGGACAAGCGCGGCGTGGCGCATGACGTGCTCACCGCCTTCATGGAGGCGATCCGCGCCCACCGGCCACAGCGCCGGCCCGGCCAGAGCTTCTACGAGCGGCTCGTCGTCGGGCACCTCTATTATATCGATCTCTACCGCCGGAATATCGGCCTGATGCGCTGCCAGGGGCAGCTCGCCGACGAGCTCGACGAGTTCGCCGCGATCGGGCTCAAGGCCAACCTCGCGCTGGCCCATCGTGTCCTGCGCGCAGCGGAACGCGAGGAGCCGTCGCTTGCGGTGCTGCCAATCTCCCAGCGCCTTGCGACGGCGCTGGGCTGCATCGCCATGGTCGACAAGCTGCTGCACGAGGTCTTCGCCCGCGGCCTCGCCATCGGCCTCACCGATGACGAGTTCGCCGGGACGCTCTCGCTGAGCTGGCATCGTTCCCTGCTCGGCCGCGATCCCTGAGCCCGATCAAGCTGCCTGCGGCTGTTCCTGCGGCGCGAGATAGGCGTCCTGGAAGGTCTCCATCACATGCTGGACCATATCGCGCGCGACATGGAGCTGGTCGTCCTGGAAGGCCAGCGCGCGCGGCGAGTTGAGCACGATCTCGTAGCTCGGGAAGTAATCGACGAAATCGAAGCGGCGGAACAATTCCTCCGCCACGGCCCGCAGCACCGATTTCGAGGCGCTGTTGGCGACGATGACATCGGCATCCTTGAAGGTCGCCCCGAAGGGTACCGGCGAGACCGTGACGACGAAACGCATCTCCGGATGGCAATGCTCGCGGATCAGCCCGATGATGTCGAGCATGTCGGCGAGCGTCGCGTCATAGCCGTAATCGACGAAGCGGAAACGCTCCGGCATGCGCTGCAGCCAGACCGGGCCGGGATGGGCGTTCATGGCGATGCCGGTCTCGGCATCGAGCCAGGTCTCGGTCAGGCCGAGCGTGAAGAAGCAGACCCGTGCCTGCTTGATCTGCGCCGTCGCCGCAGTCAGGCGCTTGCGATTGGCGAAGGCGGTCTCGCGATCAAGCAGCCTGAGTCCGCTGGCCTGCGGATCGAACCATTGGCCGGGCGCAAGCTCGATCAGCCCTTCGTCCGGGTAGCTCTCGCCGAGCAGCACGCGCTTCAGCTCATGCGTCATCGAGCGCACCGAGTATTTGTTCAGCGCACCCCGGCTGAGCTGGCCGCGATCGGCCCCGCCGCCGCGCCCGCTTTCCTCGCTCCAGCTCTCGAAATGCTCGGCCGGCACGCCATGGCCTTCAAGCAGCAGCGGCAGCCCCCGCGCCATCAGGATGTTCTCGACCTCGCGCGCGAAGCAGGAGCCCATGGTGAAGATCGGCTCGGACGGATCGAGCCGGAACTTCGACTTGTGCTCCACCGCGACATAGCTGCCTGTGGTCAGGCGCTCCCTGGCCATCTTCTCGGGCTTGCCCGAGGTCCAGCCGCGCACGGGATTGCCGCGCATGATCGAAAGGGCAGTGCCCGCATCGTATTCGATCTTCATGATCGTCTCCTGTTTCGTGGAAGCCGATAGCCGGAAAAGCCTTCGCGCCTCTGCGAGGGCGGTTCATTGGGTCCGGGCTAGCCCTTACATCCGGTGGGGAATGCCGTTCCGGTCGAGGAAGCCGCGCATCCGGTCGTAGGAGCCGGCATAGCTCTTCGCGAGACCGTTCAGCGCCGCCTCATGATAGACCGCGCGCCAGCCGCCCTCGGCGAGCGCGGCCTCGGGCACCACCGGGATCTTCAGCGTCTCGGCCAGTTCCTGGCTGCGCGTGTCATAGGCGACGAGCACGCCGGGCACACCATGAGCGACCGCCGGCAGCACGCCATGGACGCGGTAGCCCACGGCAAGGTCCTGCGAGCGGGCGAAGGCGTCGTAATGCTCGACATCGAAGAAGGAGAAGAGCTGGTTCTCGTAGATCCGGCGCATCGCGGCATCGTCCGCGCCGCTCCACCAGCCGGTGCGGGTGAATTCGGCGACGGCCTTCGCCTTGGCCGCGGGATCACGCAGGAAGAAGGCCTTCTCCTCCTGCTCGCCATGCGAGGACATCACCATCTCGCTCTGGGCATCGACCTTCAGCAGCGCGGCCTTCTGGTTGCGCAGATAGGCTTCCGGATCGGCCGTATAACTCTTGTCGGCCTCGCGGCGCAGGCTGAACGCGACCTTGCGGATGTCGCGCTGGTCGGGGATGCGGATCTTGAGGTCGCGGTTGCGGGTGCGGAAGATCGAGGGGCAGCCGACCACCTCGACATTGCGGATGCCGTTCCGCCTGAGCGTCTCGGCGCTGAAGGCCCCACGCACGCCGATGGCGGCGGAGCGCTCGGCCACGATCGACCAGAAGCGCTTCGAGGCCTCCGGCAGTTCGATCCGGCGGTTCTGGCTCGCCTGCGCGCCGACGCCGATAGCGTAGACCGGCAGCTTGACCTTCTCCAGCACCTCGACGGCGCGGAACCACTCCATGCTCTCATGGATGAAATTCGAGCCGCGCACGAAGACGAAGTCGAACTCGCTGGCATAGCGCGCGATGTCCGCGTCCGTCGGCGACATGATCTTCATCGGCTCCAGATGCGCGTAGTCGAGGAGCTTCAGCGTCGAGTCGTAGACGATCATGTCGCCGATATTGAAATAGTCGCTGAGCAGCTTCTCCATCGGCGCGCGATACCAGCGCACCTTGTCATGGTCATAGACCTCGCCCGCCGGATAGATCACCAGCGCCCGCAGAGCCTTCGTCTTCGAGACCGGGCGCAGTTCCGAGCCGGGCGCGAGCCCGCCGGTGCGGGCGTCCGCGACCGCGATGGAGCGCAAACGCGTCTCGGGCAGGGCCGGCAGGGGAATCGCGATCTCTGCCGCCGTCGCATCGCCGGTGACGAGCGCGCCGGGGTGGATCGTAGCGTAGTCCTGACCGTCGAGCAGCAAGCGTAGCGCTGGCCAGCTCCCGCCGGGCTCGCGCGCGACGAGGACGACGACCTCCTGCGTGGTCGCGCGCAGGATCTTCATGGTCTGCACGGCCTGGCTGGCCGAAAGCGGATACGCGGGCGCATTCATGGATTGTCCTTCACGATGCGGATTTTGATGCGGACGAGATCGCGCTGCGGGCCGATCTTGCAGTCGGCGACATGCATCTTGGTCATGAACAGAAAGAGCTGGTCGCCCGTGGTCTCGAAATTGCGCGAACGCGAGGTCGGATCGGCGACGGCGCCGTAGGCATAGCGGTCGCGGTCGCCGCAATCCTTGCTCCACATCGTCGGATGCGTGACGAGTGTCTGCAGCGGCGACCAGGTCACCAGGTCCTTCGACCAGCTATAGGCGACGCGCCCGCCGGCGATGCCCTGCCTGGGATCGGGGCCGAGATGGAAGATCGCGAGCCATTGCCCGCTCGCCTCATGCCGGGTGACCGAGCCGACCGTAGTCGGCAGGTACCTCAGCGGCTGGCATGGCCGCGCCTGGCTCAGGTCGTCGCGATAGGGATCGACCGCGGGAATCGTGAAATCCTGCCCGTCGAAGGCGCGCCAGGTCGTCGGGTCCTTGATATCCGTGGAGCGGAACAGGCAGACCCCGTTCTTCTGGCCCTCGCCGCCGGTGGTCATGATCAGCGCGTACCAGGCGCCGTCCTTCTGGACGATGTTGGAGGGATTGAAGAATCCGCGATGCCGGCCCTGGCCGACCTCCTGCGGGAAGCCGGGCGCCGCCACGAGTGGGCGCGGCTCGTCGGTCCTGAAGCTGCGCCCGCCATCATCCGACCGGGCGGCGGTCACGACATTGTACCAGCAGCTCATCGCATCCTTGAAGCGGCAGGCGCCGGGATGCTTGTCGGCATGGTACTCGGCATGGATCAGCGCCTCGACATGGCGCCCATCGCCGGTCCAGGTCGCGGCGATCCAGCTCTTGTCGCTGAACTGGCTGGGATCTGCGCTGCTCTTCGCCTGGAAGGAGACCGCGCAGCTCTTGCGGATCGAAGAGAGGTCGCGGCCGATCAGCGGGCGACTGCGATAGTGGCTGGCGAAGGCGACGACCTCGCCCTTGTCGTCGCGGAAGGCGCGCAGCGGCGCGTCCGGCAGGTCCCATTCCTCGCAGCGCTCGCGCGCCCACGAGACCACCGTCTCCTCCTGCGCGCCGGGCGCGAGCTCGAGCCGATAGCCTTGCGCGGCCGCGGGCAGCGCCAGCAGCAGGCAGGTCGCCGACAGCGTCGCGCGCAGGGTGCGGGCGGCCCTCATGCCACCTTCCTTTCCGGCGCGGGCGCCTCTTGGGCGGCCGCGGTCGGTTTGACCATCTTGTGGTCGATCCTGTTCTCGCTGAGGAACGCGCTCATCGCGCGGTAGACCTGGGCATAGGCCGCGTTGAACCGGTCGAAGCGCGCCTGCTCCCAGTATTCCTCCAGCCTGAAATCCTGGCCGGTGAAGACATCGATGCTCGGGATCTTGAACGTATCCGCGAACTCGACCGTACGGCTGTCATAGGTGAAGTAGATCGAGGGCGTGCCGTTCGCGAGCGCCATCAGGTTGCCGTGCAGGCGATAGCCGAGCACGAGGTCGAGCCGGCGCACCAGTCCCTCGTATTCCGCGACGACGTCGGAATAGAACATCCGGCTCTGGTAGAGTCCGGTGACCTGCTCATCGAGATACCAGTTATTGGCCCACTCGTTCTCCTTCAGCGCGGCAAGGGCCTGCGCCTTCTGCTCGGCCGTGCCGAGCGCGAGCTTCTTCTCCTCGACCTCGCCCTGGGACATCAGCGTGACCTCGAAACGGTCCGCCATCGCTTTCACCAGCGAGCGGTGGAAGGTGAGGTAGCGCTTGATGTCCTGCGCATAGGTCTTCGAGACCTCGCGCCGCAGCGTGACGCCGGCGGTCCTGACCTGCTCCAGCGGCGGCAGGCGGATGGCGAGGTTGGGATCGTTGTTCCGGAACGCCGTCGGGCAGCCGATGATGCGGACATTGCGGATGCCGAGATCGTTCAGCACCTCCGCCGAATAGGTGCCGCGCACGCCGAGCGAGGCGGTCGAATCCGAAATGAGCTTGAGCACCATCTTGGTGTCCTCGCTCAATTCCAGCTTGCCGCTGACCGGCGCCTGCGCGCCGATCCCGAAGGCGATCACCGGCAGCTTGAGCCGGCGCAGCACCTCGGCCGCCATGGCCCAGTTCATCTGCGCATGGACATAGTTGGAACCGCGCAGGAAGACGTAGTCGTATTCGGCATTGAGCCGGTCGATCATCGCGGGGTCGACGCGGTCGATCGGCAGCTCGTCGAGCTTCTCGAAATTGAGCAGCTTCAGCGAGGAATCGAAGACGAAGGCATCGCCGATATTGTGATAGTGCTCGATATGGCTCTGCAGGTCGGCATGGCGATACCAGCGGACATTGTCGTGGTCATAGACCTCCCCGGAGGGGCTGATGACGAGGATGCGGGCCATGGACAGGTCTCCCCTGTTATCTCGTTATGGTTTCAGGCGATCATCGCGGCGGCGTCCTGCCGCGCGGCGGCAGGCTTGCTGCGCTCGGCAAGAAGGCGGCGGTAGAGGTCGAGATGCGTTCCCGCGCATTCGCGATGGCTCATCGGCCGCTTGATGCCGCCGCGCAGGCGGTCCCAAAGGCCGGGCTCGGTCAGCGCGCGCGTCATGCAGTCGACAAGGTCTTCCGGGCTGCCGGGCCGGAAATGCAGGCCGTCGACCTCGTCGGTGATCTTCTCGGCCATGCCGCCGAGATTGCTCGCCAGGATCGGGCGGCCGTGGAAGAACGCCTCCTGGATCACGATCGGCGAGTTCTCCCACCAGACCGAGGGCATCACCATCCAGTCGACCGAACGCATCAGGTTGGGCATCTCGCGGTTCTGGAAGGCGCCGCAGAAGCGCACCCGCCGGCCGGCCGCCTCGACGAGCTTGGCGAACTTGTCCTGATAGGCCTGCGGCTGGCGCTCCAGATTGCCGCCATAGACCAGCAGGATCGAATCCTCGCCCCAGACCTCCTCGGGGATGCGCGTCACCGCATCGATCAGCACGTCGGCGCCCTTGTAAGGCGTGAGCTGGCCGAAATAGGCGAAGCGCGAGCGCCGCCCCTTGCCCTCCGGCAGGGGACGCGGCGGCGCGGCAGCGGCCACGTCGATGCCGTTCTCGATCACCGAGAAGCGCTCTTCGGCCAGGCCCCAGTCGACATAGCGGTCCACGAGGAACTGGCTCGGCGA
The DNA here is from genome assembly GCA_039808685.1 of Allobosea sp. Classification (GTDB taxonomy): domain Bacteria; phylum Pseudomonadota; class Alphaproteobacteria; order Rhizobiales; family Beijerinckiaceae; genus Allobosea. The sequence goes on along the minus strand of JBDHTM010000003.1, from coordinate 136,310 downwards.
GACGAAATGGTCGGCCAGCCCCAGCATGCCCTTGATGAAGGTCTCGCGGGCGAGGAAGCGGGCCGGCGAGATATCCGGGAAGCAGGCGTTGCAATCGGTCGGGGAGGCCCGGTAGCAAAGCTTGAAGGCACCGGTCTTCACCATCTGGCCGTGGTGATTGCAGATCGAGAGATATTCGTGGAACGTCACCACGATCAGCACGTCCGGCAGCGCATCGCGCACCGCGAACAGGCATTCGAGCCCGAGCCCGATGAAATGGTGGAAATGCACCACGTCGGGCTTCAGGTCGTGCAGCACGCGCACGAAATCGCGCTCGATCTCCTCCGTCGCCCGGTTCGAGATCAGGAAGTGGTCGTAATCCTCGGCGTAGTAGAGCAGTTCGCCGCCGCGCTGGCGCAGGCTCATCAGCGCCGTGCCGGCATGGCGCGGTGTCGGCGCGCCGACGCGGGCAAGGAAATGGGAATCGACGCCCTCGCCGGCCTGCAAACCCTTGTGCAGGTTGTAGGACGCCACCTCCGCGCCACCCAGGGACATCGAAGGATGGCCGTGCGATATCACGAGAACCCGCATCCTCAGCCTTTCATGTTGGAGATGGCGAGCGCCCAGCGCCGGTCGAAGCTGGTGCGATCGGCGAGCTGGGCAAGCGCGCCGGCGTGGGGCGCGGCCGTCTCGCCGTCATCGACCGCATAGACCTCGACATCGGGCACCCAGAGCGAGGGCGAGCCCGCCATCCGGAGCTTGAGGCAGAGATCGAGCCCCTTCTCCGCCGTGGTGAAATAATTGCGCGCGAAGCCGCCGACCTCGATGAAGGCGGCACGCGACAGGACGCAGCATTCGCTGGCCCCGGCCGCGACCTCCATCGGGCCGAGATTGCCGACCGCTTCCAGGGGATAGCCGACGAAACGGTTGGCGATCCGCCGGCCCGTTCCCTCGCCTTCCAGCCAGGCACCGGCCCAGCGGATCGAATCGTCCTCGAAGAGCAAGGTCGGGCTCGCGACGCATTGGCCGCCCCGTGCCCGATAGGCCCGCTCCAGCCGGCCGAGCCAGCCGGGCATGCGGATCTGCGCAGCGCCGGAAAGCAGAGCAACGGTATTGAAGCGGCAGGCACGCACACCCGCCTCCAGCGCATCGCAGGCATCCTCGACGCCCTCCACCGCGACGAGACGCACCGACAAGCCATAGAAGCGCGCGAGCCGCCGGGCTTCGGCACCGACGCGATCGAAGCTCTCGGAAGGCGCCGCGAGAACGATCGGCAAGGGCCGCGCCTCCGGGTCCATCGCCAGCAGCGCGAACAAGGCCGACAATTCGCGATGGCGGTGATCGAGCCCGATCACGAGGCCAAGCGGGGCCTCCGGATCGAAGCTCCCGACATCGAGCGTTTCCGCCGCGCGCGGCGGCGCGATCTCCGCGGCCTGCAAGGCCGGCGCGATCTGGCGCTCGACCACGGAATTGGCCGTCGAGGATCGCGGATCGAGCAGGCCGAGCACGCGCTCCAGGGCGCGGCGCGCCGGAGCCCGGTTGGGTTCGAGCGGCAGGAAGGCGGGGCCGGTCCCCTGCACCTCGAAGGCGAGATGCAGGGGCTGGCCCGCCTCCGGCAGGAGTTTCGGCGCAAAGACGATGAAGCCGTGATTGTTGCGCCGCGAGGCCAAAGCCGGCCCGAAGCGCGGGTCTTCCATGAAGGCCGCCGTCACGTCGGCGCGCTGCACGCGGGTCCACAAGCGGTCGACAGCGCAGGACTGGCTGCCGCTGCGCAGCGTGACGCCGCCGACCCGGCGCTCGGGATCGAACAGCCAGCCGATGATCAGCACGCCGGTGCCCTCGACCACGGTCACGGAGTCGATGCCGGCCCGTACCGGCTCCTCCAGCAGGCAGACCGTATCGCGCCCATCGAAGCGCTGGGAGGCGCGCCTGAGCTTGTCGGCCGTCGCTTGCGGAGCGGTCCCACGCTGCAAGCCGTCGCGCAGATGGCCGGGCACGGTGATCGGCTCGAGCAGCACATAGCGCTCATAGACCTCGAGCGCGCGCCAGCCGTCATTGCCGCGGAAATAGAGCCGCTCGATCTCGCCGGGATGCTGGGCGTGGCAATCCTCCAGCAGGCCGAAAAAGCCGCGCGCGCCCTCGCCGAGATCGTCGCGCTCGAAGGTCCCGGTTTCGAGATGGGCCGGCGACAGGCCACCATGCGAGATCAGCAATTTCACCCGCCCGGCGGCAAAATGAGAGGTCCAGCCCTGCAGAAAGATCCCGTCGCCTGCCCCCCCGGTTTCGCCGAGCTTGCCCATCACCTCGACGAAGCCACCGGGCCGCGCCACCGTCTGCAAGAGCATCGCCACGGCCCTGAGGCGGCGCGGATTGGGCGCGCCGGTCAGCAGCACTTCGAGCAGGCCGTCGACCACGCTCGGGAAGGCCTGGCCGGCATCATCCGCGAGCTCGGAAAGGAAGGCCTGCAAGGATTGCGGCTTCGGCGCCAGGATCAGACGCAGCGGCCGCCCGGGCCTGCCGATCAGCAAGGCGCCGGTGCCACTATTGTCGACGCTGGGCGCCGGCGCGAGGCAGAGGAACCCGGTCGCCGAGGAGGGTTCGGCACCCGGCCTGCGCCAGCTCAGCACCATGGTCTGGGCGCGGTTGCGCGGATTGCCGTCGACCGCGACCGGCACCTTCGCCGGAATGGCGTCGCAGGTGCTGCGGACGAGGATCGCGTTCTCGCCGAGCGGCGTCCAGGCCACCGTCGGCGCTTGTGCGATCGCCGTCCTGTCGGGAACGATGACCTCGCTCATCGCCTCAGCCTCCCCAGAGCGTGACGGCGAGCGTGACGAAGGACATCGCCGCAGCGAGCGCCGAGAGGAAGCCGAGGATGACCGTGACCTGCCGAAGCGGCGCCCGCGCCTCCTTGCGGATCGCGTCGAGCCGCGCGTCGAAGCCGCGCAAGGTTCCGTCGAAGCGAAGCTGGAAGACGTCGAGCTCGCCGAGCCGGCGCACGATCTCGCTCTGGCTCTCGGTCTCGGCCTTGGTCGCCTCGGCCAGCGCGTGGTTCTCTTCGAGCCGCGCCGCGATGCGGTCGAGCTTCTCGTTGAGCTCCTTCTGGGCGAGCTGCGCACGCCGGTTGAGCACGATCAGCATCTCGACCTTGTCGAAGAAGCGCGCCAGCGGCACGGCGATCGCCGCTTCCGCCGCAAGCTCGTCCGGCGCCGGCAGCCGCAGCTCGAACTCCGCCCCCGTCGCAGGCGAGATGCCGACGACCGTCAGGCGAGCCCTTGCCGCGACCAGCGTTTCGTCGAGATCGATCGAGAAGGCATGCTTGCCGTCGCCAATGCCGTTGCGGCGCAGATCGATGCGGCTCTGATCGGCCTTGGCTTCCGCGACGACCTTGCCGTCGCAGGAAATGCGGACCGTGATCGCCTCGTCGGGACGGGCCTCGTCCCAGATCCAGCCATGCAGCCGACTGCCATCGAGGGCGTCGACCCGTCCGTTCAGGCGGGCGGGATTGACGTTGGGAAGGCGGACCTCGTTGTCCTGATCGGGACGGCGGACCTCCCGGTCCTGATACTGAGCCGTTGTCATGCGGCCTCCGCGAGCTTGAGATCATCAAAGAGGGCGAGATGGCGGCCGGCGCAGTCCGCGAGCGTGGGCTGCTCGGCGATGCCGTGGACGAGGCGCTGCCAGAGACCGGCCTCCTCCATCGCCCGGCGAAAGGTTTGGACCAGCGCGGCCGGATCGCCCGGCCGGACATGCAGCCCGTCGATCCCGTCGCGCACCATCTCGGCCATGCCGCCGATGGCGCTGACGATCGGCGGCCGGCGGTGCTGGAACGCCTCCTGGATGACGAGGGGCGCGTTCTCCCACCAGATCGAGGGCATCACCACCCAGTCGACCTCGGCCATCAGGCCCGGCACCTCATCGCGGGAATAGGGCCCGCAATGGGTGACGACGCCCGCGGCGCCGGCGAGTGCCGTATCGAGCGCAGTCGTAAAGGCTTCGCTCTGGAACGGCGCCCCGCCGTGGATGCGCAGCGAGAATTCCGTTTCACCGGAAGCGCGCAGCAATTGCGCCGCCTGCAGCAGCGGCAGGACGCCCTTCCAGGGATTGAGATTGCCAAAATAGCCGAAGCTGGTGCGCCGGCCCCGGCCCGGCCGATGCGGCGCGGCCTCCTGGGCCGGGCGGGCATTGGCGATGACCTCGATCCGCTCGCCCGGCAGCCCCCAGTCGATGTAGCGCTGGCGCAGAAAGCGGCTCGGCGCGACGAAGCGGTCGACCACGGCCAGATGCGTCTTGATGAAGCGCTCGCGCAGCAGGAAGCGGTCGGAGCCGATCTCGGGGAAGCAGCCATGACAGGCTGCGGGCGAAGAGCCCATGCAGCGCTGGCGGTCGCCAGGCCGCACCATCAACCCGTCATGATGGCAGATCGGATAGTAGTCGTGCAGCGTCATCACGATCGCCGCCTGCGGCAGCAGCCGCCGCGCCAGCGTGAGGAACTCCGCGCCGATCAGCACGAGATGATGGACGTGGATCACGTCCGGCCGGAACTCCTCCAGCAACGTCGCAAGGTCCTGCAACGTGCCGTAATGGTCGATCTGGCTCATGTGGAAGCGGTCGTAATGCGCGCTCCACAAAACCACGTCCTCGCCGATCGCCTGCAGCGCCGTGCCGGGATGCGGCTCGCGATGCATCGCATTGGTCGCGCCGAGGAACAGCACCTCGCAGCCCTGCTCGCGATAGGCCCGCGAGAGATCATGCGCGAAGATCTCGGTCCCGCCCGGATGCAGGGACGGGTGGTTATGCGCGACGACGAGGATGCGCCGGCTCATGCCAAGCCTCCCGATGCCAAGCCTCCCGGACCCTTGCTCCCCGGTTTCGTCGCGATCAGCAGGTCCTGGTAATGGGCCGCGCCGATGCCGCGCCAATGGCCCGGCCTGAGCGCCTCGACGGCGAGCCCGGCCTCCATCGCCTGCTCCAGCAGAAAACGGCTGTCGATGCCGGCGGCCGCGAGCGGCGCCTCGTCGATCGCGTACCAGCCCGGCCCGTCCTGCCAGCGCTTGAACGACAGGCGCTCCTGCCCGGTCGAGGTGCCGTCGATCGCGAAAGCGGTGAGAAACAGGCGCCCGCCCGGCGCCAGCAAGCGCGCGGCCTCCTGCAGATAGACCACGAGCTCCTCGGGCGGCAGATGCGTCGCGACCGAGGTCATCGTCACGAAATCGAAGCTGCCATTGGCGAAGCCGAAGCGGACCTCGATGCCCGGCAGGGAGCCGGCCGGATTGTAGAGCGGATGGGCGATGTCGAGCCGCTGGAAGCGGAAGCGCGGATAGGCCGGCGTGATCGTCTGGGCGCACCACAGGATGCCCTCCATCACCGGATCGACGCCGTCATAGCTGCCGCGCTCGGGATCGAGATATTGCGTCAGCGGCACCGCCATGCGGCCGATGCCGCAGCCGATATCGAAGACGCGCTCATGCGGCTTCAGCCGCCCGATCCGAATGAAATGGCCGAGGAACTCGGCGCCGATCGCGCGATAGTCGCCGTCGCCGACGAAAATCGAGTCCGGCGGAGGATGCGGCATGAAGCGGTTGCTCTGCAGCGAGGCCAGGAGCCAGTCGAGCTCGGGCCCGGCGGATGTTTCCGCGGAAGCAGGCTCTGGTGCGATCTGTCTCAGGGCAGTCATGCGGCGGTCGCTCTCCTGAAGGTGAAGCGGGGAACAAGGTCGGGTTCGCTGGGAACGGTGGGCGCCGGCAGGGCGAGCTCCGGCGCGGAGGTCGCGAAGGCCTGCATCAGCGCCTCGATCTGGGCACTCCAGCGTTGGGACTGCAGCCAGGCATTGTGCTGGGAGGCGGCACCGCGCGTGTAATCGACACTGCGCGCGATCGACTGCCGCTCGAGATGGTAGAGCGCGACGTCCGGGACATACAGGATGCCGAAGCCGGCGCGCCTGATCTTCAGGCAGAGATCGCTGTCCTCGTAATCGCCGATGACATAGCTTTCGTCGAAGCCGCCAAGCTCGTCGTAGAGATCGCGCGCCATCACGATGCAGGCGCCGGTGACGCCGGGCACGGGCCGCTCGATAGTGGCCGGCGCATAGCTGCCGGGCATGCCCTTGAAGTAATGATGATTGAGCCAGGTGCCCTTGCTGTCGCGCTTAAAGAACAGCCCGGCATGTTGCAGCGAGCCGTCATCGTAGAGCAGCTTCGGGCCGACGGCGCCGACCCGTGCTCCACGGTCGAGCTTGGCGATCAGCGCCGGCAGCCAGCCATCGCCCGAGGGGATCACGTCGGAATTGACGAGGGCGAGAACCTCGCCACGCGCCTGCGCGGCGCCGGCATTGCAGGCGGCCGAGAAGCCGCCATTGCGTCGCATCGCGACGAGTTGCATCGGCAGGCTATAGGCGAGGTGCAAGCCGCCGAGGAGATGCGCGACTTCGGCCTCGTGCTCGGGGGAATCGAGCACATAGATCAGCTCGGCATTATCCGAGAACCACGGGTCGCCGGCGAAGGCCGAGACCTGAACGCGCAGGAAATCGTAGACGCGGTAGAGCGGAATCACGACCGAGGCCTTCGGCCGCGCCGGCGGCTGTCCAAAGGCCTTGATCACGGGTTCCGGCCGGCTCTCGCGCAGATCCTCCTGGCAGGCTGCGAGGATCGGCGCGAGCGTCGTCTCGATCATCCCGGCGGTGAGATATTGCGGCGGGATCGCCGCCAGCGCCCGCGCCCGGATCGTCACGGCATCGGCCGGCTGCACCGGCGGACGCAGCGTCAGCGTCGTCCCGGATCTGAGCTTGATCTCGCAGCGCGGCTGCAGCACCGGCGCGCCGCCGGCATAATCCGCAGCGAAACCCGCAAAACCCGTGGCGGCATGCGTCTCGCCATCCGCGCCGGTCGGCAGACGCACGGGGAAGCGCTGCAGCCGCGACAGCATCGCGATCGGCTCGCCATCGCCGCGATGGAGCAGCACCTCTTCCAGGAGATCGTCGGGATCGCGCAGCCAGCCGCCGACCAGGAGCCCGGCCTTGTTGCAGACGGCCAGGTCGAGTTCGGCCGCAGGCAGATCGTCGCTGCGGCGGACATGCTGGACGGCGAGGGGCACGCGCCGCTGCATCTCGATCGCGAGCAGGCGACCTTGCTCGGACAGGCCGGCGAGCTGCTCGACGACCCAGTTGCGCAACCCGTCGCGGCTCGCGGCCTTGCCCGCCCACCAGCGGCCGAGCGAGGGCGCGGATTGCCGGGCAGGCAGCGCACGCAGGACGAGCGAACGCTCGCCTTGCAGGATGAGAAGCCCACCGCCGCGGCTCGGCGGCGCATCGAGCACGAGATGGACCTCGCGCTTGCCGCTGCGATCGGCCGCGCCGAGGCGGGATTTGAGATCGAGGCGCGTCAGACCCGCACCGTCGAGGCGCGCGACGCCCTGCAAGGCACCGAAATCGGCCGGCACGGCCGTCTCGAACAGCCATTGGCCGTCGACCAGCGCTGCGGTCGGCTGCATCGCCACCGGCTTGGGGAACAGCGTGAGCAGGAACTGGCGCAGAAAGGAGAGGTAGTTCGGGATCGCGGCAAGGCCGAACAAGGGTGGCCAGGCGCGGACCAGCGCATTGGCGAGGGTCAGTCGCGCCTGCGGAGCAAGCTCCTTGAGAATCTCGGCCGGATCGGCAAGGCCGTGGACCAGCGTCGGGTCGAAACTTGCCGTCACCTCGCCTTGCGGGCCGTGATCGCTGAGCGTCGCGACGACATTGTCATGGCCCAACGAGCGGAAGGCGACGGCAAGCCGCTCGCGTCCGTCGCGCAGGCCGAGCGAAATCGAGGCTGCGGGCAGGCGCCGGCCCCCACCGGTGAGCGCGATCGCCGGCTTGCCGAAAGGCGAAGCCTCGAGCGTCCAGCAGAGCAGGAAGACCGATCCGCCGAGGCGGTGGAGGTCGAGCTGGGCAGGCGGCGTTGCCGTCATGGCGACAGGCGCGAGTGAAAGCATTGAGGCATTCCTGCGGCACGGAAAATCCCGGAGCGCTTGCGGAAAGCGGAGGGGAAACACTTTCCGGGGGCGTGGGCGCTCCGGGGGCAACGAACCCCTCGCCCGTCCGCTGCCGGCCGGGCGAGGGGCCGCGTCAGGATCAGGCGACCGTGAAGTAGGAGTTCGGGTCGGCCTGAACGTCGTCGGCATGGACGCCGACCAGGGTCAGCGTGTCGCCATTGCCGAGATCGACGACGGTGTTGCCATTGACCGTGGTCGCGCGCGCAGCCACGTCTTCCGCGGTATGGACACCCGTGCCGTTGATGTCGGACGCGATCTGCAGCATGTCCGTGCCGGCGTGGAAGTCGAGAACGACGTCGTTGCCGCCACCGCCGGCGAACACGAAGGTGTCGGCGCCGCCCCCGCCATGCAGGATGTCGTTGCCGGCACCGCCGAACAGCATGTCGTCACCCGCGCCACCGTGCAGGATATCGTCGCCGGCGCCGCCATGGAGGATATCGGCACCCGCGCCGCCCTGCAGGACGTCATTGCCGGCGCCACCCTGCAGGATGTCGTTGCCCGGGCCGCCTTGCAGGACGTCATTGCCGTCGCCACCGATCAGGACATCGTCGCCGTTATTGCCGCGCATGATGTCGTCGCCGGCACCGCCGATGAGCGTATCCTCGCCCTCGCCGCCGAACAGGGCGTCATTGCCCTCCTCGCCGGACAGGACATCGTCGCCGAGCCCGCCGAACAGGGTGTCGTTACCCTCGCCGCCGAACAGGGCATCGTTGCCGCCTTCGCCGAACAGGGTGTCGTCACCCTCTTCGCCGAAGAGGGAATCGACCTGATCCCCACCTTTGACGATGTCATCGCCGGCTCCGGCGAGGATCACGTCACTGAAACGACTCCCAATCAAAAAGTCGTCGAATGCACTTCCTTCAATCGTCGCCATACGGCACCTCCTGGGCGATCTGGTGAACCTGGAACGTTCGGCGGCCGCGCCGCGGAACGGAAAGACCAGGAACGATTCCGGCGGCCCTCAACAGATCTGGCCGCCGCTCGACCGGATGAAGATTGCTTACTCGATGCAATGCAGCAAGAATTTTATTGTGATCATTTTGCGACGCAACACGATTTGGTCTTTATTTTACGATCGATAATCTACCCATATTCGAAAGAATATATTTTCAAAATCGAAGCATAGGCCCAAGCGCGGACGCTCCTTCGCGGACGCACGACTTCAGCCGGTCAATCCTCGCGGAAAGCCCGGTTGAAGCTGTCGGTGATCGGCGAAAGCAGGTAGTCGACCGCACGGCGCGCGCCGTTGACGATCATGACCTCGGCGGTCATGCCGGCATGCAGGGTGACCTTGTAGTCCCTGAGGCTCTCTGGATCGATCTCGGCCCGCACCACGAAATAGGGAACGCCGGTCTTCTCGTCGACGAGCTGGTCCGGCGCGACATAGGTCACCTTGGCCTCCAGCGGCGGCAGCAGACGCGAGTTGAACGCGGTCAGCCGCATGCGGGTCGCGGCACCGACCCTCACGGCATCGATGTCGCGAGGGTCGACCTTCGCCTCGACGATCAGCGGTTCATGCTCGGGCACGATGTCGAGGATCGCTTCGCCCGCCGCGATCGCGCTGCCGGCAGTCCGCATCCGGATATTGGCGACCACCCCCTCCTGCGGCGAGATCACCACCAGCCGGCGCAGCACGTCCTCGGCCTGGACGATGCGCTCGGTCACCTCCGAGAGCATGAGCTGGGATTCCTGGATCTCGCCGCCGATATCGTTCTGCCGCTCCAGGCTGATCGACAGGATCTCCAGATTGGCGCCAGCGACCGCCTGCTCGGCCTTGGCCTTGCGGGCGGCGAGTTCACCGGCCTTGCCGGACAATTCGCTTTGCCTGGTCTGGAGATCGACGAGCTGGCTGCGCTTGGCGTAGCGCTTCTCGTAGAGGTCGGCCATGATTCTGACCTCCTCGTCGATCAGCGAGCGCTGCTTGGTCGTGGCGTCGATCTGGGCGTTCAGCGCATCGGCTTCGGCCTGATGCTGCTCGATGACGCGCTGCTGGATATGGACCTTGCCGTCATGGACCTGGGCGCGAGACTTGAACAGGCCCTGCTCCGCGCGCAGCACTTCGCGCGCGATCGGCGAATCCATCCGCGCGATATCGGCGGGAAAGGCGATCTCGGCCGCGCCGGTCTGCTCGGCCCGCAGCCGCGCGAGCTTGGCTTCGAGCCCGATGCGCTTGGCCTGCAATTGCTGCAATTCGGCACGCTGGCGCGCATCCTCCAGCCGCAGCAGCGGCTCGTTCCTGGAGACGCGCTCGCCCTCGGCCTTGAGCAGGGTCTTGAGGATGCCGCCCTCGAGATGGCTGACGGTCTTGCGCTTGCTGTCGACGGCGACGATGCCGCTCGCGACGGCGGCATTGTCGAGCCTGGCGGTCACCGCCCAGGCGCCGAAACCGCCGAAGCCGACGCCGATCGCAGCGACACCGGCCAGCACGAGATTGCGCAGGCTCGGCGTGCGCTCGTCATGCACGTCGATCACATCGGGCTGGATCGTGAGCGAATCCTCGGGGCGCTTGATCAGGGAGCTTCCGGTCATGCCTTCACCTCGCGAACCTGGGGCGGAGCAGCGGGGGCCTTGGCAGCAGGGTCGAGCTCGATCCGGCCGCTCGGTGTGATCATGCCGGCGATCTCGCCGCGCGGGCCGAATTGCTGGACACGGCCCTCGCGCAGCACGAGCAGCTTGTCGACGACCTGCATCACCGAGGGGCGATGCGCGATCAGCACGACGATGGCGCCACTATCGCGCGCCGCGCCGATGGCGCGGATTAGGCTCTGCTCGCCCTCGGCGTCGAGATTGGCATTGGGCTCGTCGAGCACGATCAGGCGGGGCATGCCGTAGAGCGCCCGCGCCAGGCCAATGCGCTGGCGCTGGCCGCCGGACAGGTTGAAATCGCTGTCGGCGACATTGGTGTCGTAGCCGAGCGGCAGGCGGCCGATCAGCTCATGCACGCCGGCGATGCGCGCCGCTTCCAGGATGGCGTGCGGATCGGGCTCGCGCATCCGGGCGATGTTCTCAGCGATCGTGCCGTTGAGCAGCGAGACCGATTGCGGGAGATAGCCGACCATCGCGCCGAAGGAGCCGCGCTCCCAGAGATAGGTGCTGTGTCCGTCGAGATAGACGCCGCCGACATTGGGCTTGATCACGCCGACAAGCAGGCGCGCCAGCGTCGATTTGCCGGCGCCGGACGGGCCGACCACGCCGAGCACCTCGCCGGGCGAGAGCGCGAAGGAGACACTCTTGATGACGGTTTGCTCCTGCCCCGCAGGTGCATAGATCAGACGATCGATCACGAGGTCGCCCTGGCAGGGCGGCGTCGGCACCGTCTGGCGCTGCGAGCTGCGGCTCAGCACCAGCTCGCGCACGCGCTTCCAGGCGGCGGCGGCCAGAACCCATTGCCGCCAGTCGTTGATCATCGAATCGAATGGCGCCAGCAACCGGCCGAGCAGGATGCTCGCCGCCATCAGCGTGCCGGCCGTCACCTCGTTGCGGATGATCAGGACGGCACCGGTCGCATAGACCGCGAGCTGCATCGTCATTCGCGAGGAGCGCGTCACGGCCGCGATGAACTTGCCGCGTCGCGTGCCCATGTCGAGCTGCTCGATCATCGCCAGCTGCTGCCCGCGCCAACGCCTGGCCAGCGCCGGCAACATGCCCATCGCCTCGATCGTCTCGGCATGGCGCAGGCTGGCACCGACCTCGTTGATGCTGGCGACGCCGGCCTCGTTGGCCTCCTTGAGGATGCGCCGGGTCAGCATGTCCGAGAGCACGCCGAGCAGCAGCAGGATGATCAGGGAAGCGAGGCCGACGAGCCCGTAGACCGGGTGCAGAGCGAAGAGCACAGCCAGGAAGACCGGAGACCAGATCGCCTCCAGCGGCGTGGCGATCGCCGAGCTCGCGATGAAAAAGCGGATGTCGTTGAGATCGCGAATCGCCTGCGTCGCCTGCCCCGAACCCTGTTCGAGCGACGCGCTCACCGCCGCCTGCAGAGCCGGCAGGTTGAGCTTGCGCGCGAAGATGCTCGCCATCGCCTGGAAGGTCAGCGACCGGATGAACTCGATCGTTCCGTAGAGCGCCAGCGCCCCGACCGCGATCACCAGGAGCATCGTCAGCGTGTCATAGCTGCGGCTGACCGTCACGCGATCCTGAACCTGCATCATGAACAGCGGCACAGTCAGCAGCAGCAGGTTCACGCACAGGCTGAGAAACGCCGCATAGCTCAGACCGCCGACGAACGAGCGCTGGAGATTCCGGATCAAGGCGTCGGGCGCCGGCTTCACAGCCTTCATGCAGGACTCCGCGAGTGAGGGTGCTTGGGCCCGAGACGACAATGGGAAAGCCCGTCATCGGCTCGCGAATGGGACATGGCGGGAGTGTCAAGATTATGACAGATTAGAAGCGTAGCTCACCGATTCAGATCGAAGCAAATGAGGCTAAAACATGAGAAACTTTGATTTTTGAAACAGTTTCCGCATATCTCAATATAAATGCAATCTTATTTATTGGCTCACCTAGATGGCATGTGCTTTGCCTATAGGCTTTCTGCAACGAACGGAGGCAAAACGGATGGATTGTTTAATGTTCGATCAGGAGAGGTGAGGGATGCACTTCAAATTGCACGGCGGCGGGCAATTCACAGGCGTTCCCCTGAACGGCCATCATGCGGCGAATGGTTCGGACGTCCTCGAAGAGGTCCCCGATCGCCGGATTTCCCCTTTTGACCTGGCGCGGGTGATCGAACGGGTCAGCCGGCGCTTCCTCGACTATCTCAGGCTGGAACTGACCAAGCTCGGCATTGATGACATCTCGCCCGCGCAAGTCATGGTGCTGATGACGATCGGACAAGGCGAGATCGCCGTCCGCGATCTTCTGGATCGTGGTCATTATGGCGGTTCGAACGCCTCGTATAATCTCAAACAACTGGTCGAGAACGGCTATCTCGACCGTGGAGCTTCACCGCGCGACCGCCGGCAGGCCCAGATCTCTCTGTCCCTGAAAGGCCAGATGCTATGCGAGCGGCTGCGTTTGCTCGATGAGGCCAGCCAGTTCGGCCAGCGGCTCGAAAGCAACCGCGATACCGACCTGAACACGACCCACGAAACCCTGCGCCAACTCGAACAGTTGTGGAATGACGCGCTGCGCTACGGCGGAGTGCTGCTCGCATCATGCATGTCCTATTCGTACATCGCGCCGGATCTGGTCAATTCGCTGCTCTGATCGGCAGCCTCGTCGCCGAGGGCGTCGAGGTTACGCTGATCACCGAACGCCCGGCGCAGGAGGCGCCGGGCGTGCGCCAGCTCGTCTATTCCGTCGACGAGACCGCAACCCAGCATCCCGCGCTCGCTGCCACCGAATACCACCTGCGCACGGGCGAGGCGGTGGCGCGGTTGATGGAGCGCCTGAGGCGCAGCGACCCGCCCGATGTCGTGCTCGGCCATATGGGTTGGGGCGGCATGCTCTTCGCCCGTGATGCGCTGCCCGATGCGGCGCTGATCGGCTATTGCGAATACTACTACCGCAGCACCGGCTCGGATCTCGATTTCGGCATCGACGAGCCGGTTCCCGCGGCCGACCGCCAGCGCGTGCGCATGCGCAACGCCGCTCAACTCCTGGCTCTCGACACGCTCGATGCCGCCTATGCGCCGACGCAATGGCAGCGCCGGCAATATCCGACAGCCTATCGCCGGCGCATCGCCGTCTGCCATGACGGCATCGACACCAGCTTCTGCCGTCCCGATCCGGACGCGATCTTCGTCCTGCCGGACGGCCGCGCGCTGTCACCCGGCATGCCGGTCGTGACCTTCGTCGCGCGCGATCTCGATCCCTATCGCGGCTATCCCGAATTCATGCGGGCGGCGGCGCTTCTCGCGGAACGCCATCCCGACGCACTCTTCGTGGTGGTCGGCGGCGACGGCTCGGGCTATGGCCGCCCGCGCACCGACGGCAACAGCTGGCGCGAGGCGATGTGCGCCGAGACCGGGCTCGGCGACAGGATCGTCCATATCCCCTGGCTGCCCTACGAGAACCTGATCCGGCTGTTCCAGATCTCGGCCGTCCATGTCTATCTCACCGTCCCCTTCGTCCTGTCCTGGTCGCTGCTGGAGGCGATGGCCTGCGGCTGCCTCGTCGTCGGTTCCGCTACCGAGCCGGTGAAGGAGGTGATCCGCGACGGCGCCAACGGCCTGCTCGTCCCGTTCCACGATAGTGAAGCGCTGGCGGAGCGGATCGCCGAAGCGCTGGCGAGCCCGGCGTTGATGCGGCCGCTGCGTCGCGCCGCGCGTGAGACCGTTATCGCGACTTGCGAGCGTGAGCGCTGCATCGCCCGCCAGACCGGCTGGATCCACCAGTTCGGGGACTAAGGCCTGGCGTTCACGCGGTCGCGGTGCCGGCAAAATCGAGAGCCGCGGCCCGAACCGTCTCCGCAAAATCCAGCGCGACGGCGGAACGGAAGCGGCCGGCACCCCAGATGATCGCGATGTCGTAGGTGACGGACGGCCTGAGCGGCCGCACCTCGACGCCCTTCCCCACATATTCCGCCGCCGTGAACGGGTCGACCACCGAGAGGCCCGCTCCGGCCGCGACGAGCCCGCAGGCGATCATCGACAATGGCGTCTCGATTCGTGTCTGGCGCGTGACGCGATGGGCCGAAAACAGCGCGTCTATGCGATAGCGCAGTTGCGTCGACTGTTCGAGCGAGATGAACGGCTCGTCGACGAAATCCTCCGGCGCCAGCACGGCCTTGGCCGTGAGCCGATGCCCGGTCGGCAGCACGGCGACCGGCGCCATCGCCGGCAGGATCTCGATATCGATCCCCGGGAAATCCAGCGGAAGCTGCGCGAAGCCGAGCTCGCAGAAGCCCGACGTCACCCAGTCCACGACCTGCGACGAGATGCTGCCATAGAGCGCGATCTCCAGATCCGGCTTCTGCTTGAGATAGCTACCGACGACCCGCGGCAGGAAGCCGACATTGAAGGCCGGCAACGCCGCGACGCGCAGCGAACCCGCCCGTCCGTCGCGCAGGTTGCGGGCCGCGTTCTCGATGCGCTCCAGCCCGACGAACTGACGCTCGACCTCGCGATAGAGCGACAGCGCCTCATTGGTGGGCACGAGCCGCGCGCCACGCTTCACGAAAAGCGGCAGGCCGAGCGCATATTGCAGGTCCTGGATCAATCGCGTCACCGCTGGCTGCGTGACGTTGAGCGCCTGTGCCGCCGCAGTGATGCCGCCGGTCACGATCACCGTCCGAAAAGCCTCGATCTGGCGGGGGTTCAGCATGACGGGCCTCTCGAACCAGACATAACATTTCGGCATGGCTTGCACGAAACATTCGATTTGACCAGTTCCAGATCAGCCCCGAACCTAACGACATCACTCGAAAACGAGGAGGGGATACCGTGAAGCTCGCCATCACATTCGCTCTGGTCACCGGGACCGCACTTGCCGGCTCCGCCGCTTTCGCCCAGCAGAAGACGATCTATGTCGCCGGCTATGGCGGCTCCTACGAGCAGACCATGCGCAAGGAGGTCATCCCGGCCTTCGAGAAGCAGGCCAATGTCAAGGTCGAGTACGTCGCCGGCAACTCCACCGACACGCTCGCCAAGCTGCAGGCGCAGAAGGGCAATCAGCAGATCGACGTCGCGATCGTCGATGACGGCCCGGCCTATCAGGCGGTGGCCCTCGGCTTCTGCGGCACGCTGACCGACGCCCCCGTCTACAAGGACGTGGCGCCCGTGATGAAGTTCAAGTCGAACAAGGGCGTCGGCCTCGGCCTCGTCGGCACCGGCCTGTTCTACAACAAGAAGGTCTTCGACGAGAACAAGTGGCCGGCCCCGACCTCGTGGAACGATCTGAAGGCGAAGACCTACGGCAAGAAGATCGTCGTGCCGCCGATCAACAACACTTACGGCCTGCACGCCCTGATCGCCTTCGCGCAGATCGGCGGCGGCGGCGAGACCAATATCGAGCCGGGCTTCGAGGCCTTCAAGAAGGACATCAACCCCAACATCGTCGCCTATGAGCCTTCGCCGGCGAAGATGACCGAGCTCTTCCAGAACGGCCAGGCCGTGCTCGGCGTCTGGGGCTCGGGCCGCGTCAAGGCCTTTGCCGATACCGGCTTCCCGGTTGAATTCGTCTATCCGAAGGAAGGGGGTTTCGCGCTCGGCTCCGCCGCCTGCCCGGTCGAAGGTTCGAAGAATGCGGCCGAGGCCAACGCCTTCATTCAGTTCATGCTCTCGCCCGCGATCCAGAAGATCATGGCGACGGGCGCCGGCTTCGGCCCCGCCAACATGACGGTGACTCTCACGCCGGACGAGCGGAAGGGCCTGCCCTATGGCGACGAGGTCAAGGCGCTGAAGGCCGTCGATTGGGACGTGGCCAACGCCAAGCGCGAGGAATGGACCCGCCGCTGGAACCGCGAGGTCGAGCGGTAGAGCCGCTTCCGATCTGCCCCTCCGTCCTCCCGGCCGCAGCGAAGCGGAGCGCCGGGATCCATCGTAGAGCGCAACGCCCTTCGATGGATCCCGGGTCAAGCCCGGGATGACGGCGGTGTTTCGGCGACCTCCCTTACGAAGCGCGCGGAATCCATGTCCCATCTCGTCCTCGAAGGCCTCGGCAAGTCCTACGGCACGGCGGTTGCCGTCGAGGGGCTCGACCTTTCGGTCGCGCGCGGCGAGTTCATCTCGCTGCTCGGTCCCTCCGGCTGCGGCAAGACCACGACGCTGCAGATGATCGCCGGCTTCGTGCCGGTCGATCGCGGCCGCATCCTGCTCGACGGCAACGATCTCGGCGGCGTCGCGCCCAACAAGCGCGGCCTCGGCATCGTCTTCCAGAGCTACGCGCTCTTCCCGCACATGACCGTGGCGCAGAACATCGCCTTCGGCCTCGAAATGCGCGGTATCGAGAAGGCGGAGCGCGAGAAGCGCACGTTGGAGGCGATGGCGCTGGTCGGGCTGAAAGGTTTCGAGGACCGCTATCCCCGCCGCATGTCCGGCGGCCAGCAGCAGCGGGTCGCGCTGGCTCGCGCGCTCGTCATCAGGCCGTCCCTGCTTCTGCTCGACGAGCCCCTTTCCAATCTCGACGCCAAATTGCGCGAGGAGATGCAAGGGGAGCTGCGCCAGATCCAGCGCTCGATCGGGACGACCACGATCCTCGTCACCCACGACCAGCACGAGGCGATGGCCCTGTCCGACCGGATCGTGGTGATGAACAAGGGCCGCGTCGAGCAGATCGGCGCACCCGATACCGTCTATGGCACGCCGGACACCGCCTTCGTCGCGAACTTCCTCGGCAAGACCAATGTCCTCAACGCGACCGGCGACGGAAGCGGCCATGTGACAATCGAGGCCCTCTCCGTACCACTCGCTGGCGCAGGCTCCGGCCCACAGCGCATCGCCGTCCGCCCCGAGCGTCTCGGCTTCGCAGCGGACGGCGCACCGGGCTTCGCCGCCCGCATCACCTCGCGCGTCTTCCAGGGCGCGCATTGGCTGCTGACGGCCGAGAGCGCCGCCGGGCCCGTCACCCTGATCCGGCACAATGACGGCACGCCCGTCCCCGGCGAAGGCGAGAGCGTGAAGCTGAGCTTCGGCCCGGGCGACGCGGCCCTGCTGGCGGAGGGAGCAGGCTCATGAGCCCGGACGCCTCCGCCCGCGCGACGCCCTACTGGCTGACGGGACCTGCGCTCGCCGTTTTCCTCGGCCTCGTCATCATCCCGCTGGGGATGACCGTGCTGCTCGCCTTCTACGACTGGGGCCAGTACAAGGGCATCGTCGCCGAATTCACGCTGAAGAATTTCCGCGAGATCTTCAGCGACAGCTATTTCCTCGAGGTCTTCCTGCGCACGCTGCGCATCGCAGTGCTGGTGACGCTCTTTGCGATCGTGATCGGGGTGCCCGAGGCCTATATCCTGAACCGCATGTCCCCGGCCTGGCGCGGCCTCTGCCTGCTCGCGATCATCGGGCCGCTTCTGGTCTCGGTCGTGGCGCGCACGCTCGGCTGGGCGCTGCTGCTCGGCTCGAACGGGCTGGTCAACGGCGCGCTCATGAAGCTCGGCCTGATCGGCCAGCCGCTCGAATTCATGTTCACCGAGACCGGCGTGGTGATCGCGCTCGTCCATGTGCTGATCCCGTTCATGATCCTCGCGGTCTGGGCCTCGCTGCAGCGGCTCGATCCGCAGATCGAGAACGCCGCGCTCTCGCTCGGCGCCTCCCGCCTGACGATCTGGCGTCGCGTGATCCTGCCGCAGATCGTGCCGGGCATCCTTTCGGGTTCGATCATCGTCTTCGCGCTGGCGGCGAGCGCCTTCGCATCGCCCGCGATCATCGGCGGCAGGCGGCTCAAGGTCGCGGCAACGCTCGCCTATGACGAATTCCTGAACACGCTGAACTGGCCGCTCGGCGCCGCCGTGGCCGTGCTGCTGCTCGCCGCGCTGGTCATCCTTACCGTCTGCACCAACCGGCTGGTCGAGCGCCGCTACTCACAGGTGTTCGAATGAGCCGCAACGGTCCCTTCGCCATCCTGTTCCACACGCTTTTCGTCGTCTTCATGCTGGCGCCGCTGGTCGTGGTCTGCCTCGTCGCCTTCACGCCGGAGGGCTATCTCTCGCTGCCCGGCCGGGTCTGGAGCCTGCGCTGGTTCAAGGCGATTCTCGACTATCCCGAATTCCTGCGCGCCTTCCGCGACTCGCTCTGGCTCGCGGCGCTCTCCTCCACGGTCGCGATCGGGCTCGCGGTCCCCGCTGCGCTCGCCATCGCCCGCTATCGCTTTCCTGGCCGCGAGGCGATGACAGCCCTGTTCATGTCGCCGCTGATGGTCCCCCATGTCGTGCTGGGCATCGCCTTCCTGCGCTTCTTCACGCAGATCGGCCTCTCCGGGACCTTCCTCGGGCTGGTGCTGAGCCATATCATCGTGATCCTGCCTTTCGCGCTCAGATTGGTCCTCGCCGCCTCCTACGGCATCGACCGGCGCATCGAGCATGCCGCGATCTCGCTCGGCGCGAGCCCGGCCGTCGTCTTCCGGCGCGTGACGCTGCCGCTGATCCTGCCCGGCGTCGTCTCGGGCTGGCTGCTCGCCGCGATCAACTCCTTCGACGAGGTGACGATGACCGTCTTCATCGCCTCGCCCGCCACCACCACGCTCCCCGTCCGGATGTTCCTCTACATCCAGGACAATATCGACCCGCTCATCGCAGCCGTCTCCGCCTGCCTGATCGCCTTGACCGCCGTCCTGCTGATGGCGCTGGACAGGCTGTTCGGGCTCGACCGGCTGTTCGTCGGAACCGGAAAAGGCTGATGCCAGTGTCCACCACCATCAGAGAACCCGATGTCGCCGTGATCGGCGGCGGCGTGGTCGGCGGCGCCATCGCGCTCGGCCTCGCCCGCAACGGCGCCAAGGTCGCGATCCTCGACGAAGGCGACACCGCCTTCCGGGCCTCGCGCGGCAATTTTGCGCTGGTCTGGGTGCAGTCCAAGGGTTTTGGGATGCCCGATTACGCGCTCTGGTCGCGCCGCTCGGCCGATAACTGGCACGAGCTGGCGGCTTCGCTCGCTGGCGAAACCGGCATCGACGTCGCCCATAGTCAGCCCGGCGGCTTCATGCTCTGCCTCTCGGAGGAGGAGCTCGACAAGCGCGTCGACGCGATGCGTCGCCTCCATAACAGCCGGCCGCTCTCGGATTTTCCGTATGAGGTGCTCGACCATGCCGAGACCAAGCGGCGTCTGCCCACTATCGGCAAGGACGTGGTCGGCTCGCTCTATTCCCCGCTCGACGGCCATGTGAACTCGCTGAAGCTCTTCCGCGCACTGCGCGAGGCGACAGTCCGGCGCGGCGTCGACTACCGCCCGAACAGCCCAGTCGAGAGCATCGTGCCAAAGGATGGCGGCTTCGCCATCGCCGGCCCGTGGGGCGAGATGCGCGCCGGCAAGGTCGTGCTTTGCGCCGGCCTCGGCAATGCGCGCCTCGCCCCGATGGTCGGGCTCGATGCACCCGTGAAGCCGAGCAAGGGCCAGATCATCGTCACCGAGAAGACGGAGCCCTTCCTGCACAATCCGATGGTCACGGTCCGCCAGACCGACGAGGGCGGCGTGATGATCGGCGACAGCCAGGAGGATCGCGGCTTCGACACCGTCGTCGGCCAGCCGGTCCTCTCGACCATGGCGGAACGGGCGGTGAAGATGTTCCCGCGCCTCGCCGGCCTCAACGTCGTCCGCACCTGGTCCGCTCTGCGCGTGATGAGCCCCGACGGCTTCCCGATCTACGACCAGTCTGTAACCCATCCCGGCGCCTTCGTCGTCACCTGCCATTCCGGCGTGACGCTCGCCGCCAATCATGCCCTGACGCTTGCTCCCGCGATCCTCGCCGGCACCTTGCCGGAGAGTGTCGCGAGCTTCACCGCACGGAGGTTCCATGTTCCGGCCCATAGCTGACCTTGCCGCGAGCGGGGAGCTGAGCTTCACCTTCGACGGCCGGCCGATGACGGCCCGCGCAGGCGACACGGTGGCCGCCGCCCTGCTCACCAACGGGGTCGTCGCCTGTCGCGAGACGCCGGTCTCCGACACGCCGCGCGCGCCCTATTGCCTGATGGGCGTCTGCTTCGACTGCCTCGTCGTCATCGACGGCATCGGCAACCGGCAGGGCTGCCTCGTCCCGCTCGCGGAGGGCATGCGCATCGAGACCCAGCACGGCCGCCGCCATTTCACGGAGGCCTCGGAATGACTCCGATTGCCAGCATCGAACAGCTCGCCGAGAGCTATGACCTTCTCGTCGTCGGCGCAGGCCCGGCAGGCCTCTCCGCCGCCGCACGCGCTGCCGAGCTCGGCCTCTCCGTCCTGCTCGCCGACGAGAACCCGGCGCCGGGCGGCCAGATCTACCGCGCGGTGACCACGTCGCCGGTGAAGAACCGCGCCATCCTCGGCGATGACTACTGGCGCGGCGCCGACATCGTCGCCCGCTTCGAGCGCTCGCAGGCAACCTACGCCGCGCGCTGCACGGTCTGGTCGATCGGGCCGGACGAGACCGCAGCAGGCTCATTCGAGCTCGGCCTCTCGCTCGACGGCAAGGCCCGCATCATCGGCGCGAAGCAAGTGATCCTTGCCACCGGCGCACAGGAGCGCCCCTTCCCAATCCCCGGCTGGACGCTGCCCGGCGTGATGACGGCCGGTGCCGCCCAGATCGCACTCAAATCCGCCGGCGCCATTCCGTCCGGACGGACGGTCATCGCCGGCTGTGGCCCGCTGCTCTATCTGCTTGCTGGCCAGCTTGCGGCCGCCGGCTGCCAGATCGCCGCCGTGCTCGACACGACGCCATCGGCCAATTGGTCGAAGGCGCTCGGTGCCATCCCGGATTTCCTGCGCTCGCCCTATCTCGCCAAGGGCCTCAAGCTGATGCTGGCGGCGCGGCGCAAGCTGCGCTTCGTTTCCGGCGTCACCGGCCTGACGGCAACCGGCGAAGGCAAGCTCGCCTCGGTCCAGTTCGAACAGGAGGGCCGCACCGGCACTATCGCCTGCGATACGCTGCTGCTACATCAGGGCGTCATCCCGAGCGTCAACTTCTCCAACGCCGCCGGCTGCGCCCATGATTTCGATGGGAAGCAGCACGCCTGGGTTCCGCGCGTCGATGCCTGGTTCGCCTCGACCGTGCCCGGCATCGCCATTGCCGGTGACGGAGCCGGCATAGGCGGCGCAGAAAGCGCGGCGCTGTGCGGCGAGATCGCCGCTCTCGGTACCGCGTCGCGACTGGGTAAGCTGAACGAAGCCGAGCGCGACCGGCAGGCGGCGCCGATCCGCACCGAACTCGACAAGCGCCTGCGTGGCCGGCGCTTCCTCGACCTGCTCTACAAGCCGGCACCGCAATTCCTGGCGCCGCCGAAGGACGAGACCATCGTCTGCCGCTGCGAGGAGGTCACCGCCGGCCAGGTCCGCGACGCTGCCAAGCGCCTCGGCGTCACCGGTCCCAACCAGATGAAGGCCTTTCTGCGCTGCGGCATGGGTCCCTGCCAGGGCCGCCTCTGCGGCCCGACCGTGGTCGAGCTCATCGCCGAAACGCGCGGCACGACCCCGGCCGAGACCGGTTATTACCGCCTGCGCCCGCCGGTCAAACCGGTGACGCTGGCCGAGCTGGCCGCGCTGCCGCAGACCGAGGCCTCGGTAAAGGCGGTCGTTCGATGACGAAGGACCGTCGCAATGCCGATGTCATCGTCATCGGCGGCGGCATCCATGGCTGCTCGACCGCCCTGCACTGCGCCATGCGCCGGCTCTCGGTCATCCTGATCGAGAAGGACCATGCCGGGCGCCACGCCTCCGGCGTCAATGCAGGCGGCGTGCGTCAGCTTGCGCGTCATGTCGCGGAAATCCCGCTCTCCAACGCCTCGATGGCGCTCTGGCACGATATCGCCGATCTCATCGACGACGATTGCGGCTTCACCAGCGACGGGCAGGTGCTTGTCGCCGAGGACGAGGCCGACCTCGAAGGCTGCCGCGCCCGCGTCGCCGACCTGACGCTCCGCGGCTTCCATCATGAGGAGCTGATCGACGCTAAGGAATTGCGCGAGATCGTCCCGGCCGTATCCGAGACCTGCCCCGGCGGCGTGATCTCGCGCCGTGACGGCGCCGCGATTCCCCTGCGCGCGACGCAGGCTTTCAAGCGCAAGGCGGAAAGCCTCGGCGCGACCATCCGCGAAGGCGTTCGCGTCACCAAGGTCGAGAAGGACGGCTCGAACTGGCGCGTCGTCACCGATGCTGGAGCGTTCCTCGCGCCCCGCATCGTCAACGCCGCCGGCGCCTGGGCCGACCGCATCGCCGCCGATCTTGGCGAGCCCGTGCCGCTCGAGGTCATCGCCCCGATGCTGATGATCACGGCGCCGTTGCCGGCCTTCATCAAGCCGGTGGTGATCCTGCGCGGGCGAAAGCTCTCCTTCAAGCAGTTCGGCAACGGCACGGTGCTGATCGGCGGCGGCCATCTCGGAACGCCCTTGCGCGACGAGAACGTCACCCTGCTCGACTGGCGCAAGCTCGCGATCAGCGCGGGCACGGTCTGGGATCTCTTTCCGATCATGCGCGGCGCGCCGATCGTGCGCGCCTGGGCCGGCATCGAGGCCCGCATGCCGGACGACCTGCCTGTCTTCGGCAGGAGCGCCAGGCATGAGGGCGTCTATCACCAGTTCGGCTTCTCGGCCCATGGCTTCCAGCTCGGCCCCGGCGCCGGCGCCGTGATGGCCGAGATCATCGCGACCGGCCGCTCGAACGTGCCGATCGACGGCCTCGGCATCGCCCGTTTCACCACCACCCACTGAGCTTCAACCCAAGGAGAAGACCCATGGCCATCAAGCGCTCCATCCGCACGCCGATCCAGAACCGCGTTGTCGAGACCGGAAACCTCGCCTTCGTCGGCGGCGTCGTCGCCGACGACACCACGCAGGGCATGGGCCCGCAGACCCAGAACATCCTCGGCAAGATCGAGGGCTATCTCGGCGAGGTCGGGCTCGACCGCAAGGCGATCGTCGCCGCCCAGATCTTCGTGACCGATCTCACGCTGAAGAAGGAGATGGACGCCGTCTGGACCAGCTTCTTCGGCGAGGACATGCCGACCCGCGCCACCGTCGGCGTCGCCGATCTCGGCGGCCCGCTGATCGAGATCGTGGTCACCGCCTCGCGCTGAGCCGCGCCCGGCGACTGGGGAACAGCAACCCCGGCCGTCGCCCATGCGATCCCGTCAGCCTGAACCGGAGGCAGGAGCTTCCGGCGCCAGGCTGACGCGGTCGAGCTTCGGCGTCATCGTGTCGAGCAAAGGCAAAGCGGCGGCGCCGAGCGCCGCCGTCAAACGCCCGGTCCCACCGCGCTGGACACGCGGGACTGTCCGCCCCGAACGGTTCGCCACCGAGATCGGCAGAGGCGACATCGCCGCGATCAACGCATCGATCACCGTATCCGGCATCTCGCCGCCGAGGATAACGGTCTCCGGATCGAACAGGTTCTCCAGCATCGTCACGACCGGTGCCAGCAGCCCCGCCGCCCCGGTAATCCAGCCGGTCAGGGCGGGATGTCCCTGCGCATGCAGGCGCGCGATCTCCTCCGGACCAACCCCGGCGATCCCGGCCTCGCGCAAGGTCTCCGCCAGCGCATGGAAGGACGCATAGCGTTCGAGGCAGCCGTGCCCGCCGCAGGCGCAGGCCCGTCCGTCGCGTACGACCGGGATATGGCCGATCTCGCCGGCGTTGCCGAAGGCGCCGCGATAGGGCTGCCCGGCCACAATGACGCCGAGCCCGAGGCCCGCGCCGAAATAGATCTGGCAGAAATGGCGCAGGTTGCGGCCCAATCCGTGGAGATGCTCGCCCACCGCCGCTGCATTGGCGTCGTTCTCGATCACCACCGGCGTGTTCAGCGCATCCTGCAGCAACTGCGCTGCATCCTGCCCGGCCCAGCCCGGCAGCGGTGAGGTGCCGACGGAGTTCATGCCCTCGATCTCGAAGGGGCCGGGCATCACCACGCCGCAGCCGAGCAGGCGCTCGGGCAGGCCGGCCTCGCGCCTGACCGCGGCCAGCTCCGCCGCCGCCGTCCTCTGCACGCCCGCGACGGTCGTGTCCGCGAGCGGCGCAATCCGCTGCGCCCTGATCCGCCCGGCGAGGTCGACGAGGACCGTGGTGACATGGTCGGCCGCGATCTCCATCCCCGCCGTCATCCCGCCCTCGGGATTGACCGCGAATTCCACCGGCGGCTGGCCCCGGGCCGTCCGGCGCCGGCCGAGCTCGGTCAGGAACCCCTCTTCCACGAGCTCCGCGACGATATTGGAGACCGCCTGCGCCGTGAGCTTGGTCAACACCGCGATATCGGACCGGCCGAGCTGCCCGTGCTGGCGCACGGTTTCCAGCACGACGCGGCGGTTATGGCTGCGCGTCCGCTCGGGATTGGTGCCGACGGCGACGCTGCGGGAGGGAGGGACGGGACGGTTCGGCATAGGCTGTCATGTAAGGGCGGGGAAACAGCCTGCTCCGGCGATTAATCAAACTCAAGTGAATTAATTGATTGACAGCCGAGGGCCGGCGAGACGACGATGCCGGCGAGCCTCCCGAATGCCGTCCGCCGGCGGGGACGGAGGACGCTGAAATCAGGGGAGAGGGTCATGCGCGGCTTACGCGGGATGCTGTTGGGTCTGATGGTCTCGGTCGGCGCGATCGCCGGCGCGAAGGCGCAGACCGTCGAGATCGAATACTGGCAGTATGTCTTCGACGCGCGCGTCAAAGCGATGAACGAGCTGATCAAGCGCTTCGAGGCGGCCAACCCGAACATCAAGGTCAAGCAGACGACCTTCCCCTATGCCGACTACCAGACCAAGATCGCCGCGGCGATGCCGGCAGGCCAGGGCCCGGACGTCGTGCAGCTCTTCTATGGCTGGCTCGACAATTTCGTCAGCGCCAAGTTCATCCAGCCGCTGCCGCGCGACGCCTTCCCGCCCGCCGCGATCGAGAAGGATTTCTACCCGATCGTCTCGGCGATGAAGCGTGACGGCGAGTATTACGCCCTGCCGACCGCGGTGCGCTCGCTCGCGCTGTTCTACAACAAGAAGCTCTTCCAGGAGGCCGGGCTCGACCCGAACACGCCGCCGAAGACCGTCGACGAGCTGCTCGACTTCGCCAAGAAGACGACCAAGCGCGACGGCGCCGGCAACATGCTCTCCGCCGGCATCACGCTCGACTTCCCCGGCCAGGACTATCATTGGTGGCGCGAGACGCTGCTGCGCCAGAATGGCGGCGCGCCCTATAGCGACGACAACAAGACCGTGACCTACAATAGCGAGGCCGGCGCCAAGTCGCTGAACTGGTATGCCGATCTCCAGCGCACCCACAAGGTCGGCCAGGTCGGCTTCATGGACGAGGGCCAGGCCGCCTTCCGCGCCGGCCGCGCCGCGATGACCATCGACGGCTCCTTCCGCTTGGGCGCCTTCGGCGGCATCAAGGCCTTCGAATGGGGCGTTGCCGAGCTTCCGGCCTCGGCCGACGGCAAGAAGGCGAATTTCGCCAGCTACTGGGTCAACGCCATCACCACCAAGCCGACCGGCCCGAAGCTGGAAGCGGCCAAGAAGTTCCTCGCTTTCGTCACCACGCCCGAAGCGATGCAGCTCTGGCTCGAAACCGTCGGCGAATTGCCGGCGCGCAAGGAAGCGGCCGAGACCGAGAAGAACCTGAACCACCCGATCTATGGGCCTTTCCTCAAGGCGCTCAACTACTCGCATGCCACGGTCTTCGTCGACGAAATGGCCCAGCGCCAGGTCTCGCTCGACATGATCAACCGCGTGCTGCTGCAGAACCAGGACGCCAAGGCCGCGCTCGATGAAGCCGCCAAGGCCGAGCAGCCCATCCTCGACCGCTTCTACAAGAAGTGATGTGGACCGGGCGCCGGATCGGATTGTCGCGATGAACGCCTCTTCGTCTCGTGTCGATGCGCGATCCGGCGCCCGCCTCTCGCCGGGCCTGAGCATGCGCCAGAAACAGGTCCTCTGGGCCTGGTCGTTCCTGGCCGTGCCGGTGCTGTTCTATGCGGTGGTGCGCTTCTATCCGACGCTGGAAGCCTTCTGGATCGCCACCACCAACTGGAACCTCCTGACCAAGCCCTCCTTCATCGGGCTCGCCAATTTCAAGCGGTTGATGGCCGATCCGGTGTTCTGGCAGGTCTTCCGCAACACCGCGCTCTACCTGCTGCTGGGCACGCCGATCAGCCTGCTGCTCGCCTTCACCATCGCCTATCATCTCGACCGGGTGCGCTTCCTGCACGGCTTCATCCGGGCGCTGTATTTCCTGCCCTTCCTGACGACCGCGGCGGCGATGGCCTGGGTCTGGCGCTGGTTCTACCAGCCGGTCCCGATCGGCCTGTTCAACAACCTGCTCGCCGGGATCGGCATCGCCCAGCAGCCCTTCCTGCGCTCGACCACGCAATCGCTGCCCGCCGTGCTGGCGCCCGCGATCTGGGCCGGCCTCGGATTCCAGGTCGTGATCTTCATGGCGGGCCTGCGCGCCATCCCGACGACCTATTACGAGGCGGCCCGCATCGACGGCGTCTCGAACGGAACGATCCTGCGCCGGATCACCCTGCCGCTGCTCAAGCCGACGATCGTCTTCCTCGTCGTCTTCTCCTCGATCGGGTTCCTGCGCATCTTCGATCAGGTCTACAACATGACCAGCCAGACGAGCAGCGATCCCGGCGGGCCCCTGAACGCCACCAAGCCGCTCGTGCTGATGATCTACCAGACGGCGTTCTCCTCCTTCGACATGGGCTATGCCGCGGCCCAGACCGTCGTGCTTTTCCTCGTGCTGCTCGTGGTCTCGCTGCTGCAGCTTAGGCTGCTGAAGGACCGCTGATGAGCGCCGCCTCCCCCCTGGCCCTGCGCATCGAGCCCGGCCGCATCCTCGCCTGGCTCCTGCTCTTCGGCGGCGGCCTGCTGATGGTGACGCCGCTCGCCTTCATGTTCGCGACCTCGCTGAAGGATTCCTCCGAGATCTACGATCTCGCCTTCTTCCCAGCCCATCCGACGCTCGGCAACTACGTGACCGTGCTCTCGGACGGCCGCTTCCTGCGCTGGTTTGCCAATTCCTTCGGCATCGCTACCGCGGTCACGCTCTCGAACGTCTTCTTCGACAGCCTCGTCGGCTACACCCTCGCGAAATTCCAGTTCCGCGGCCGCTATCTCGTCTTCATCGCGATCCTCTCGACGCTGATGATCCCGACCGAGATGCTGGTTATCCCCTGGTACGTCATGGCCAAGAACTTCGGCTGGCTCGACAGCTACTGGGGCATCATGTTCCCGGGCATGATGACGGCCTTCGGTACCTTCCTGATGAAGCAGTTCTTCGAGACCGTGCCGAACGACTTCCTCGAAGCCGCCCGCATCGACGGCCTCAACGAATTCGCGATCTTCTGGCGCATCGCCCTGCCATTGGTGACGCCGGCCTTGTCGGCGCTGGCGATCTTCACCTTCCTCAGCAACTGGACCGCCTTCATCTGGCCGCTGATCGTGACGACATCGAAGGAACTCTACACCTTGCCGGTCGGCCTCACGAGCTTCGCGGTGGAATCGCAGGTCCAGTGGGAACTGATCATGACGGGCGCCGCGCTCGCGACCCTGCCGACGCTGACCGTCTTCCTGCTGCTCCAGCGCTATATCGTGCGCGGCGTGGTCCTCGCCGGTCTCAAGGGCTGATTGCCATGACGAAAACCGATCCTCGCGCGAGCGATACCTCCGTCTTCCCCGATCCCGTCTACAAGGAAACCGTGCTGCGCCCGCTCTTCGACGGCGCGAAGACGCATCATGTCCAGAGCTTCCGTGCCATCGACCGTGCGCATCTCGTCATGCTCGCCGAGACCGGCATCCTGCCCCGCGCCACCGCCGGCCGCATCGCCCGCGCGCTCGCCGAAATCGACGCCGAGATCGACCCGGCCAAGCTGAGCTATGACGGCACGGTCGAGGATTACTTCTTCCTGATCGAGGCCGAACTGAAGAAGCGCTTGCCGGCCGACGATGCCGGGCGCCTCCATACCGGCCGCTCGCGCAACGATATCGACCACACCCTGTTCAAGCTCGCCCTCAAGCCCCGGCTCGACCATATGGCCGGGCTGCTGCGCGCCCTGATCACCGCGACGCTCGACCTCGCCGAGCGCGAGAAGGCGACGCTGATCGTCGCCTACACCCATGGCCAGCCGGCCCAGCCGACCACTTTCGGCCACTACCTCTCCGCCGCCATCGAGGTGATGCTGCGCGACCATGAGCGGCTGGTGCAAGCGCGCGCCTTGCTCGATCTCTCGCCGATGGGCGCCGCCGCGATCACCACCTCGGGCTTCCCGCTGGATCGCGCCCGCGTCGCGCATCTGCTCGGCTTTTCCGCCCCGTTGCAGAACTCCTATGGCTGCATCGCCGCGATCGACTACCTGACCGCGACCTATAGCGCGGTCGAGCTCGTCTTCCTGCATCTCGGCCGCTTGATCCAGGACCTGCAGGTCTGGACCGCTTTCGAGGTCGGCCAGCTCTATGTGCCCAATGCCTTTGTGCAGATTTCCTCGATCATGCCGCAGAAGCGCAACCCGGTGCCGATCGAGCATCTGCGCCATCTGGCTTCGCAGACCGTAGCGCGCGCCCGGATGGTCAGGGACATCGTCCACAACACGCCCTTCACCGACATGAACGACGCCGAGGGCGAAACCAACGAAGCCGGCTATCAGGCCTTCGCCGCGGGCGAACGTGTGCTCAGCCTGCTCGCCGCGTTGCTGCCGGCATTGCAGATCGATGGGCGTCGCGTCGCCGAGAACATCCGCCGCTCCTGCATCACCATCACCGAGCTTGCCGATACGCTCGTCCGGTCGGAGGGCCTCTCCTTCCGCGCCGCCCATGAGATCGCCGCCGATGTCGCGCGCGCCGTGGTCGCCGCCGATGGCGACCTGCCCCGCGACGGCTACGCGCCCTTCCGCAAGGCTTTCCGGGAACATGCCGGCCGCGAGCCGAAATTGAACGAGGCTGCCTTTGCCGAGGCCGTCTCTCCCGAGCATTTCGTCGCGGTGCGCGAGCGCTTCGGCGGGCCGGGGCCGCAGGCTCTAAGCGCCGCCTTCGCCGGCTATCGCGGCGTCTTGGTCGCCGCCGGCCTTGCCGCAACCGCGACCGCGGCGCGCGAGGCTTCCGCGCGCCATGAACTCGACGCCGCCTTCGCGGATCTGATGGGAGCAGCCTGATGGCGGGTATCGAGCTTCAGGGGCTGGTCAAGCGCTACGGCAAGACGCAGGTCGTCCATGGTATCGACCTCGCCATCGAGGACGGCGAATTCGTCGTCTTCGTCGGCCCGTCCGGCTGCGGTAAGTCGACGACTTTGCGCATGATCGCCGGCCTCGAGGAGATCGATGGCGGCACCATCACGATCGCTGACCGCCCTGTGAACCGGCTGGAGCCGAAGGAGCGGAACATCGCCATGGTGTTCCAGAACTACGCGATCTACCCGCATATGAGCGTCGCCGAGAATATCGGCTTCGGACTCTATACGGCGAAGCTCGACAAGGCCGAAAAGCGCCGCCGCATCGAGGAGACCGCCCGCATCCTCGGCCTCGAACCGCTGCTGGAGCGCAAGCCCTCGGCCCTGTCGGGTGGCCAGCGCCAGCGCGTCGCCATCGGCCGCGCCATGGTGCGCGATCCCGCGGCCTTCCTGTTCGACGAGCCGCTCTCCAATCTCGACGCGCAGTTGCGCGCTCAGATGCGTCTGGAGATCAAGCGCCTGCACCAGCGGCTCGGCCGCACCATCGTCTTCGTCACGCATGACCAGGTCGAGGCGATGACGCTGGCCGATCGCATCGTGGTGATGCGCGACGGCCGCATCCTCCAGGTCGGCGCACCGATCGAGCTCTACGAGAAGCCGGCCGATGTCTTCACCGCCCGCTTCATCGGCTCACCGACGATGAACATCCTGCCGGCCAAGACGATTGCCGCCGATGGCGAGCAGAAGCTGGGCATCGCAGGCAACACGGTCGTCCTGCCGCCCCGTCCGACCGCGCTCCCCGCCGAGGTGCTGGTCGGCCTCCGCCCGCAGGAGCTGCGCGTCCTCGCGCCGGGTGAAAGCGCCGATCTCGTGCTGACCGGTAAGGTCGCAGTGGTCGAGCCGCTGGGCTCGGAAAGCTTCGTCCATGTCGAGCATGGCGACGGCTTGATCCTGGCCTCGGCCTCGGCCAAGGCGCCGCCGGTCGTCGGGCACGAAGTCCGCCTCGGCGCCGGCATCGACGCCTTGCGCCTGTTCGACGCGGCGACCGAGCGCGCCCTATGAGCGCCGGGCGCGACCTCGTCCTCAGCATCGGCCGGCTCTACTGCGACATCGTCTTCCGCGGGCTCGACGCGATGCCGCGCCTCGGCGAGGAGCGTTTCGCCGAGACCGTCGCGATCGTGCCGGGCGGCGGCGGCTTCATCACGGCGGCCCATCTCGCCGCGCTCGGCCTGCGAGCAGGTTTGCTTGCCCGCATCGGCACGGACCCGCTCTCCGGCACGCTCGCGCCCGCGCTGACCGATAGTGGCGTCGAGCTCCGCTGGCTCGAACGCGCGCCCGAAGCCGGCCCGCAACCG
The DNA here is from genome assembly GCA_039808685.1 of Allobosea sp. GTDB lineage: Bacteria > Pseudomonadota > Alphaproteobacteria > Rhizobiales > Beijerinckiaceae > Allobosea. The sequence goes on along the minus strand of JBDHTM010000003.1, from coordinate 105,245 downwards.
ACCGTCGTGATGGTAAAGGATGGCGAGCGCGCCTTCCTGTCGCGGCGCGCCGGCAGCGCCCGCCCGGCGACGCTGGATGCGGGGCTTACCGACCCGGCCGCCAGACATCTCCACATCGCCGAATTCGCGACGCTCGCTGAAATCCCCGATCTGATCGACAGGGCCAAGCGCGCTGGCCTCACCGTCTCGCTCGATCCGAGCTGGGACGACGACTGGATCCGCCGGCCCGACCTGATCGAACGCGCCACCGGCGCCGATATCTTCCTTCCCAACGCGGCCGAAGCACGCGCCATCGCAAACTGCGACGACCTCGATGAAGCCGGAAGCCGCCTAGCCGGTCACTTCCCCATCGTGGTGGTCAAGGACGGTGGCAACGGTGCACGGTTGTTCCAGCGCGACGCCGTCTTCGCCCTCCCGGCGCCGGAAGGCGGACCGGTGCTTGACACGACCGGCGCGGGCGATGCCTTCAACGCCGGCTTCCTCGCCGCCTGGCTCGCCAGGCGCCCCTTGCAGCAGGCTCTGGCCGAAGGCATCGCCTGCGGCACCCTCTCGGTGCGGTCGGTCGGCGGCGCCGGAACGCGGCTCGACCGCACCGATGTCGACACCATGAGCCGGGACCTGCTGCGGAGTCATGACCGGATCGATGCCTGAAGCCCTTCTCTCCTGCGAGGCGGCGGAAGCTGCCGACGTCGCCGCCCGCCAGATCGCTATCAACGGCCAAGCCATGGCGCTGCTCGGCGACCGCCTGCGCCGGCGCAAGCCCGCCTTCATCGCGACCTGCGCCCGCGGCTCCTCCGACCACGCCATGACCTATGGCAAGTACCTGCTGGAGCGCACGCTCGGCTTGCCCGTCGCGTCGCTCGGCCCGAGCCTCGCCTCGGTCTACCGCGAGGAGCTCGACCTTTCCGGTGCGGTCTTCATCGCCGCCTCGCAATCCGGCCGCAGCCCGGACGCTTTGCAACTGACCGAAACGGCCAAGCGCGGCGGCGCGCTGACGATCGGCCTGATCAACGACATGGAATCGCCGTTGGCCGCGCTGGTCGATGTTGCCCTGCCTCTTGCCGCCGGTCCCGAGACCAGCGTCGCCGCGACCAAGAGCTTCCTCGCCACCGGCATCGCGCTTCTGCATCTTGCTGCAGCCTGGAGCTGCGAGCGGAACCTGTCGGACGCGCTGGTCCGGTCGCCCGAGCTGCTCAGGCAGGCCGGGCTCTGCGACTGGTCGCCCTTTTTCGGGCGCCTCAAGGATGCGACCAGCCTCTATGTGATCGGCCGTGGGCTCAGCCTTGGCATCGCCCAGGAAATGGCGCTGAAGTTCAAGGAAACGTGCCGCATCCATGCCGAGGCTTTCAGCGCCGCCGAAGTGATGCACGGACCACTGGCGCTGGTCGGGCCAGGCTTCCCGGCGCTGGTGCTCGACCCCGCCGATGAAGGCAGCGAGAGCACGCTCTCGGTCGCCCGCAGCTTCACGGCCCTCGGGGCAGATGTCGCCTATGCAGGTGCCGAAGGCGCGACGGGCATCACCCTGCCCGTGCCGCTGGAGACGCCCGCCGTGCTGATGCCGCTCTTGCAGGCTCGCGCCTTCTATGGCGGCATCGCCGCTCTGGCCAGAGCGCGCGGGCTCGATCCCGACCGGCCGCCTCACCTGCGCAAGGTCACGCAGACGCTGTGAGCAGTGGCCGTCGCTGGACAAGGTTCCGCAGAGACGCCGCTTACTCTAGACCTGATGCGGCCTCACGCCTTGGATCGCCAGCCCATGAAACAGCCGCTCACACCCGCTTCGCTTGCCCCCCCCTTCGGGCAGTACTCCCATGGCATGAAGGCCGACGCGCGGGGCGTCCTCCTGACCTCCGGCCAGCTCGGTATTGCGGCTGATGGCAGCGTGCCGGAAGATGCCGGCGAGCAGGCCCGCATCTGCTTCGAGAGCATCGCCGCGATCCTGCGTGAGGGCGGCCTGTCGATGGCCAATATCGTGCGCCTCAACGCCTTCGTCACCGACCGCAAGCATATGCCGGCCTATATGAAGGCGCGTGACGAGGCGCTGGCTGACTGCCCGGTCAAGCCAGCCTCGACGCTGGTGATCGTCTCGGGCTTCAGCCGCCCGGAATTCCTGGTGGAGGTCGAGGCAACCGCCGTCTACTGAGCCGGCCAATCCTTCTCGACTCTCCGCCAAAAACGTATGTCATCCCGGACGCAGCGAAGCGGAGATCGGGGATCCATTCTTGAGCGCCGATCAGTGGGGCTCCGGAATGGGTCCCGGGTCAAGCCCGGGACGACCGCGTGGTTCGGATAAACATCCCCATGGTCCCGGACCGCCGGACGCTCAATGAGCGCCCGCCTTGACGAAATTGGCGAGTTCCGGCGTCTGCGGGTTGGCGAAGAGTTCCTTCGACGGCCCACTTTCCCAGATCAGCCCCTGGTGCATGAACACGGTCGTATCCGCCACGGTGCGCGCGAAATTCATCTCGTGCGTCACCAGCAGCATGGTCATGCCGCCCTTGGCGAGCTTCTCCATCACCAGCAGGACCTCGCCAGTCAATTCCGGATCGAGCGCCGAGGTCACTTCGTCGAACAGCATCACCTTGGGCTGCATCGCGAGCGAGCGGGCGATCGCAACGCGCTGCTGCTGGCCGCCGGAGAGGTTGTCGGGATAGCTGTCGAACTTCTCGGAAAGCCCGACCTGCGCCAACACCTCCTTGGCAAGCGCAAGGGCCTCAGCCTGCGGCACGTTCTTGGTGATGCGCGGCGAGAGCATGATGTTCTGCCCCACCGTGAGATGCGGGAACAGGTTGTAGCTCTGGAAGACGATGCCGACATCCTTGCGCAATGCGCGCAGCTTCGTCGGGTCCTGCGTCATCATATGGCCGGCGACCTCGATCTTCCCGGCATGGAAGGTCTCGAGCCCGTTGATGCAGCGCAGCAGCGTCGACTTGCCCGAGCCCGAACGGCCGATGATCGCGACGACCTGGCCGGGATCGACGCTGAGCGAGACGCCTTTCAGCACCTCCAGCGAACCGAAGCGCTTGTGGATGCCTTCAATGAGAACGGCTGGCATTCATCACCTTTTCGAGATGGCGGCTGAGCCGGGAGAGCGGGAAGCAGATCGCGAAATAGATCGCCCCGACCAGCGTGAAGATCTGGAACGCCTGGTAGGTCGCGTTGTTGACCAGCATGCCGGCGCGCATCAGGTCGACGAAGCCGACGACCTGCACGATCGAGGTGTTCTTCACGAGCTGGACGAGGAAGCCCACCGTCGGCGGCAGCGAGATGCGGATCGCCTGCGGCAGGATGACATGGCGGTAGGTCTGCGCCGTCGTATGCGCCAGCGAGGCCGAGGCCTCCCATTGCTGGCGCGGCACGGATTCGATCGAGCCGCGCCAGATCTCGGCGAGATAGGCGGAGACATAGATCGACAGCGAGGCCGAGGCCGCGAGGAAGGGCGGCAGTTCGATGCCCAGCGCGGAGAGCCCGTAATAGCTCATGAACAGCACCATGAGCACCGGGATCGACTGGATCACCAGGATATAGCCGGCCGCGAAACGGCGCAGCCACCGCACCCGCGACAGGCGCATGATCGCGAAGGCGCCGCCGAGGATGCTGCCGATGAAGAAGGCGATCGCGGTCAGCGCCAGCGTCCAGCCGGCGGAGCGCAGGATGAAGAGGGCCTCGGGCCAACCGAAGGTCTGCATCAGGCGGCCTCCCCATGCGCCTCGGTGAGGCGGGCGAGGCCCGAGACCTGCGGGAAGAGCTTCCGGCCGAGCCAGTTCAGGAAGAGTTTGAAGGAGAGCGCCAGCACCAGATAGAGCACGGTGACGACGATATAGGTCTCGAAGGAGCGGAACGTGTCCTGCTCGATGATCGCGGCCGTGCCCGAAAGCTCCTGAACCGAGACGAAGGAGCAGATGCTGGAGGCCAGCATCATCAGCACGAACTGGCTCGACAGCGCCGGCCAGACCCGGGCGAAGGCCGGCTGCAGCACGACATGCTTCAGCACCTGCCACTTGGTCATGGCGAGCGCCAGCCCGGCCTCGATCTGCGATTTATGGATGGAGTCGACGCCGGCGCGGATGATCTCGGTCGCATAGGCCGCGAGATTGAGCGTCATCGCCAGCATCGAGGCTTCGAGCCCGTTGAGGCGGATGCCGATCTGCGGCAGCCCGAAGAAGATCATGAAGAGCTGCACCAGGAACGGCGTGTTGCGCATCAGCTCGACATAGGCGTCGACGACATAGCCGGCCCAGCTTCCGGCGAGGCTGCGCAGCGCGGTCATCGCCGTCGCCAGCACGAGCCCGAGCGCGATCGCGACGAAGGACAGCGCGATCGTCAGCCAGACCCCATGGAGGATCATCGGCCATTTTGAAAAGACGTCTTGGAAGAGCAACGGCGCGCTCCTTCGGCCTCAGGGGCAGGTCGAGGGTCGCCGGCGCGACATGCGGAACATCGCACCGGTGTTTCGATGGTTGGAAGACAGAGCCTCCAAGCCCTCATCCTGAGGAGCGGGCCTCGGCCTGCGTCTCGAAGGATGTTTCAGAGGGCTCTGGATCATCCTTCGAGACGGCCGCTACGCGACCTCCTCAGGATGAGGGCTGTGTTTCCTTGCTGACGTCTCAGAAGGTCGGGAGCGGCGGCAGCGGGCTGCCGACCCACTTCTGCGCGATCGCGTCGAGCTCGCCGTTCTGCTTGACGTAGTAGATGAAGTTGTTGAGCCACTGGCGCAGCTCGTAGGCGTCCTTGCGCATGGTCATCGAGTTCGGCTGCATGCCGAAGACGAACTTGAGCTCGGTCTCGGTCTCGCCGCGTGCCTTCATCGCGGCATTGGCCTGCGCGTCGGGCCCGGCGATGGCCTGGACCTGGCCGGAGAACAGCGCCTGCATCGTGGTGGCGTCGTCTTCGAAGCGCAGGATGGTGAGGTTCAGTTCCTTCTCGCGGTTGGTGAACTCGCGCTCGACGCTCGAACCGCGGTTGACGCCGACCTTCATGCCCTTGAGATCGGCCCAGGTTTTGATGGCGACGTTCTTCTTGGCATAGATGCCGGTCTGGAAGGCGCTGTAGGGGATCGAGAACATCACCGCCTTGGCGCGCTCGGGCGTCGGGGCCAGCGTGGCGACGAGGAAGTCGACCTTGTTGGCTTCCAGCGCCGGGATGCGGGCCGGCGGCGTCAGCTGCACCATCTCGACCTTCACGCCGAGATATTTGCCGATCAGCGCGATGACGTCGGCATCGTAGCCGATGGCGTTGCCCTGCGAGTCGACCGAGCCATAGGGCGGCGCGCCGATCAGCACGCCGATCTTCACCGAGCCACGCTTGACGATATCGGTGATCGTCTGGGCAGAAGCCTGGCCGGCGCCGAGCATGCCGGCGCCGAGCGCCAGCGCCATGCCGGCCATCTTGAGATGCTTGAGCAGTTTCACCTGGTGTCTCCTCTGCTGCGGCGGCGCCGCTTGTCATGGCCCGGCTTCTGTCGGCCGGTTCGGAAAGAACGTGGTCCCTGTCGCAGCGTCAGGCGCTGGCGCGCACGACGTTGACGAGCGGCTCGCCGGCGAAGCGGCGCTTGATGTTGTCGGCAATGACCCCCTGCCGGCGGCTGATCGTGCCGCTCGTCCATCCGGACATGTGCGGCGTCATTAAAACGTTTGAAAGTTCATGGAAAGGCAGATTTGCAGGCAAAGGCCCGCTGTCCCCAGCGCTGGGATAGCGGTACCAGGTATCGATGACCGCCCCGCCGATCCGGCCGGCCTTCAGGGCGTCGTACAGCGCCTGCTCGTCGATCGTCGGCCCGCGCCCGACATTGATCACCACCGCGCCCGGCCGCATTGCCGCGAAGGCGGCCGGGCCGACGATGCCCTTGGTCTCCGCGGTGAACGGCACCGAGACCACGACGACATCGACCGAGCCGCAGAATTCCGCCAGCGCATCGAGCGTGAAGGCGCGGTCGACCGGGTCCGAGACCGGCACGGCGCTGCGATTGGCGACATGCACCTTCATCTCGAAGGCCTTGGCCCGCGCCGCGATCGCCTTGCCGATATGGCCGAAGCCGAGAAGGCCGATGGTCTGGCCGGCGATCTCGCCATGGACCCGCTCCGGCGCGCCCGCCCAATAGGCCCAGTCGCCCTGGCGCAGGCGCCGATCGGCATCGGCCAGCGGGATGTTGCGTGCCAAGAGCGCCGCCATCACGTATTCGGCGATCGCCTGCTCATGGCCGAAGCAGTTGCAGACGGCGGCAGAAGCCGGCAGCGCGCCGAGGTCGACCATGTCGTAGCCGGCGCCCGGCACATGGAACAGCTTGAGCCCGGCGGGTTGCGGCAGGCCGGCATCGAATTTCACGCCGACGATGACATCGGCCTCGGCATAGGCTCTCTGATCCGCCCCCGCTTCGAGATGGTCGGGCAGGAGCTGGATCTCGGCCTTGTCGCCGACCAGCCCGGCAAAGCCGTGGCTGAAGGAGGCGGCGTTCTCGCCATGGAAGACAATGCGCATGGTCCGGTAATCCTTCCGTCAGGTCGTCAGCAGCGGCTCGACACGGCAATCCAGCAGGGACGGGTCGAGCGCCGCTTCCATTTCGTCGAACATGCCGTCCACGAAGCCGATCAGCGCATCCGAAGCGGCGGCGGCCTCATCCGCCCGGCGCGACGCGATCGCGTTCAGCACGGCGATGTGGTGGTCGATCGAGACCGCGAGGCCGACTCGTTGCGGCATCGCGCTGTGATAGATGAAGCCGATGCGCCGGAAGATCGTATGCAGCGGGCGCAGCGTATGCTGGAGGAAGGGCTCTGCCGCTGCCGAGAGCACGGTCTCGTCGATGCGGCGGTCCAGTGTGTTGAACTCGGCCAGGCTCAGGCTGTCGCGGCGCTCGCGCAGCAGGCGCTCGATATGCAGGAACTGGTTGCGATGCGAGGGGCCTGCCCGCTCGGCCGCGAGCCCGATGACGAAGCGTTCGAGATCGCGGCGTAGCCGCAGCAGCACGCGCTCCCGCGCCAGATCGATCGGCGCGACCTGCAGGCCATGGCGCGGGCGGATCATGATCAGCGTATCGGCCGCCAGCCGGTTGACCGCGTGATGGACCGGCGTGCGGCCATAGCCGGTCATGTCCTGGAGGTCCTGCAGCGACAGGAAGCGCCCCGGCGGCAATTCGCAGGTGATCAGCAGCGCCTCGATGCGCTCATAGGCGAGCTCGAACAGATTGACGCGGTTGCGCCGCTTCGGCGCAGGCGCGTCCTCGGCCTGTCGGGGTTGGACCGCACCGCGCGCCATCCCGGTTTCCTCCATGAGGGCGCTCTTGGCCGGCACCCATTGAAGGAAGCGTAGACATGTTGTGAAATTTTACAAGAGGACAATTCCCCTGCGTGAAGGTCCCAGGTAGAGAGACGCTTGAACAGCCTGGGCCAGTAACCGCTTTGCCGGGCCTAGAGGCTGTTGCCCCAGAGCGCATGGGCGGATTGCACGATGGCGAAACCGCTGACCGCGAGGAGGATCGCGATCGCGACGACCCGATAATGGCGCTGCAAGGCCGAGCGGAACAGGCGCGTCCCGATCACCTGCCCCAGGAACAGCGCCGGGATCGTCGTGGCCGCCAGGAGCGCCGTCGAGGCTCCCAACAGTCCGGATGCACCCGCGAAGCCGATCGCGACCGTGTCGGACAGCAGGAAGTAGAGGACGATCGAAGCGCGCCCGACATGCATCGCGGTCTGGGCGTTCAGGTAGAACAGCACGACAGGCGGGCCGCTCATCGCGGCGGCTCCGTTGAGCAGGCCGGAGAGGATACCGACACCGAAGGTCGCGGGCGCACCCGGCTCGCTGCGTGCCTTAAGCCCCGCGGCGAGTGCGCAGGTCGTCGCGAGCACAACCAGCGCGATGACCAGACGCATCACGTCGGCTGGCAGGGCTGCGAGCCCGTAGAGACCGATCGGCGTCGCCAGCAGGGCACCGGCGACCAGCAACAACACCGAACGCAGATGCGCCGAGCGCCACAGCCCCGGCAGCAACTGCACGCCGCCCACCACTTCGAGCAGCAGCACCATCGGCACGGCGGTGACAGGGTCGGCGATCAGGGCGAGCAACGGCACCGCCACCAGGGCGAAGCCGAACCCGGTATAGCCGCGCATGATCGCCGTCAGGAAGACGACGAGAATGCAGGCCGAAACCTGTCCCGTGCTGAACGGCTCCAGCAGGCCGGCGATCGTCATGGAGCCCCCTCGGATTGACCAATGCCGTATGGGCGCCGCCAAGTCCCCTGCCTAGAGCAATTCCGGCAAAACTGCGTGGCGCTTTCGCATAAAGTCAACGCCAACCGACGGCGACGTCTCCGCGCAGGCGCGAGGCATGGCCTCAGCGGGCAGCGCCGCCCTCCAGCAACGCGACCATCGGGGCATATCCACGCGCGCGCGCATGCCGCAGCGGCGTGACGCCTTGCGCATCGGCAAGGCTGCGGTTGGCACCGGCCGCGAGCAATGCCCGCACGGTCTCGACATGGCGCTTGCCGCCGTCGCCGAGGATCACAGCCTCGATCAGGGCGGTCCAGCCGAGATTGTTGACATGGTCGAGCGGCGCACCAGCCGCGATCAACTCACGGACGATCCCGTCATGGCCGAGATGCGCGGCGGCGATCAGCGCGGTCCCGTCATAGCGACTGGTCGTGAGTTTCGCCGAAGCGCCCGACGCCAGCAGGGCCTTCAACGCGGGAACGTCGTCGGTCACGGCGACGATGGTGACAGCATCATAGCGCTGGTTGTCGAACAGGCCGGGATTGGCACCGGCCGCGATCAGGGCACGGATCGCCTCGGCCTGGCCGCGGAAGGCGGCGACATGCAACGACGTGCGGCCATTGCCGTCGCGCGCGTCGAGCTTCTCCCCGGCCTTCGCGAGGCTGCGGATTGCAGCGACGTCGCCGGCAGCCGCTGCAGCGTGCAAGCCGCGATAGGCCGCGAGCTCGGTCGCATCGGGCGGCGTCTGCGCACTGGCCTGGCCGGACAGGGTGGCCATGACCAGGGCCATGGCGATCAGCAGCATCCTCGCCATCGCGGCGCTCCTTCATGCCGAAAAGCAGACGGCCGCGTCCGCAGCCGCCCGCCTTGTTTCAGCCCTGGTGCAGGCTCAGCGCAGCTTCGCCTTCACCTTCTCGATGCCGGCATTGGCGCATTCCTCGTCGAGATGGCCGCCCGGCGCGCCGCCGACACCGACCGCGCCGATCACCTCGTCGCCGACCTTGACCGGCACACCACCGCCGAGCAGCAGGAAGCCTTCGATCGCGGCCATGTTGCGCGCGGCCGGGTTCTTCTCGACGCCTTCGGCGATCGCGCCAGTGGCGTTGCGGGCGGAGGCCGCGGTGAAGGCCTTGTCACGGCTGGCGGCGACGGTGTGCGGGCCGGCCTTGTCGGCACGGAGCACGGCGCGGGTGACGCCGGCGCGGTCGACGACCGTCGCGGTGACGTTGAAGTTCTTGGCGGCGCAGGCCTCGACGGTCGCCTGGGCGATCTCCTGGGCGATGGCGAGCGGCATGTTGCGCTCCTGCAGGACCTGGGCGCCGGCAGCGGCCGGAACGAGCGCGAGCACAACGGCAGCGGCGGCGAAACGGATCTTGGACATGATCTCTCCGGGAAGTGCGGGGACGAGCCCTGAGCTCGGTGGCCGCAAACTAGTCGGTCCCGTCAGGCCTTTTGATCGGTGCGGTGCCGGAGCCGCCTCCGTAGTTCTACGGAGAAACCCGTCCCTGGCGTATATTCATCTCCGGCGGAAACACGCCGTCATCCCGGACAAGCGGCGCAGCCGCGGCGATCCGGGATCCATCGTAGAATTCGGGAGCCCTCCGATGGATCCCGGGTCAAGCCCGGGATGACGTGGTGGTTCCGAGGAAAACGAGCCGTCCTCACCCTTCCAGTGCGAAGCGCACCATCTCGGCGACCGAGCCCGCCCCGAGCTTCTCGGCGATATGGGCGCGATGAGTCTCGACGGTGCGCGGCGAGACGTCGAGCGCCCGTGCGATCTCCTTGGTAGACAGCCCCTCGGCGACGAGATCGAGGATCTCACGCTCGCGCTGGGTCAGCTTCGCCTTGAGTGCGTCCCGGCCCGCCCGAGCCGTCTCGGCCCGGTTGCGCTGATCGAGCACCGCAAAAGCCGCCTCAACCGCTTCGAGCAGCACCTGCTCGTCGATCGGCTTGGTCAGGAAATCGACCGCGCCGGCCTTGAAGGCGCGCCGGCAGGCGGCGACATCGCCATGGCCGGTGATTATTACGGTGGGCATGCCGCCGGCCTCCTTGGCCATGCGTTCCAGCAATTGCAGGCCGGAGGTTCCAGGCATGCGGATATCGACGACGAGGCAGCCGTCCTGACGGGGATCGGGCCGGTCGAGGAAGGGCTGCACGCCGGCAAAGGGTCGCGGCGCGAAGCCCATTGTGCGCAAAAGCAGGACGAGCGCGTCGCGAACATCGGCATCGTCGTCGATCAGGTAGACGAGGCGCGGTGCCGGCTTCATTCCGCGGCCATCCCGAGTTCGTTCGCGAGCGCCGGAAAGCGCACGGTGAAGACCGCGCCGCATTCAGGCCCGTTGCGCGCCGCAATCCGCCCGCCGGCCGACTCGACCAGCCGTTCGCAGAGCGGCAGGCCGAGCCCCATGCCGCTGCTCTTGGTGGTGAAGAACGGTTCGAACAGGCGAGCCATGTCGGCCTCCGCGATGCCCGGTCCGTCATCGCTCACGGCGATCTCCGCCTCGCCGTCGACGAGGCGCGTCGCCAGCACCACCTCTCGCCGCCCGGCCGGCATCGCCTCGACCGCCTCCGCCGCGTTGCGGACGAGATTGTGCACAACCTGCTCGATCGAGACCCGGTCGAGCAGCGCCTGCGGCCCGGGCTCGGTCAACTCCAGCCGGAGCGTGACGCCCCGCTCCTGAAGGTCGCGCTGGCTCAACTCCACGACATTGCTGACGATCCGGTTGAGATCGTTCGGCTGCCGCTGCGGCTCGCGTCGCGTCACATAGGCGCGCAGACGCTCCAGAATCTCGCCGGCCCGCCTGGCATGCCGGACATTGGCTTCGAGCACGCCGACGAGATCGCTGGGAGCCGCATCGCCAGACCGGGCGAGCCGCAGGCCCGCCTGGCTTTGGCTCAGGATCGCCGTCAACGGCTGGGTGATCTCGTGGGCGATACCGGAGGCCATCTCGCCGACGGTATTGACCCGCATCGCATGGGCGAGCCGCGCATCGTGCTCGTGCAGGAGCACCGCCTCGCGTGCCCGCCGGGCGGAGCGCCGCTCGCGCAGCACCGTCAGCAGGAGGAACAGCCCAAGGCCCGCGGCGATCGGCCAGCCGAACAGCAGAATCGGCGGCAACAATTCTGCGAAGGCCGGCCGCCGTGCCAATTCCAGGACCAATGGCTGCGACCGGCTGCCCAATGCTTTGACAAAGCTCAGGTCCGGGGTCGGCTCACCCTGCGCCAACGGCCAGCCGTGCTGGACGATCGCATTCCCCGCCGCATCGCTCAGCTTCAGCGCGGCATCACCCGGCAAGCCGCCTTCTGGCTCGGTCAGGAGCCGGGCATCGATGACGAGGACAAGCGCCCGCGGCCCGTGACCGCTATACGGAACCCGCTTGACCAGGGCATAGAACGGGCTGCCCGAGCGGCTGGCGAGCGTGACGGCCTGGCCGGGCGCCAGCGCACCGACGCGTGCCGACAGCATGGCCGGATCGAAATCGGCCAGGCTGGGCGACACGTTTCCGGCAGAGACGGTCTCGATCAGTTCGACTGCGGCGATCCGCGGATAGAAGCGCTGCATCGCCTCGATCACGGCCCGGAAGCTCGCCGATTCCGCATTCGAGCTGGCAAGCACCGCGGCCAAGCTGGTCAGATGCGCATCATGCTGGTCGACGCGCTGCGAGACGATGCGGTGCAGCGTCGTCCCCTCGCGCTGGAGGGCATCGCCCGCCCGCGTGAACTCGACGAAGGCACCAAGTCCGAGCCCCGCGAGCGCTAGCGGAATCCAGAAAAGCAGGAACGGGACAAGGCGCGGTGTCAAGGATTCCATCCGGTTTGCAGGCGAGCCTACCGCGCCCGGTCCCTGCCGTCACCGTCGGCCGGCGATGAGCTGCTTTGACGCCAGGGTAGAAATCCCCGGCGATCGACGCGTGGAACACTCTTGCGGTCGTCACAACGCCCCAATAGGCTCCGTCTCGACGCGCCGGCGAAAGGCGCGCGCAAGGGGAAATGCCTATGTCAAAACTGGTCAGTAAACTGGTCGCGTTCGGCCTCGCCGCCGCGGCCTTGTCGGTCTATGCCGCGCCCGCCTCGGCTCAAGCGACGCTCGAGGCCGTCAGAAAGCGCGGGAAGGTGCTCTGCGGCGTCTCCCCGACGGCTCCGGGCTTCTCCTATGCGGACGACAAGGGCGTCCGGCAGGGGTTCGACAGCGATATCTGCCGCGCCGTCTCCTCCGCCGTGTTCGGCACGCCGGACAAGGTCGACTTCGTCCCGCTCAACACCAATGTGCGCTTCCAGGGGCTGCAATCGGGCGAGGTCGACCTGCTCTCGCGCCAGACCACGATGACCTTCTCGCGCGACACCTCGCTCGGCCTCGATTTCGCGCCGGTCGTCTTCTATGACGGCCAGGGCCTGATGGTTCCGGCCAAGCTCGGCGTGAAGAGCGCGGCCGAGCTGTCGCAGTCGGCGGTCTGCATCCTCCCGGGCACGACAACGCTGCAGAACCTCGAGGACTATTTCAAGCCGCGCAACATCAAGTACGAAGCGGTCGTCTTCGAGAATCCCGATGAGTGGCGCAACGCCTTCTTCTCCGGCCGCTGCGACGTCATTACCACGGACCGCTCGGACCTCGCCTCGGTGCGCGCCATCGCCAACGATCCGAAGCAATACGTGATCCTGCCCGAGACGATCTCGAAGGAGCCGCTCGCCCCCGTCGTCCGCCAGAACGACAGCAACTGGCGCGACATCGTCTCCTGGACAGTCAACGCCCTGATCGCCGCCGAGGAATACGGCATCACCAAGGGCAATGTCGACGAGCAGCTCAAGAGCAAGGACCCCGAGATCCAGCGCCTGCTCGGCGTCAACGGCGACCTCGGCAAGATGCTGAACCTCGACAATAAATGGGCCTATAACGCGATCAAGCAGCTCGGCAATTACGGCGAGCTCTTCGAGCGTCACCTTGGCGAGAAGACCCCGCTCGGCCTCTCCCGCGGCCCCAACCAGCTCTGGAACAAGGGTGGCCTGATCTATTCGCCCCCCTTCCGGTGATCCTGGCCATCGCATCGGGCCGGAAGCGGCTTTCCACGTTTTCGGTCCGGTGCAGCAATAATCACATGGATCGCCAGTGCCGCGCCCCCTCGGGACGCGCAGCGATCTGCCATGCGTTCCCTCGATTGACCTGAGACCGCCGGTCGCCGCGTTGCGGCCGGCGCGTCCCCAGCCCGGAACAGCCCGATGGCCACCTCCGATTCCAGCCCGGTGCGGCTGCTCTACGACGTGCGCGTCCGCGCCGTGCTTTATCAGGTCGTTGCGGTCGCGCTCGTCGTCGGCATCGGCCTCTATCTCTTCGGCACCGTCTCGCGGAAGCTGGCGGAGCAGAACATCGCGACCGGCTTCGACTATCTCTCCCGACCCGCCGGCTTCGTCATCAGCCAGTCCTTCATTTCCTACGATTCCGGCAACACCTATGGCCGCGCCATTCTGGTCGGCCTGCTCAACACGGTTTGGGTCTCGGTCTTCGCGGTCGCTCTCTCGACGGTGCTCGGCCTCGTCGTCGGCATCGCCCGGCTGTCGCGCAACCCGCTGCTCTCGACGCTGGCGCTGCTCTATGTCGAGGCGCTGCGCAACGTGCCGCTGCTGCTCTATCTCTTCCTCTGGTATGCGCTGATCGTTGCGGTCTTCCCACCGGTGCGCGAGGCCTGGCAGGTCCTGCCCGACGTGTTCCTCAGCAATGGCGGCCTGATCGTGCCTTCGCTGCGCTGGTCGCCGGCGCATACCGGTGTGCTGGCTGCCGCTGTCCTCGGCATCGTCCTCGCCTTCGTCGTCGCTGGATTCATGCGGCGCCATCGCGTCGCGTCCGGACACGCCCGCGCCGCCTGGCCCTTCGTGCTCGCCGCGCTTTTCGTGCCGCCATTGATCGGATTCCTGCTGTTCCAGCCCGATCTCGTCGTCAACTGGCCGGAGAAAGGCCGCTTCCGCATCACCGGCGGCGTGCAGGTCACCCCCGAATTCACCGCGCTCCTGGTCGGGCTCGGCCTCTCGGCTTCCGCCGGCATCGCCGAGATCGTGCGCGCCGGCATCCTCTCGGTCGGCCGTGGCCAATGGGAGGCGGCGCGCTCGGTCGGGCTGCATGATCGCCAGACCATGCGGCTCGTCGTGCTGCCTCAGGCTTTGCGCGTGATCATCCCGCCGCTGACCAGCTCCTATCTCTCGACCTTCAAGAACTCGTCGCTCGCAATTGCCATCGGCTATCCCGACCTCGTCATGGTCTCGAACACGACGATGAACCAGACCGGTCAGGCGATCGAGGGCATCGCGATCTTCATGCTGGTCTATCTCAGCATGTCGATCGCGATCTCCATGCTGATGAACTGGTACAACGCCCGCGTCGCCCTGGTGGAGCGTTGAGATGACCGACACCGCTCAACTCAACATGCTGGCGCCCGTCCCCGAGGAGCGACCGACGCGGCCGGCGAGCAGCTGGTACGCGCTGCTAAAGCCCTATATCGGCTCGCCCTTCAACGCCGTCGTGACCTTCGCCTGTCTCTGGCTGATCTACCGCCTGGTCGCCGGCGCCTGGGGCTGGCTCGTCACCCGCGCCATCGTCGAGGGCGGGCCGCAGACCTGCAAGGCGGCAGCAGGGGCCGGCGCCTGCTGGCCCTTCCTGGCCGCGAAGCTGCGCTTCATGATCTTCGGCTTCTACCCCTATGACGAGCATTGGCGGCCGGCTCTCGCGGTGCTGCTCTTCCTCGGGGCGATGATCTATTCGATGGTCCCGCGCTTCTGGTCGCGCCGTCTGCTCTGGCTCTGGCTCGCCGTCGTCGTCACCTGCGGCGTGCTGCTCTATGGCGGGCTGTTCGGCCTCTCCGTGGTCAACACCACGAACTGGGGCGGCCTGCCGCTCTCCTTCATGCTCTCCTCGGTCGGGCTCGCCTTCGGCTTCGTGCTCGGCGTGCTGCTGGCGCTGGCGCGCTCCTCGAAGCTGCCGGCGATCCAGGTCATCGCCGTCGTCTTCATCGAGATGGTGCGCGGTGTGCCGCTGGTCTCGATCCTGTTCATGGCCTCGGTGATGCTGCCGCTGTTCATGCCTGACGGCGTGACCATCGACAAATTGCTGCGGGCGCAGGTCGCGATCATCATCTTCGCCGGCGCCTATATCGCCGAGACGGTGCGCGGCGGCCTGCAAGCCGTGCCGAAGGGCCAGCACGAGGCCTCGGCCTCTCTCGGCCTCGGCTACTGGCTCTCGATGCGCAAGATCGTGCTGCCGCAGGCGCTGAAGATCGTCATCCCGCCACTGGTCAACATCTTCATCGGTTTCTTCCAGGACACGACGCTGGTCACCATCATCGGCCTGCTCGACTTCCTCGATACTGTCCGCTCGGCGATGCGCGATCCGGTCTGGCAGGGCATCGCGGTGCTCGAAGGCTATATCTTCGCGGCCCTGGTCTATGCCGTGTTCAGCTACGGCATGGGCTCCTACAGCCGCTTCATCGAAAGGCGCCTGAAGACCGACCACAGCCACGGCCGGCACTGAACAAGCCATCCAACCCCGCCCGCGACAGGCGGGGGCTGGATGGCGGGCGCGTCAGAGGACCGGAGCGGCCTGCTTGCCGAGCTCTTCGGCCGGCGGAATCCGGCCGCCTTCGAACCAGTAGGACGCAGCAGCACGCGACATCGCCGCACCGTCATGACCGATGCCGGCGACCGTGATCAGTTGCCAGTTGCAGGGCACGCCGAGGCGGGCCGCCTCGGCCTTGCCGAAATCGAGCATGAAATGGGCGCGGCCATAGCGATGCGGTCCCTGCGCCAGCGCCTCCGCCTGCGCCGGCAGGTTCGGATCGTCGGTCGCGATGTCGCGGTCTCCCGCGAAGAGGATCATCGGATAGGCGAGCCAGCGCGTCAGCGCCGCCTGGTCGAGGCCGAGGCCGCCGAGCCCTTCCGGAAAATTCCGCTCCGGCGTCGGCAAGGTGTACCAGCCGGGATTGGACGCCATCGCCGCTTCGAACGGCGCGCCGCCTTCCGTCGCCAGCATGCGGTGCACGAACTGCCCGCCAGCCGAATGGCCGAAGATGCGGATCACCGGCTTGTCGATCACGCCCGCAGCGCGCAGCGCATCGAGCACGCGTCCCGGCACGGCATAAAGCCATTCTGAACGCGGCGCGATCGTGCCGTCGCCCGAGACGACCAGCCCGTTATTGTAGCCTTCGGCCTTGGGAAATTGCTCGTTCGGGAAGGTCGGCGCGACGATCAGCAGGTTGTGCTTCTCGGCCGCCTCGATCCAGAAATCGCGGTAGTCGTCACCGTTGCGCAGCATGCCGTGCTGCACGACGATGACCGGATCGTTCGGCTGGTAGCGCGCCGGGCGATAGAAATTCACCTCCAGAGGCTTGTCCGGATGGCTGGCGTCGATGAAGGGCAGCGCGCTGCGCCCGACCGGCGGGTTCAGGGTTTTCGTGATCATGCAGCCTCCGGAGCCTTGTGCAGATGGCAGGCGGCGCTGCGCCCCGGCGCGACCTCGGTAAGGATCGGCCGAACCTCGCGGCAGACCGGCATCGCCCGCTCGCAGCGCGGGTGGAATGGGCAGCCGGGCGGCGGCGCCAATGGCGAAGGCAATTCGCCCTTGAGCGGCTGGAAGGCGCGCTTGCGCCGTGCCGCCGAGGGAATCGCCGCGATCAGCGCCGCGCTATAGGGATGCGCGGGCTCAGCGAAGATCTCAGCTGCCGTGCCGACCTCGACGATGCGGCCGAGATACATGATCGCGACACGGTCGCTGATATGGCGGACGAGGCCGAGATCATGGCTGACGAAGAGATAGGTCAGGCCATGGCGCTCGCGCACATCCATGAACAGGTTGATCACCTGCGCCTGGATCGAGACGTCGAGCGCCGAGACCGGCTCGTCGCAGACCAGGAAATCCGGCTTCACGGCGAGCGCCCGCGCGATGCCGATGCGCTGGCGCTGGCCGCCCGAGAACTGATGCGGATAGCGCTCGCGATAGGCGAGATCGAGCCCGACCTCGCTCAGCGCCTGATCCACCGCCCCATCGATCTCTGCCTTGGGCAGCAGCTTGTGAACGCTCAAGGCCTCGCCGACGATGCGGCTGACCTTCATGCGCGGATCGAGCGAGGCATAGGGGTCCTGGAAGATCATCTGGACCTTGAGCAGGAAATCGAGCCGCTCCTTGCCCTTCAGGCCGGCCACAGGCCGCTGCTCGTAGACAACCTCGCCGGTTGTCGGCTTCAGGATGCCGGTGACGACGCGGGCGAGCGTGGATTTGCCGCAGCCGGATTCGCCGACGAGGCCAAGCACCTCGCCGCGCTTCACGCTGAGATCGATGCCATCGACGGCACGCAACACCGGCGGCGCCTTGCCCCGCCCGGTCGCCATCAGGATGCGCTCGGCCAGCGTCGGCTTGCGGCGGAAATGCTTGGTGATGCCCTTGAGCTCGATGATCGGGGCGCTGGTCGAGGCATTCATGCCGCTTCTCCCACCGGCACCGGATTATGGCAGCGGAAGCTGCGGGCTCCTTCGCTCATCGTCTCGGGATCGCGCTCGGCGCAGACCGGCTGGACGCGCGGGCAGCGCGGACGGAACGGGCAGCCGCTCGGGCGGGCATCGATGCGTGGGGCGACGCCGTCGATCTGGTTCAGGCGCTCGCCCGGCGCGACATTGGCGGCCGAGGAATTGAGCAGGCCGAGCGTATAGGGATGGCGCGGGGCGTCGAGCACCGCGTCGACCGGCCCGATCTCCACGACGCGGCCGGCATACATCACCGCCACACGGTCGGCGAGCTCGGCCACCACGGCGAGATCATGGGTGATCCAGAGCACGGCGGTGCCGGTCTCGCGGGCGAGCTTCTGCACCTCGAACAGGATCTGGCTCTGGATGGTGACGTCGAGCGCGGTCGTCGGCTCGTCGGCGATGATCAGGTCGGGCGCGTTGAGCAGGGCGGTCGCGATTGCGACGCGCTGGCGCATGCCGCCGGAGAATTCATGCGGAAACTGCTTCAGCCGCGCCTCGGGCGAAGAGATGCCGACGCGGGCCAGCGCCTTCGCCGCCTCGTTGAGCGCTTCCTCGCGGCTGCAGTCGCGATGCTCCAGGATTGCCTCGCTCATCTGCTCGCCGATGCTGAGCACCGGATTCAGCGTCATCAGCGGGTCCTGGAAGATCATGGCGATGCGGTCGCCCCGCAGGCTTCGCAAACGCTCCTCGCTCGCGGCGCGCAGGTCCTCGCCGCCGAAGCTCACCGTTCCCGCGACGATCTCGCCGGGCGGATCGATCAGGCGCACCAGCGAGAAGCCGGTCACCGACTTGCCGGAGCCGGATTCGCCTACGAGCCCCAGAACCTCGCCACGCGAGACGCTGAGATCGACGCCGTCGACGGCAGGCCAGGCGCCGTCGAGCGCGTGGAAGACGGTCCGCAAGCCGCGGACATCGAGCAAGGGATTACTCATGAGCGCACATTGAAGCTGCGGCGCAGCCGGTCGCCGACGAGGTTGAGCGAGCCGATCAGCAGCACCAGCGCGATGCCCGGAAAAACCGCGATCCAGTATTCGCCGGAGAGCAGGAACTCGAAACCGTTGGCGATGAGCAAGCCGAGCGAGGGCTGCGTCACCGGCACGCCGACGCCGAGGAAGGAGAGCGTCGCCTCCAGCGTGATCGCGCCGGCGATGCTGATCGAGGCGACGACCAGCACCGAGCCGACCGAGTTCGGCAGCAGATGCGCGATCATGATGTGCCGGGTCGGCAGGCCGAAATTCAGCGCAGCCTCGATATATTCCTTGCGCCGCTCGACCAAGGCGGACGCGCGCATCAACCGGGCGTATTGCGCCCATTGCACGAGGATGATGGCCAGGATGACCTTATCGACCCCTCGCCCGATCGAGGCGAGCAGCACGAGCGCGATCAGGATCGAGGGGAAGCCGAGCATGAAGTCGACGACGCGCATGATCACGGCATCGATGACCCCGCCGAACTGCGCCGCGACGAGCCCGGCCGAGATGCCGATGAAGAGCGCGCCGAGAGTCGCGGTGAGCCCGACCATCAGGCTGGTGCGCAGGCCGTAGAGGATCGCGCTCAGCATGTCGCGGCCCTGTGAATCCGTACCAAGCCAATAGGTCAGGCCGTTCATGCCCGTCTCGCCCGGCGGCAGGCGGTTATCCATCACGCTCAGCGAGGCGAGGTCATGCGGATTCTGCGGCGCGATGACCGGCGCGAGCACGGCGAGCGCGACCATGATGCCGAGCAGGATCGCGGCCCCGCGCGTCGTCGGCCGGTTGCGGATGCGGCGCAGCACCTTTTCGCGCAGCGGCGTATCGGCATAGTCTGGGATGGCCGGAGCCTTCGCTGGGGCGCTCATGCCATCTCTCCCGTCAGCTTCACGCGCGGGTCGAGCGCGGCATAGAGAATGTCGACGAGGAAGTTCACGGTGACGAAGAGCAGCGTCGCCAGCAGCACATAGGCGACGACGACCGGCCGGTCGAGCTGGTAGACCGAGTCGATCAGGAGCTTGCCCATGCCCGGCCAGGCGAAAACCGTCTCGGTGATCGTCGAGAAGGCGACGAGGCTGCCGAACTCGATGCCGACCACGGTGACAACCGGAATCAGAATATTGCGCAGCACATGCCGTCCGACGACGCGGCGGGGCTTCACGCCCTTGGCGCGGGCATATTTGACGTAGTCCTGCGTCATCGCCTCGCTCGTGCCGGCCGCGACGAGGCGGACCATCAGCGCGATCTGGGGGATGGCGAGGTTGATCGCCGGCAGGGCAAGATGGACGAGCCCATCCCAGGTCAGGAGGCTGGTCTGGATGCCCAGCACCGAAACCGTCTCGCCACGGCCAGCCGTCGGCAGCCAGCGCAGCACCACGGCGAAGAGCAGGATCAGCATCATGCCCTTCCAGAAACTCGGCAGCGAGAAGCCGAGAATGGTGCCGCCCATGATGATGCGCGAGGGCCGGCTGTCCGGGTCGAGCCCGGCATAGAGGCCGATAGGCACGCCGGTGACGATGGCGAGCGTCATCGAGAGCAGGACGAGCTCGAAGGTCGCCGGCAGGCGGCCGAGGATGAGCTCGATCGCCGGCACACCATGCACGAAGGAGCGGCCGAGATCGCCCTTCAGCGCATTGCCCATGAAGACGAAATATTGCTGCCAAACCGGCAGGTCGAGGCCGAGGCGCCGGACCAGCGCCTCGCGCTCGGCCGCGCTGGCTGAAGGCGAGACGAGCAGCTCGACCGGATCGCCGATGCCGTAGACGGCGAAGAACACCACGACCGAAACCGCGAGCAGCACGAGCACGCTCTGGATCAGTCGCTGCAGGACATAGGCGGTCATGATGCTCGACCGGCTCCGCTGAATGGTTCACGGGCCGCCCTCGCGGGGCGGCCCGGCTTTTCGAGAGGCCTGTCGGCCGGCGACTTACTTGGCTTTCGGCTTCACCGACATCGCCAGCATGTACTGGTCGGCGCGACCCTTGACGTCGAGGTCAGCCTTGAAGGCCCAGATGCCGCTCTCGAAGTGCAGCGGGATGAAGGCGTAATCGTCCACGACGATCTTGCCGGCTTCCTGCAGCAGCGCGGAGCGCTTGGTGTCGTCGAGCGTGGTCACGGCCTCGCGGATGATCTTGTCGAACTGGTCGTTCTTGTAGCCGCCATAGTTCGAACCGCCGATCGTCTTGGCCTCGTTCGGGGTCGGCGGCCACTGGCGCAGGAAGGACGCAGCCTCGCCTGTGCCGGAGCCCCAGCCACCGATCGCGACCGAGAATTCCTTCTTGGCGCGACGCGGGAAATAGATCGCGCGGGTCATCGCGTCGACCTCGGCCTTGATGCCGACCTGGGTCAGATACTGCGCGACGGCCTGGGTGATCTGGCTGTCGTTGATATAGCGGTCATTGGTGGTCGAGAGCGTGACCTGGAAGCCCTTGGCATAGCCGGCCTCGGCCAGCAGCTTCTTCGCCTGCGCCGGGTCATAGGCCAGCTTCGGCGGGTTCGGCCGCGTGCCGAACATGCCGGTCGGCAGATACTGGTAGGCCGGCTCCGCCGCACCGTCCATGATGCGCTTGACGATGGCGTCGCGGTCGATGGCGAGCGACATCGCCTTGCGGACGCGCAGATCCTTCAGCGGGTTCTTGCCGTCCTCGGACTTGACGAAGGGGCTCTGGTCGCGGGCGACGTCGAGCTGGAAATAGACGACGCGGGTCGAGGGCGTGATGACATGGCCGAAGCGCTTGTCGTCCTTGATCCGGCCGAGATCGCGCGCCGCCGGGTTCTCGATCACGTCATAGTCGCCGGCGAGCAGGCCGGCGAGGCGCGGGCCGGCATTGGTCACCGGCAGCAGGCGGACCGTCGCCCAGGGCTCGGCCTTGCCCCAGTAGCCCGGGTTGCGGTCGAGCTCGATCGCGGAACCGCGCACATAGGACTTGAGCTTGTAGGGGCCGGTGCCGATGGCGAGCGTGCCGTCGTTGAAGCCATTGACCGTCGGCCAAGGACCCGTGACGCCGCAATTCTTGGCGATGTCGTAGCTGATCGGGCCGTGCTCGACGATCGAGGCAGAGAGGATGGCGAGGCCCGAGAGCAGGTTCGGCAGGAGCGGCTCGGGCTCCTTCGTGGTGATCACCAGCGTCTGAGGATCGGGCGTCTCGACCGAGGCGAAATTGCCGGTGACGTCGGCGAAGGAATCCGAGACCTTGGTCTCGTTCTTCAGCGTGCGGCAGAAGGTGAAGACCACGTCCTCGGACGTGAAGGGCTTGCCGTTCGAGAATTTCACCCCGTCGCGCAGCTTGAAGGTCCAGCGGTTCTTGCCGTCATTCTCCCAGGAGGCGGCGAGGCTCGGATGCAGCTTCTGCTTCTCATCCTGGCTGACCAGCGAATCGAAGATGTGCTGGGCGAGCGCGTTGTTGGGGGTGAGGTCGTGGTAATGCGGATCGACCGCCGTCGGCTCCGAGGCCAGCGCGATGCGCAGCGTCTGCGCCGAGACGGCTGTGCCGGCGAGGCAGGCTGTCGCGAAAGCTGCGAGGAAGAAGGGTTTACGCATGATAGGATCCGCTCCCGAGTGAGATCGCTTTTGACAGCTTTATTTTCGTCTAGTAGCAAACATGAAAATTTTCGAACGTCAATCGGATAGCAGCGCATGTCACAGGGCCTGAAGCCGACGACGGATCTCTCCAACCGGATCGCTCAGATCTACCCATCGCTCAGCAACGGCCACCGCCGCGCCGCCGATTTCGTGCTGCAGCATCCGCTCGATGTCGCGACCATGACGATCGAGGGGCTGGCCGAGGGCAGCGGCACCTCCAACGCGACCGTGACACGCTTCGTCCGCGCGCTCGGCTACGGCGGCTATAGCGAGTTCCGCGGCGCGCTCTCCGCCGCGCTGAAATTCGCTCATGACCCGGTCGACAGCTTTGCCGGCGCCCGCTCCGCCGCCGGTTCGACCTTCGCGACCTTCACCGCCGCCCTCGCCGACCAGAACGCCAATCTGCAGGCCGCCCGCGACGGGCTCGACGAAGCCTCCGTGACCAGGGCCGTCGAATTGCTGCTGAAGGCGCCGCGCGTCTTCATCGCGGCTTCCGGTGCCAGCCACCATGTCGCGTCCTTCCTGGAGGACGGGCTGGCGCTCTATCTCGATGCCGACGTGATCTTCGCGTCATCGCGCACCGGCCCGGAGCGCGCGATCCGACACATGATGTCGGCAAGGCCGGACGATCTCGTCGTCGCGATCTCGGTGCCGCGCTATTCCCGCGCCACGCTCGATCTTTCGACCTTCGCCAAGAAGCGCGGCGCCTCGCTGCTGGCCCTGACCGACAGCCCGACCTCGCCGCTCGCCCCCGTCGCCGACGTCACGCTGTTCGCGCCGGCCCGCAGCCGCCTGCTGCCGAACTCGCCGACAGCGGTCTTCGCGCTCGCCGATGCCCTGATCGCCGCCGTCGCCCGCGAACGCCCCGACGCGGTCGAGGCGCTCAAGGAATTGAGCGAAAGCCTGCTCTGGACGTTCCACCAATAGGTTGCCCCGCTTCGGCGGCGATCCGAGACAACGGCACCCTTGAACATTCCTCGACGATCGTATTCTGATCGTGACCGGACACTGGGATGGCCTGCCCGTCCCGGCGCGCATACGTGTCGCGGCGGCAGGCAGCGCCTTGGGAGGAACGATGACAGGTAAGATCTATGACGGCCCGGCGGCTGCGCTCGAAGGGCTGCTCTTCGACGGGATGACGATCATGTCCGGCGGCTTCGGCCTGTCGGGCAATCCCGAGAGCCTGATCCCGCAGATCCGCGATTCCGGCGTGAAGAACATCACGGTGATCTCGAACAATGCCGGCGCCGACGGCTTCGGCCTGTGGATGCTGCTGCAGAGCCGCCAGATCAAGAAGATGATCGCGTCCTATGTCGGCGAGAACAAGCTGTTCGAGCAGCAATACCTCGCCGGCGAACTCGAGCTGGAACTGAACCCGCAGGGCACGCTGGCCGAGCGCATCCGCGCCGGCGGCGCAGGCATCCCAGCCTTCTACACCAAGACCGGCGTCGGCACCGTCGTCGCCGAGGGCAAGCCGGTCGAGGAATTCGAAGGGCAGCTTTATGTCCGCGAGACCTGGCTCAGGGCCGATCTCGCCATCGTCAAGGCCTGGAAAGCCGACACCGCCGGCAATCTGATCTACCGCCGCACCGCGCGGAACTTCAATCCGAACATGGCGACCGCCGGCAAGGTGACCGTGGCCGAGGTCGAGGAGATCGTCCCCGTCGGCTCGCTCGATCCCGAGGCGATCCACACGCCCGGCATCTATGTCGACCGCGTCATCAAGAGTACCATCAACGAGAAGCGCATCGAGAAGCTGACCGAGCGCAAGAGGGAGGCAGCCTAATGGCCTGGACCCGCGAAGAGGTCGCCGCCCGCGCGGCGAAGGAACTGAAGGACGGCTATTACGTCAATCTCGGCATCGGCATTCCGACGCTGGTGGCGAACTACATTCCCGAGGGCGTCGACGTCACCCTGCAGTCCGAGAACGGCCTGCTCGGCATCGGCCCCTTCCCCTATGAAGGCGAGGCCGATCCCGATCTGATCAACGCTGGCAAGCAGACCATCACGATCCTGCCGAGCTCCAGCTTCTTCTCCTCGGCCGACAGTTTCGCGATGATCCGTGGCGGCCATATCGACCTGACCATCCTCGGCGCCATGGAAGTCGCCGCCAATGGCGACATCGCTAACTGGACCATCCCCGGCAAGATGGTGAAGGGCATGGGCGGCGCGATGGATCTCGTCGCCGGCGTCAAGCGGGTCATCGTCGTGATGGACCACGCCAATAAGGCCGGCGAATCCAAGGTGCTGGAGCGCTGCTCGCTGCCGCTGACCGGCGCGGGCGTCGTCGACATGATCATTACCGATCTCTGCGTGATGACCTGCGACAAGGCCAATGGCGGCGGGCTCACCCTGATCGAGCTCGCGCCGGACGTCACCCTCGATGAGGTCAAGGCCAAGACGCAGGCCGCCTTCGCCGTCGCCCCAAGCCTCGCAAAGGCCGCGTGAGCGGGCTCCTTCGCGCAAGGCCGGCGACGACCTCAGCGATGCTGGCCGCGTTCTCGGACGCGGCCACGTTGGATCATGCCCTTGCCTTCGAGGCCGAGCTTGCCCGCGCCGAGGCGGCCGAGGGCTTGATCGGCACCGAGGCCGCCGAAGCCATCGCCGCCCTCTGCACCACGATCGCGATCGACACCGCCGAACTGGCGGAGCAAGCGGCACTCGCGGGCACGCTGGCGATCCCGCTGGTGGCACGTCTGCGTGCTGTTCTGACGGGTGACGCCGCCAAAGCCTTGCACAAGGGCGCGACAAGCCAGGATGTCGCCGATACCATCCTGGCTTGTCAGGTCCGCACCGCGAGTAGCCTGCTCGATCGCGACCTGAACCGCATCACCGCGGCCCTTACGATCCTCGCCCGACGCCACGCCGCAACCCCGGCCATCGGCCGAACGCTCCTGCAGGATGCCCTCCCGATCGGCTTCGGCCTGCGCATCGCCCAGTGGCAAGCGGGTATCGCAGAAGCCGCCACCCGCCTGCGCCATGAAGTCGAAGCGGGAGCGGCCCTGCAATTCGGCGGCGCGGCCGGTTCGCGAGCCGGCCTCGGCGGCAAGGCAGCCGCCGTCTCCGCCCGCCTCGCCGCCGCGCTCGGTTTGCCTGATGCACCGCCCTGGCACGCGCGCCGCGGCGGCATCGCCGGCATCGCGGCAGCGCTCGCCATCGCGATCGGCACGCTCGGCAAGATGGCGCGCGACGTCTCGCTCTTGGCTCAGAACGGCATCGCCGAGGCGCGCGAACCCGCGATCCCCGGCCGCGGCGGCTCTTCCGCCATGGCCCATAAGCGCAACCCGACCGGCTGCCAGGTCGCTCTTTCGGCCAGCTTGCGCGCGCCGGGCCTCGTCGCCGGCATCCTCGCCGGCTTGCCCGCCGAGCAGGAACGCGGCCTCGGCGGCTGGCAGGCGGAAGGCCCGGCACTGGCCGATCTCTTCCTGCTCGCGGCCGGCGCGGCCGACGCCATGGCAGTCGTGGCCGAAGGACTGGAAATCGACGAGGCCGCCATCGCCCGAAACCTCGCGGCGGCCGGGCTCGGCAACGATATCGGCGAGAGCGCGGCCCTGGTCGCCGCGCTGCTCGCGCAGGACGGCTAAGGAACCACGATGCCTTTCGCGACGAGCAGCGGTGCCCGCATCTACTGGAAGCTCGAAGGCAGCGAGGACAAGCCGGCGCTCGTCCTGCTGAACTCGATCGGCACCGATCTCGGCTTGTGGGATGCGGCGATGCCCGCCCTGCTCGGGTCGTTCCGTGTGCTGCGCCTCGACACGCGCGGCCACGGCGCCTCCGATGCGCCCGACGGCGACTACACGCTCGCCACGCTGGCGGACGATGTCGCTGCGGTCATGGACACGGCCGGCCTTTCGCAGGCTGCGGTCGCCGGGGTCTCGCTCGGCGGCATGGTCGCGATGGAACTCGCGCTCACCAGGCCCGAGCGCGTCTCGGCGCTGGCGCTGATCTGCACCTCCGCCACCATGGACAAGGCGGCCTGGCAGGACCGGATCGCAAAAGTCCGCGCCGGCGGCACGGCCGCGATCGCCGATCTCGCCATGCAGCGCTTCCTCTCGCCGGCCTTCGCTGCCGGCCAGCCGGCGATTGCCGAAAGCGTCCGCCGCAACCTCGTCGCGATGGCCCGAGAAGGCTATGCCGGAGCCGGCGCCGCGATCCGCGACATGAATCTGATCGGCCGTGTCCCAGCCCTCGCCTGCCCGACGCTGGTCGTCGTCGGTGAACGCGATGCCTCGACCCCCTTTGCAGGCCATGGCGAGAATCTCGTCGCCGCCATCCCCGGCGCGGCACTGGAGCGGCTCGATTGCGGCCATCTCGCCCCGCTCGAAGCGCCAGCCGCGCTGGCCGGCGCCTTATGCGCCTTCCTCACACCCGGCCCGGACACGCAGGACGCTGCGGAGGCCCTGTTCGAAGCAGGGCTCAAGAACCGCCGCCGCGTGCTGGGCGACGCCTGGGTCGACCGTTCGCTCGCCAACCGAACGCCGTTCAACGCCGAGTTCCAGGCGATGATAACGCGCATCGCCTGGCAGGAGATCTGGAGCCGGCCCGGGCTCGACGACCGCACGCGCCGCCTGCTTGTCCTCGCCATTACCGCGAGTCTCGGCCGGTGGGAGGAGTTCCGCCTGCATGTCCGCGCCGGGCTGACCCGCGGTGGCTTCACTCGCGACGACCTCAAGGAGGTGCTGATGCAGACGGCGATCTATGCCGGCGTCCCCGCCGGCAACACCGCCTTCGCCGAGGCTGCCGCGGTGATGAAGGAGATCGAGGCGGCCGGGTAAGCTGCCTCAGGCCCTGGCTCGATAATCCGAAGGCGACACGCCCGCCCGCTTGGCGAAGAAGCGCGAGAAATAGGCGGGATCGGAGAAGCCCAGCCGAAACGAGATCTGCGAGATCGACATCGCCGTGTAGACGAGGTCGCGCCGCGCCTCGATCATCAATCGGTCCTGGATGACCCGCGCCGCCGACCGGCCCAACAGCTCGCGGCAAGAGCGCGACAGATGCGGCACGGAAACGCCGAGTTCCCGTGCATGCTCGTCGAGCGGGTCATGATGCTGGAACCGCGTCTCGACCCGCTCGACGAATCGGCGCACGAGACCGGCGCGCGGGTCCTTGGCCGGTTCGCCCTGCGCCTTCGCGCCGCGCATCGCCCGCACGAACCAGGCGGCGATGAGATCGGCATAGGCTGCCAGCGAGAACTCGCGCACCGGCAGGTTCGCGGCGAACTCGCGCATGGCGAGCTGCATCAGCGCTTCGAGCGTCGCCGCCTCCGCGCTCTCTGCGGCCACCGGCAGCACAGCCGGAGCCCCGAGCAGCGCACGCGCTTCCGGCTCGCTGTCGAACAGGCGCTTCAGCGAGGTTGCGGCCGCGCTCGCGACGAAGCCGTCGGTATCGTCGAGGAAAGCGAATTCATGGATGGTCGAGGGTGGCAACAAGAGCGCTGTCCCGGGCGCGAGTCGATGATCGCGCCCGTCCACGCGCGTCCGGCCTCCACCCCGCGTGACCAGGAAGAACTGGAACAGGTCGTGATGCATATGCGGCTGAATCGTCCAGCCATGCAGCGAGCTGCGCGCCACGATCGGCTCGATATGGAGCGCATCGGGAAAGCGCTCCGCCAGGCGCTCGCCATAGAGCCAATAAGCGGGAACGCTTCTGCCGAGCATGCCGTGACCTCAGGATCGATTTGTCCAAGACACTGCGCGTTTCCTCCATTCCGTCAATCGCCTTTTAGGGTTTAGCCTCCTCATGCGGATCGAACGGTGCAAGCCGTCGCTTCGCGGGAGGCAAAGAAGAACAATGCGGACGCAGGTCGCCATCATCGGCGCCGGGCCCGCGGGATTGCTGCTCGGGCAGCTCCTGTCGCGCGCCGGCATCGACAACGTCATTCTCGAACGGCGCAGTGCCGATTACGTGCTCTCGCGCATCCGCGCCGGCGTGCTCGAACAGGGCATGGTCGATCTCCTGCACGAGGCCGGCGTCGGCGAGCGCCTGGATCAGGAAGGCCTGGTCCATGACGGCTTCTCGCTCGCCTTTCGCGGCGCGCTTCACCGCCTCGACCTCAAGGACCTGAGCGGTGGCAAGACGGTTACCGTCTACGGCCAGACCGAGGTGACGCGAGACCTGATCGAGGCTCGACAGGCGCTCGGCCGCCCTACGGTCTATGAGGCCCAGAATGTCGCTCTGCATGATTTCGACGGCGCAACGCCGCGCGCGACCTTCCGTGCGAACGGGCAGGAGCAGGAGCTGCGTTGCGACTTCATCGCCGGCTGCGACGGCTATCACGGCGTCTCGCGCGCCTCGGTCGCAGCGCGCTCCCTGCAAACCTTCGAGCGCGTCTATCCCTTCGGCTGGCTCGGGCTGCTGGTCGACCAGCCGCCAGCCGCCCATGAGCTGGTCTACGCCAATCACGAGCGCGGCTTCGCGCTCTGCTCGATGCGCTCGGCCGGGCGCAGCCGCTACTATGTCCAGGTGCCCCTGGACGAAAAGGCCGAGAACTGGTCGGACGACGCTTTCTTCGATGAGTTGCGCCGCCGCCTGCCGGTCGAGGTCGCCGACGCCGTGCAGACCGGCCCCTCGCTGGAGAAGAGCATCGCGCCCCTGCGCTCTTTCGTCGCCGAGCCCATGCGCTTCGGGCGGCTTTTCCTCGCGGGCGACGCCGCCCATATCGTGCCGCCGACGGGCGCCAAGGGCCTGAATCTCGCCGCCAGCGACATCCGCTATCTCTTCGACGCCTTCCGCGAGCATTATCGCGAGGGTTCGCAGGCCGGGCTCGGGGCCTATTCCGCTCGCGCGCTCGCCCGCGTCTGGAAGGCCGAGCGCTTCTCCTGGTGGATGACCAATCTGCTGCATCGCTTCCCGGAGCGGGACGGCTTCGACCGACGCATCCAGGAGGCGGAGTTCGACTATCTCGTCCATTCGCGCGCGGCGGCGACGGCGGTCGCCGAGAACTATGTCGGCCTGCCCTACTGAAGGCCGTCTTGGCCGCGAGCCATCTTGCCCTCGCGGCAGAAAATTGCGTTGGTGACGACAAGAGGCGCGGCGCCATGGCGGTGACCGGCCCGAACAGCTAGAGCTTCGACCCAAGCAAACATTTGCGGGATCGCAGGCAGGATCGGGAGGAGATGGAATGACCAAGGGTTTCCTGAACAGATGGCTGCCTGCGGGCGCGCTGGCGCTCGCCGGAGCGCTGACTCTCAGCGCTTCCGCCATGGCCGACACGATCAAGGTCGGTATCATCGGGCCGTTTTCCGGCCCTTTCGCCCTGCAGGGCAAGAATTTCCAGGCCGGCGCCGAGGCCTGGCTGGCGCAGAACGGCAAGAGCGTCGCCGGCCACGAGATCGAGCTGGTCTATCGCGACCTGCCGACGGCCAATCCGCAGCAGGCCCGCGCGCTGGCGCAGGAGCTGATCGTCCGCGACAAGGTGCAGTATCTCGGCGGCGTCTATTTCACGCCGGACGCCATGGCGATCACCCCGCTGCTGAAACAGGGCAATGTCCCACTGGTAATCTTCAACGCCGCGACCTCGGCGATCATGACCTCCTCGCCGCTGGTGGTGCGCACCTCCTTCACCACGGCGCAAACCACGACCCCGCTCGGCAAGGCCGCGGTGGAGCGCGGCGTCAAGAAATTCGTCTCGGTCGTCACCGATTACGGTCCGGGCATCGATGCCGAGGGCGCCTTCAAGAAGGCGATCGAGGCGGCCGGCGGCGAGATCAAGGAATCGATCCGCATGCCCCTGAACACCACCGAGTTCAGCCCGATCATGCAGCGCATCCGCGATGCCGGCGCCGAAGGCGTCTTCGCCTTCCTGCCCTCGGGCCCCCCGACTCTGGGCTTCGTCAAGGCATTAAGCGATACAGGCCTGAAGAAGGCAGGCGTCAAGCTCTTCGCCACCGGCGACCTGACCCAGGAATCGGATCTGCCGGCGCTGGGCGAGGCGGCCTCCGGCATGATCACCTCGTTCCACTACGCGGTCTCGCATGATTCCGAGATCAACAAGCGTTTCGTCGCCGCCGCCGAGAAGGCGATCGGCGCGCCGGACCTGCTCTCCTTCCCCGCGGTCGGCGCCTATGACGGCATGTTCGTGATCTCGAAGATGATCGCCGAAACCGCCGGCAAGCAGGATGCCGAGAAGGCGGTCGAGTCGGTGAAGGGGCTTGGTTGGGAAAGCCCGCGCGGCCCGGTCAAGATCGATCCGGAGACCCGCCACATCACCCAGACGATCTATCTGCGCGAAGTCGCGAAGGACGCCCAGGATCGCTGGATCAACAAGGAGATCGCCAGCGTGCCGGACCAGAAGGACCCCGGCCTGACAAAGTAACGGCGTCGTTTCCCGCCGGAAACTCACCGTCATTCCGGGGCATCGCGCCAGCGATGAGCCCGGAACCCAGAACCGACATCCTTGACCATGAGAGATCAACAGCGGTCCGGCTTCGTCATGAAGGGCGTCGTTTCTGGATTCCGGGCTCGGCCTTACAGGCCGCCCCGGAATGACGGCGGTATCTCCCTTCGAATCCGGCTCGTCTGAGAAGCAGAAGGCCCGCGAGCATGCAGACCGCGCTGAGCATCGCCATGGACGCACTGGCCTATGGCATGGCGCTGTTCATCATCTGCATCGGCCTGTCGCTGACCATGGGCCTGATGCGGGTGGTGAACCTCGCCCATGGCGCCTTCGCCATGATCGGCGGCTACATAGCCTCCTATGCCGCGCGCGATCTCGGCCTCGGCTACGGCTTCGGCATCGTGCTCGCCATGATCGGCACGGTCATCATCGCCGTGCCGCTGGAGCGGCTGCTCTATCGCCGCATCTATGATCGCAGCGAGCTTTCGCAGGTCTTGATGACGATCGGCATCACCTTCTGCGTCATCGGCCTCACCAACTATTTCTTCGGCCCGACGCTGAAGACGATTCCCCTGCCGGCGGAGTTGGCTCGCTCGGTCGATCTCGGCTTCCGCAGCATCGCCGGCCACCGGCTCTTCGTCATCGCCAGCGGCCTCGTCGTCGCCGGGGGGCTCTGGTTCCTGATCGAGCGCACCGGCTTCGGCATTCATCTGCGCGCCGCCGTCGAGAACGCTTCGATGGCGCGCGCGCTCGGCATCCGCACCGAGATCATCTATGCTGCGAGCTTCGCGCTCGCGATCGGACTCGCGGCTTTCGGCGGCGTGGTCGGGGCCGAATTCCTGCCGATCGAGCCCTATTACGCGCTGCGCTACATGGTGACCTTCCTCGTCGTCGTCTCCGTCGGCGGCGCGGGCTCGATCCTCGGTGCGCTCGCCGCCTGCCTGTTGCTTGGGGCGATCGACGTGACCGGGCGCTATCTCGTACCGGATTTCGGCAATTTCTTCTTCTATCTCGCGGTGATCCTTGTTGTCTGCGCCTTCCCCCGCGGCCTGATGGGGCGGGCGCAGTAGCATGGCGAACGCAACCTCCATGCCCGCCGCCCCCTCCGTCAGCCGCACGCTCGGCCGTGATCTCCTCGGCCTCGCCGTGATCGCGCTGGTCGGCCTCGCCGGCTACTGGCTCTTCCCCGACAATCTCGCCTTCCTGACCCGCGTGATCTCGGTCGCCCTGCTCGTGCTCTCGCTCGACCTGATCGTCGGCTATTGCGGCATTGCCTCGCTCGGGCAGGGCGCGCTCTATGGCACCGGCGCCTATGCCGCCGGCATCGCCTGCATCCATGGCATCACCGATCCCATCCTGTTGATCCTGATCGGCGCGGGAGCCGGCGCGGCAATGGGGCTCGTCATGGGCGCGATCATGCTTCGCGCCCATGGCCTGCCGCAACTCGTGCTCTCGATCGCCATCGTCCAGCTCCTGCACGAAGCCGCCAACAAGGCCTCCTCGATCACCGGCGGCAGCGATGGTCTCTCCGGCATGAGCCCGGCGCCGCTCTTCGGCCTGTTCGAGTTCGATCTCTGGGGCCGCAGCGCTTATCTCTTCGGCCTCGGCCTGCTCCTCGTCGTCTTCGCCGTGCTGCGCTTCGTCACGCGCTCGCCTTTCGGCATGGTCTGCCGCGGCCTGAAGGAGGATCCGCTCAGGATCAGCGCGCTCGGCATCTACGCCTTCCCTGTCCTGCTCAAGATGTTCGTCATCTCCGGCGCTGTCGCCGGCATGGGTGGGGCGCTCGCGGCTATCGCGACGCAGGTCGTCGGCCTCGACAGCGTGAGCTTCGAGATCTCCGCCAACGCGCTGGTCATGCTGGTGCTCGGTGGCATCGGCCATCTCTATGGCGCGCTGATCGGCACGGTGATCTTCATGGCGCTCGAACATGTCGTCGCCGCGATCAACCCGTTCCACTGGATGACGCTGGTCGGCGCCGTGCTGATCGCCATCGTGCTCTTCGCCCCGCGCGGACTTTCCGGCACACTCGACGAACTCGCCCGCCTCCTGACCCGCGACCGCTGGAGGGCCGGCCGATGAGCGCGGTCTTCGAGGTCTCCAACCTCTCCAAGGAATTCGTTGGGCTCAAGGTCAGCCGCGACATCTCGCTGGCGATGAACGAGGGCGAGCGCCTCGCCTTGATCGGCCCGAACGGTGCCGGCAAGACCACCTTCGTCAATCTCGTCACCGGCCGCATCCCGCCGAGCGCGGGCAGCGTCCATCTCGCCGGCGAGGACATCACGAGCCTGGGTGCCGTGAAGCGCGTGCGGCGCGGCCTCGTCCGCACCTTCCAGGTGACGCGCCTCTTCCCGAACATGACGCCGGAAGAGCATGTCGTCATGACCATCCTGCAGCGCCTCGGCCGGGCGACGCGCATCCTCGCCCGCTTCCACGGCGATTCCGCAGCGCGTGACGAGGCCGCGGAAATACTTGCCACGCTCGGCCTCACCGAAGTCGCCCGCCGCAAGGTCGCGACCATCGCCTATGGCCAGCAGCGCCTGCTGGAGATCGCGATCGCACTGGCGCAGCGCCCCAAAGTCCTGCTGCTTGACGAGCCCGCCGCCGGTGTGCCCTCCAGCGACACGCCGCGCATCGAGGAGGCGCTGGCGAGGCTACCGGCCTCGCTGGCCGTGCTGATGATCGAGCACGACATGGACCTCGTCTTCCGCTTCGCGAAACGGGTCGTGGTGCTGGCTGCGGGAGAGCTCATCTTCCAGGGCCTGCTGGCCGAGGTCGCCAGGGACCCCAAGGTCCGCGAAGCCTATCTCGGGAGCTATGCGCATGCCGGCGGCTGAGCTCGACATCCGCAATCTCAGCGCCGGCTACGGCCAGACCCATGTGCTGGAGGATGTCTCCTTCGCAGTGCCGGCGGGCGGGCGCCTCTCGATCCTCGGTCGCAACGGCATGGGCAAGACCACGCTGATGGCGAGCCTGATGGGGCTGACCCGCCGCTATGCCGGCAGCATCAGGCTCGGTGGGCAGGACGTCACCGCGCTCGGCACCGCCGCGCGTGCGCATGGCGGCATCGGCCTCGTCCCGCAGACCCGCGAGATCTTCAAGGGCCTGACGGTCGAGGAAAACCTCTTCGCCGGATTGAAGGGCCGCCCGCGGAGCGCGATCGAGGAGGCCTATGCGCTGTTTCCGCGCCTTGGGGAGCGCCGTCGCAATCTGGGCTCCCAGCTCTCCGGCGGCGAGCAGCAGATGCTGGCAACTGCCCGCACCATCCTCGGCCAGCCCTCGGTGCTGCTCCTCGACGAGCCTCTGGAGGGGCTGGCCCCCGTCATCTGCGACATGCTGATGGAGGCCTTCGGCCGCCTCGCTGCGAGCGGCGCGATGACCATCCTCTTCGTCGAGCAGCGATTGGAAAGCGCGCTCGCCTTCGCGGACGACGTCATCATCCTCGAACGCGGCCGAATCGTTTGGGCCGGAAAGCCCGACGCGCTGCGGGCCGATGCCGAGGTGCTCGAACGCTATATCGGCGTCGGCGAGCTGCACTGAATCTGCAGCACCTGGAAACGCGGGTCACCCCGGCCGGGGCGAAGCGTAGAGCCGGGATCCATGCCTGAACTGTAACCGGAAGCGCACCGGCATGGATCCCGGGTCAAGCCCGGGATGACGACGTGTTTCCCTGCACAATGACGAAGCGTCAGCCTCACACCACCAGATCGAGCGGCGGCACCGGCTCACCGCGCGAGACATGCTGCATGTTCGCGAACATGCGCTTCACCACCGGCGCGAAATTATCGGCCGCCATGGCCGCGAGATGCGGCGTGGTGACGAGGTTGTCGAGGGTCAAGAGCTGGCTGTCCGCCGGCAGCGGCTCGATCTCGTAGACATCCATCGCGGCGCCCGCGATCTCCTTCGCCCTGAGAGCCGTGACGAGGTCGGCCTCGTTGACCACGCCGCCGCGGGCGCAATTGATCAGCACCGCTGTCTTCTTCATCTTCTTGAAAGCCGCGAGGTCGATCAGGTCCTTGGTCTCCGGCGTCAGCGGGCAATGCAGCGAGACGACGTCGGCCTGGGTCAGGATCTCCTCCATCGAGGCATGCTTCACCCCGAGCGCCGCTTCCTCGGCGGCATCGAGCGGTGTGCGCTTGCTGTAGAGGATGGTGCAGCCGAAGCCCTTCAGCAGCTTGGCGAAGTTCTTGCCGATCGCGCCGAGACCGACGATGCCGACCGTCTTGCCGGACAGGGTATAGGTGTCAGAGGGTAGCTGACCGGTGCGCCAGTTGCCCTTCTTCAGTTCGGCATTGCCATAGGCGATCAGGCGGAGCGTCGAGATCGTCAGGCCGAGCGCGAATTCGGAGACGGCGACCGCATTCGAGCCGGTCGTGCGCGCAACCTTGATGCCGAGTTCCTTGGCCGTCTCGATATCGATATTGTCGTAGCCGACGCCCCATTTATGCAGGAGCTTCAGCTTCTTCGCGGCGCGCAGCACGTCACCGGAGACACCGACTTGGCCGGAGATCGCGTAATCGGCCTCGGCGATGATCTCCTTCATGTGCTCGTCGCCGCGCGCCGTGCCGTGGGTCAGCACGAAGCCCTCGGGCAGCAGCGCGCGCAGGCGGTCGGCCCGTTCGGGCGCGGTCATGTCGAGGAGGACGATGGTCTCGGGCATGGGATGGTCCAGTCGAAAGATCGGTTACGAGAGAGCACTTGCACCCCGTCATCCCGGGCAAATGCAGCGCAGACCCGGGATCCATTGTAGAGTGCAACGCCCTCCGATGGATCCCGGATCGGCGTCGCTGCGCGACTTGTCCGGGATGACGGGGTGGTTCACGAGAAACACAAGAAGACTAGATGGTGAAGCGGGCACCGGCTCGGGCGAGCCCGCCGGAAATGGCAACGGGCGTGCCGTCGGCGCGCCAGCAGGCGGCGCCGGTCAAGGTGCCGTCCGGATTGAAGGCGATGGCGTTCATGCCGCCGGCGACGCGCGGCGAGCGCACGACCTTGTGGCCGCGCGCGACCAGCGCCTGCGCGACGGCCTCGGGGATCGCTTCCTCGAGTTCGAGAACGCCCCCTTCGGTCCAGACGCGCGGCGCCTCGACCGCCTCCTGAAGACTCATGCGGTGGTCGATCAGGTTGACGATCGCCTGCAGCGCCGAGGGGAAGATGCGCAAGGCGCCGGGCAGGCCGAGCGCGAAGGCAAGCCGGCCGTCCTTGACCGCCATCATCGGCGCCATCGAGGTGAAGACCCTTTTGCCCGGCGCGATCGAGAGCGCACGGCCGGGATGCGGATCGAAATTGAACATGTAGTTGTTGGCGATCATCCCCGTGCCGGGGATCTGGACGCAGGCGCCGAACAGCCCGTTGATCGTCTGCGTCGCGCTGACGACATTGCCCATGGCATCAGCGACGGTGACATGGGTGGTGTCAGCGGATTCCCCACCCGACAGCCCCGCCGTCCAGCTCTTCGCCTGCCCCATCGCGATCAGGGCGCGGCGCTCGTCGGCATAGGCCTTGTCGATCAGCCTCGCGACGGGAACCTTGACGAAGGCGGGATCGGCGGTCGCCACCGCGCGGTCGGCGAAGGCGATCTTCAGGGCCTCGGCGAGCAGATGCACCGCATCGGTCGAGCCGAAGCCGAGCGAGCCGATATCGTAGCCTTCGAGGATGTTGAGCATCTGCGTGATATGCACGCCCGAGGACGAGGGCGGCGGCGGGCCGATGATCTCGTAGCCACGATAAGAGCCCCTGATCGGCTCGCGCAGCTCGATGCGGTAATTGGCGAGATCGGCTTGGTCGATCAGGCCGCCATTGCCGGCCATGTAATCGGTCAGCGCCCGCCCGAGCTTCCCGCCATAGAGCGCCTCAGGCCCTTCCGTCGCGATCAGCTTCAGGCTCGCGGCATAGTCGGACTGGACGAGCCGCATGCCCGGCTGGAGCGGCTTGCCGCCCGGCAGCAGCATCGCGGCAAGGCCGGGATCGCGGGCGAGGTCGGCCGCATTGTCGGTGATGCAGTTCGAGAGATAGGGCGTGACCACGAAGCCGCGCTCCGCCAGCCCGATCGCCGGCTGGAGAACCTCGGCCAGCGTCTGCGTGCCGAAGCGGGCGAGCGCCTCGCACCAGCCCTTGAGCGCGCCGGGAACCGCGACCGCCTTGGCGCCGACCACGTTCTCGCGGTCGCGCGTGTCGCGCTGCTTGCCAATCTCGTCGGATAGGCAGTCATACATGTCGGCCGTCGCCTTTCCCGGCGCGGTCGAGAGGTTGTCGATCACGACATGGCGCCCGTCGGCGAGCCTGATATGGCTCAGGCCCCCGCCGAGGATGCCGACCATCATCGGCTCGGCCACCGTCAGCGCGAAGAGCGAGGCGACGGCCGCGTCGATGGCGTTGCCGCCGGCGAGCAGGATCTGCGCGCCGGCCGCCGAAGCGAGCGGATGGTTGGTGACGACCATGCCGCGCGAGCCGGTCGCCGGCTTCTTCTCGCAGGTGAAATCGGCGACGCGCGGGACGGATACGGGAGCGTTCATGACGGCCTCGTCAGCCCTTCGCCGCGGCGATGGCGTCGAGCACCATTTTCGTGGCCCCGGAGATGTCGCCGAGCTTCTCGCCCATCTTGACGCGATTCTGGGTCTTCTCCCCCCGCTCCTGCCGGGCGATGGCGGCGTCCGCGATCGCCTCGGCCTCGGCGCGCGGCAGCACCAGCACGCCGGATTCGTCGGCGAGGATGACATCGCCGGCCTTGACCGGGACATTGCCGCAGGAGATCGGCAGGTTGAGCGTGCCGCCGAGATTGTAGAGCCGGGTGGTGATCGGCGACATGCCGCGGCACCACATCGGGAAGTCGGAATCCTCGATCTCGGCGAGGTCGGTGCAAGGACCGTCGACGATGCCGCCGACCGCGCCGGCCGCCTTGGCCGCGACCGTGACACCGCCGCCCCAGCAGGCGTGCTTGTCGTCGCCGAGCCGGTCGACGACGAGGATATCGCCGGGACGCAGCAGGCCAAGCGTGTGGTGCAGCAGCGTCGAATCCTGGCCGGGGATCGCCAGCGTCACCGCCGCCGCCGCGATGCGCTTGCCGCGCAGCAGCGGCTGGATGCCGCGATCCATGAAGCCCCAGTGCTGGGAATGGCCGATGGTCGCGGTCTCGACCTTCTGCAGCTTCTCGACCAGCGCCGCCGGCAGCTGCTCCGGCATGGCTTCGATGCGATAATCGGGCATGGGCGTCTCCTATTTCCCTACGGCACGGGCGACGCCGACGAGGCGTTCGACCACGAGAACGACGGCGAGCGTCGCGACGATGAGCACCACGGACAGGGCCGCGATGAGCGGATCGGTACGGCCTTCGACATAGCGCACCATCTCGACCGGCAGGGTCGAGGCGCGCGGACCGGCGATGAACAGCGAGATCACCGTCTCGTCGAAGGAGAGCAGGAAGGACAGGCAGGCGCAGGCGATCAGGCCCGGCGTCGCCAGCGGCAGCGTCACCCGCCGCACCACGCGCCAGGGCGTGGCCCCGAGCGTGGCGGCGGCGGCCTCGATATCGTCCGGCAAGTTGGCGAGCGCCGTCGTCATCATCCGGATCACGAAGGGCACGGTCACCGTCATATGGCCGAGCACGAGGCCGGGCAGCGTCGCCGTCAGCTTCAAGGGCGAGAAGAACAGCAGCAGCGCAAGACCCGTGATCAGGGTCGGCAGCAGCAGCGGCGCCACGAAGAAGCTCGCCAGCGCATCCTTGCCGTGAAAACGTCCCTTCGCCAGCGCAAGCGCGGCGGGCACACCGACTGCCAGCGACAGCAGGGTCACCACGGCTGCGATCCGCACGCTGAGCCAGAGTGCCGCCAGCAGCGGCCCGTTGCCCACGAGCTGCTTGAACCAGCGCAGCGAATAGCCGGATGGCGGGAACAGGATGAAACTGTCCGCCGAGAAGGAGAGCATGACGACGACGACGATTGGCGCCAGGATCATCGCATAGACCAGCGCTGCGAGGCTGGAGAGGACGCGCCCTGCCCCGGTCATCGCTGCAGCCTCCGCGCCACCAGATTGGAGACGACCAGCAGGGCAAGCAGCAGGACGAGCGTATAGATCGCCAGCACCGCCGCGACCGGCCAGTTGGTATTGGTCGTCGCCTGCTCGAAGATCTCGGTCGCCAGCACGAAGACGCGCCCGCCGCCGAGCAGTTTCGGCGTGATATAGGCCGACATCGAGAGGACGAAGCCCAGGCCCGCCGCCAGGGCGATCGCCGGCAGGCTGAGCGGCAGGATAACGCGCCGGAAGGTGCGGAACGGCGAGGCACCAAGCGAGCGCGCCGCCTCCTCCAGCGTGCGGTCGAGCCGGCCGAAGCCGGCGAGCAGCGCCAGGATCATATAGGGCATGATGCTCTCGGCGAGACCGATCGTGACGCCGGTCCAGTTGAAGACGAGCTTCAGCGGCGCCGAGATCAGGCCGAGCGATTGCAGCGTCGTGTTGACCAGACCGCGATCGCCGAGGATGGCGAGCCAGCCGAAGACGCGCACCACGCCGGAAACCAGCATCGGCATGATCGCGACCACGGCGAGCAGGCCACGGAAACGGGAATCGGTGCGGAACAGGAAGAGCGACACGGGATAGGCGAGGCACAGCGCGATCAGCGTCGCCACCGCCGAAAGCCAGAGCGAGTTCAGCGTCAGTTCGAAGGTGAAGCTGTCGTGGAAGGTCGTTCGCGCGGTCTCCAGCGACCAGGCCTCGACCATCGCGCCGGTCGGCCCGACCTCGTTGAAGGCGTTGCGGAACAGCCCGAGCGACGGCCAGACATAGACGACGAGCAGGAACAGCGTCGCCGGGATCAGCAATAGCGGCAGGCGGCGCGAAGCGGTCATGACGCCTCGCGCGCGAAGACGCGGCTCTCGGAGCGCGGCCAAACGACCGCGACCTCGGTGCCCTCGGCCGGCGCTGCCGAGCCCGAAGGCATCTCGACCGTGAGCTGGCCGCCGGCACCTTCCACGAGCACCTCGACATGGTCCCCGACGAAGACGCTGCGCAGCACGCGGCCGGTCAGGCGCGCCGTGTCACCGCCGGCCGGCTCGGAGACCGGCACGATCCGCATGCGCTGTGGCCGGACAAAGAGATCGGCATTCTCGGCGGGCTCGACCGGCACGAGCTGTTCCCAGACCGTCGCCCGGCCCTGCCCGTCGCGCGCCAGCGGCAGGACATTGGCACGGCCGACGAACTCGGCCACGAAGCGCGTGGCAGGTCGGTCGTAGATATCCTCGGCGCTGCCGATCTGGGCGATGCGGCCGCGATGCATCACCGCGATCCGGTCGCACATCGTCAGCGCCTCGACCTGGTCGTGCGTGACGAAGAGCGTGGTGATGCCGAGCGTGCGCTGGATCGAGCGGATCTCGTGGCGCATCGCGTCGCGCAGCTTGGCGTCGAGATTGGACAGGGATTCGTCGAGCAGCAGCACGGAGGGCTGGATCACCAGTGCGCGGGCCAGCGCGACGCGCTGCTGCTGGCCGCCCGAGAGCTCCTTCGGGCGCCGCTGCTCAAGGCCGCCGAGCCGGACCAGCGCCAGCCCTTCCTGAACGCGCTTGTCGATCTCGCCGCGCGAGACACCCCGCTCCTCCAGGCCGAAGGCGATGTTGCGGCCGACCGAGAGATGCGGGAACAGCGCATAGGACTGGAAGACATAACCCATGTTGCGCTTATGGGCCGGCAGCTTGGTGATCTCGCTGCCGTCGAGCGTCATCGTGCCGCGGTTCGGTTCGATCAGCCCGGCGAGCATGCGCAGGGTCGTCGTCTTGCCGCAGCCGGAGGGGCCGAGCAGCGCGACGGCCTCGCCCTGCTCGACCGAAAGCGAAACGTCGTCGACCGCGACGGAATTGCCGTAGCGCTTCTGCAGCCCGGCGAGTTCGAGATAGCTCATCGCCTGCCGCTCAGCGTGCCGCCGCGATGACCTCGCGCCGCCAGCGGTTGTTCCACTGATCGCGCACCTTGAGGATCTCGTTCCAGTCGACCGGGATCATCCGGGCGCGGTTCTCCGGCGAGGCGGCGGTACGTGAGAGCGCCTTGGCGTCGATATCAGCCTTGCCGTTGGTCGGCGCGTAGAACATCCGCTCGGTGAAGGCCTTCTGCGCGCCCTGCGACAGCGCATGCGCGACGAAGGCCGCCGCCGCAGCGCGGTTCTTCGAGCCGGCCGTCAGGTTGATCGTGTTGACCTGGAAGACCGAACCTTCCGGGGGCAGCAGCGCGTTGATCTTGCCGCCGGTCTGGTCGGAATAGAGCTGGGCGCGGGCGTTCCAGCCGGTCGCGACCTTGGCCACGCCGTTCAGGATCAGCGAATAGCCGTCCGGATTGGGATCGAAGGTGTTCACGCCGGGGGCGAGCTCCTTGAGCTTCTTCATCGCGGCATCGATCGATTTGCGGTAGTCGCCGCCTTCCATCTTCTCGGTCATCGCCGTCAGCGCCAGGCCCTGGATGTTCGGCGGGGCGGCGAGCGCGATATGCCCCTTGAGGTCCGGCCGCCAGAGGTCGGCGAGCTTGGCGAGCTGGGGGCTGAGCGCCGCATCCTGTACGATGACAAGATGGTCGAAAGTCACGGCGGGCCCGAATTCGCCGCCGGCCGCACGCGCCTCCGGCAGGAGCTCGTTCAGCACCGGGAATTCCGAGGGGCCGAGCTTCTCGAACAGCCCTTCGAGATTGCCGATGCTGGAGGTGGTGACGTCCATGATCACCACATCGGTCTGCGGGTCGGCCTTCTGCGCCCGGACACTGCCGACCATCTGGGCCGAGGTGCCGCCGGGTACGTAGTTCACCTTCACGCCCGGATGCGCCTGCTGGAACGGCTCGATCACCGCCTTGGTGTAGTTGTCCTGGAAGATGCCCGCATAGGACATCAGCGTGATCTGCCCGGAGAGCGTCTGCGCCCGGAGCACGGCCGGCATCGCGATGGTCGCGAGGCCGGACTGGATGGCGAGGCGGCGGGTGAGCATGGGAAACCTCCTGCTGTGACGCCGCTCCGGGCGGCAAGCCTTATTGCCGGTCGGTTCAGGCCGGGACCTTCGACGCGAAATGAGCGATGAAGCGGGCGCAGACATCGGTCAGCTTCTCCGCGAGCTGCACGCCGGTCTCGGCCGAGCAGAGCGTCGGATCGCCCTTGCCGACGCCGTCATGATAGACCTCGTCGTACTCGTTGGGCATGCCGACCTCGGCGCCGTCGAAGCTCGCGGTGCCCAGCCCCGTGAAGGGCAGGTCGAGGATGGGGTCGCGCTTCATCGGCTTGCCGGCCGGGATGAAGTCCTTGCGGATCAGCTCGGGGAAGAGATGCAGGCCGAGGCTGGTCAGCGGATCGGCGCCATGGCCGGAGACCTTCGCCGACTTTTCGGCACCGACGATGCCCGGCAGCATGCCGTAGGCGATACGCCAGAGATAGAGGCTCGGCAGCACGATGCGCTCGCGCTGGTAGAGCTCGCGCGCGACCTCCGAGATGGGGCCGACATTGCCGCCATGGCCGTTGATGACGATGATCCGGGTCAGGCCGTTGCGATGCAGCGAGTCGACCATCTCGGCGATCACCGCCGTCAACGTGGCCTGCGAGATGGCGATGCCGCCGATCATCGGGCCGAACCAGTCGGCACCGCCATAGGGCAGCACGGGGGCCACCAGCGTGCGCGTGCCGGCCTTGCTCGCCTGCAAAGCGGCAAGCTCGGCGATCTTCTCGGCCAGCAGATAGTCGCCCATCGGGGCATGCGGGCCCTGGTCCTCATGGCTGCCCATCGGCAGCAAGATGACGGGGTTGGACTTGAGCAACTCGCGCGCCTCCCCGCCCGTGATCGTGCCCATATGGACGAGAGGATCGGTCTTGGTAGCCATGGCGTGGTCCTTCCTTC
This sequence comes from Allobosea sp., assembly GCA_039808685.1. Lineage (GTDB taxonomy): Bacteria > Pseudomonadota > Alphaproteobacteria > Rhizobiales > Beijerinckiaceae > Allobosea. The sequence continues at coordinate 62,811 of JBDHTM010000003.1, read as the reverse complement.
GAAATCGGCTTGCCTTGGGAAACGGCTTGGTTTGTCAGCGCTCGCTGGTGCGCGGGTCGAGCACGTCGCGCATTGCGTCGCAGAGCAGATTCATCGCGAGGATGGTCAGGGTCAGCACGGCACAGGGCCAGAGCAGCAGCAGCGGCGCCTGCTCCATGGTCGAGCGCGCGCCGCGGATCATCAGCCCCCAGGACGGGGCCGGCGGCACGACGCCGAGCCCCAGGAAGGAGAGGCCGCTCTCGATCACCACGGCCGCGGCGACCGCAAGCGAGAACTGCACCAGCAGAGGCCCGGCGATATTGGGCAGCACGGTGCGGAAGAGCAGATGCGACTGCGTCGCGCCGAGCGCCCGCGTCGCCTCGACATAGTCGCGCCCCTTCACCGCCAGGACCTCGGCATAGGTCACCCGCGCGAAGCCGGGCACGTAGAGCACGGAGAGGACGAGGATCAGTGTCCCCGCACCCGGCCCGAGCAGCGTCACCACCAGCAGCGCCAGCAGCACCGGCGGGAAGCACATGATGATCTCGACGCTGCGCACCGTCAGGAAAGCGCCCCAGCTGCGCGCCCAGCCGCCGATCAGCCCGAGCGTGATGCCGACCAGGCCGGCGAACAGCGCGGAAACGAAGGCGACGGAGAGGCTGGTACGCGCCCCCCAGACCAGTCGCGACAGCACGTCGCGACCGAATTCGTCGCGACCGAGCCAGGAGCCCGGCATCGGCCCGGCGAGGCGCCGCGCCACATCCTGCCGGATCGGGTCGGGCAGCGGCAGCAGCGGCGCTGCGATCGCGATGAGCAGGATCGCCGCGACGACGCAGCCGGGCAGGAGGAGCTTCTTGACGCCGCGCCGCTTCATCCGTGCTGCACCCTTGGATCGATCGCCGCATGCAGCAGTTCGACGAGGAGGTTGATGAGCAGGAACAGCACCGAGATCGTCAGGATGATGCCGACCACCATCGGATAGTCGCGCCCCTCGACCGCCCGCAGCAGCGGCGTCGACAGGCCCGGCCAGTTGAAGACGTATTCGACCAGCACGGTGCCGCCGAGCAAGGTCCCCATCTGGAGACCCAGCACGGTGACGACCGGGTTCAGCGCGTTGCGCAGGACATGAACGACGAGCACCCGCTTGGGCGACAGCCCTTTGGCCCGCGCGGTGCGGACATAGTCATGCGCCAGCGCATCGAGCGTCGCGGCCCGAGTCATCCTGAACAGCACGGCCGCCAGGCCCTTGGCGATCGCGATCGCCGGCAGCGCGAGCAGCTTGAGATGCTGGCCCGGATCCTGCGCGAAGGGAACGAAGCCGCCCGCCGGCATCAGGCGCAGCGTCTGCGCCAGCAGCAGGACGAGGAGCGTGCCGACGACGAAGACCGGCACGGCGAGCAGCAGCGCGGTGATCCACGAGGCGACGCGGTCGAAAGCGCCGCCGCGATGGACCGCGGCATAGACGCCGGAGGGCACGCCGATCACGAGCGCGATCAGCGTCCCAGCCAGGATCAGCTCCAGCGTACGCGGCAGCCGGAGCGCGATCTCCTGGATGACCGGGTAGTCGTCGACCAGCGAGGTGCCGAGATCGCCGCGCGCGAGACCGGCCAGGAACCGGCCGTACTGGACCATCAGTGGCTGGTCGAGCCCGAGCTTCTCGCGTAGTTCCTGCACGGTCGCCGGATCGGGCATGGCGCCGGAGGTCGAGAGCAGCAGCTCGGCCGGGTCCCCGGGCACCATGTGCAGCGCCAGGAACACGATCGTCGCGACGACCCAGGCCATCGCCAGGGTCAGGAACAGCCGCCGTCCGAGCCAGCCCGCGCTCATCCGAAATAGGTCTCCTCGAGCATGTTGCCGGAGGAGGTCGAGAGCGCACCGGGCAGGTTTGCGAAGCCCTGCACGCTCTTGTCCATGCCGTAGCCCTGCTCGCGCCAGGCGAGGCCGACCAGCGGCACCTCCTCAAGGGCGGCGCGCTGCATCTCCTTGTAGATCTCGACGCGCTTGGCCTGATCGAACTCGGCCCGCCCCTTGGCGAGCGCCGCGACCGTACGCGGTGCGTCGACCTTGAAGGAGCGCCCATGGGTCGGCGAGAGCGAGGTGTCGAGCACCACGGTCAGCCCGTCCGGATCGTTATTGTCCGAGGAGACGCCGTGGATCGCCATGTCGTACTGGCCGCGCGTGCCGCGGCTAACCCGCGTCGACCAGTCCGGCAGCTGCAATTCCGCCTGGATGCCGATCGCCGCGAGATATTGCTGGACGATCTCGGCGGTGTCCTTGTGCATGCCGAACTGGGCGGTGGCGAGAATGGTCGTCTGAAAGCCGTTGGGATGGCCGGCTTCGGTCAAAAGCGCCTTGGCCCGGGCCGGGTCGTAGTTCCAGCCATGCGCCAGCTCCTTGTCGTACCAGGGCGTGCCCTCGACGATCGGCAGACCTTCGAGCGGCTTGCCGCGCCCGAAGAAGGCGACCTTGACGATATCCTCGCGCTTCACCGCATGGGCGACGGCCCGGCGCACGCGCGGATCGTTGAAGGGCGGCTTCGTGCCGTTGAAGAGCACGTCCATGAACGGCCCTTCCTGCGTATCGAGCTTGAGCCGCGGATCGGCCTGTACCGCCGCCATCGACTGCCAGGGCACGTATTCGATCATGTCGACATCGCCCGACATCAGCGCCGCATTACGCAGGTTCTCGTCGGCATAGACGATGAACTTGATGCCCTTCGCCTTGGGGATACCCGGCTTGTAGAACTTGTCGAAGGCCGCGAGCTCCAGCGAGGAGCCGCGCTCCTGCCCGACGAGGCGGAACGGGCCGGCGCCGATCGGCTCGTTGGGATTGGATTTCCGCCAGATGATGAAGGTGTTGTAGTTGGCGAACCAGCTCGGCAGCGTGACCAGCGGCTCCTTGGTGATGAGGCGGACCGTCTGCGGATCGGGAATCTCGACGCGCTCGATCAGCTGGAATTGCGTGCGCATATAGGCGGTCGATTTCTCGCCGGCGATCTGCTCGATCGACCATTTCACATCGTCGGCGGTGACCGGCTCGCCATTGTGGAAGACGCAGCCCTTGCGCAGCTTGAAGACCCAGGCGCCCTCGGCATCCCGCGACCAGGATTCCGCGAGCTCGCCGCGCAATTCGCCCTTGCCGTCATAGGAGACGAGGCTGCGGTTGATCAGCATCTTGACCGTGCCGGCCGAGGCGCCGGTCGAGACCCAGGGCTGCAGGTTCGGCGGAAAGGCCGAGAGACCGTAGCGGATGATGCCGGCGGCGCGTTGCGCCCTGGCAGGTCGGATCAGGAAGGGCGAGGCCAGCAGCGGACCGGCAAGACCGGCACCAAGGACGGAACGGCGAGAGATGGTCATCGGCTGATCCTCTGCTGCTGGGTCCGGCTGCCTGCGGGCTTCAAGCCCATGGAATTCCCGTCGATGGCGGGAAGGGCGGAGCCGGGCGGACGCGAGCAATAACCGCGCCAGCGATCCGACAAGGTGGCCGGCCACGCCCGGCCAAACGGCCCGGACTCCGGCTCTCTGTCGCGATGGTGGCGTGCACGGTCATATGGTTCCCCGGCGCGGCTTCACTGTAGACGAACAGATGAGCCACGCTCTTGATGCGTCATGTATACGTGGCGGATTTTTTATTGTCTACTCTCGAAAGCCCTATGGAAGAGCGAAAGGGGCACGATGTCGATGGCGATGATCGAACAGGACGAGATGGCTGCCCTGCGCGGCAAGCCCACCCGGGAACGGGTCTATCTCTATGTGCGCGAGCAGATCCTGCGCGGCCGCTTCCCGGGCGGCAGCTTCATCGAGGAGGAGGAGATCTCCTCGGCGCTCGGTGTCTCGCGAACGCCGGTTCGGGAGGCGTTCCATCGCCTTGAAGCCGAGCGCTTCATCGACCTTTTACCGCGCCGCGGCGCGCTCGTCCGGCAGGTGACAGCGCAGGAACTGCTCGACCTCTACGAGGCCCGGCGCATGATCGAGAGCCATGCGATCCGCCGCATCTGCCGCGAGGAATTGCCGCTCCCCGCCGACATGCACGCGATCCTCGCCGAGCTGGAGCGCCTGCCGCAGGGCGACTATTTCAACCGCGTCGAGCTCAACCGCGAATTCCATTTCGTGATGATCGCCGCGCTCGGCAATGTCGTATTATCCGACCTCTACCAGTCGCTCGGCTCCCGCCAGCAGCGCGTCGCGATGACGGCGATCAGCACCGACCCGACGCGCGTCGCCCGCATCAGCAAGGAGCATCACGCCCTGATCGCCGCCCTCTCCGAATGGGACGAGGAGAAGGCGCTGGCGATCCTCGAACAGCATCTGCGCCCGATCGTCGGCGTGATCTCGCGCCTCCCGGAACAGGCCGGCGAGATCTGACGCCTTCAGGCCGGCTCCAGCATGGACCGGACGACGTCGCGCCGTTCCCCGAGATGCCGCAGCAGCGGATCGAGATGGGGCACGCGGTCGCCGGCCGCCGCGAAAGGCGTCACCTCCCGCACCAGCGCGTGAAGCTTGCCGGTCACCGCGCCGAGCGGTGTCGCCTTGCGGATATCGCTGGCCTGCGCCGCGACCATCAGTTCGACCGCCGCGATCGAGCGGCAAAGCGACGCGACCTCCCCGGTCTTGCGCGCCGCCAGCCCGGCCATGCCCGCCCGGTCGAGATTCCCGTTGGAATGGCTGGAGCTGGCGAGTTCATGCACCACGGGCGCAGTCGCAAGCCGTGCCTCGGATGTGATCGCCTTGTGGAACTGCGCCAGCCCGTTGAAGCCGGGCAGGCCGACGCCGTCCTCCTCGATCAGCCCGACGGTGAGGCCCGACCAGAAGGAATCAACCTGCTTGGCGACGCGCTCCGCCGAGCTCGTCATCACCGGCGCGAAGGCGAGTCGGGCGATGTCGAGCGCCATCGACAGCGAGACCGTGTCGAAATTCGCAACGGACACCAGAGCTTGCTCCTCGACCGAGACGATCGGGTTGTTCTGGCTCGCGCTGAGTTCAGCCTCGACCTGGCCATAGGCGAAGGACAAGCTGTCTGCCGCCGTGCCATGGAGCAGCGGCAGCGAGCGGAAGCTGAGCGGGTCCTGCAGATGGCGCGGTCCGCCCTTGGCGAAAAGATAGCTCCCGGCGAGATAGCCCCGGATGCGCGTGCCGTGCCGCCTCAACCCGGCGAAGGGACGCGACTGCAAGGCGGCATTCGAGACGATCGAGGGATTTGCGGCGAAGCCTTCCATGCTGAGCGCGGCGATCAGGCTCCACTGGTCGAGGATGTCGCGGAGATCGGCCATGGCCAGCGCCGCTGTGCCAAGCGCGAGCGCGCTCGAATTCAGCATCGCCAGCGCCTCGCCGGCCTGCAATTCGAGATCACCATAGAGCGCCAGCGCCAGATCGGTGATCGGCGCCATGTCGCTCTGGCCCATCGAGCCCCAGATATGGACGTCGATCCCGCGGTCTTCGTTCAGGGCGGCGGCCAGCCGCTCGGCCAACAGCGGCCGGACGCCGAGGCGCCCGCTCGCCATCGCATTGAGTAGCACCGCCATCATCGCCCGCACCGCCTCATGCGGCGCGAGCGGTCCATGCGCGACGTTGTGAGTCAGCAGCAGGCGGCGGTTGAACTCGCCGATCCGGTCCGGCGCCAGCGGCACGCCGGTCTTTGCGCCGACGCTGGTGGTGACGCCATAGACTTTCTGGCCGCGTGCCACCGCATTGTCGACGACGGCGCGGGCCGCCTTCATCCGCTCGACCGTCTCAGCCGTGAGCGAAGCCGGCACCTTCTCCCGGGCGATGCGGACGAGCCGGTCGATCGTGAGGTCGAAACCGGTGATAACGACATGGCTCATAACGATCCGTCCCCAGCAAAGCCGTCCGTTCCGCAGGGTGTTCGATCCCCTTGCGTCGGACTTGGTTCTCAGCCTGCGCGCAAGCACCTCTGGCCGATTCCGTGTTTATCGGGAAGCGCGCCGGTGCGGCTGTGAACGGGCTCCATTTCATGGATTGAAATGGAACATGCGCGGCCCGCCGCCGCCCCGCGATCAGCTAGTTTCGCGCCATCGAAACGGGCTTGAGTGCATGGCAATCACCTACGTCAATCCGACGACCGACCTCATCATGCGGTTCCGCCTGAGCCGCATCGGCTCGACGGCTTCGGCCCCGTCATCGTCGCTATCGATGCCCACGGCAATTTGATCTACGAGCGCCTGATGGCATCGGCGCGCGAACGGATACCCGACATCCTGCAATCGCTTCACCCCTCTGCGGGCAACAACGAGATATCGCAATGAAAGTGATCGAAATCACCGAGCCGGGTGGCCCTGAGGTCTTGGCCTTCGCCGAACGCCCGCGCCCCGAACTCGCCCCGAACGACGCGCTGATCCGCGTCCGCGCTGCCGGCGTCAACCGCCCGGATATCCAGCAGCGCCGCGGCCTCTATCCGCCACCGCCCGGCGCGACCGACCTGCCCGGTCTCGATGTCTCCGGCGTGGTCGAGGCGGTCGGCGCCGACGTGACGTGGCCCAAGGTCGGGGACCATGTTTGCGCGCTCGCCAATGGCGGCGGCTATGCCGAGTTCTGCGCCGTGCCGGCCTCGCAATGCCTGCCCTTGCCGGAAGGTTTCTCCTTCGCGCAGGCGGCCGCGCTGCCCGAGGTCTTCTTCACCGCCTGGAACAATGTGATCTGGCTCGGCCGGCTGGCCGAGGGCGAGACCCTGCTGGTCCAGGGCGGCACCAGCGGCGTCGGCATGGCCGCGATCCAGCTCGCCAAGCAATTGCGAGGCGCCCGCGTGATCGCGACGGCGGGCTCGGCCGAGAAGCGCGCCGTCAGCCTGGAGATCGGTGCCGACTATGCCGTCGATTACCGAGCCGACTGGGTCGCCGAGATCGAGGCCGCGATCGGCAAGGAGAAGGTCGATGTCGTGCTCGATGCGCAGGCCGGCCCTTATACCGAAAAGCAGCTCGGCCTGCTCGCACCCGACGGCCGCGTCGTGCTGATCGCAAGCCATCTCGGCCAGACGGCGGAGGTGAATGTCCGCAACATCGTCCGCCGCAGGCTGACCCTGACCGGCTCGACGCTGCGTCCGCGCACCACCACCTATAAGGGCCGGATCGCCATGGAGCTGGTCGATCAGGTCTGGCCCCTGCTCGCCGACGGCAGAATCCGCAGCCATATCTGCGCGACGTTCGACTGGGCCGATGTCCGCGACGCTCATGCGCTGATGGATGCAGGCGAGCAGATCGGCAAGGTTGTCCTGACGATGCCGGGCTGAGTGTCGCGAAGCAAAGCTTCAAAAACTGCAAGCAAGCGCTGCGGGTTCTGCTCTAGTGTCGGCCTTCGTTGTCGTCACGCCGGACCCGCAGATTGTTCTCCTTCGCCCCCGTTCAATCCGTCCTCAAGGCGCTCAAGCTGCTGACGGAGGTCAATCGCTCTAGCCCGGCCACCGTCGGCGAACTGCATCGCCGCACCGGCCTGCCGAAGCCGACCATCGTGCGCCTGCTGGAAACGCTGATCGAGGCCGGCTATGTCACGCGTGACGAGCGCATGCGCGGCTATCTCGTGACCTCTCAGGTCGCACAGTTGAGTTCGGGCTTCCATGGGGCACCCATGGTGATCGAGGCCGCGCGCCCCTGGGCGACGGCGCTGACCCGCCAGATCAAATGGCCCTGCGCCGTCTGCCTGCTCGATTACGACGCGGTGATTGTCCGCTTCAGCACCATTCCCGACAGCCCGATCTCGCCCTTCCACGCGACGTTGGGCTATCGCCTCAGCCTTGGCGGCCGGGCGCTCGGACGCGCCTATCTCGCCTTCTGTCCGGACGAGGAGCGCGCCATGCTGCTCGCCGCGATGCGCAGCTCCTCCGATGCCGAGAACAGCAGCTTGACGGACGACGATATCGAGCGCCTGATCGCGCAGGCCCGCTGGCGCGGCTATACCGAGCGGGATAGCGCGGCCGAGCCGCGCAATTCCGCGACGATCGCGGTGCCGATCAAGCTCGGCGAACGCGTGCTCGCGACCTTCGGCGTCACCTTCTTCCGAGCGGCCGTGGCCAATCCCGAGGACAAGGCGCGCATCATCCATCCCCTGAAGAAGGCGGCCGCGAGTATCGAGGCGCAACTGGAAGCGCTCTCGCAATCCATGGGCGTCGCATTTCAAGCTGAGAAATGACGCCCCATTTCCTCAGCCCGTCGACGGCTCGCTCCTAGTCTCCGCCCAACGTGCCCGCAGTGGCGCCGGGGGAGGAGATTTCAGATGCAGCGACAGCTCTTGCCCCAAGGGATTGGCCGAGCCGATGGTGAAACGCCTCGCCGCAATTACGCGCGCCTATATCGACCGCGCGGAGGGCCGCGAGAAGCTCGCGGTGATCGGCGTGCGGTCGCGCAGCGGCGATGCGGAGGCGATGCGCACGGCGCAGGCCATGGAGATCGCCTGCTGGGCCGATGTGATCAAGTCCGCCGGGATCTCGCTCGATTGAGCAGGCGGCGTCGAAACTCCAAAAATGAGACGGCCTCCCCGGGCCGTTTTCTTTTTCATCAGAACAGGTCATCCCGGACGGAGCGAAGCGGAGATCCGGGATCCATGCCTGAACCTCGATCGGCATCGTTCCGGAATGGATCCCGGGTCAAGCCGGGGATGACGGCGTGGTTCAGAGCTAAAACGAGCGAGCGTTAGGCCGCAGCGTCCAGCCCCAGCAGCTCCGCCGCATGCCCGCCGGTCATCCGCTTGATCTCGGCTTCCGTGAACTGCAGGTCGAGCAGATGGCCGACGATCTCGCGATAGCCGTCGACCGGGCGCGGCGAGCCGGTGAGGCCGAGATCGGAGCAGAGCACGGTGTTCTCGACACCGGCGATCTCGATCACCCGGCGCAGTTCCGGCGGATCGAACTTCTTCGACTTGCCCTCGACGAACATGCAGATCGAGTGCTCCATCACCGCGCCGAGACCGACGAGATGGCGGATTTCGGCGTCGCTGCAATGGTTGACCATATAGGTCGGGTGATTGACGAGCAGCTTTTTCACGCCACGGGCCTTGGCCTCCTCGAATACAGCGAAAAGCTCGGGCGTCGAGAGATGGCCGCCGGCCAGGATGATGTTGCCGGCCGCGATCAGGTCGAGGATCTGCTTGACCTCGTCGATCAGCTTGCCGTCCGGCCCGAAGGCCGTCAGCGGGATCGGATCGAGCATCTTCTGCGCGGTCTTAGGGAAGGTCTTCACCGCGCCTGAGGCGAGCACGTCGATATGGTTCTTGGCAGAGAGCGTCGGCAGCCAGACGATCTTGCCGCCGAGCTTGATGGCATGATCGACCGCATGCGGGTTGAAGCCACCGGATGCGTTGTTCAACGCGATGCCGGAGAACAGCCGGACCCCGGTATTCGGCACGAGCTTCTCCAGCAGGATCGCATGGGCGGTGCCGAGGTAGAAATGGTCCTTGTAGACGACGGCGCGGAACTTGGCCGCGGCAGCGTCCAGCATCGCCTCGTGATGGTCGAGGATGCGCGGCATCGCGGCCGGGCCGCTATGGCAGTGCAGGTCGACGGCGCCGACGAGGAGATCGGCGATCTGGCGGCTGCGCGCCTCGGCGTTCGTGGCAGTGGCGGTCATGTCCGTGGCCCTCACGCGGCTTCGCCGGGCATCGGATAATCCGCGGCGTTGATGACCCAGCCGGGCTTCAGCGAGAAATCCAGGCGGGGCGGGGAGAAGATGTCGATCATCTGGTTCAGGCCCGGCAGGACCGAGCGCGAGGTATGGATCGACGGCGGCGGGATCACGGTGAGCGAGGGCGCGGCCATCAGTTCATGCTCGTCCTCGCGCCAGATTCGCATGTCCGGCGTCCAGGGCCAGCGGATGTCGTGGATATAGCCGCCGTCGATGACCAGCGAGCCCTGCTCGAAATCGTCATGGTGATGTGGCGAGAGCGTGGTGATGTCGCGCAGACCGAAGCGCGGATCGAGCATGTTCACCATCAGCGTCGTGCAGCGGAAAATGCTGCCGAACCGCCCGGTCCCGCCGGCATCGACATCCAGACTGTAGGACCGGATCTTCCAGCCGCCGGATGGCTCCGGCCAGGGTTTCAGCAGCGCGACATTGGCATGGGGCTCGGCATAGGACGCCGCATTGGAGCAGGCCGCCGCGAGATCGGACGCCACGCTGGAGAAGATGCGGATCAGGCGCCCCTTCCCGGCCACCCTCACCTTCGACGCGCCCGACGGAATGAAGGCGATCGAGCGACCGGCGACCTCGACCGTCTCACCGCCTGCCGTCACCGTGGCGCCAAGCGTCTCCTCCGGCAGGATCAGGCAATATTCGTCGGGCTGCGCCGGGCGTTCCAGAGAGGCGCCGGCCTCGACATCGGAATAGGCCACGATGAAGTTCTGGCCCCGCGCCAGCCAGGTCTTGAGCCCGGCGCCGGCCTGCTGCGGCGCCTCCGCGTAGAAGCGGGCATAGTCGGCCCCGGCATAGGCCTTGACCGCCGGAGCCTTGGCCACCGCCGGCGCCGCCAGTTGCGAGCGGGGATCGCTGGAAGGGTAGCTGGACACGGATGTTCTCCTATCGCGCGGCGGCGGCTTCGACCCGGTTCCGGGCAGCCTGCATCTGTGAGAGGGTGTCGCTTGCGGCCTTGCGGAGGAAACCCTGGTCCGAAGAGAGGATGAAGGCGCTGGCGCCGCGCTCGGCGAAGGCGGCGGATTCCTCGCCGTTGTCCGTCATCACGCAGACTGGCTTGCCGGCGGCTTTCGCGGCCCGGAAGATCGCATCGACCGCGTCGCGCACGACCGGCGCATCGCGATTGGGCGCGCCGAAAGCCACAGTCAGGTCGCCACGGCCGATGAAGACGGCATCGAGCCCCTCGACCGCGAGGATCGAGTCGATCCGCTCCAGCGCCGACGGGTCCTCGATCATAGCGATGGTGGCGACAGCCGCATCGGAGGCATCGACGAGATCCCACATCTTCGAGCCGCCATAGCGGCCGGCTCGCGTGACGCCCGAGAAGCCGCGCTTGCCGCCCCGGTAGCGGCAGGCCGCGACCAGCGCCTCCGCGTCGGCCACCGTGGCGATATGGGGCGCAAGCACGCCTTCGGCGCCGCAATCGAGCACCGAGAGGATCGCGTCAGCAGACAGCGTGGGGACGCGGACGATGCCGGCGATGCGGGCGGCGCGGGCGGCAAGCAGTGCGACATCGGTCGCGTTGCGGTCGAAGGGCGCATGCTCCTGGTCGACCACGATGAAGTCGTAGCCGCAGAAACCGAGGATTTCCGTCGCATGGGCGGTCGGCGTCTTGATGAAGCTCCCGGCCAAAAAGGCGCCACTCAAAAGGCGCCGGCGGAAGCTGTTCGGTGCGGGTTCCTGCATGCTGCGACCTGCCGGTTTCGATCGCCGCGATGATGGGCATCGACGCAGCCGGGCGTGGCCGGAATTAGCTTCGTTTCACTTTGCGAAATGCGTCGACGCAGGCCTGCCCCTGGGTCAGAAAGCCGACAGGATCGGCGCCGGGATCAACGAAACGGCGGATCGCACCGTCTGAAAGGCCACCGCAATGAAGAAGCGCCTCCTGCTGCTTGCCGGCATGCTCGCCGCCTCCGCCCTGCCCGCCGCAGCCGGCACGCTCGAGAACGTCCGGGCGCGCGGCGAACTGGTCTGCGGCGTCAGCCCAGGCGTGGCCGGCTTCTCGGTTCCCGACGAGAAGGGGCTCTGGGGCGGCTTCGACGTCGATATCTGCCGCGCGGTCGCGGCCGCCGTGCTCGGCGACGCCAAGAAGGTACGCTTCACGCCGCTGAGCCCCAAGGACCGCTTCGTCGCGCTGCAGACCAGCGAGATCGACGTGCTCTCCCGGCAGGCCACCTGGACGCTGGGGCGCGATACCCAGATGGGCCTGCGCTATGTCGGCATCGGCTATTACGACGGCCAGGGCTTCATGGTCCGCAAATCCGCGAACATCGCCTCGGCCAAGGACTTGAACGGCGCCTCGGTCTGCGTGCCCACCGGCACCACGACGGAGCTCAACATCGCCGACTATTTCCGGGCGAACGGCATGAGATACGAAGGCGTCGCCTTCGAAGCAGGCGATCAGGTGGCCAAGGCCTTCGAATCCGGCCGCTGCGACGTGTTCAGCAACGACGTCTCGGCGCTCTCCGCCTATCGGCTGAAGCTGGTCAACCCGGCCGAATACGTCATCCTGCCCGAGCTGATCTCGAAGGAACCGCTCGGCCCCGTCGTGCGCCAGGGCGACGAGACCTGGACCAGCATCGTGCGCTGGTCGCTCTACGCCATGATCGTCGCGGAGGAGCTTGGCGTCACCTCCGCCAATGCCGATCAGCTCAAGACCAGCGGCTCGCCCGAGGTGCAGCGCCTGCTCGGCGGCAACGGCAATTTCGGGGAATCGATGGGTCTGAAGCAGGACTGGGCCCTGCAGCTCGTCAAGCAGGTCGGCAATTACGGCGAGGTCTACGAGCGCAATGTCGGCACGGGCTCGAAGCTCGGCATCGCCCGCGGCCTGAACAAGCTCTGGACGCAGGGCGGCCTGCAATACGCCCCGCCGGTGCGCTGAGCGCAACGACCGACGCGGCTGACGCCGCTCCGGAACGCCCTATCGCAGCAGGAAACCGTGCCGCAGCGGGTCGTCGCGGTCGAGGAACCATGTCGCCTGACCGCAGAGATGCGCGCTGCCGGAGACTTCCGGGATGATCGCGTCGATCGCTCCGAGCTTGGTCTCCTGCAGCACCCGGCCCGTCATGATCGAGCCGACGATGGACTCGTTGACCAGCAACTGACCGGGCTTCAGCAGCCCCTTGGCATGAAGCAGCGCCGTGCGCCCGGCCGTGCCGGAGCCCGTCGGCGAACGATCCAGTTGCCTATCCGCGAAGATGCAGCAATTGGCCTGCGTCGCCTCGGGATCGAGCGGATCGCCGTCGACGATCGTGCCGTAGATATGGTTCAGCTCCGGGATCTCCGGATGCACGACCGGGAAGGCCTTGTTGGCGGCGATCTTGACCTCGGCGCCGAAGCGGACCAGCGCCTCGGCGTTCTCCCGCCGGATCGCGAGGCCGAAGGGACGGCCATCCGTATAGAAATAGAAGGCGCCGCCGAAGGCGATGTCGCCGGTGACGCGGCCGTAGGTGGGCGTCTCCACGCTGACATCGCGATGGATGAGATAGGAGGGCACGTTGACGAAGCGCACGCTGGCGGCGCGCTTGCCGTCCCAAGTGACGAAGGCCTCGATGAAGCCGCAGGGCGCGTCGATGCCGACGCGCGTCTCCGGCTCCGTGCGCTTGACCCAGCCAAGCTCGACGGCCGCGGTCGCGAGCGCGATGACGCCATGGCCGCAATGATCGCTATAGCCCTCGTTATGGACGAAGATGACGCCGAAATCGGCCTCGGGAGATACCGGCTCGGTGAGGTAGCCCGCATACATGTCGGCATGGCCGCGCGGTTCGAAGATCAGCGCCTGCCTGATCTCGTCGATGTTGTTCTTCACCCAGTCGCGGCGCTGGACGATCGTCTTGCCGGGCAGGCGCGGCAAGCCGCTGGTCACGATCCGGAAAGGCTCGCCGCCGGTATGAGCCTCGACGGTCTGGATGACGCGATCGGCCTGCATGATTCCCCCCGATGCCGCTGTGTCCCGGTAGACAGCCTTGAGCAGGTCCAGGCGCCCTCCGCAAGGCAGCGCCTGAACGCGTGTTCGGCTCAGCCGATCGTCATCAGGCTGGCATTGCCGCCGGCTGCCGTGGTGTTGATCGAGGTCGAGACCTCCTCCAGCAGCCAGTTCAGGCAATAGGCATCGGGATCGCGCGTCAGCTCTTCCGTGCTCGCGGCCTGGACCAGCACGAGCGGGCCGGGAAGCCCGGCGATCCGGCGGTTCACCTCGCCGACGCGCTTGGTGTCGCCTTCGACCAGCGCGCCCGAGAACGGGCCGTCGGCCTCCCAGTCTGAGGTCCAGCTCACGCGGGCTTCGACCGCAGCCGGCAGGCCCGACAGCGCGCCCTTCAGCCCCGACGCTGCGTCGATGACGAGCTGGTTGCCCGTCGCCAAGGCCGCCGCAACCTGCCGGTAGAGCCCGGCTTCGGTCTGCGGCACGAGCAGGATGCGGCCGCGGGGATGCAGCGCGTAGAGATTGCGCTCGCCGACCGGGCCGGCCAGCTCGACATGAAGACCGAGCGCCGAATGGCCGCCGATCTCGCGGGCGGTGCTGGCTTCGGCATTCAGCCCCTTGCCCGCGAGCCAGGCGGCATATTCCAGCAGCGCCGGATCGGTGTGGATCGAGCTGTGCTGCGGCGGGATCGGGGCCTTGCGCACGAGCCGGCCGATATAGAGCGGCCCGCCCGCCTTCGGCCCGGTGCCGGAGAGGCCGCGGCCGCCGAAGGGCTGCACGCCGACCACGGCGCCGATGATGTTGCGGTTCACATAGAGATTGCCCGCCTTGATGCGGCTGGTGACATGGGCGATCGTCTCGTCGAGCCGCGTATGCAGGCCGAAGGTCAGGCCGTAGCCGGAGCCGTTGACCTCGTCGATCAGCCTGTCGAGATCCTCGCGCTGATAGCGGATGACGTGGAGCACGGGGCCGAAGACCTCGCGCTTCAGGTCCTTGAGGCTCTTCAACTCGACGATGGTCGGCGGCACGAATGTGCCCTTCGCGGCGGCCTCCGGCAGCGGGAGCTGCTCGACCTTGCGGCCGAGGCCGCGCATGCGCGCGACATGCTCGTCGATCTCGCGCTGGGCGCCCTCGCTGATCACCGGGCCGATATCGACACTGAGTTTGTCGGTGCGGCCGATTGTGAGTTCCTTCAGCGCGCCTTGCAGCATGTTGAGCGTGCGGTCGGCGATGTCCTGCTGCAGGCAGAGTACGCGCAGCGCCGAGCAACGCTGGCCGGCGCTGTCGAAAGCCGAGGCGATGACGTCGGCGACGACCTGCTCGGCCAGCGCCGAAGAGTCGACGATCATGCCGTTCTGGCCGCCGGTCTCGGCGATCAGCGGGATCGGCTTGCCTTCGGCCGAGAGGCGCTCGGCGAGCTGCGCCTGGATGCCGCGCGCGACCTCGGTCGAGCCGGTGAACATCACGCCGGCCGTCTCGGCCGCGCCGACCAGCGCCGCACCGAGGCGCCCGCTGCCGGGCGTGAACTGCAAGGCGCCGCGCGGCACGCCGGCCTCATGCAGGATCTTGACGCTCTCATGCGCGATGATGGGCGTGACGCCGGCGGGCTTGGCCATCACCGCATTGCCGGCGACGAGCGCCGCAGCGACTTGGCCCGTGAAGATCGCCAGCGGGAAATTCCACGGGCTGATGCAGACGATCGGCCCGAGCGGCGCATGGGCCGGGCCCAGCGTCTTGCGTGCTTGATCGGCATAGTAGCGCAGGAAGTCGATGGCCTCACGTACCTCGCTGACCGCATTGGCGGCGGATTTGCCGGCTTCGCGCATGGCGATACCCATCAGCGTCTCGATGCGGGCCTGCATGATGTCGGCCGCGCGATCGAGGCAGGCGGCGCGCTCGGCCGGGGGCACGGCGGCCCAGGCCCTGCCGCCCTCGGCGGCGAGGCGCGCGATCTTCGGGGCATCCTCGACCGCAAGCTCGGTGACCTGCCCGACGACGTCGGAATGATCGGCCGGGTTCAGGATCGGCCGCGTCGTGCCGGCGGTGGAGTTGTCGGCGAGCAACGGCACGGCGTGCCAGCTCTGCCTGACCGTCGCCGCGAGATTGCCGGCAAGCTCGGCCAGCGCGCCCTCGTTCGAGAGGTCGATGCCCTTCGAATTGGCGCGGTCGGCGCCGTAAAGGTCGCCCGGCAGCGCGATCTGGTCGTGCGGCATGCCGATGACCGGCATCGCCTCAACGACGTCGACGGGATCGGCGATGAGCGAATCGATCGTCACCTTCGGATCGGAGATGCGGTTGACGAAGGAGGAGTTCGCGCCGTTCTCCAGCAGGCGACGCACGAGATAGGCGAGCAGCGTCTCATGCGTGCCGACCGGCGCATAGATGCGGCAGGGCCGGTCGAGATTATCCTTGCCGACGACTTCGTCATAGAGAGGCTCGCCCATGCCGTGCAGGCACTGGAATTCGTATTTGCCGACGGCGAAGTCGGGGCCGGCGAGGTGGTAGATCGTCGCCAGCGTCTGGGCGTTATGTGTCGCGAATTGCGGGAAGATCGCGTCGGGCGCCGCGAGCAGCTTGCGGGCGCAGGCGACATAGGAGACGTCGGTATGGACCTTGCGGGTATAGACCGGGAAATCGGAGAGCCCGTCGACCTGGGCGCGCTTGATCTCGGCGTCCCAATAGGCGCCTTTGACGAGGCGCACCATCATGCGCCGGCCGCAGCGGCGGGCGAGATCGATGATCCAGTCGAGCACGAAGGGGCAGCGCTTGCCATAAGCCTGCACCACGAAGCCGAGTCCGTTCCAGCCCTTCAGCGCCTCGTCGAAGCTCAGCGCCTCCAGCAGGTCGAGCGAAAGCTCCAGCCTGTCCGCCTCCTCGGCGTCGATGTTGAGGCCGATATCGTAGGATTTGGCGATCAGGGCGAGCTCGCGCACGAGCGGCAGCAGCTCCGACATCACCCGGCCGGCCTGGGCGCGGCTGTAGCGTGGATGCAGCGCCGAGAGCTTGATCGAGATGCCCGGGCCTTCATAGACGCCGCGTCCGTTCGCGGCCCGGCCGATGGCGTGGATCGCGTTTTCGTAGTCGCGGTAATAGCGGGCAGCATCGGCGGCAGTCGTCGCGGCCTCGCCGAGCATGTCGTAGGAATAGCGGAAGCCGCGCGCTTCCAGCGGACGGGCGCGCTTCAGCGCCTCGTCGATCGTCTCGCCGGTGACGAACTGCTCGCCCATCATCCGCATCGCCATATCGACGCCGCGGCGGATCACCGGCTCGCCCGCCCGGGCGATGAGGCGTGTCAGGGCGGCGGCGAGGCTGCGGTCATTGACGGTGGAGGTGAGCTTGCCGGTGACGACGAGGCCCCAGGTCGCGGCATTGACGAAGAGCGACTTGCCGCCGCCGACATGCGACTTCCAGTCGCCATCGGCGATCTTGTCGCGGATCAGCGCATCGCGCGTCGCGGTGTCCGGAATGCGCAGCAGCGCCTCGGCGAGGCACATCAGCGCCACACCCTCCTGGCTGGAGAGGGAATATTCCTGGACCAGCCCCTCGACGCCGGTGCCCTTGTGCTTGGCCCGCAGCGCCTCGATCAGCCTGCGTGCGGTGCGGGCGATCTCCTGCTTGCTCGCCGGCGGCAGCTTGGCGGCGGCGAGCAGCGGCGGAAGGCATTCGGTCTCGGGCCGACGATAGGCGGCGGTGATCGCCTGGCGCAGTGCGCTCTGTTCGCGGATCGGCGGCGCGAAACCCGCGAAGGCGGGCGGGTTGACGGCGGTGGCGACGGCGGAAGCGTTGGCTTGGTTCATGGCTTTTCCCGGCGGGTTCGAGCGCGACGGGCCGGAGGCGGCACCCCTCTCCCGTTCTTTGCGCGGGAGCTTATCACGAACGCGATTCTCAGGAGGTCCAATCTTCGTTATTCTGCAGTCCATTCGAACTACAGATCTGGAGATATAAAGTGAAGAAGCCTAAGGAAATGCCGATCGAAGGCGATCTGGACGCACTCGACCGCAAGATACTCGACGTCCTCCGGGAGGACGGCCGGATCTCGATCGCCGAGCTCGGCGCGCGGATCGGCCTCTCGAAGACGCCCTGCCAGATCCGCTTCCGCAGGCTGGTTGATGACGGCTATATCGAAGGCTTCCGGGCGACGCTCAATCCGGCCAAGCTCAAGCTCGATCACATCGCCTTCGCCGAGGTGAAGCTATCCGACACCACGGAAAAGGCGCTGACCAAGTTCAACGAGGAGGTCAAGAAGATCAGGGAGGTCGAGGAATGCCACATGATCGCGGGGCGCTTCGACTATCTCCTGAAGATCCGGACGCCGGATATCAGGCGCTACCGGGCCGTGCTGGGCGAGAAGATCTCGAACCTGCCCCATGTCGCGAACACCTCGACCAATGTCGCCATGGAGACGGTCAAGGAAACCTGGTGACAGGGCACCAGCTTGGCACTCCATATGGAGCCTCAGAAGAGACGGGATTACGGATGGCCATCATCACGACGGTCGGGCCGGCGCCGCCGGACGTCTCCAGCTCGTTCATCGGCCATCCACGAAGGCCACCCTGAGCTCGCCCCGCTCGGCGGCGATCCCGACGATCCGGGCCGGCGTTTCGACCGCCTGCGCGATCGGCACGATGATGGAGACGGCGATGGCGGCGGCCAGCATCATGCACGACTTGGACATGGCGCCTGCTCCCCGGATTGACGCGACCGGGATGGTCCCGTCAGCGGCCATGCTCAGGCTGATCGTCCACGGCGCAGATGCCCTTTGCGGGCGACAGCCCGCAAAGGGCATCCATGGCGAGTTTCCCCCGCCACGATCGCCGGCAAGCGCTCACCAAGTAGCGAAGCGTTTGATATGCAGCGTCATAGACCGCCGATGCAGGTATATTTGACGTCGAGATAGTCCTGCAGGCCGTATTTCGAGCCTTCCGAGCCGAGGCCGGATTCCTTCACGCCGCCGAAGGGCGCGACCTCGGTGGTGACGAGGCCCTCGTTCACGCCGACGATGCCGTATTGCAGCGCCTCCGAGACGCGGAAGGTGCGGCCGAGATCGCGCGTGTAGAAATAGCAGGCGAGCCCGTATTCGGTGTCGTTGGCGAGGCGGATCGCCTCCGCCTCGGTCTCGAAGCGGAAGACCGGGGCGACCGGCCCGAAGATCTCCTCGCGCGCGAACTGCATCGCGCCGGTCGCGCCTGCGATCACGGTCGGCTCGTAGAAGCTCAGGCCCAGTTCCGAGCGCTTGCCGCCGGTCGCCACGGTGCCACCCTTGGCCCTGGCGTCGGCCACCATCTCCTCGACCTTGGCGAGCGCCTTGTCGTCAATCAGTGGACCCTGCGTCACGCCCGCCTCGAGCCCCGAGCCGAGCTTGAGCTTGCGGGCCGCGGCTGCAAGCTTCTCGACGAAAGCATCATAGATCCCGGCCTGCGCGTAGAAGCGATTGGTGCAGACGCAGGTCTGGCCGGAATTGCGGAACTTCGCGGCGATCGCGCCCTCGACCGCGCGGTCGAGATCGGCATCGTCGAAGACGATGAAGGGCGCGTTGCCGCCGAGCTCCATCGAGACCTTCTTGACTGTCTCGGCCGCCTGCTTGAGCAGCACCTTGCCCACCGGCGTCGAGCCGGTGAAGGTGATCTTGCGCACGAGCGGATTGCCGGTGAGCTCCCCGCCGACCGTGCGGGCATCGCCGGTCACGACGTTGACGACGCCGGCCGGGATGCCGGCCTTCTCGGCGAGGATGCCCCAGGCCAGCGCCGAATAGGGCGTCTGCGACGCGGGCTTGGCGACGACGGTGCAGCCCGCGGCCAGCGCCGGACCGATCTTGCGGGCCAGCATCGAGGAGGGGAAGTTCCAGGGTGTGATCGCCCCGACCACGCCGAGCGGCTGCTTGGTCACGATGATGCGCCGGTCGGCCCAGGGCGAGGGGATGACGTCGCCATAGACGCGCCGGGCCTCCTCGGCGAACCAGAGCACATAGGCCGCGCTCATGCCGACCTCGCCCCTGGCCTCGGCCAGCGGCTTGCCCTGCTCGCGGGTCAGGAGTTCGGCGAGCGCGTCTTGATTGGCGAGGATCTCGTCGGCGAGCCTGCGCAGCAGCACCGCGCGCTCCTGCGCGGTCTTGGCGGCCCAGGCCGGGAAGGCGGCATGCGCGGCCTCGATCGCGGCGCGCGTCTCCGCGACGCCGGCCGAGGGGACCGAGCCGATTGACTGGCCCGTTGCCGGATCGATCACGTTGATCGTCCCGGCGGAAGCCCGGTCCAGCCAGCGCCCGCCGACGAAAATCGCGTCACGCCGAAAATCGCTCCACTGGGACATGATTCAACCTTTCACAATGAGATGGGCGCAGCCTTGCCGATCGACGCAGTTGTAGCCGACATTAGTGGTACCGTCCTCGAACCAATGGATCGAGACCGCTCCCGCCGCGAAGGAGGTGTTCTTGACCTTGGTATAGGGCTTGAACCAGTCGATGCATCGGCCGTGATGAAGCCAGAATGCCTCGGGCGCGCTCATCGAGGTCTCATACATCACGTCATAGGCGCCGCTGTAGCGCTCGAAGGCCCGGCTCCATGGCACGGTGACGACGGCGCGGTAGGTCGCCAGGCGCTGCTGGATATCCATCCAGGCAGCCATGAGCGTGTAGATCTCGCGGTCGAGATTCCAGACATCGGCGAGCTTGGGGCCTTCCGCCGTCCGCTTGATCGCCTCGGTGATCTCGCCACCCTGCGCCGCGCCGAACAGGCTGCTGTCCGTCGCGCGCGCCGTCAGGAACGGCGTCATCGACTCCGACCAGAGCTTGCCGGCCGCGCCGGCCTTCTCGGGCGACCCGCCAGACCTCGCTCATGCGCAGGAACATCTTGGAGAGTTCCGGCCGATCGTTCTCTTCGCCCGCCATCGCGCGCCCTCCCCTCGTCCGGTCAGGCGGCCGCGCCGCGCCCGAGCAGCGCGCTGCGGTAGATCTCGAAGGTCTGCTGGTAGTCGAGCTCGCGCGGATTGTTCACCAGCAGCCGGGTCTGCTTCATCGCGTCCTCGGCGAGCTTGGGCAGATCCTTCTCGGCGATGCCTACCGCCGCGAGCGTGTCCGGCACCCGGCAATCCCGGCAGAGCGCGACGATCTCGTCGATGAAGACCCCGGCCGCCTCGGCGGCGGAGCGGGCTTGGTGCCCCGGCTTCACGACATCCGCGAGCTCGGCATAGAGCGCCTCCGCCGCCGGGCGGTTGAAGGCAAGCACATGCGGCATGACCAGCGCATTCGACAGCCCGTGCGGCACATGGAAGAGCGCGCCGATCGGATAGGCCAGCGCATGGACGGCGGCGACCGGGGCATTGGCGAAGGCCATGCCGGCGAGCATCGAGCCGAGCAGCATCTCGGAGCGGGCTTCCAGATTCCGGCCGTCGGTGCAGACGGTCCGGATGTTGCGCGAGAGCAGGTCCAGCGCCTTCAGGGCGAGCTGGTCCGACATCGGGTTCTTCTTGATCCTGCTGGTATAGGCCTCGATCGCATGGACCATGGCGTCGATGCCGGTGGCGGCGGTGACATGGGCCGGCAGGCCGAGCGTCAGCTCCGGATCGAGGATTGCCCAGTCCGGGATCAGGCGGGGCGAGACCACGCCCTTCTTCTCGGCCGTGGGCGTGGTCACGATCGCAATCGGCGTGACCTCCGAACCGGTGCCGGCCGTGGTCGGGACCAGCAGCAGCGGCAGCCGCTCGCCCTTGGCGAGACCGACGCCGTAGATGTCGTCGAGCTTGTCCGGCGTCCTGGCGAGATAAGCGACCAGCTTGGCGGTATCGAGCGCGCTGCCGCCGCCAATCGAGAGGACGACGTCCGCCTTCTGCTTGCGGCAGAGCTCGGCCGCGGTCTCGATGACATGCGAGGGCGGGTCGGCGACCACGTCCTCGAAGACGGTGAGCGCGATGCCGGCCGCGGCCAGTGCGCCTTCCGCGTCACGGGTCAGCCCAGCGCCCCTCACCCCCTTGTCGGTGACGAGCAGGACATGCCGCGCCCGATAGTCCGCGACGCGCTCCGCGATCTTACGCGAGGCGCCGGCCTCGAAGAGAATGTTGGCGGGGGCCTGGAAGGTGAAAGGTGTCATGGGCAATCCTCATCTCTCGGGCACCGCGCGCCGATGCGCTCGCCCAGCCGATCCGAGCGGCGGACCGCCCGGACCGAAGGCTCCGCTCTCCAATAGCCCGCTCAGGCGAACTTCGCCTGGGCGTGGCCCCGCAGCTCGTCGATGAGCACGCGGATGTTCTCGGTATAGTCGATCGGCACCAATTCGACGAATTATCCTACCTTGATGCGGATGCTGGGCCGCGCCCATGTCCGGCTCTACTGCTGTAGCGGCGAGATTCTGGATGGGATCGAGAAGAAGGCACTTCTGGTTGGCTACAATGTGCTCGGCTCCTATGCCCTCGCCCGCAAGCAGCGCGGCGCGCCGATCGAGATCGTCCTGCCAGAAGACTATACGCTCGTACTCTCGCGCGTCGCCCTGATCCCGCGTGCGGCGAGGCGCCCCGATTTGAGTGAAGCCTTTCTCAATTACCTGCTGTCCCCTGACGTTCAGAAAGCGTTCGAGCAATCTCGCGCGATTGGGTTCGGCCCCGGTCTCGGCCGCACATCCAATCGTGTTGACCCCATCACTGCTGGTTTATCTCGACCCGGTAAAGCGCACGAGGTTCATCAAGACCTGGCGCGACCTCATCGGAGCAGATGTTCGTTGAGGCCGACCACCGCCGATCAACGGCCCGACGAGATACGAGGATGCCGAGCCCTTCGTGTCGACGGTCCTCCGGGATAACCGCTCGCCTTCGGTGAAGACACGCGGTGGCGTAATTGACCAATGAACTTGTCGAGCAACTCATCAGTGTCGGCGAGCGGGATGAATGCCAGCGCTCGCGCAAGCGAGGAACGTCTCCCCGCGCGGCCGAGTTCAGCAAGCTGAATTCGGAGATGGCACCATGACGAAGACGACCGTTACAGCCGTGCATTTCGAGCCACGCAGCTTCGTTCCCAACAATCCCAGGCTACCTGCACTGATTTATCAGGGAGCGTTCGACTCCCCGGGGTGCGACCTTGCGACGCTCATGGAAAGGCGTTTCCAGGATAACGGCTGGCCGCCTCAGTGGCGCGACGGCATTTATGATTTCGATCATTATCACACCCAGGGCCATGAGGTGCTCGGCATTGCCGCAGGTTCTGCCAAGCTAATGCTCGGTGGCGATGGCTGGCGCGAAATCAATGCCCAGGCCGGGGACGTCCTGGTGCTTCCCGCCGGCACAGGCCACCGTCGGATCGTCCAGTCCGACGACTTTCTTGTGATCGGCGCTTATCCGCCCGGCCAAGTCGGAGATATAGTTCGCGAGCAGGCAACGCCGGCGATTTTGCAGCGGATCACCCTTTTGGGCTTCCCTCCCCGCGATCCGGTCCTGGGCGAAGATGGGCCGATGCTCAGGCTTTGGGCGGATATCGGCATCTCCGGGCGCTCGCCGCCGTCTAACACAACCATGCTCTGAAAAGGAACTTCGGGCGGCGCTCTCTGATCTGCTCACAGCCGTGCCACTGGCGAACCATACGGAGCTACCTTCCAACGAGATCGATGTCTCGCCCGCGCTGCCGTCGCCGCCCGCCTTCCCGATCTTTAAGCACCCGGCATTCTGCCCTTTGTGAGCCGTAAGGGGTGCATCGTCCGTAGCCATCTTCACCGGCGAGGACGCTAGAGGGCATGGCGTTGGTTTCCCGCTAGACAACGCAAGGCGGATCAGATCGTGAACGTCCTCGTGTTCGACAGCCGTGTTTCTGAACCGTCGCAAAAAATCGGTCGCGAAACCGACTATTGCGGGAGTTTCGCGACCAGAATTGCCGAGCAATTTCAACCGGCCGCCGGACGCTCTAAAAATGAGGATTAGCGCGACAAATGCGACGTAGGAAAATCGGCCGCGCTCCGATGCACTGCGCCGGGTACATCGCTTGGGAACACACCCAGCCTGACCCTTCCAACGCTTTGATCATGCTAAGCTGTTTTCAGCACGAAAGCCTTGGTGGAGCTGAGGGGATTCGAACCCCTGACCTCTGCAGTGCGATTGCAGCGCTCTCCCATCTGAGCTACAGCCCCAAGGCGCTGGCCTTCTAGGCTGTGCGTCGCGTGGATGTCAATCACTTCCGCCATCTGATTTGGCGCAAGCCGGGGGATATTCCGCGTCATCTTTCCGGACAGGCCTAAAAGGAAGCCCGATGCGTGCCGTTCTCGACGTGATCATGGTCGCGCTGAACCTCTATATCTGGGTTTTGATCGCTTCGGCGGTGCTGAGCTGGCTGATCGCCTTCAACGTCGTCAACACGCGCAATCAGTTCGTCTCCACCGTCTGGGACGTGCTCTATCGCGTCACGGAACCCGTGCTGCGGCCGATTCGCGAGCGCCTGCCCAATCTCGGCGGGCTCGACATCTCGCCGATCATCCTGCTGCTGATCATCTATTTCATTCAGAGCGTGATCACCCACTATCTCTATCCCAATGTGTTCTGACCCGCGCGCCTGCCCCATAGGGCGCATGGCGATCATTCGCGCCCTGCGCCCGGCGCGGCCCTCGATCCGCCACGACGCATTCGACGCCGTGGCGCACCCCATGCAGTATGGCCACCTCGCAAATCTGCCCGAGGTCGCCGCATGGCCGCTACCGCTACCCCTTATCGCAGCCAGAACTGGGCTCTGACCAAACCGGCCGCGCGCGGCAGGCACGGCATCGTCGTTTCGCAGAGCCGTGAGGCGGCGGAAGCCGGCACCGAGATCCTCGAACAGGGCGGCAATGCCGCGGACGCCGCCGTCGCCGCCTGCTTCGCGCTCGCCGCGGTCGAGCCCTGGAACAGCGGGCTCGGCGGCATCGGCTTCGCCGTCGTGCTGAAGGCCGGTGAGAGCCGGGCGCAGGTCGTCGATTTCGGGCCCGTCGCGCCGCGACGTGCCGATCCGGCCGACTACCCCCTGACCGGCGAGATGAAGAAGGACCTCTTCACCTGGCCGGAAGTGGTCGGTGATCGCAATATCCACGGCCCCCTCTCCTTCGTCACGCCCTCCTCCGTCGCCGGCTATGCCAAGATCAAGGAGGCCTTCGGCTCGAAGCTTCCCCTCGCCGACCTCCTCGCACCGGCCATCGCTCTCGCGAAGCGCGGCCTGCCGGCCGACTGGTATACGACGCTGAAGATCGCCTCCTCGGCCGCGGTCCTTCGCCTTTATGCCGAGAGCTCCCGCATCTACCTGCCCGGCGGCCTACCGCCGGTGCCGCCCTATCAGGGCGTTCCGGGCTTCATGAAGCTCGGCCAGCTCGGCGACACGATCGAGCAGCTGGCAAAAGCGGGGCTGGACGATTTCTATCGCGGCGATATCGCAAACCGACTCGTGGCGGATATCGCAGCGGCGGGGGGCGTGGTGGATGCTCAGGATCTGGCCAGCTGCAAAGCCGGATTGCGTGATGCCCCGACGATCGACTGGCGCGGCAGCCATCTCATCCACACGGCAGGTGGCCTCACCGCCGCGCCGACGCTGGAGCGCGTCATCGCCGGCATGGTCGACGCCCCTATCGACAGCGACGGCCCATCCGCCGCCTGGTTCGCGCAGCTCTCGCGGGTGATGCGCCAGGCCTACAAGGAAAGGCTCGATGGCCTCGGCGCCGCCGCCGCGGCGAAGGAGCCGGGCGATACCTGCACCACCCATCTCACCGTGGTCGATGGCGAGGGCAATCTCGTCACCGTCACCACGACGCTGCTCTCCTCGATGGGCAGCCGCGTCGTGCTGCCCTCGACCGGCGTGCTGATGAACAACGGCATGATGTGGTTCGATCCGCGTCCCGGCAGCGCCAACGCGATCGCGCCCGGCGCCCGGCCGCTCTGCAACATGTGCCCGGTCGTGGTCACCCCGAAGGATGGCGGCTGGCCCCGCCAGGCGATGGGCTCCTCCGGCGGGCGCCGCATCCTTGCCAGCGTCTACCAGACACTGGCCTGGCAGCTCGATTTCGGCATGGACACCGAGGCGACGGCACATCAGCCGCGCATCGACGTCTCCGGCCCGGATTCGGCCAGCGCCGACCTGCGCCTGCCGGCCGAGACACTTGCCGCGCTGGAAGCGGCGGGGCCGACCGCGATCGTCGAGCACAGCGTGCTGCCGATCAACTTCGCCTGCCCGAACTTCATCCGCGTCGACAGGAACGGCGCCGAAGGATCGAGCGACGCCGCCTCGCCCTGGTCAGCAGCCGTGGCGGCGACGCGCTGATCGGGCGCCGGGCCGCTCAGGCGAAGCCCATGAAGTTCGGGCTCTCGCTGAGCGGCCGCGCCTTGGCGAGCCTGGCGAGATCCGGCACGGGCCGCGCCGTCAGCGGATCGCCCGCGAGCGCCGCTTCCAGCGCCGCCGCCACCGCCAGCACCTTGGCGTCGCCGCCGCGCGGCCCGACGATCTGCAGGCCGAAGGGCATGCCGTTGCGGTCGAGCCCGACCGGCAGCGAGATCGCGGGATGGCCGACGATGGTGACGGCGTAGGCTGCCGCCAGCCAGTGGAAATAGGTCCGCGTCGGCTTGCCGTCGATCTCGGAGGGAAAGAGCTCGGTCCAGGGCCGCGGGCTCAGCGTCACTGCCGGCGACAGGATGACGTCGTAATAGCCGAAGAAGCGCTGCCAGTTCTGGTAGATCACCGTCTGCTGCTTCATCGCGCGGGTCACGTCGAGCGCCGAATAGCGCAAGCCCTCCTCCACATTGGCGCGGACATTCGGCCCGACCATGTCCGGCGTGTCGCGCACCTTGTCGAGATGCGCCGCCAGGAAATTGCTCGCGCGCAGGATCTCGAAGACCTCGTCCGTGCCTTCGCAATCCGGCGTCGCCTCCTCGGCTACCCCGAAAAGATGGCTGAAGGCCTTGGTCTTGTCGAAGAACGTGTCGCGGATCAGGCGCTCGGTCGGCGCGAAACCGAAATCCGGGGTCAGCGCCACCTTGAGCGAGGCGAGATCGATCGCATCGGGACGGCTAAAATCCTCCGGCCGCCGCACGGTCTTGCCGTGGATCGTCGTCGCCAGCGGATCGGCCTTATCGTCGCAGACCATGGTCGAGAGCAGCAGGCAGAGATCGGGCAGGTTGCGCGCCATCGGGCCGAGCACCGGCAGCGGCGACCAGCCGAGCTGGCGCTTCTCGCTCGGCACGAGGCCGGGCGTGGGCCGGAAACCGACGATGCCGTTGAAGGCGGCCGGATTGCGCAGCGAGCCGCCGGTGTCGGAGCCGGTCGCGAGCGGAACCATGTTGGTCGCCAGCGCGACGCCCGAGCCGCCGGAGGAACCGGCCGCGCTTTTCGAGGGATCGAACGGGTTGCCGGTCGCGCCATAGACGGCGTTGCGGGTATTGGCGCCGGCGCCCCATTCCGGCGTGTTGGTCTTGCCGGCGATGATCGCCCCGGCCTTGCGCACGGAGGCGACGATGAGCTGGTCCTCCTTCGGCACAAAATCGCGATAGAGCGCGCTGCCATAGGTGGTGCGCAGGCCGGCCGTGTTCTCGAGGTCCTTGATGCCGATTGGCAGACCGTGCAGGGGCCCGAGCGCATCGCCGCGCGCGGTGGCTTCGTCGGCCTTCGCCGCATCCTGGCGCGCTTTCTCGTCGTCGCGCGCGACCATCGCGTTCACGGCGGGGTCGATCGCATCCATGCGGCGGATGCAGCTGTCCAGCAGCTCGCGGGCGGAGAGTTTCTTGGAGCCGATGAGGGCTCGCGCGGCAACGGCGCTGAGATCGCAGGGTTCGGTCAAGGCAGTCACTCCGTTGCGCTCGGTCCCGCGCAAGCGCTATGCCGCGCCGGGCAATCCACGCAGACTAGGCGAGGAGGCCGAGATGTCCATGTCCCGGCGGCGCATGGCCGCCCCTTTCCGGCGAGAGGACCGATGACCGATCCAGCTGCCCGGCCCTGGCGGGAAACGAAGGAGGGCATCGCGCTCGATATCCGATTGACGCCGCGCGGCGGGCGCGACGCGCTGGACGGCATCGAGACGCTCGCGGATGGCCGCGTCGTCCTGAAGGCACGTGTTCGTGCCGCGCCGACCGAGGGCGAGGCGAACACGGCGCTGATCCGCCCGCTGGCGCAGGAATTCGGTTTGTCCCGCTCGCAGGTCGCCATCGTCTCCGGCGCGAGCGCACGACTCAAAACCGTGTCGCTGCGTGGCGAATCCGGTCCCCTCGCCGCTTTCCTCGAAACGAGGCTGCGCGGGGGCTGGCAGGCCGGCTGAGCGATACCGCGCCGCAACATAGACTTGACGAAACCCTTGGTTTCCTATTCCAGAGGGGATCATGGACAAGCCTGCAGAGCCATTCCCGCAGCGCCTGACGGAGGGCTACCGCGCCTTCCTCGACGATCGTTTCATCCGCGAACAGAGCCGCTACGAAGAGCTCGGCGAACATGGCCAGACGCCGCAGATCATGCTGATCGGCTGCTGCGACTCGCGCGTTTCGCCCGAGGTCATCTTCGACGCGAAGCCGGGCGAGATGTTCGTCGCGCGCAACATCGCCAATCTCGTGCCGCCCTTCCAGCCTGACGACCAGCTCCACGGCACCTCGGCGGCGCTCGAATACGCCATCCAGGCGCTCAAGGTCCGGCATATTGTCGTGCTCGGCCACGGCCGCTGCGGCGGCATCCGCGCCTTCGCCGATGACAGCCAGCAGGCGCTCTCGCCGGGCGACTTCATCGGCAAATGGATCACGCTGATCGCCCCTGCGGCCGAGCGCACCGGCGGGCGCGGCCGCAACGAGAATTTCGAGGACTATCTCCAGCGGCTGGAGCTGGCCTCGATCCAGCAGTCAATCGCCAACCTGCGCACCTTCCCGTGCGTGCAGATCCTGGAGAGCAAGGGGCGCCTGCACCTGCACGGCGCCTATTTCGCGGTCGCCACCGGCGTGCTGATGATCCTCGACAACGCGACCGGCCAATTCATCCCCGCCGTCGGCGAGATGCCCAAGCGCGTCCAGCAGATCCGCTGCTCCGAGGCGTGATCTCCGCACGTCATCCCACCTCACTCCCCATCCGCCAGCGGGTGGAGGTCGCGCACCATGCTCTTCAATCGCTCGCCGAGGACATGGGTGTAGATCTGCGTCGTCGCGATATCGGCATGGCCCAGAAGCTCCTGCACGACCCGAAGATCGGCGCCGTTCTGCAGGAGATGGCTGGCGAAGGCATGGCGCAGGACGTGCGGGCTCAAAGCCGCGGCGGAAAGTCCGGCCGCTCCGGCCAGTGACTTGAGGTCCCTGGCGAAGACCTGCCGGGTCAGGTGCCCGCTCTCGCCCTCCGACGGGAAAAGCCAGCGCCCATCCGCCGCTCCGGCCTCTTTCAAGGCTTCCAGCCAGTCGCGCGCCGCCTGTCGCGCGGCATCGTTCAGCGGCACCAGACGCTCCTTGTCGCCCTTGCCACGCACGATCAGGAAGCGCTCGCGCGTCGTTGCGGCCGACAGGGGCAGCGCGATCAGTTCGGAAACGCGCAGGCCGGTGGCGTAGAGCATCTCGACCAGGCAGCGCATGCGCAGGGCCTTGAGCCGCACGGCCTTCGATATCCCCTCGCCTTCGCAGGCGGCCCGCGCGGCCTCCAGCAAGCGATCGACATCCCCGACCGTCACCACCTTGGGCAGGGGACGGCCAAGCCTTGGCCCTGAGATCGCGGCCGAAGGGTCCGTGCCCGCCAGCCCTTCCGTGTAGAGGAAGCGGTGGAACTGGCGCACGGCCGAAAGCCTTCGTGCCGCCGAAGATGCCTTGAGCCCTCGTGCCGCGAGATCGGCGAGCCAGCCGCGGATATCCTCCGCCATAGCGTCTCCCGGTGCCTTGCCGCCCAGGAATTCGAGGTAATCCGCGATATCCCGCTCATAGGCATCGAGCGTGTTGCGCGCCGCGCCGCGCTCGGCCGCCAGCATGTCGAGGAAGGCGTTGAGCCGCTGACGCCCCAGTCGGCTCATTTCGGCTGCAGCTTCGCGGGCGGCACGACCTCGATCATCTCGCGCTGGACCGGTTGGACGAAGGTGACGAGCGCGATCATGCCCCCGAAGATCAGCCCGGCGATGATCGCGATAAAAGCCAGGAAACGGAACAGCGTCGGCACGTCGGGCGGACTTTCGCAATCGCTTGGGGTGCGCGCGATCCCGGCACCGGTTTGATTATCCCTGATCGCAAAGGGGCCGCGCAAGGGCAGCCGGGCCACAGCCACGTGCAAAGCGCATGACAAGGGCATGACGCAGCGGTCGCCCGGTGCTACAGCCGTGCCGAGGACACGAATTGCCATGACCGCCGCCGCCATCACCACTCCCGACACGACCGATCTGCGCGCCATTCTTGGCCAGCGCGCGATCGTGCTCGTCGGCATGATGGGGTCCGGCAAGAGCTCCGTCGGCCGGAGGCTGGCGACGCGCCTCGGCCTGCCCTTCGTCGATGCCGATACCGAGATCGAAATGGCCGCGCATATGACGATCCCCGAGATCTTCGCGCAGCGCGGCGAGGCCGAGTTCCGCGAGGGCGAGCGCCGCGTCATCAGTCGCGTGCTGACGACCCGCGCGCCGCTGGTGCTGGCGACCGGCGGCGGCGCCTTCATGAATGCCGAGACGCGCGCCCGGGTGAAGGAACTCGGCATCTCGGTCTGGCTCAAGGCCGAGCCCGATGTTCTGATGCGCCGCGTCCGCAAGCGCTCGAACCGCCCGCTGCTCCAGACCGCCGATCCCGAGGCGACGCTGCGCCGGATGCTGGCCGAGCGCGAACCGGTCTATGCGCTCGCCGACATCACCATCCAGTCGAGCGACGAGCCTCACGAAATCGTGGTCGGCGAAACCATCGCCGCATTGGGCGACTATCTCGGGCCGGCACCCGGAGCGACAACACCATGAACGCCACCACGCCCGAAAAGACCGGCGCCCGCATCGTCGTCCCCGTGGCTCTGGAAGGCCGCGGCTACGACATCCATATCGGCCGCCACCAGCTCTGCGAGGCCGCCGCCCTGATCGCGGCCTTCGCGCCCGGCGCCAAGGCAGCCCTCGTCACCGACGAGAGCGTCGCAGCTCTGCATGGCGCAGCCTTCGAGGCCTGCCTGCAGCAGGAAGGCATCGCAGCGACCCGCATCACCATCCCGCCGGGCGAGGCGTCCAAGTCCTATGCCCAGTTCGTCGCGCTCTGCGATGCGCTGCTGGCGGCGAAGATCGAGCGCAACGACCTCGTCATCGCCTTCGGCGGCGGCGTCGTCGGCGATCTCACCGGCTTCGCAGCGGCCGTTCTGCGGCGGGGGGTGCGCTTCGTGCAGGTGCCGACCACCCTTCTCGCCCAGGTCGATTCCTCGGTCGGCGGCAAGACCGGCATCAACTCGCCCCACGGCAAGAACCTGATCGGCGCCTTCCACCAGCCGGCGCTGGTCATCGCCGACACCGCCCTGCTGGACACGCTGAGCGAGCGCGAATTCAAGGCCGGCTATGCCGAGGTGGTCAAATACGGGCTGATCGACGATCCCGCCTTCTTCGACTGGTGCGAGGCGAATTGGAGCCGCGTCCTCGCCGGCGGCCCGGAACGCGACCATGCCGTCGCCGTGTCCTGCCGCGCCAAGGCCGCGATCGTCACCCGCGACGAGCGCGAGGAGGGCGACCGCGCCCTGCTCAATCTCGGCCATACCTTCGCCCATGCGCTGGAACGCCTGACGAATTACGATTCCGCCCGCCTCGTTCATGGCGAGGCGGTTGCGATCGGCCTGGCACTGGCCTTTCGCTTCTCGCAGCGCCTCGGCCTGTGCTCGGGGCAGGATGCCGGGCGCGTCTCGCGCCATCTCGACCATGTCGGCCTGCCCAGCCGCTTACAGCAGGTCCCCGGCGGCGCTGGCAGTGCCGAGGAAATCGTCAACGCCATGGCGCAGGACAAGAAGGTCAGGCGCGGCGTGCTGACCTTCATCCTCGCCCGCGGCATCGGCAAGAGCTTCATCGCTCCCGGCGTAGCCGCCGAGGAAGTACGTGGCTTCATCGAGGAGGAGCTGGCGGCCGGCTGAGGCCGCCCGCCGTCAGGGGCTGAAGACCAGCACGAGGAAGACGAAGAACACGGCGAGGTGCACCGCGCCCTCCAGCATGGTGGTGCGCGTGCCGGTGAAGGTCAGGGTCGAAAGCAGCAAAGTCATCGCTGCGATCACCATATTCGTCGCCGAGAGGCCGAGCACGACCGGCTGGCCGGTGAAGACGCCGATCAGCAGCACCGCCGGCACGGTCATGCCGAGCGTCGAGGCCGCCGCACCCAGGCAAAGATTGATCGCGCGCTGGAGCTGGTTCGAGGTGATCGCCCGCAGCGCCGCGATGCATTCCGGCGTGAACACCACCATCGCGATCAGGATGCCGCCCAGCGCCGCCGGAGCGCCGAGCTTGGCGATGCCGAAATCCAGCACGGCCGCGAGGCCCTTCGAGAGGATGACGATCGGCAGGATATTGGCAAGGAGAAGCCCGACATGCGGCAGCACCTCCCGCATCGAGGAGGGCGAGGCCGGTTCGCCATCCGCATCGACGGTGATGACCGGCTTGCCGTCCTCGTCCGGCTCGCGAAAGAACATGCTGTGCCGCCCGGTCTGTAGCGCCAGGAAGGCGCCATAGAGCGCCACCGTGAAGACCGAGAAGGCGACGGCCTGGAACGGCGTCAGCGTGCCGTCCGGTGTCGAGGTCGTGAAATTCGGCAGGAAGAGCGGGATCACGGTCAGCGGGATGATCACCGCGAGATAGGAAGAGGCGCCCTTCAGGTTGTAGCGTTGCTGGAAATGCCTCAAGCCACCGATCAGCAGGCCGATGCCGACCACGCCGTTGAGCACGATCATCAGCACCGCGAACATCGTGTCTCGGCCGAGCGTCGGCGCGCCCTTGGCCCCGAGCATGACGGCGCCGACCAGCGCCACCTCGATGATGACGATTGAGAGCGTCAGGATCAGCGTGCCGTAGGGCTCGCCCAGCCGGTGCGCAAGGTCCTCGGCCTCATGGACCACGCCGAAGGCGGACCAGATGATGACGCCGAGCAGCCAGGCGAAGACGAGTAGCGAGGGCAGCGGCGCGCCGAGCTGGCCGAGCAAGCTGTCGCCGAACAGGAGGAAGGCGGCAACCGAAGCCCAGGCGCAGGCAAGGCGGAAGATCATCATCGGCGGAATACTCGGGCGTCGGAGGCGGGAGGGATATCCGCCTAATAAGCTGGAAAGGCGACATCGGCGCAACGCCCGATATCGCCCGCGATCCCCGGATCGGCCTTAAACCGCGCTCTCAGCCCGGAAGGATCTTCTGCGCGAGCGGGCTCGGAGCTTGCTCGGCGGCGGCAACCGGCTTGTCGGCGACGAGATACTGCGCCCGTGCCAGCGCCGCGAAACGCCCGCCCTTGGCGACGAGCTCGTCGAACGTGCCCATTTCCTCGACCTGCCCCTGTTCGAAGACCAGGATGCGGTCGGCATTGCGGATCGTCGCGAGCCGGTGCGCGATGACGAAGGTGGTGCGGCCCTTCATCACCTCCTCCAGGGCCTTCTGCAGCTTGACCTCGGTTGCCGCGTCGAGCGCCGATGTCGCCTCGTCTAGGATCAGCACCGGCGGGTTCTTGAGCAGCGCGCGGGCGATCGAGAAGCGCTGGCGCTCGCCGCCGGAAAGCGTGCGGCCGCGCTCGCCGACCAGCGTGTCGAGCCCGTCGGGCTGGCGCGCCATCACCTCGGCGGCCTGCGCCCGCTCCAACGCCTGCATCATCTCGGCATCGGTGGCGTCCGGCTTGCCGACCAGCAGGTTCTCGCGGATCGAGCGGGCGAACAGCATCGGCTCCTGGAAGACGACGCCGATATTGCGCCGGAGCGAAAACAGGGAAATCTCGCGGATATCCATGCCGTCGACCGTGATCCGGCCCGATTGGGGATCGAAGGCGCGATGCAGCAGGCCGAGCGTCGTCGACTTGCCCGAGCCGGTCGAGCCGACGACGGCGATGGTCTCGCCGGGCTTCACGGCGAAGGAGACGTCGCGCACCGCCGCGCGCTTGCCGTCATAGGAGAAGGAGACGTCCTCGAAGGCGACCGCGCCTTCGAGCCGGCCGGGATCCCGGGCGT
The DNA here is from genome assembly GCA_039808685.1 of Allobosea sp. GTDB lineage: Bacteria > Pseudomonadota > Alphaproteobacteria > Rhizobiales > Beijerinckiaceae > Allobosea. The sequence continues at coordinate 29,223 of JBDHTM010000003.1, read as the reverse complement.
TCGGCAGGTCGCGCACGCTCGGCAGCGTGTCGAGCACCTCGAAGAATTCCCGCATCTTCGGCGCCTGCATGAAGATGAAGTTCACGAAGCCGACGATCTGCTCGAGACGCCCGACCAGCATCGTGGCGAAGCCCATGAAGGTGACGATCTCGCCCACCGTCGTCTGGCCGTGCATCAGCAGCCAGGTGCCGACGATGAAGATCAGGAGGACGGTCAGCGTCGCCGAGGCGCGCGTCGCCACATTCGCCACTGCCCACCAGGACAGAACAGGTAATTGCGCCGCCAGCACATTGGCGATGGTGGTGCGCAGGCCGCGCACCTCGGCCTCGATGCGGGTGAAGCTCTGGATCACCGGCACGTTGCCGAGCGCGTCCGAGGCTCGTTCGGCGAGGCTGGAGTGATAGGCCTCGACATTGCGCTGCAAACGATCGGTCTTGCGCAGCACGAAGGCGGTGAGCGAGCCGAACAGCACGACGAGCGCGATCAGCAGCAGACCGAGCTGCCAGTTCTTCCAGATCGTGAATGGCAGGAGCACGAAGAGCGCGACCGCCGAGGCGCAATGCTCGCGGAAGAAGGAGAGCCACAGGCCCCACATCGCATTGGTGCCGTCGAGCATCACCTTGAGCACACGGCCGGAATGGGTCTGGCTGTGATAGGCCAGTGGCAGCGACAGCGCGTGCTCGAAATAGCGGGCCATCACCGCCAGGCGCGCGCGATGGGCCAGCCGGTCGGCATGCAGCGCGACGAAGACGCCCATGCCGATATTGGCCAGGCCGAAGCCGACCCAGGCGACGATCAGGAGATTGATGCTGGCCCAGGTCAGGGTGCCGCCCGAGGCCTGGATGGTGGTCAGCCGGTCGATCAGCGCGCCGAACAGCATCGGCTCGGCGAAGGCGACCGCCGCCAGCACGACATTGGCCAACGCCAGGATGACGCCCAATCGCTTTTCGGGGCCGAGTTCGCCGAGGACGCGGGCATAGAGCGAGAACAGAGACATCGACGGGGAGCTTTAGCGAAACCGGCGCCGCGAGCAAGCGTTCAAGGCCGAGGCGCCGATCGTACCGAACGGCCCGAAGCCCTGATAACGCGCGTCATGCTTGGGCTCGACCCGAGCATCTCAGGACGAAAGGGCACAGGTTCCGAGATGCCCGGGTCAAGCCCGGGCATGATGAAGCGCCTCTGCCAGCGCTTCCGCCGTGACCTCGGCCATCGCCATCTGCAGCTTGTAGGAGCGGGTCTTCTCGCCCGGCTTCATCACCAGGATCACCGTTTCGTTGCCCGGGCAGGCGGGATCGGCGCAGATGATCTCGTTGACGGCAATCGCCGCCGTCACGGGCAGGCCGAGCAGCTCCCGGACCTGCCCCTTCAGTCGTTCGGCCAGAGCCTTGGCTTCGGCCTTCGCGTCGCCGCCCTTGCGGGCCCCTGGCTTGCCGAAGAGGCCGAAGCGCATGGCACTCAGCTCGGCAGCACGAGCACGCCGGCCGCGCCATCCTCGGCGCCGAAAGCGAGCCGCTTGCCGGCCTTGTCCCAGGCGAAGGCGCTGATGCCGCTGCCGCGCAGGGCCGGCCGCACCAGCAGTTCGGAGCCGTCGGTCAATCGGACCATCAGGATGCAGCCGTCGTCATAGCCGATCGCCAGCACCAGCGCGCCCGGATGGAAGGCGACGCGGGTGACGCGGGCATGGCGCACGCCGCATTCGCGTGGCGCCTTGCCCTGCGGCCCGTCGCCCTGGAACGGCCAGACGATCGCGCCATCGGCCCCGCTCGACGCCAGCCAGAGCCCGTCATGCGACCATGACAGCGAGCGCGGCTTGGCCGGATAGCCGGTCATCCGCATATGACTCGGCTTGTCGCCGAGCTTCCAGCCATGCAGCGCGTTCTCCTGCATCGAGGTGACGACGAAGCGCCCATCCGGCGACCAGGCCACGTCGAGATGCGAGCCCTTCCATTCCAGGAATTCCGGCTTCGCCTCGGTGTTCGGATACCAGAGCGAGACGCCGTTCATCTGGGCGACGGCGAGGCGATAGCCCTTCGGCGCGAAGACGAGGCCCTGCGGCGTGCTCGCAGCCTCCAGCGTGCGGATGCGGCCCTTCTCGTCGCGGGCCTGCACGGTCTTGCCGGTGTTCCAGGCGAGATTGCCTGATGGAGACAGTGTGATCGCGTCGATCCAGCGGCGCTTCTGGTCCTTCGCGATCTCTTCCGGCTCGCCTTCGAAGCGGGTGGCGACGACGCGCCCGTCATCACCGCCGGAGATCAGGCGCTCGCCATCGCCGGTGGCACAGAGGATGCCGCCGGCATGGGCCTCGACGCCGTCCACGACGGCGCCGTCGCGCCAGCGCAACACGCGCCCGTCGGCCAGCGCGAGGACGAGCCCCTGCTTTAGCCAGTGGACCGCGATGACATGCGTCTCCGCGGTGATCGGGGTGACATGCTCGCGCAGCGAGACGGGTGGGGTCATCGTCGTCATGACGCGGCTTTAGCTCAGGCCGCGCAGGCTTCAAACCCCTTGCGCAATTCGTTCTCGTTGAGATCGCGCCCGATGAAGACCAGGCGGCTCTCGCGCGTCTCGCCATCCTTCCAGTCGCGCTGTAGGTCGCCGTCCAGGATCATGTGCACGCCCTGGAAGACGAAGCGACGCGGCTCGTTCTTGAAGGCCAGGATGCCCTTGGAACGCAGGATGTTCGGCCCCTGGATCTGGGTAAGATCGTTGATCCACGGCATGAACTTCTCGGGATCGACATCGCCCGGCACCGTCAGCGAGATCGAGCGCACGTCCTCGGCATGGTGATGATGATGCCCGGCCTCGAGGAAATCCGGCTCGATATCGAGGATTCGGTCGAGATCGAAGGCGTTGCGGTCGAGCAGCGCGGCGATATCGACATTGGCGCGCTCGGCCTTGTGCAGCTTGGCATAGGGGTTGATGGCGCGGATCGCCGCCTCCACCTCGGCAAGCTCTTCCGCCGTCACGAGATCGATCTTGTTGAGCACGATGACATCGGCGAAGGCGATCTGGTTCTTGGCTTCCGGCGCATCCTTCAGTCGGTCCTTGAGCCATTTGGCGTCGGTCACGGTCACGACCGCATCGAGGCGAGTCGCGTCGCCGACATCCTGATCGACGAAGAAGGTCTGGGCGACCGGTGCGGGATCGGCGAGACCGGTGGTCTCGACGATGATCGCGTCGAACTTGCCCTTGCGCTTCATCAGGCCGTCGAGAATGCGGATCAGGTCGCCGCGCACGGTGCAGCAGATGCAGCCGTTGTTCATCTCGAAGATTTCCTCGTCGGCCCCGACGATGAGGTCGCCATCGATGCCGGCCTCGCCGAACTCGTTGACGATCACGGCGAATTTCTTGCCGTGGTCTTCGGTCAGGATGCGGTTGAGGAGCGTGGTCTTGCCGGCGCCCAGATAGCCGGTGAGCACCGTGACGGGGATTTTCTCGGACATGGCTTGACCTGAATGACTGCAGCGCGAGGACGACACCGCCCGGTCAGGCCGGGCCGGCGGTCAGCGCCTTTTCGATTTCGCTTATATTGTGCTTCATCATCCGGATGTAAGTCCCCGCCGGCCCGCTCTCGGCCGAGAGCGCATCCGAATAGAGCCGGCCGCCCACCTTGGCGCCGCTTTCGCGCGCGATCTGCTCGGCGAGGCGGGGATTGGTCACGTTTTCGAGGAAGACGGCCGGAACCTTCTGCGCCTTCACCTGCCGGATGATGCGGGCGACATCCTTGGCGGATGCCTCGGCCTCGGTCGAGACGCCCTGCGGCGCGATGAAGGCGATGCCATAGGCCTTCACGAAATAGCCGAAGGCGTCATGGGTGGTGATCGCCTTGCGCCGCTCGGCCGGGATGCGGGCGATCGCGGCCTTGACCTCGCCTTCGAGCTTGTCGAGCTCGGCGAGGTAGGCCTTGGCATTGGCCTCGTAGCTCGCCTTGCCTACCGGATCGGCCGCGCTCAGCGCATCCCTGATATTCGCGACATAGATCTTCGCATTGGCGATGCTCTGCCAGGCATGCGGGTCGTCATGGCCATGGGCATGGGCATGGCCGCCCTTGCCCTTCTCGTCATGGTCGTCATCGGCTTCGAGCGGCGTGATGCCCTTGGTCGCCTCGGCCACGGTCGCCTTGGTGCCGGAGGATTTCACCAGGCGTGGCAGCCAGCCCTCGAAATGCAGGCCGTTGACGACGACGAGCCTGGCCGCAGCCATGGCCTTGGCATCGGCCGGCGTCGGCGAATAGACATGCGCGTCGCCGTCCGGGCCGACCAGCGTGGTCACGCTGACGCGATCGCCGCCGATCTGCCGGACGAAATCGCCGAGGACCGAGAAGCTCGCCACCACCGGCAGCTTCTCCTGTGCGAAAGTGCCGAACGGGCTGGCGCCTGTGGCGAGCCCGAAAGCAAGGCCGGCGACGAGGGCGCGACGGTTGAGCATGGGCGACTCCGGAATATGAAACGATATAACGTTTCTATCTCTGAAGATGGACGCGAGGCAAGAGGCGTCGTGCAAGCCCATCCTGCGAGCCGAGCAGGAGCGAGCCGATATAGATCGCTCCCGCAGCGAGGATGATCGACGGCCCGGCCGGCAGGCTCGACCCCGCCGCGTAGGACAGGACGAGCCCGGCATAGCCGGAGACCATGCCGAAACCGGCCGCGAGCAGCAGGAGCCGCGTGATATCCGCGGTCCAGAAGCGCGCGGCGGCGGCCGGCAGCATCATCATGCCGACAGCGAGCAAGGTTCCCAGCGCATGGAAGCCGGCGACGAGGTTGAGCACGACCAGCGCGAGGAAGGTGAGATGCACGACGCCGCCAGAACGGCTGACCGAGCGCAGGAAGCCGGGATCGACGCATTCCAGCACCAACGGCCGGTAGAGCGCCGCCAGTGACAGCAGCGACACGGTCGCAACCCCGGCAAGCAGGATCAGCACCTGATCGTCCAGCGCCAGCACATTGCCGAAGAGCACATGCAGCAGATCGATCGCCGAGCCCCGGAGCGAGACGATGGTGACGCCGAGCGCGAGCGAGATCAGGTAGAAGGCGGCAAGCGATGCATCCTCCTTGAGGACTGTCGCACGCGCGACCGCACCGGCCGCCAGTGCCACCGCGAAACCGGCGGCGAGCCCACCGACCGTCATCGCCGGCAGCGAGAAGCCGGCGACGAGATAGCCCAGCGCCGCGCCCGGCAGGATCGCGTGCGCCATGGCGTCGCCGGTCAGGCTCATCCGCCGGAGCATCAGGAAGACGCCGATCGGAGCGCCGGAAACGGAGAGTGCGGCAACGCCGACGAGCGCGCGGCGCATGAAGTCGAATTCGGCGAAGGGGCCGATGAGAAGGTCGTAGAGCATCGGCTTGGCCTGGCTGAGCGGATCAGGCGGCGTCGCGCTGGCAGGGAGCGGCGTGGCTGTCGAAGGCCTCAACCATGCGCCGCGCCTTCAGCAGATTCTCGGGCGTCAGCACCGCTGCGGTCTCGCCCCAGGCCACGGCTTCGCGCGCCAGCAGCAAGGTCTGCGGGAAGGCCTGCCGGACGGTTTCGATATCGTGCAGCACGGCGACGACGGTACGGCTCTCGCCCTGCCAGCGCCGCACCAGCTCCAGCAGATCGGCGGTCGTGCGCGCATCGATCGCGGTGAAGGGCTCGTCGAGCAGGATCACGTCGGCATCCTGCAGCAAGAGCCGCGCGAACAGCGCCCGCTGCATCTGCCCGCCGGAGAGCGTGCCGATCGGCCGGCGCTCGAAGCCTGTCAGCCCGACCGCCGCGATGGCATGCTCGATCTTATGGGCCGCGCCCGCGCCGATGCGGCCGAAGATGCCGGCCCGGTTCCACAAGCCCATGGCAACGAGGTCGTAGACATGGATCGGGAAAGAGCGGTCAAGATCGGCCGATTGCGGGAGATAGGCGAGCCGCTTGCCCTTGGCGAGCGCGACGCCGCCAGAGAGCGGCGCCAGCGCGCCAGCGATACCCTTGAGCAAGGTCGACTTGCCGGCACCGTTCGGCCCGACGATGGCGGTCAGGCTCCCGGTGGCGATCTCGCCGGAGAGGTGATGCACCGCCGGATGGCGGTCATAGCCCAGCGTCAGGTCGGTCAGGCGGATGGCGGACATCAGCGCGAACTCACAGGATCACGGCCAGCGTCGCCAGCCAGAGCAGCGCGACCACGGCCGCAGCCAATCCCACGCGCGTTCCTGCCGACAGACGCAGCAAGGACCACCCCGGAGCTTCCGAAGCGGCGCGATGCGAGTGGGGAGCGTGCGCGTGAGCCATGAGAAACGATATAATGTTACGCCCGAGCTTGAGCAAGCGCGATTCCGCGCCTGTCCCCCGTCGCCACGCTCAAAACGGAAGGTATTGATAGAGCCAGGTCTCCGTCAGCACCGTATCCCCCGCCTTGAGATAGCAGCGCATCTCGACTGGTTCGCTGCCGGCCACGGAGAGATCGAACTGGGCGCGCCAATGGCCTGGCACGTCGTCGGGCATGGCCTCGGCAAAGACATAGGAAAAGCTGCCGCGCGAAGTCGAGAGCACGACCTCCGGCTGCACGCCGTAGGGAACCGCCTCCAGCGCGGGCCCGAGGAACTCGACCATGAACTTGCGCACGCCCCGCGGCCGCGCCGTCCCCGGCTGGCCGCCATTGCCGAGCCGCGTCGCGACGACCCGGCCGAGCTGGGTCGGGAAAGGCTCGTCGGCGAGCCAGTGCAGCGTGTAGCGGAAGTTGTACGCGTTGCCGGCCCGGGCCGGCGCCTCCGGCACCCACATCGCGACGATGTTGTCGTGGATCTCGTCATCCGTGGGTATTTCGACGAGCTGGACGGAGCCCCGGCCCCATTGCCCGTCCGTCTCGACCCAGAGGCTCGGGCGGCGCTCGTAATGCACGCCGTCGAGATAATGCCCGGTCTCCCGGTCGCGCTGCATCAGCCCGAAGCCGCGCGGATCATTGTCGACGAAGGCTGACGCCATGGTGCGCGGAGGATTGTTGAGGGGGCGCCAGGCCCGCTCGCCCGGCCCGGTCCAGAGCGCGAGCCCGTCGGAATCATGGACCTCGGGGCGCCAGTCGATCGCAGTCGGCTTCACGGTCTCGGAATACCAGAACATCGAGGTCAGCGGCGCGACGCCGAGGCGCGAGACATCCTTGCGCAGATGCAGCTCGGTCTCGATCTCCATGGTGACGCCCTTGCCGCGATGCATGCGGAAGCGATAGGCACCGGCAAGGCTCGGGCCCGAGAGCAGCGCGTAGACGACGACATATTCGGCGCCAGCCTGCGGCGTCTCCAGCCAGATATGGGTAAAGTCCGGAAATTCCTCGACCTTGCCGGAGACCGCCGGGTCGATCGCGACGCCGCGCGCCGACAGCCCGTACTGGTAGAGTTCGCCGATGGCGCGGAAATACGAGGCCCCGAGGAAGGCGACCCAGTCGTTCGTCTTCCAGTCCAGCGCCTCGCCGCTGCGGCCGGGATGGCCGCTGCGGCTTTCCTGCAGGCGGAAGCCCGCGAAGCCCGCCCCGGCCGGAAGCTCGCGGGCGGGCGAATTCGCCGGCATCTCGAAATAGCTGGCGTCATAGACGATCTCGCGCGCCTTGCCGTCCTCGACGACATGCATCCTGACCGGCTTCTGGAAGAAGCGGCCGAGATGGAAGAAGGTCACCGGCCAGGGCGAGGGACCGTTCGCCCAGAGTGCCGCTTCCGGCTTGAACCTGATCTTGCCATGGGCGTCGTAGTCGATCCACTGCGTCACCTCGGGCCGTGGATTGGGCGGCGCCTCATAGGGCCTAGCCGCCATCTCCTTTGCCCGCGCCTTCAGGGCCTCGAAGCTGAAATCCCTGGCATCCCCGAGCTTCAGCCCCTGCTGCGCCAGCGCGTCCGGCGCGAAGCCGAGCGCTGCCAGCGTCGCTGTCGCCCCCGCACCTGCGAGAAGAGTCCGTCGGTCGAGGCGAGGCCCCTGGCTGCTACCCTGCTCGGCGCGGTCGTGCATGTCGTTCCTGATCGCTCGTTGCTCGGAGGCGCGGCGCACCCGCCCATGGCGGGGTGACCGGGCGAAACCGGAGATAGGCAGCCGATCATGGCTAAACCAGTCCGGCCCTTCGGCTAAAGGCGGACTGCCACCTGTCGTCGCACGCTTTCCCTTTCCGGTTCAGCATGCTCTAAAATTGCGACAACTGGCCGCATGAGCCGGATCACGCAATCGAGGAGACATCATGAAATCGCTGTTCCGAGCCCGGCATCTTGCCGGCCTTGCTGCCGTTGTCGCGCTCGCAGCCCTTCCCGTGAAGGCCAGCGCCCAGGACTTCATCAACATCCTGACCGGCGGCACCTCCGGCGTTTACTACCCAATGGGCGTCGCGCTCTCGAAGATCTACGGCGAGAAGATCCAGAACGTCCGACCGACCGTGCAGGCGACCAAAGCCTCGGTCGAGAACCTCGTTCTCCTCCAGCAGGGCCGCGGCGAGATCGCCTTCACGCTCGGCGACTCGCTCGACGCCGCCTGGAAGGGCGACGAGGAAGCCGGCTTCAAGGCGCCGCTGAAGAAGCTGCGGGGCGTCACCGCGATCTATCCGAACTATGTCCAGATCGTCGCCTCCAAGGAGAGCGGCATCAAGACGCTCGCGGATCTCAAGGGCAAGCGCCTCTCGGTGGGCGCGCCGAAATCCGGCACCGAACTCAATGCCCGCGCGATCCTCGCCGCTGCCGGCATCACCTACAAGGATCTCGGCAAGATCGAATACCTGCCCTTCGCCGAGTCGGTCGAGCTGATGAAGAACCGCCAGCTCGACGCCACCCTGCAATCGGCCGGCCTCGGCGTCGCCTCGCTGCGCGACCTCGCGACCTCCGTCGAGATCAACGTCGTCGAGGTGCCGAAGGCCGTGATCGACAAGGCCGGCCCGCCCTTCATCAGCGCCCCGATCCCTGCCAACACCTATACCGGCCAGGCCAGCGACGTGAACACGGCCGCGGTCGTGAACTACCTCGTCACGCATGAGGGCGTGAAGGAGGAGCTGGTCTACCAGATGACCAAGGCAATCTTCGAGAACCTCGGCGATCTCGCCGCCTCGCATGCGGCCGGCAAGGAGATCAAGCTGGAAAAGGCGCTTGACGGCATGCCGGTCCCGCTCCACCCGGGCGCGGCGCGCTACCTGAAGGAAAAGGGCCTGAAGACCGGTTCCTGAGACCTTCATGAAGCGTGTCATCCCGTGCGCGCTGCAGCGTGCAACGCTGCTGCGCGTGCGGGATGACACATTGAGACCGGATGACACCATGACACCGGCAGGATCTGGACGATGACCACCACCGCCGAGACCGACCAGTTGGAAGCCCTCTCCGGCGCCAGGCCGGGCGAGGTCGAGCATGCCGATCTCGACAATTTCGAGCATGGCTTCCCGCCCGGTTTCGGCCCCGGCGGCTGGGGCCTGCTCGCCTATGGGCTGGGCCTCGCCTTCGCCGCCTTCCAGATCGCGATCTCCGCCTGGAACTTCCTGCCGAGCCAGGCGGCGCGCGGCGTCCATGTCGGCTTCCTGCTGCTGCTCTCCTTCGGTCTCGTCGCCAATTTCCGGGCCAAGGACTCAGCCCACCGCCTCTTCGGCTGGGCGCTCGGCCTCGTCGGTTTCGGCCTCGGCCTCTATCAGTGGATTTTCTATGCCGACCTGATCCTGCGCGACGGCGACCCCTCTACGATGGATCTCGTCATCGGCACGCTGCTGATCGTCCTGATCTTCGAGGCCGCCCGCAGGCTGATGGGCAACGCCCTGCCGATCATGTGCGGAATCTGCCTGCTCTACTGGTTCTTCGGCCAGTATCTGCCCGCACCCTTCAACCATCGCGGCTATGGTTTCGATCAGATCATCGGCCATCTCTCCTTCGGCACGGAAGGCTTCTACGGCACGCCGATCTACGTCTCCGCGACCTATATCTTCCTGTTCATCGTCTTCGGTTCCTTCCTCGAGAAGGCCGGGATGATCCATCTTTTCAACGACGTCTCGCTCGGCATCTTCGGCGGCACGCGGGGTGGTCCGGCCAAGGTTGCGGTATTCTCGTCGGGCCTGATGGGCACGATCTCCGGCTCCGGTGTCGCCAATGTCGTCACCGTCGGCCAATTCACCATTCCCCTGATGATCAAGTTCGGCTACCGGCGCGCCTTCGCCGCCGGCGTCGAGGCCACAGCCTCGATGGGCGGCCAGATCATGCCGCCAGTGATGGGCGCCGTCGCCTTCATCATGGCCGAGACGCTGGGCGTGCCCTATGCCGAGATCGTTAAGGCCGCCGTGATTCCGGCCGTGCTCTATTTCGCTTCGGCCTTCTGGATGGTGCATCTGGAAGCCGGCAAATACGGGCTCAAGGGTATCGAGCGCGCCATGCTGCCGAGCCCGCTGAAAGCCCTGCGCGAGCGCTGGTATCTCGTGCTGCCACTCGCCGTGCTGGTCTTCATGCTGTTCCACGGCTTCACGCCGCTCTTCGCCGGCACGATCGGGCTTGCGCTGACGGTCGGTCTGCTGCTCGGCGCGGGCATCGCCGCAGGCCTGGGCACGCAGACCCTGCGCGTGATCTTCTGGGTCGGGCTCGGGCTGATCGCGGCAGCGCTGTTCCGCGAAGGCATGGATATCCGCGTCGTCGCCGGGCTGATCGCTCTGCTGATCCTCGCCAATGCCTTCACCTTGGGTGGGCGCACGACGCTGGCGATCAGCCGCGATGCGCTCGCCGACAGCGCCAAGACGGCACTGCCGGTCGGCATCGCCTGCGCCATCGTCGGCACGATCATCGGCCTGATGACGCAGACCGGCATCGGCACCACCTTCGGCGCCTGGATCATCGGGCTCGGCCAGCACAGCCTGTTCCTGGCGCTGATCCTGACGATGATCCTCTCGATCCTGCTCGGCACCGGCATCCCGACAATCCCGACCTATATCATCGTCGCGGCGCTGGCCGCCCCAGCGCTGGAGAAGCTCGGCGTGCCGCTGATCGTCAGCCACATGTTCGCCTTCTACTACGGCATCATGGCCGATCTTTCGCCGCCGGTGGCGCTGGCCGCGCTCGCCGCCGCCCCGATCGCCAAGGAGAACCCGGACAAGATCGGCTGGGAAGCGATGCGCGTCGCGCTTGCCGGCTACGTCATCCCCTTCATCGCCGTCTATTCGCCGGCGCTGATGCTGCAGCCGGGCGATCCGATGGCCAATGTCATCGGCTTCTGGCCGGCCGTGGTCTATGCCACCTTCAAGGCGGCGGTCGCCATAGGCCTCTTCGGCATGGTCGCGATCGGCTATCTCTTCGGCAAGCTCTCGGTCCTCGAGCGCGTGCTCTGCTTCGGGGCGGCGGTGCTGCTCTTCGGCGAGTTCGCCTATAGCGACCCGCTCGGCTATGCGCTGACCGCCGCCGTCATCGCTCGGCACTGGTTTGCGGCGAAGGCCGAGACCGCCGCCGTATGAGCCTGTGCCTGGCGGCTGGCGCGCTCGTCGTCGCGCTCGGCCATGGCGAGATCACGCTGGGCTGGCGCCATTCGGTGCAGAAGACGCTCTGGGAAGAGGTCTGGCGCGAGACGCCGGCCGGGCTCGAGATCGTCGAGGCGCGGATCGAGGGCTCCGGCGCCGGCATGGATCCGCCCGACGGTGCAAAACTGGTGGATGGCTTCTGGCGCTGGCACCCGGCCTTGCCGCCGCTGAAGGACGTGGTGATGCGGCGCTCGGGCGCGACGGCCGACTGGCGCATCTGCACCGCTGCCGGCTGCCGCGCGATGGGCGACTACCTTCCGGCCGATGCCGATCCGGTCACGTTGACGATCTGCGAGTGAGGGAGGCCGAAGGCCTCAATCGACCTCGGTCAGATGCTCGATCTTGAGCATGCGGCGCATCAGGTTGATCAGCCCGTAGCCGGCGAAGACCGAAAACACCGCCATCATGACGTATTCGAAGATGGTGCCGAGCTCGAACAGGCCAGCCAGCGCCCAGCCGGCCGCCAGCGCCACGCCGAAAAGCTCGACGGCGATCAGGATCCCGAACGAGGAGACCATGATCAGGTTGCGCCAGTTCATATGCCGTCCGGCCATGCTGTCCTTCCTTCACGCGCGGACCCCTTCGCGAGGCTAGGCGTCCCACGCACCTAGCGGAGCTCGCCGCCCCATGCAACAAATTCGCGCCCGTCGCGCAGATGGGCATGATCTCCGCGCTTGAAAAGTCCCGATGCTCGATACGCCTGTCTTCGCTTCCGCCGCCGTGGCGGCCCCTCATCGTCTCGCCTCCGAGGCGGGCCGGACCATTCTGGCCGAGGGCGGCAACGCGATCGAGGCCATGGTCGCGATGGCCGCGACGCTGGCCGTGGTCTACCCGCATCTCAACGGCGTCGGCGGAGACGGCTTCTGGCTGGTGCAGGAGCCCGGCGGCCGGCTGCACGGCATCGAGGCCTGCGGCCCGGCCGGCACGCTTGCGACGATCGAGCGCTATCGCGGCAAGGGGCATGACGCCATCCCCGCCCGCGGCCCGGAAGCAGCGCTGACCGTCGCGGGCGCCCTCGGTGGCTGGCAGCTTGCGCTTGATCTCTCGCGCGCTCTTGGCGGACGCATGCCACTCAGGGAGTTGCTGGCAGATGCGATCCGCCATTGCCGCGAGGGCTACGCGGTCTCGGAATCCGAGCTCGGCAACAAGCCCAACGAGCTTGAGGCTCTGAAGGCCGCACCAGGCTTCCTCTCGACCTTCTGGATCGACGGCGCGCCGCCCAAGTCCGGCGACCGCCGCCGGCCGGAAGCGCTCGGCTCCACCCTGGAGCAGCTCGGCCATGCCGGGCTCGATGATTTCTATCGCGGCGATGTCGGTCGCGAGATTGCGGCCGATCTCGAGCGCATCGGCGCACCCGTCACTCGAACCGACCTCGCCCGTTATCAGGCACGATCGGTCGTCCCGCTGACGCTGAAGTTGCCCGGTCTCACCGTCGCCAACCTGCCGCCGCCGACGCAAGGGCTGGCCTCCCTCATGATCCTCGGCATCTTCGAGCGTCTCGGCGAGGCGAGGCTCGATTCGTTCGAGCATCATCACGGGCTGATCGAAGCGACGAAGCGCGCCTTCGCCATCCGCGACCGTTATGTCACCGACCCCGCGCAGCTCGACCGCCCGCCGGCCGATTTCCTGGGCGATGCCGCCCTGATGCGCGAGGCGGCGGCCATCGATGGCAAGCGCGCCGCGAAGCTGCCGCTGCGCCATGGCGACGGCGATACAGTCTGGATGGGCGCGATCGACGGCAAGGGTCTCGCCGTCTCCTATGTCCAGTCGAACGGCTGGGCCTACGGCTCCGGCTGCGTGCTGCCGACGACCGGCATCCTCTGGCAGAGCCGAGGCACGTCCTTCTCGCTGGACCGCGACGCCACCAATCCGTTGGCACCCGGCCGCAAGCCCTTCCACAGCCTGAACCCCGCGCTGGCCAGTTTCGATGACGGGCGCGTCCTGCCCTATGGCGCGACGGGCGGCGACGGCCAGCCGCAGGTCCAGGCACAGATCCTGACCCGTTACCGCGCCGGCCAGAATCTCGCGACGGTAGTCGATGCCCCGCGCTGGCTCTTCGGCAGGAGCCGAGACGCAGGCACCATCGGCCTTCAGGTCGAGGATCGCTTCGACCCCTCGCTGCTGGAGCGGCTCGATGCCGCCGGCCATTCGGTGACGGAAAGCGGCCTCGCCTATTCCGAGGGCTTCGGCCATGCCGGCATGCTGGTGAAGCACGCGAAGGGGCAGGTCGAAGCCGTGCACGACCCGCGTTCCGACGGCGATTCCAGGGGGATCTGACGCCAGATGACTTTCGACGATCCGTTCCGCTGCTTCCTTCCCTATCCCGACGCGCACGTGAAGCACGCCGTCGCCGGCCCGCTCGCGGGACTGACGCTGGCGGTGAAGGACCTCTTCGACGTCAAGGGCTACCCGACCGGGGCGGGCTCGCCCTTGGTGCTGGCACAATCGGGCATCAAGACCAAGACCGCGCCGATCGTGAAGGAGCTGCTAAAGGCCGGCGCCCGCTTCGTCGGCAAGACCCATACCGACGAGCTCGCCTTCTCGCTCAACGGCCAGAACGCGCATTTCGGCTCGCCGATCAATCCGGCAGCGCCGGACCGCATCACCGGCGGTTCCTCCTGCGGCTCGATGGCGGCGGTCGCCGGACGCCTCGCTGATATCGCTCTCGGTTCCGATACCGGCGGCTCGGTGCGGGCACCGGCAAGCTATGGCGGGCTCTTCGGCATCCGCCCGAGCCATGGCCGGCTCTCGCTGAAGCGGGCCTGGCCGCTGGCGGAAAGCCTCGACACGCCCGGCTGGTTCGCCCGCGACGGCGATATCTTCGCCCGCGTCGCCAATGTGCTGCTCGGCCCGGACAAGGCGGAACTGCCGGAGGCGCCGCGCCTTCTCGTCGCCGACGACATGTTCGCCCAGGCCGTGCCCGAGGCCGAGACGATCCTGCGCAATGTCGTGCAGCGCGCGGTTCCGGCACTCGGCCAGCCCGCGGGCGTCAAGCTCGTCCGCGACCTCGACGCGCTCTACTGGGCCTTCCGCTGGATCCAGGGCCGCGAAGCCTGGCTGTCCGACGGTCCGATGATCGAGCGCTTCGCCCCGCCGCTCGGACCGGGCGTGAAGGAGCGCTTCGCCTTTTCGAAGGCAGTGACCGACGCCGAATACGCCAAGGGCGAAGCGACCCGGAAATCCTTCCGCACCAAGCTTTCGCGCCTCCTCGGCCAGGACGGCGTGCTGATCCTGCCGACCATGCCCGACATTGCCCCGCTGATCGCGGCGAAGGAATCCGAGCTGGAGGATTTCCGCAACCGGGCGCTGCGCCTGCTCTGCCTCGCCGGTCTCTCGGGCTTCCCGCAGGTCACGATTCCCGTGGCGCAGCGCGAGGGCGCCCCGCTCGGCCTGTCGCTGATCGGACCGAAGGGCTCCGACCGTTCGCTCGTCGCCTTCGCGGTGCGCTACGAACGCGCCGCCCGCATCCGGATCGCCTGAGAGGAGACCGCCATGAGCGGACATCATCACCACGATCACGATCATCATCACGACAACCACTTCACCGCCATCGAGGCGCGGGTGAAGGCGTTGGAGACGCTGATGGTGCAGAAGGGCTATGTCGATCCGGCCGCGCTCGACGCGATCATCGACACCTACGAGACGAAGATCGGCCCCCGCGACGGCGCCCGTATCGTCGCCAAAGCCTGGACCGATCCGGCCTTCGCCAAACGCCTCAAGGCGGACGGCACGGCTGCGGCGGCCGAGCTCGGCTATGGCGGGCGCGGCGGCGAGCATATCGTCGCCTGCTTCAATACGCCCGAGCAGCACAACCTGATCGTCTGCACGCTCTGCTCCTGCTATCCGTGGCCGATACTGGGGCTGCCGCCGGTCTGGTACAAATCCCCGCCCTACCGCGCCAAGGCGGTGATCGACCCGCGCGGCACGATCGCCGATTTCGGCGTGACGCTGCCGGAGAGCCAGCGCATCCGCGTCTGGGATTCGACCGCCGAGACCCGCTTCATCGTCATCCCGATGCGGCCCGCCGGCACCGAGGGCTGGAGCGAGGAAAAGCTCGCCAGCATCGTCACCCGCGACTCGATGATCGGCACCGGCCTGCCCAAAGTGGAGGACGCGGCATGAACAGCGCCCACGACCTCGGCGGCCAGATGGGTTTCGGCCCGGTCGTTCCCGAGCCGAACGAGCCGGTCTTCCATGGCGATTGGGAGAAGCGCGTGCTCGCGATCAATGTCGCGGCCGGCGCCATGGGCGCCTGGACCATCGATGAGATCCGCCATGCCCGCGAGAGCCTCCCGCCGGCCCAGTACCTCTCCTCGACCTATTACGAGATCTGGCTCGCCGCACTCGACAAGGTGCTGGTCAAGCACGGCTTCCTGAGCGCCGACGAACTCGCGACCGGCAAGCCGGCGCCCGAGCGCCGCGAGCCCAAGCGCGTGCTCAGGGGCGAGGAGGTCGCGGGCGTCCTGCGCCGCGGCTTCCCCTATGAGCGCGAGGCCGAGGCCCCGGCCCGCTTCGCGGTTGGCGACAAGGTCCGCACTATCGTGATGCACCCGCAGCATCACACCCGCCTGCCGCGCTATGCCCGCGGGAAGACCGGCATGGTCGAGCGCATTACCGGCTGCCATGTCTTCCCGGATACGGGCGCGCAGGGCCAGCCCGAGACGGCGCAATGGCTCTACACGGTGGTCTTCGACGGCCGTGAACTCTGGGGCCGCGATGCCGACCCGACCTCCACCGTCAGCATCGAGGCCTGGGAGAGCTATCTTGAGCCGGCCTGAGACCGATCTCGCGGCGCTCGCCGCCGGCACCCTGATCCCGCGCGATGCCGATGGGCCGATCTTCGCCGAGCCCTGGCAGGCCCAGGCCTTCGCCCTGGTCGTCGAGCTCCAGAACAAGGGCGTCTTCACCGCCGAGGAATGGGCGCAGGCGCTCGGTGCCGAAATTCGCGAGGCGCTGGCAGCCGGCGGCTGCAAGGACGGCTCGGATTATTATGAGCGCTGGTGCGAGGCGCTGGAGCATCTCCTGATCGCGAAGGGGCTGACTTCCCATGACGGCGTCGACGCGCTCGCCGCCTCCTGGGCTCGCGCGGCGGAGGCGACGCCGCATGGCAGGCCGATCCTGCTGGAGAACGACCCGCTGCGTTAACCGGCAAGAGCGCCAAAATCTCTGCCGTCATCCCGGGCTGCCCCGGGATCCATCGGAGGGCTCCGCGCTCTGCGATGGATCCCGGATCTGCGCGGCTAAGCCGCTTGTCCGGGATGACGGTGAGGTTCCGTGCCGAACCAACCCGCGTTAGCTCCCCGCTCCGCCGATCCAGAGGCCGGTGAACAGCGCTGCGCCGAGCACGGCGACGAAGGCGGCCGCCAGCAATTCGAGCCCGGCGATCAGTCGGGCCGAGCGCAGGTTGCCGCCACCGGCGAATTTCAGCGCCGCGAACTTGAAGAAGACGGCGAAGGCCGCGAGCGCACCGGTGGTGAGCGCGGTCCCGAGCGCCATGGCGAAGGTCGCGGCGACGCCGGCCCAGAACAGCCCTTGCGCATTGGCGAAGACGAGAATGATCAGCGCCCCCGCGCAGGGCCGCGCCCCCGCCGCAATGACAACGCCCGCCATGTCCCGCCAGCCGGATAGCCGCGAGACCTGTTCGGCATCGGGCATATGGACATGGTCGCATGCCGCCGGGTCATGCACCCCGCCCGCTTCCAGCCTGACCAGCGCGCCCGATTTCCGCCAGAGCATCAGGAGCCCGACCAGCGCGACCAGCAGGAAGCTGCCCTGCTCGATCACGGTGGTAGCAGCGTTCATCTGCATCGCGGTCACGCGCAGCAGCAGCGTCGCCACGCTGACGATCGCGATCGCGACCACGGCCTGCAGGAGCGCCGCGGCGAAGCTCAAAGCCAGACCGCGCTTCAGGCTGCGATTATCGGCGACGATATAGCCGGAGATCACAGCCTTGCCATGGCCCGGCCCGGCCGCATGGAAGACGCCATAGCCGAAGGAGAGCCCGAGCAAACCCCAGAGTGCAGCCGGCGCCGTCGCGATCGCCTTCAGCGTCGCCGTCAATTCGCGATAGAAGCTCGATTGCCAAGCAATAAGCACCGCGCCGAAGCCAGTCGTGGATGGCAAGGCCTCGCGTGGCAGGGCTGTGCCGAAAGGATTGCGCGGCGGGGGCGGAGGCGGCGGGCTGACACTCGCAATCAGGAACGCGAGCAGGGCAACCACGCCCCCGACCAACAGCAGCGCCAGCGCGCAGGCGATCAAGCGCCGCGACAGCGCCGCACCGACCGGGCGTGCTGTCTCGGCGGATGTCACGGACATGCCACCAGCGCCCGCGTCACGATCTCGAGCCCGCTGACATCGGGCGTCGCGGTGATGTCCGCCTCGGCGAGACGCTTCTGCGTGGCGTCGTCGAGCTTGGGCGGGCGGTTCACCCGCACCACACAACCTTGCGGCGCACCCTTGGTCACGACCGCATCCGGCGCATCGACGATGTCGAAGGCGACGAAATAGGTGGGATCGCCGATCTCGATGCCGAAGGAGCGCGCCTTGGCCGGGGTCTTCAGCGGCAGCGTGAAGACCAGCGTCAGCACCTTGTTATCGAAGGACATGATCTGTTCGCCCGGCGTGCCGAATTCCTGCTTGCGGCCATTCAGCTTGGCGGCGGTGAAGAACTCGACGTCCGGCAGCGATTCGACATTGATCTTGGCGAGTTCGGCCAGTTCGTCCGAGGTCAGCTTGCCGTCCCCGTTCTTGTCGAGCCCTTGGGTGATATAGGCCGAATAGGCCTCGTCGAAGCTCCAGCGATGGCGAATCGCCTGCACCGCGCCGTCGGGCGCGAAGACGATTTCGGCTTTGGCCGCGACGAAGACATGCGGATGCGCAGCCGCCTGGCCGCCCGCCAAGGCGGCCAGCAGGAGCCCGGCAAGGGCCGTCAGAGATGCTCGTCGCGTCAAAGGCAAAACCTCCGTGATCCCGGCTTGCGTGGATCATGGCCAAGCAATCGTCAACGACCGTGAGGGGCCTGCGACGCTTCGCAACAGCCATCCTCGCGAAACAGGGCCAAATCGCGGCGCCGCCGACGGACACGCACCGGCCGCGCCCGCAAATCTCTGGACCCGGCCGTGAAAACTGGAATGATACCAGGTCAATTGACCGCCTCTGGCCGATATGTCAGCTTTACTGACGTATTTGCCGCGAAGGCGGCGAAATATGAGGCCGGGTCCACCGGCCCGTCGGCGGGAACGATGATCCGGGAGGCCGAATATGGCCGAGGCACCACGGAAATCCGGCACCGAGGCAGGCGCGCTGCGCCAGATCGGACTGCGCGAGGTCGCGCTCGACGACAAATACGACCTTGAGAAGCGGGAAGTCTTCCTCACCGGCACTCAAGCCGTGGCCCGCATGCTGCTGATGCAGCGCGAGCGTGATCGGCAGGCCGGGCTTGACACGGCGGGCTTCGTCTCCGGCTATCGCGGCTCTCCGCTCGGCGGGCTCGACCAGCAATTGATGCGGGCGTCCAAGCAGCTGAAAGCCGCGAACATCGTCTTTCAGCCCGGCCTCAACGAGGACCTTGCCGCCACCGCCATCTGGGGCACACAGCAGGCGGGGCTGAGCGGCGAGGGCAAGCATGACGGCGTCTTCGCGCTCTGGTACGGCAAGGGGCCAGGCGTCGACCGCTCCGGCGACGTCTTCCGCCACGGCAACATGGCCGGCACCGATCCCAAGGGCGGCGTCATCTGCCTGATGGGCGACGACCACACGGCGGAATCCTCGACCAACGCGCATCAGACCGAATTCGTGCTGGTCGACCGGATGATGCCGATCCTCAATCCGGCCGGCGTGCAGGAGATCATCGATTACGGCCTGCACGGCATCGCGCTCTCGCGCTTCGCCTCGGTCTGGGTCGGCATCAAATGCGTCAAGGACAACATCGAATCGACCGCCTCGGTCGACGGTTCGCTCGACCGCGTTATGATCGTGACGCCGACGGACTATGTTCCGCCTCCGGGCGGCCTCGCCATCCGGCGCGAGCTCGATTTCGTCGAGCAAGAGCGCCGGATGCATCTCTACAAGCGCGATGCGATGCTGGCCTATCTGCGCGCCAACAAGCTGAACCGCATCGTCACCCATGGCGGGAAGACGCCACGCATCGGCATCGCCACCGTCGGCAAATCCTATCTCGACGTGCAGCAGGCGCTGGCTGATCTCGGCATCGACGAAGTCCGCGCCAACGACCTCGGCATCCGCCTCTTCAAGCTCGCCTGCCCCTGGCCGATCGATCCGGCCGAGCTGAAGGCTTTCGCCGATGGACTCGACCTGATCATGGTGGTCGAGGAGAAGCGCTCGCTGATCGAGGTCCAGGTCCGCGAGGAGCTCTACGGCGCCAAGCATCAGCCGATGGTCATCGGCAAGAAGGACGAGAACGGCGACTGGCTCTTCCCCGTCCATGGCGCGCTCGACCCCAACGATATCGCGATCGCCTTGGGCGGCCGTCTGCTGCAATACGGTGACGACCCCGCCTTGCGTGCCCGGCTGGAGGAGATCGCCGCGGCGCAGGGCCGTCTCGCCGAGGCGCAGGAGATCGCCAAGCGCACGCCCTATTTCTGCTCGGGCTGTCCGCATAATTCCTCGACAATCGTGCCAGAAGGCTCGCGCGCCTATGCCGGCATCGGCTGCCACTACATGGTGCAGTGGATGGACCGCGACACCGCCGGCTTCACTCAGATGGGCGGCGAGGGCGCCAACTGGGTCGGCGAAGCGCTGTTCTCGAAGCGCGGCCATGTCTTCCAGAATCTTGGCGACGGCACCTATACCCATTCCGGCTCGCTCGCGATCCGCTGGGCGGTCGCGAGCGGCGTCAACATCACCTACAAGCTGCTCTATAACGACGCCGTCGCCATGACCGGCGGCCAGCAGGCGGAAGGCCATCTCTCGCCCGACCAGATGGCTCGCCAGGCCGCGGCCGAGGGCGTGAGGCGCATCGCCGTCGTCACCGACGACCCCGGCAAATATCCGCCGGGAACGCAATGGCCGGCCGGCGCGACGCTGCATCACCGCGACGAGCTGGACGCCGTCCAGCGCGAACTGGCCGGAACCACCGGCGTCTCGCTTCTGCTCTACGACCAGACCTGCGCCACCGAGAAGCGCCGGCGGCGCAAACGCGGCGCCTATCCCGACCCCGACAAGCGGGTGATCGTCAACGAGCTGGTCTGCGAGGGCTGCGGCGATTGCGGCTTGCAATCGAACTGCGTCTCGGTCCAGCCGCTGGAGACCGAGTTCGGCCGCAAGCGCCAGATCGACCAGTCGAACTGCAACAAGGACTTTTCCTGCGTGAAGGGCTTCTGCCCTTCCTTCGTCACCGTGCACGGCGCCAAGCCGAAGAAGGCGGATCCGCTCCGGCTCGATGCCTCGGCTTTGGGCGAGACAGAACTGCCCGAGCCGGTCGTGCCGGCGCTGGATCGCAGCTTCGCGGTGATCGTCACCGGCGTCGGCGGCACAGGCGTCGTCACCATCGGCGCGATCCTCGGCATGGCCGCGCATCTCGAGGGCAAGGGCTGCGGCATGATCGACATGGCCGGCCTCGCCCAGAAGGGCGGCGCTGTCTTCAGCCATGTCAAGCTCGCCCCTCATCCGGACGACATCCATGCGATCCGGGTCACCGCCGGGCAGGCCGATCTCGTTCTCGGCTGCGACCTCACCGTCACCGGCTCCAAGAAGGTGCTGGGCGCGATCCGGCGGGAGCGCGGCATCGTCATCGTCAACACCGCCGAAAGCCTGCCGGGCGATTTCACGCGGAATGCTGATTTCTCCTTGCCGACCGAGCGGCTGAAGCGCGCGATCCTCTCGGCCGCCGGCCGCGAGCAGACGCATTTCATCGATGCGACCGCGGCCGCTGTCGCCTTCCTCGGCAATGCCATCGCCACCAACATGTTCATGCTCGGCCATGCCTGGCAGCTCGGCGCCGTGCCGCTCTCGCGCGACGCGTTACTGCGGGCCATCGAGCTCAATGGCGAGGCCGTCGCGATGAACCGGCAGGCCTTCGAGCTCGGCCGCCGCGCCGCGCATGACCCGCAAGCGCTCGCCGGCCTGCTCTCGCAGAGCAAGGCCGCGACGCCCGCCCGCCAGCTCTCGCAGACGTTGGAAGAGGTCATCGAGCGGCGCGTCGCCTTCCTCACCGCCTATCAGAACGCGGCCTATGCGGCGCGCTATCGCCATCTCGTCGCCCGTGCCCAGACGCGGGAAGCGGCGATCCTGCCCGGCCAGACAACGCTCAGCGAGGCCGTCGCCCGCAACCTCTTCAAGCTGTTGGCTTACAAGGACGAATACGAGGTCGCGCGCCTCTATAGCGATGGTGCCTTCCGCAGGCAGGTTGCCGCGACCTTCGAGGCCAAGGGCAGCGAGGGCAAGCCGCTGCGCTACGAGTTCCATCTCGCCCCACCGCTGCTGGCACGGCGCGATCCCAACACGGGCCTGCCGCGCAAGATGAGCTTCGGCCCCTGGATGATGGGCGCCTTCTCGGTGGTCGCGAAGCTCAAGGGCCTGCGCGGCACCGCCTTCGACCTCTTCGGCTACACCGAAGAGCGCCGCACCGAGCGCCGACTGATCGCCGATTACGAGGCGCTGCTGAACGAGCTGCTGGCGAGGCTCACGCCGGAAAGCCACACGCTCTGCGTGGCGCTGGCCGCGATCCCGGACAAGATCCGCGGCTTCGGCCATGTGAAGGAGCGGCATCTCAAGGCAGCGAAGGCGGAGGAGGCTGCGCTGCTGGCGCAATTGCGTGAGGGAAATCCTGCCTCCGCCCTCCCCGAGGCTGCCGAGTAGGCCGCGGGGAACCTCTCTCCTGTAAGGAGAGGGGCAGGGGTGAGGTGTCGGCCGCTGGACCAGCGAAATTCTTCCTCACCGCAGCGTGCTGGGCGCGCAGCTAGAACTTTCAACGGCCTACCTACCCTCTCCCTCCGGGAGAGGGTTCCCTACGTCTTTCCGTCTCGCTTGCGCCGCTTTGGCTCTCTCCCCGCGCCTCTTTCGTCCAACTTGAGCCCAGCCCCCGTCGCAGCCCATACTATCACCCGCCCGCCGCCAACCCGGATCACCGCCATCTTGATCACCCTTGAGGAATTGCGCGCCATCGCCTCCTGGTCCCGCGACCTGTCGGAGGCCGAGTTCGAGGAGGCGCGGCGGGGCATCTCGTTCAAGAGCTACGGCAAGGGCGCCTCGATCTGCCATGTCGGCGACCGGCTGGAATCCTGGACCGGCGTCGCCGACGGGCTGGTCAAGATGGCGACGACCTCGAAAACGGGAAAATCCGCGACGCTCGCCGGCATGCGCGCCGGCGCCTGGTTCGGCGAGGGCACCGTGATCAAGGCCGAGCCGCGGCGCTACGAGCTGGTGGCGCTGCGCGAGACGCGGCTCGCCCTGATGCGCCGCTCGACCTTCCTCTGGCTGTTCGAGCATTCGGCCGCCTTCAACCGCTTCCTCGTCCACCAGTTCAACGAGCGCCTCGCCCAGTTCATCTCGCTGGCGGAGACCGAGCGCACACTGGATTCGACCGGGCGCCTCGCCCGCAATCTCGCCTGGCTGTTCAACCCGATCCTCTACCCCGATCTCGGTCGCACGCTGGCGATCTCGCAGGAGGAGCTCGGCATGCTCGCCGGCATCTCCCGGCAGATGGCCAACCAGGGACTGGCGAAGCTCGCCGATCTCGGCCTGATCGAGCTCGGCCATGGCAGCGTCACCATCCGCGACCTCGACCGGCTCTCACGCTACGAGGGCTGAGGATATCGCAACGGCACCAAATCGCGTTTCGTGCGTTCCTTTCCCGAACAGCCACGGCTGAGAAAGGAACCGCCGCCATGTTTGGCCTCCTCGATCTGCTCACCAAACGGGTCAGCGACCAGATCGCCGAATACGTCGCCGTCCAGTCGGACGTCGCCCGGCGTCTCTGGGGTTATTGGCTCGACCCCTTCCACGCCTGCCAGCCTGAGAAGCTTCGCGCCGGCCGGCACAAACGGCCGGACATCGCTTCGCGCACGGAACGACGACGTCAGTTCTGAGTTTTCCCAAAACACTCGAAGAGATCGCAAGTGGACCGACATCATCGGGATGACGGTCCACTTTCCTTGCGGATGAGGTTCCGGCACTAGACGATTTCGCGAAACGATGATGATTCCGGCCGGAGCAAAGCGCAGTGCCGGAACGCTTCGCGTGATCTCGAGGAACGCTGGAGAACCGCTAGACCGGCTCGTTGAATACCGCCTCGATCGCATGGCCGTCGGGGTCGATCACGAAGGCAGCATAGTAATACGGCCCGTAATGCGCCCGCAGGCCCGGAGCGCCATTGTCGCGCGCGCCATGGCGAAGCGCCGCCTCATGGAACCGATCGACCGCTCCGCGATCCGGCGCGGCGAAGGCGAGATGGAAGCCCAGCCCCGGCGGCCTCTGCCCTTCCGGCCTGTGCTTCAGCGCGAGCTTGTCGCCTCCGCCCGGCAGGCCGTAGCCAACCGCCTGCCCTGCTTCGCCGGGCCTGAGATCCGACCAGACCCGTACATAGCCGAGCGGCGCCAGCACCGCGTCGTAGAAGGCGCAGGCACGCGCGATATCGGAAACGCCGAAAGACAGATGATGAAGCATGAGCCGGTCCGCCACCGTCGCAGGCGCGGTTCCGCCCGCCGATTCGATCCGCAGAATTCGCAAGGAAATCAAGGCCAAAGCAAAAAGTCACGCAACACATCCGCGTGAGAAGCACACTTCGGCGGGACAATAGTCACCAAAAGGCGAATTGTCTGTCAAGCGGGTCCTTGCAAGGATGATGGCCGCCTGCAAGTCTTGCATGAGAACGAGGCCGGAAACCGGCCCGCGGAAGCCGCCACGACGCATGGCGGCTCGATAGGGGAGAACGCAATCGTGGCAAGCGGCATCGCCGGCCAGGCGGATACCTTTCCGAAATTGCTGTTGCGCAATGCACGGGAGCGCGCCTCGCGCGTCGCCTTCCGCCACAAGGACCTCGGCATCTGGCAGTCCTGGAACTGGGCCGAGGTGGCGGAGCACGTCCGCAACTTCGCCAAGGGCCTGGCGGACCTCGGCCTGAAGCGCGGCGAGAAGGTCGCGATCATCGGCCAGAACAGGCCGCGGCTCTACTGGTCGATGTGCGCCGCGCAATGGGTCGGGGCGATCCCGGTCCCGGTCTATGCCGATGGCGTCGCCGAGGAGATGGCCTACGTCCTCGACCATGCCGAGGCGGTCTTCGCCGTGGTGCAGGACCAGGAGCAGGTCGACAAGCTGCTCTCGATCGCCGACCGCCTGCCCCATCTCAGGCACATGCTCTATGACGAGCCGCGGGGCTTACGCGACTACGACCACAGCAAGCTCCACGCCATCGAGACGGTGATCGCGGCGGGGGGCCGGGCGCTGAAGGACCCGCAAGCCGAAGCGGCGCTCGCCCGCGAGATGGAGCAGGGTCAGGGCTCGGATCTCGGCATCATCCTCTACACCTCCGGCACGACCGGACGGCCGAAGGGCGTGATGCTCAGCCATTACAACGTCCTAATCGCCGCCGAGATCGGCTGCGGCTTCGACGGGCTCAACGAGACTGACGAGGTCATCGCCTATCTGCCGATCGCCTGGGTCGGCGACCACGTCTTCTCCTATGCCCAGGCGATGCTGGCCGGCTTCTGCGTCAACTGCCCGGAGAGCCCGGACACGGTGATCGACGACCGCCGCGAGGTCGGCACCACCTACGCCTTCGCCCCGCCCCGCGTCTTCGAGAACATGCTGACCGTGACCATGGTGCGCATGGAGGATGCCGGCCGCCTGAAGCGCCGGATGTTCCACTACTTCCTCGACGTGGCGAAGCGCTATGGCGAGCAGATCCTGAACGGCGAGAGCGTCCCGGCCAAGGGGCGGCTGCTCTACAAGCTCGGCGACCTCCTGGTCTACGGCCCGCTGCGCAACCGCTTCGGCCTCACCAACATCAAGGTCGGCTACACCGCGGGCGAGGCGATCGGGCCCGAGCTGTTCCGGTTCTATCGCTCGATCGGCGTCAACCTGAAGCAGCTCTACGGCCAGACCGAGGCCGGGGTCTACATCACCATGCAGCCAAATGGCGAGATCAAGGCCGACACGGTCGGCAAGCCGGCGCCTCTGGTCGAGATCCGCATCGACGACAATGGCGAGGTGCTCTACCGCTCGCCCTCGATCTTCGGCGGCTATTACAAGGACCCCGACAAGACCGCGGAGACGATGACCGCCGACGGCTATGTCCGCTCCGGCGATGCCGGCTTCTTCGACGAAGGCGGCCATCTCAAGATCATCGATCGCGCCAAGGATGTCGGCAAGCTGGCGAATGGCGACCTCTTCCCGCCGAAATACATCGAGAACAAGCTCAAGTTCTATCCGAACATCAAGGAGGCCGTCGCCTTCGGCCAGGGCCGCGACTACGCCACCGTCGCGCTGAACATTGACCTCATCGCCGTCGGCAACTGGGCCGAGCGCAACAACGTGGTCTATGCCTCTTATCAGGAGCTCGCCGGCCACGATCTCGTCTATGACATGATCGCCAAGCATGTCGACGAGGTGAACCGCTCGCTGGCCGTCGAGCCGATGATGGGCGGCGCCCAGATCAAGCGCTTCCTGATCCTGCATAAGGAGCTGGACGCCGACGACGGCGAGCTCACCCGCACCCAGAAGGTCCGCCGCGGCTTCATCGCCGAGCGCTACGCCCCGCTGGTCACGGCGCTCTATGACGGCTCGGACGCCGCCGACATCTCGACCGAAGTCACTTTCGAGGACGGCCGCAAGGGCGTGATCGCGGCCCGCGTCAAGGTGCGCGACGCCAAGATCTATCCCGTCGCCGGCCAGGAGGCGCCGTCATCGGCGAAGGCGGCATGAACGCGGAACCGATCAACGTGACCGGCACCCCCATTCGCGCGAAGGGCGAGGTTCTGCTCTCGGTCGAGAACATCTCGCTGCGCTTCGGCGGTGTGAAGGCGATCACCGACGTCTCCTTCGACATCCGCAAGGGCGAGATCCGCGCCATCATCGGGCCGAACGGCGCCGGCAAGACCTCGATGCTGAATTGCATCAACGGCTTCTACCAGCCGCAGGAAGGCCAGATCGTCTTCAAGGGCGAGCGCCGCGCCAAGATGCGTCCGCATCGCGCCGCCGCCGGCGGCATCGCCCGCACCTTCCAGAACGTCGCGCTGTTCAAGGGCATGTCGACGCTCGACAACATCATGACCGGCCGCACGCTCAAGATGAGGAAGGGCTTCTTCTGGCAGGCGCTGCGCCACGGCCCGGCTATGCAGGAGGAGATCGCGCATCGCCGCGTCGTCGAGGACATCATCGACTTCCTGCAGATCGAGCACATCCGCAAATTGCCGGTCGGCAAGCTGCCCTATGGCCTGCAGAAGCGCGTCGAACTCGGCCGCGCGCTCGCCATGGAGCCGGAGCTCTTGCTGCTGGACGAGCCGATGGCCGGCATGAACCTCGAGGAGAAGGAGGACATGTGCCGCTTCATCCTCGACGTGAACAACCAGTTCGGCACGACCATCGCTTTGATCGAGCACGACATGGGCGTGGTCATGGACCTGTCCGACCGCGTCGTCGTGCTCGAATACGGCCGCAAGATCGCCGACGGCACGCCGGACGAGGTCAAGGCGAACCAGAAGGTGATCGACGCCTATCTGGGAGTGGCGCACTGATGACCGCGATCCATTCATCCCGCCGGAGCCACGAAGCAAGCCGTCATGCTCGCCCTTGTGGCGAGCATCCACGTCTTGAACACCGCATGCGATCAGCGAAGACGTGGATGGTCGGGACAAGCCCGACCATGACGCAGCAAGCAGGAGCACGGCCATGAGCGACGTCGCCACCAGGTCCGCCCCGAGCCTCCTCGCCAACCCGCTGGTCCGGACCGGGCTGATCCTCGCCGCCGTCATCGTCGCGGCCGTGGTCGGCATCCGGCTCGATTCCTCGAACACGCTCTATGCGATCTTCGTCGACCCGTTCCAGCAGATGGCCCAGGCGCCCGACCTGCTGGTGCAGACGGTCTGGGAAGGCCTCGTCTCCGGCGTGCTCTATGCCCTGATCGCGCTGGGCTTCGTGCTGATTTTCAAGGCGTCCGGCGTCTTCAACTTCGCCCAGGGGATCATGGTGGTGTTCGCGGCGCTGACGCTGGTCGGCCTCTACGAGAAGGGCGTTCCGGCCTTCCTCGCGGTCATCCTGACGCTCGGCGTGATGTTCGCGCTCGCCGTCACCATCGAGCGCATGGTGCTGCGCCCGCTGGTCAACCAGCCCGACATCATCCTGTTCATGGCGACCTTCGGCATCACCTATTTCCTGATCGGCTTCGGTGAATCGCTCTTCGGCGGCAATCCCAAGCAGATGATCGCCGAGCAGCTCTATCTGCCCAAGGGCGCCCTCGACTTGGCCGTCCTCGGCGGGCTGGTCTCGCTGCAGAAGATCGATATCGCCGCCGCCCTGATCGCCTCGCTGATGATCGCGGCGCTCGCCGCCTTCTTCCAGTACACCCGCATCGGCCGCGCGCTGCGGGCCGTCGCCGACAGCCACAAGGCGGCGCTCTCCGTCGGCATCTCGCTCAACCAGATCTGGGTCATCGTCTGGTTCACCGCCGGCATCGTCGCCCTGATCACCGGCATCATGTGGGGCGCTCGCTCAGACGTCTCCTTCGCGCTGGAGATCGTCGCGCTCAAGGCCCTGCCGGTGCTGATCCTCGGCGGCTTCACTTCGATCCCCGGCGCCATCGTCGGCGGGCTGATCATCGGCATCGGCGAGAAGCTCGGCGAGTTCTACTGGGGCCCGCTGATCGGCGGCGGCATCGAGAGCTGGCTCGCCTATTTCATCGCCCTGGGCTTTCTGCTGTTCCGGCCGCAGGGCCTGTTCGGCGACAAGATCATCGAGAGGATCTGACGGCGATGCGGACGAACCTCTCCGTCATTCCGGGGCAGGCCGCAGGCCTGAGCCCGGAACCCATAACCGCAGGTGGCACCGGCAAGGCTGCGACCTCCTCGCAATCGACAATGTTCATGGATTCCAGGCTCGACGCTTCGCGTCGCCCCGGAATGACGGTGTAACCATGCTCTACCGCGAGGCCGGCCAATACAAATCCAGCTATGCCGCCGACATGGCGGTCTTCCCGCTCAGGGAGGACCGGATCGGCATCGCCGTCATCCTGGGCGTCGCCTTCGTCGCCATCCCCTTGCTGGGCAGCGACTTCTTCATCGCCTCGGTAATGATTCCCTTCCTGGTCTTCTCTCTGGCCGCGATCGGGCTCAATATCCTCACCGGCTATACCGGGCTGATCTCGCTCGGCACCGCCGCCTTCATGGGGGTGGGCGCCTATAGCTGCTACAAGCTCACCACCTTCTTCCCGAACGTGAACATCATCGTCCTGATCCTCGTCTCTGGCCTGTTCTCGGCCGGCATCGGCGTGCTCTTCGGCCTGCCCTCCTTGCGCATCAAGGGCTTCTATCTCGCCGTCGCGACGCTCGCCGCGCAGTTCTTCCTGCAATGGGCCTTCGTGCGCGTGCCCTGGCTGTTCAACTACAACGCCTCGGGCGCGATCGAGGTGCCACAGCGCACGCTCTTCGACATTCCCCTGACGGGTGCGTCCGCGACGCCGGAAACCCGCTATTTCGTCTGCCTCGGCCTCGTCGTGGTGCTGACCTGGTTCGCCTCCAACATCGTCCACGGCAAGCTCGGCCGCTCCTGGATGGCGGTGCGCGACATGGACATCGCCGCCGAGCTGA
>JBDHTM010000002.1:0-172313 GCA_039808685.1 Allobosea sp. | reverse complement strand
AGGCCTCGGACGCCTCGTCCTTGGCCTTCTTGGCAGGGGCCTTCTTGGCCGCGGCCTTCTTCGGCTTCTCAGCCTCCTCGCCAGCCTCGGCCTTGGCGGCCTTCGGCGCAGCCTTGGCCTTCGCGGCGGCCGGGGCGGCAGCATCGGCCTTCTTCATCTCCGGCTTCTTGCCGCCGGTGAGGATGTCGGTGATGCGGATGACGGTCAGCTCGGCGCGGAAGCCGCGCTTGCGCTTGGAATTCTGGCGGCGGCGCTTCTTGAAGGCGATGACCTTCTCGCCACGGGCCTGTTCGACGATCTCACCGGCGACGGTGATCTCGGAGAGGGCCTTGGCGTCGAGCGTGGTCTTCTCGCCCTCGGTGAGCATCAGCACCGAGTCGAAGGCGACGGTGTCGCCGGCGTTGCCCTCGATCTTGGCAACGGTGATCTTGTCGTTGGCGGCGACGCGGAACTGCTTCCCGCCGGTCTTGATGACTGCGAACATTTTGTCCTCCATGTTCGGCCCCGTCCTGTCGCGGCTTCCGGATGTAGGCCCGCGGGACGGCTTTTTGGCAGTCGATTGCGTGGTCTGGCTTGCTCTTGCCGGCATGCGACGCAGCGCACATGCCAAAAGAGATCGGGCGCGGGTTTCCCCACGCCGGACGGTGCTCGATAGTCGCATGGCCGGGAGAGGTCAAGCGAAAGCGGCTGTGAAGAGTGGAATTCTCCTGTTCGGGAGGCTTGCCCCGCGGGCGCGGCTTGTGTAACAAGCGCCTCGCTTCGACCGAAGGCGACCGCGGACAGGTGGCAGAGTGGTTGAATGCACCGCACTCGAAATGCGGCATACCTGCAAGGGTATCGGGGGTTCAAATCCCTCCCTGTCCGCCACTCTCCGCCGCCGGGTGCATTGAAACCAGCGCTCGCCCGGTTCGGTCTCTTCCAGCGTCCAGCACGTCAGCCGGCCGGTGCCGCCCAGATGCGGACCCGCGTCCCGCAAAGGCGCTCTCAAGAGCCGTAGCTCGGTGAGATGAACGGGAGAGAACAAATCCGTTCAGGTCGCGTTCTTCCTCCGGATGCTCCAATCGAGGGAGCAAAAGGAGGGTGTCATGCACCGGTATGTTGTTTCTGCTCTGCTGGGTGCCGGCCTCACCGGGTTCGCTGCCTCGGCTCAAGCCGGAGAAGCGCTCCCGCAGGGCACCGCGCAGCGCCTCGACAAGGCCACCGTTGCGTTCTCCATGTCCGAGGCGAAGCGTGAGCGCCTGATGATCATCCAGGAAAATATGGCTCGGCAACACTATTACGGGCGGGCCGGCTACCACTATGGCCATCCCGGCTATTACGGCCATCCCGGCTATTATGGCGGTTTGGCCGGCATGGTCCGGCCCTATGGCTATGGCAGCGCGTATGACTACTACGACCTTCACCCGCAGCAGCGGCCTTTGACCAGCCTGGAGCGCGGCTATTACGGACGCTGATCCTTCATCCGGCGAGGCGGCTCAAGCCTCGCCTTTCTCATGCGTCACGCTTCCTACATCACGGCGAGCAATCCATCAGCGGCATTCACCGCTGCGGAACAAGCGGTTCGAGGGCGGCCACGAGTCTCGTCGTGCCATGGCGAACTGCGCCGCCCTCTGCATCGATCTCGATCAGGCCCCCCTTCCGATGGGCGTCGTAGAGCTTGAACAGCAACTCGGCTGCGCTGGCGCTCACGAGCTGTTCGAGACTCGCCTGCCGCCGTGATCGCGGCACGGCCTGGACTTCGATGGTCCGGCCCGACAGCTCGCTCAGCGCGGCGGCCACATCGGCGGGGCTGTACCGGTAAGGTCCTTCGGCGTGGAGGATCTCCCGCTCTTTCCTCTCGGCGGGGCGCGACAGCAGATCGGCGGCGATCCGGCCGAGATCGGCCGGAAGCACCTTGTCGACAGGGTCGTGGAAGCTGCGCAGGGTCCCGGAGGCGATCGCCTGCGGGAGGGTGCGCGCCCAGCCCTCCATATGCTCGGCCGATCGCAGGAACAGCTTCCGGCCGCCGACCCGGCTGAGACGCGCCTCGAAGCTGCGGAACATGCTGGGCATACCGATATCGGCGGTGACGTGGGCGCCGTAGTCGGAGATCGCCAGCACTTGTTGCGGCCGGGTCCGCTCGAGCGCCGCAGCAAGGCTTGCGATCGACCGCACCATGTCCGCGATCGTGTCCTTCGCCTGCGGCGCCACGGGGAGGATGATCTGCACGGCATCGGCGCCATCGATCGCCCGCACTAGGGCCGCCGTATCCTGCAGGTCGGCCTGGACGACCTCGCATCCGATCTCGTGGAGCCGGGCCGCCTTCGCCGGATCCCGCAGGATCGCCCTGACGGGCAGGCCGGCTTCGCGCAGGGCCCGCGATGCTGAATAGCCGACCTTTCCGGCGGCGCCGACGATCGCAAACATTCTGGACTCCCGGGCAGCCCGGCCAATCCACAGCCGCGGGCGGGCCGAAATCTGCGGCCGGTCCATGCCGATTGGACGGAGGCCAAGGGCTTACCATCGCAGCCCTCACGGGAAAACCTCGGCATGAAGCCGTTCAGGTGGCCACGGCGCAGGGAAGGGCTTGGCCGGGTCGGCGGAGCCGGCGAAAGGCCAGCCCGGGATCAGGCCGCCGTCCGCAGCACGGAGAAGGTGGCGCTGCGTCCCGGGGCGATCCGGCCGTGGCTGCCGGAGAGGCCGAGATAGGCCGCCGGCGTCGTGCTGGCCATCGCCAGCACCTCGGCCAGGGTGGCGCCGCCATGGCGATGCGCGTTGAGGATCGCGGTGTTCATGTCGAGATGGGCGCCGGCGAGCCGTCCCTCGGCATTGACCAGGCGCCCCTCGCTGACGCGGATCGTCTCGCCGAAGAGCTCGAAAGCATCGCGCGGCGAACCGATCGTCGCCATCGCATCGGTCACCAGCATCATGCGCTGCGGTCCGATGGCACGGAAAGCTGCCTGGAAGGAGGGCCAGACGACATGATGGCCATCGGCGATGATGCCGGCGGCGAGACCGAGATCGGACATTGCCGCGCCGACCACGCCGGGCTCGCGCGAGCCGAGCTGGGACATGGCGTTGAACAGATGGGTGACGCCGGAAAGCCCCTCGGCATGCGCACGGGCCATCTCCGCCGCAGTGGCGTTGGTATGGCCGGCACAGACCCTGACGCCGCGTTCGACCAGCGCCCGGATGAAGCCCGGCGGAACCATTTCGGGGGCGAGCGTCACCAGCGTCACCCCCCTCGCCCCCAGCCCGGTGAGCAGGTCGACATCAGACGGTTCCGGCCGCAGCATGTTGGCCAGCGGATGGGCGCCGTTGCGCTCGGGATTGATGAAGGGGCCTTCGATGTGAATCCCGAGAGCGCCGGGCACGCCCCGCGCGATCGCTTCGCGCGCGGCGGCGATCGCGCGGGCGATATCGGTGCGGGTGGCGCTGATCAGCGTCGGCAGCAGGAAACGGGTGCCGAAACGAGCATGGGCGGCGCAGATCGTGGCGATGCCCTCGACCGTCAGGCTGTCGTTCAGCATGGAGC
Source organism: Allobosea sp. (assembly GCA_039808685.1). Classification (GTDB taxonomy): domain Bacteria; phylum Pseudomonadota; class Alphaproteobacteria; order Rhizobiales; family Beijerinckiaceae; genus Allobosea. The sequence continues at coordinate 168,799 of JBDHTM010000002.1, read as the reverse complement.
CGCCGCCGCCATTGACCTGGATGTCGATGAAGCCCGGCGACAGCACGGCGTCCTCAGGCAGTTCCTCGACCGCGCAACCGGGCGCGGCAGCGGCGGGAAGGATCGCGCTGACGATGCCGTCCTCGGCGACGACGATCCGATCGTCCAGGATCTGGGTGCCGTCGAACAGGCGCCTCGCACGCCAGGCCTGCCGCGCGGCTGCCATCAAAGCGTCTCCGTGACCTTGAGCAGCCCCGGCGGGCTGTCGACGTTGCGGCCGAGCCGGCTGGCCTCCGCTTCGAGCGCGCGATAGACCGGCACCAGCTGCGCGATGGCATCGAGCGCCGGTTCGCCCGCGCCAAGGCCGGGCAGCGTGGGCTGTGGCCCGGAGCCCGAGAAGACCGGACTGCCCTGCCGGCCAAGCGTCGCCAGAGCGTCCTCGATGCTGTCGGAAACCTCGCCGCCGGCATTGAGTCCAAGGATCGGGTGCTCGCTGCGGATCGCCGCCTTCGGTCCATGCAGGACCTCGGCAGCACTATAGCCGAGCACCGGCACGCCCAGGATCTCGGCCGCTTTCAGCGCCGCCTCGCGGGCCGGGCCGAGGCTGAGGCCGCGCCCGATCACGAAGCCGGCCGGGGCAGGGGACAGGCGGCGCGCCCATGGCGACCAGTCGAGGGCAAGCGCCTGCGCCAGCCGCTCAGGCGCTGCCTGCGTCACCGCGGCGAGCGCCTTGTCCCCTGAGAGCGCGCCCACCAGGAGCAGGCCGGCGAGCATGGTGTTCACCACCGTCTTGGTCGCGGCGACGGCGAGCTCGGGGCCCGCGGCGATCGGAATGACATGGCGGCAGGCCCGTGCGGCCGGCGAATTGGCATCGTTGACGATGGCGATGGTCTGGGCACCGGCCGCGGTGGCCTGCTCCGCGGCGGTGACGAGATCCGGGCTGCGCCCGGATTGCGAGATCAGGATGTAGAGCGCCTCGCCGAGGCGCGGATTCGCGCCGTAGCGCGTCACCACGGAGGGGGCCGCGGGCGCAGCACTCAGGCCGAGGCGGGTTTCGATCAGGTAGCGCAGATAGGTGCCGGCATGACCGGAGCTGCCACGGCCGCTGACCACCGCATGGCTGATGCGTCCCATGTCGAGCATCGCCGCGACACGGGCGATACTCTCCTGCCCCTCGCCAAGAAGGCGCGCCGCCGCCTGCGGGATCTCGCCGACCTCCGTCGCCATGCGGGAGGCGGCCGGTTCCTGTCGGCTCATGATTGCAGCCCCATGGCTTCCCCCTGCAGGGTGGCGACGAAATCGTAGCGATCGCCGCGATAGGCGGAGACCGTGAACTCGACCGGCTTGCCGTTGGCAAGGAAGGCACGTCGCTCGATCCGGAGCAGGGCGCTGCCGGGGGGCACGCCGAGATGCCTGGCCTCCTCGGCCGTGGCGAGGCCGGCATGGATGCGCTGCACGCCATGGGCGGGCGCCGCGCCCTGCTGCGCGAGCGCGGCATAGAGCGACATCTCGATCAGGTCCGGCGACGGCAGGATGCTCGCGGGCACGACCGCGCATTCGATCGCCAGCGGCTCGCCATCGGCCGTCCTGACGCGGGTCAGGCGCACGACGCTGTCGCTCGGGCCGAGGCCGAGCGCCATCGATTCCTGCGGTTTCGGCCGCGCCAGCTCTCTCGAGAGCCAGACCGAGCCGGGCCGGCCGCCGCGGTTCTCGATATCGGTCGAGAAGCTTGCCAGGACCGAGAGCGGCTGCTCGATGCGCGAGGCGACGAAGGTGCCCGAGCCGTGCCGGCGCGAGAGCGTGCCGCTGCGGATGAGCTCGTCGATGGCATTGCGCACGGTGACGCGGGCATAGCCGGTGAGCTGCGCCAGGTCCCGTTCCGAGGGGACGGCGTCGCCGGGCTGGAAGACGTCGCTCTCGATCAGGCGCGACAAGGCGCCGGCGAGCCTGAGATAGCGCGGCGTCGGGTCGTCCCCGGCCAAGGCCTGCAGGATCGCCTGCTGCTTTGCCGGCATCGCTTCGAGCGTCGTTCCGGAGGCGGCCTCACGCGGACGCCGCGAGCCACGTCCGGGAGAGGCCTCGCTCACGGCGCCGCCCTGGATACGGCCGGTGCCTTGTCCGTCGCTCCGGCGCCGAGATCGACGAGGGCAAGGCGCAGATTGCCGCGATGGCGGGCGAGCAAGGTCTCGGCAAGGGCGACATCGGCGCCGCTGGCCAGCAGCGTGGCGCGCTTGACGTCACCGCCGACACGGTCGAGCTGCCGGGCAGCCGCCTCCAGGCCGCAGCCGGTGATGGTGTCGACCATCTCGGCCGCACGGTGCCGGAGCTTGGCGTTGGTGACCCGCATATGGACCATGAGACCGCGATAGACACGGCCCAATCGGATCATCAGCAGGGTCGAGAACAGGTTGAGCACGATCTTCTGTGCGGTGCCGGCCTTCATGCGCGTCGAGCCGGCGACGACCTCCTCGCCGGTCTCGATGAGGATGCCGAGATCGGCGGTGCGCAGCAGGGCCGCGCCGCGATTATTGGCGACGCCGACGGTCAGCGCGCCGCGGGCCTTGGCCTCGCCGATCGCGGCGAGCGTGTACGGCGTGCGGCCGCTGGCGGCGAGGCCAATGACGACGTCGTTCGGGCCGATCTCGGCGCGGCGCATCGCGTCGGTGCCGTCATCGACCGAATCCTCGGCATTTTCGACCGCATGCAGGATCGCCTCGTCGCCGCCGGCGATGGCGAAGCCGAGGCGCTCTGCCGGCCAGTCGAAGGTCGGGGTCAGCTCCGCGCCGTCCTGGATGCCGATGCGCCCGGAGGTGCCGGCGCCGGCATAGATCAGGCGCCCGCCCGCTTCGAGCTTGGGCACAGCGGCAGCGACCGCCTCCGCGATCGCCGGCAGGGCGGTCGAGATCGCCGCGACGGCCGCAAGCTGGCCCTCGTAGAGCGCCTTCAGGATATCGAGATCGCCCCAGGCATCGAGATCCTGAAAGCGTGCGCTGACATCTTCCGTCGCCATGAACTGCCTCTTGTGACCAGACCAAATTAAGTCCACTTTAGACCAGTAGCAAGCCGGAAGCGGACAGGGAAGCCATGTCGCAGCCAGAACCGCAGATTTCCCGCCCTGCCCGTGCCGCCCGCGTCACGGCCGCCGTCCCGCCCTTCCTGCTCGGGCTCGTGGGCATCGCCCTGCTGACGGCGATGGACGGCGTCGTGAAGGAGCTGTCGCCGCGCTACAGCGCCCTGCATCTCACCTTCCTACGCTTCGCGGTGACGGCCGCGATGGGCGCCCTGCTGTTCCTTGCCCTACGCGCTCCGCTGCCGGATCGCGGCGTCATTACCGGCAATCTGCTGCGCGGTGTCCTGGTCGCGCTCTCGACCCTCGGCTTCTTCTACGGGCTTTCCGCGCTGCCGCTGGCGGAGGTCTTCATCATCTCCTTCATCGCACCGCTGCTGGTCGCACTGATCGCCATTCCGCTGCTCGGCGAGCGGCCGAAGCCGATGGTCTATCTGGCGCTGGCGCTCGGCTTCGCCGGCGTCATGGTCACGGCCGGCGGCTTCAGTCTCAAGGCGATCGCGCCGGAGCGAGCGCTGGGGATCGCGGCCGTGCTGGGTTGCGCCGTGGCCTATGCGCTCTCCGTCGTGCTGCTGCGTCAGCGAGCCAAGCGCGGCGATCCCCCGCTGACGATCGCCCTGTTCCAGTCGGCGATCCCGGCTGCGATCCTCGCCTTGCCGGCGGTTTTGTTTTGGGCGCCGGTCGCGTCAGTCGATTGGCCCGCCTTCATTCTCATCGGTGCGCTGGGCCTTGCCGGCCATGTCGCGCTGGCGCTGGCCTTTGCGCGGGGCGAGGCGAGCCGCCTCGTCGCGGTCGAATATACCGGGCTGATCTGGGCGATCCTGATCGGCCTCGTCTTCTTCTCGGAGATGCCGACGCCGCAGGCCATGATCGGCGCCGCGCTGATCATCGGCGCCTGCTGGCTGCTGCGGCGTTAGGCTGGCAGATTCAGTCGCCCGCCGGTCAGGGGCTGCGGCACGCCGGTCGTGCCAGGCAGGCTGAGCGGCAGCCCTTTCACCGAGCGGATCGCGAGATAGCCGAAGGTCTGCGCCTCGATAACGTCGCCGGCCCAGCCGGCCGCCTCGACCGGCTCGACGGGAACGCCGAGACGCTCGTGCAGGCGGCGCATGAAATGGCCGTTCAGCCGTCCGCCGCCGGTCACCAGCCAGCGCCGCGGCGCCTTCGGCACATGCCGCAGCGCATCGACCACGCTCTCCACCGTGAAGGCCGCGAGCGTTGCCGCGCCATCGGCGTCGGAGAGCGCTTCGACCACCTGCGCACGGCGGTGGAAATCGTTGCGGTCCAGCGACTTGGGCGCCGGCCGGTCGAAATAGGGATTGGTCATGAAGTCGGCGACGAGGTCCTCGCGGACCGTGCCGCTCGCCGCCAGCATGCCGTCGGCGTCATAGGTCCTGCCGAGGCGGCGCAGGACGAAATCGTCGAGGATCGCGCTGGCCGGGCCGGTGTCGAAGGCGATCACGTCGTCGCCGTCGATATAGGTGACGTTGCCGACGCCACCGAGGTTGAGGACCATCACCGGCTGCTCCAGTCCCTGGGCGAGCGCGCGGTGATAGAGCGGCGCGAAGGGCGCGCCTTCGCCGCCGGCCTCGACATCGGCATGGCGGAAGCGGTTGACTGTCGGGATGCCGAGAGCGTTTGCCACCGCGGGCCCGTCGATGAGCTGTCGGGTGAAACGGATTTCCGGGCGGTGATAGACGGTCTGGCCATGCAGGCCGACGAGGTCGACGCTTTCGGGTAGGATGCCCTGCTCGGCCATGAAGCGCCTGACCGCATCGAGATGAGCCGTGGTCACGGCGGCTTCGAGCTCGACCAGCGGCTCGGTCACCGCGCGCTCGGCCTCGGCGACCAGCGCCTGCAACTGGCGGCGGGTTTCGGGCGGGTAGGGATAGCCGGCGCCGGCGCCGAAGCTGAGCCGCTCGCGGCCGTCGCTCTCGACGATCGAGACGTCGATCGCGTCCATCGAGGTGCCGCTGATCACGCCGATCGCGGTCAATACGGGCTTGTCGAGGTCACGCATCGTCATTCCGCCCCTGCAAACCCCCGAAGTCGCTGCTTCGAGGCTTGCACCGGCTCTAGGCGATCGGCTAAGCCTTGTCCAGATTGGTCCGTAAGTGGTCCATATGCGATCGGGTTCACACGAGCGTCGGAATAGGCGCCGTCCATCACATCAGGAGGGGTGTCATGCTTCGTATCGTGAAACGGGGTTCCGGGCTGCGCCGCGCCTTGCGCTGCAGTGTCGCCGCGGCCGCCTTCGCACTGCTCGCGGGCGCCGCTTCGGCGCAGGTGCTGGAAGTCGGCGTCGAGGCTTCGCCTGCCGGGCTCGATCCGCATATCGTCACCGCCTTCGCCTCGTCCCAAATCGTGCTCGGCCCGATCTACGAAGGCCTTACCGCGCTCGACAAGAACCTCAACATCATCCCCGGCCTCGCGCAGTCCTGGACAGCCTCGGCCGACGGCAAGACCGTGACCTTCAAGCTGCGCCCCGGCGTCACCTTCCATGACGGCAAGCCGATGGAGGCGGAGGATGCCGCTTCCTCGCTGCGCCGCGTCCTGTCGAAGGATGTCGGCTCGCCGCTCGCCAGCCGCCTCTCCGCGATGGAGAGCGCGACCGCCATCGACGCGATGACGCTGGAGGTGAAGCTCAAGGAACCCTCCGCGCCGCTGCTCGCCTCGCTCACCGGCATCGCCATCGTGCCGCGCGGGCTTGAGGGCAACAAGGACGCGCTGCAGCGCGCGCCGGTCGGCACCGGCCCGTTCAAGTTCGAGGAATGGCAGCCGAACGGCTTCATCCGCCTCGCCAAGCATCCCGGCTACTGGAACGCTGCCGAGGTCAAGCTGGCCGGGGTGAAGTTCAACTTCGTGCCGGAAGCGGCGACGCGGCAGGTCGGCATCGGCAACGGCCAGTTCGCGCTCCTGCCGCATATCGATGCGGCGACCGCGCTCCAGCTCAAGGGCAAGCCGAACATCGCGATGCAGGAGACGACGGAGCTCGCCTACACGCTGATCGGCATGAACACGTCGAAGCCGCCCTTCGACAATGCGAAGGTCCGCGAAGCCCTGAACTATGCGCTGAACCGCAAGGAGATCATCGACGCCGCTTTGTTCGGCGCGGGCGCGCCGGCGGCGCCGCTCCCGGCCGTGCTGAAGGACTGGGCGGTCGATGTGAAGGACCTGCCCTGCTATGCCTATGATCCGGCCAAGGCCCAGGCCCTCCTCAAGGAGGCCGGCGTCGCGACGCCAATCACCGTCAGCATGACCGTGCTGCCGCGGCAGGATATCCGCGATATCGCGCAGGTGGTGCAGCAGCAACTCGGCAAGGCCGGCTTCAAGGTGGAGCTGAAGAACCCCGAGCTCGGCCAGTTCGTCCAGGACTGGCGCAACTCGAATTTCGACCTCTTCGCCTCGACCAACGCCGGCAGCATCGAGCCGGACGATTATTTCTATCGTGCCTTCCGCACCGGCGGCTCGACCAATGTGTTCAAGTACAGCAATCCCGAGCTCGACGCGCTGCTCGACAAGGGTCGGGCGACGCTGGACAAGCCGGCGCGTCAGGCCGCCTACCGCGACGCCCAGAAGATCCTGGGCTGCACGGGACCTGCGGCGCATATCGCCTATCCCACGCTGTTCAGCGCGGTGCGCAGCAACCTGCAGGGCTACGACATCTACGCCAACCGCTCGCTGGTCTCGCTCGGCCGCGCCAGCCTGCGTTAAGTTAGCAAAGGTCGAGGTATGCTCCGTCACCTGCTGCAGCGCAGCCTCGACCTCGTGATCGTGCTGTTCGGGATTTCCGTGATCGTCTTCCTGATGATCCGGCTGATCCCGGGGGATGCGGTGGCGATCATGCTCGGCGCCAATACCGAAGTGACGCCCGAGCGCGTCGCCGCGATGCGCGGCGCGCTCGGGCTCGACCGGCCCTTGCTGGAGCAATACTGGGTCTGGCTCAGCCATGCCCTGCGCGGCGATTTCGGCACCTCGATCTGGACCGGCCGGCCGGTGATGCAGGAGATCGCGGCCCAGATATGGCCGACGCTCCAGCTCACCCTGTTCTCGCTCGTGCTCGGCGCGGGGCTCGCGATCCCGCTCGGCTGCCTGATGGCGCATTGGCGGGGCGGGCGGGCCGATCTCGTGCTGCGCGTCGGCGCCATCGCCGGGCTCACCATCCCGTCCTTCTGGCTCGGCATCGTCATGCTGATCGTCGTGGCGACGCTGGCGCCGAGCTTCGCCTCGCTCGGCTATGTGCCGTTCAGCGAGGACCCGCTCGGCAATCTCCAGCGGCTGCTGCTGCCGGCCGTCGCGCTGGCGCTGCCGATCCTCGCCAATCTCTCGCGGCTGGTGCGCACCGCGATGCTCGATGCGCTCGGCCAGGACTATATCCGCACCGCCCGCGCCAAGGGGCTGGGCGAGCGAGCGGTGCTCTACAGACATGCCCTGCGCAACGCGCTGATCCCTTTCATCACCAGCGTCGGCATCATGACCGGCTATCTGCTCGGCGGCGCGATCGTGGTCGAGCAGGTCTTCTCGATCCCCGGCCTCGGCCGGCTGATCCTCGGCGCCATCGCAGAGCGCAATTATCCGCTGGTCCAGGCCACGATCCTTGTCGTCACCGTCGGCTTCGTGCTGGTCAACGCGCTCGTCGATTTTGCTTATGCGCTGATCGACCCAAGGCTCAGGACCGCGTCATGAGCCAGAGCCGCCGCATCGCCATCGTCGCAGGCGTCTTTGTTGTCCTGCAGATCGTGCTGGCGCTCGCCGCCCCCTCGGTCGCGCCCTATGATCCGCTGGCGCAGGACATCGTCGCCCGGATGAAGGGGCCGAGCCTTGCCCATTGGCTCGGCACCGACCATCTCGGCCGCGATATCTTCTCGCGCATCCTCTACGGCTACCGCACGGCGCTGATCGCCTGTGGCATCGCGGTCGGGCTCGCGCTCGTGATCGGCGGCAGCCTCGGCCTCCTCGCCGCCTTCTACCGTGGCTGGTGGGACCGCATCATCATGCGGGCGATGGACATCCTCTTCGCCTTCCCGGTGATGCTGCTGGCGATCGGCATCATCGCCATGCTCGGGCCGCGCACGGAAAGCGCCGCGATCGCCATCGCCGTGGTCTATGTGCCGATCTTCGCGCGCCTGATCCGCGGGCCGGCCATGGTGTTGGTCGAGAGCGATTTCGTCGCCGGCATCCGTTCGATCGGCGCGACCGACCTCAGGATCATGCTGCGCCATATCCTGCCTAATCTCGCCTCGGTCATTCTGGTGCAGAGCTCGCTCCTGCTCTCGGCCGCTATCCTGGTCGAGGCCTCGCTCTCCTTCCTCGGGCTCGGCACCCAGCCGCCGACGCCCTCGCTCGGGCTGATGCTGGCGGAAGGGCGCAATTTCGTGCTGCTCTCGCCCTGGAACGCGATCTTCGCCGGGCTCGGCATCCTCCTGCTCTCGCTCGGCTTCAACCTGCTGGGCGACGCCCTGCGCGACGAGCTCGATCCGCGGCTCAGGGGCCAGTCGTGATCATCCGCCGGGCGGTCGAGGCCGATATCGCGCCGGCCGCCGCGCTGATGGCGCAGGCCTATGCCACGCATTTCCGTCCGATCATGGGCGACGCCGCGCTCGGCTTCGACCAGGCGCATTTCGAGGCGCGTTTCACCCGCGAGCTGGCGGAACTGACCGTGCTCGATACGAACGGCATACGCGGCGTGCTGCTGGTCAGGGACGGGCATGTCGCCATGCTGTTCGCCGCCGAGACGGGCCAAGGCCATGGCGCCACGCTGCTCGCCCATGCCGAGGCCCATGGCGCTCGCTCGCTCGAAGTCTTCGCGGCGAATGAAGGCGCGCGACGCTTCTATGAACGTGCCGGCTGGCAGGTCGCGGACGATTACGAGCGCGAATTCGCCGGCGCAACGCATCGCTTCCTGCGCTATGAGAAGCCGATGATTCCGGCACGGAGACAGGGCTGATGGACAAACTCCTGATCCGCGGCGGCCAGAGGCTGTCCGGAACGGTAGAGATCCGTGGCGCGAAGAATGCGGCGCTGCCGGCCTTCGCGGCGGCACTGCTCTCGGACAAGCCGCTGACGTTGCGCAACCTGCCGGATGTCGTCGATGTCAGGACGATGCAGGCCCTGCTCGAAGGCTATGGCGTGACGTTCTCAGGGCGAGCCGCCGATGCACTGACGCTCGATGCCGCCAGGGCCGGGCCGCGCGAGACGAGCTACGACATCGTCCGCAAGATGCGCGCGACCATCCTGGTGCTCGGGCCGCTGGTGGCGCGCTTCGGCGAGGCGCGCGTCTCGCTGCCGGGCGGCTGCGCCATCGGCGCCCGGCCGGTCGACCTGCATATCAAGGCGCTCGAAGCGCTCGGTGCCGAGATCGATGTCGCTGGCGGCTATATCGAAGCCAAGGCGCCGCAAGGCCTGGCCGGCGCGCGCATCGTCTTTCCGTTCTCCTCGGTCGGCGCGACCGAGACCGCGCTCATGGCGGCGAGCCTCGCCAAGGGCGAGACCGAGATCGTCAACGCCGCCAAGGAGCCGGAGGTGCTCGATCTCGCCCGCTGCCTCACCGCGATGGGCGTCAGGATCGAGGGCATCGGCAGCCATCGCCTGCTGGTCCAGGGTGCGCAGAACCTGTCTCCCGCGACCCATGAGATCGTCGCCGACCGGATCGAGGCCGGCACCTACGCGGTCGCGGCCGCGATCACCGGCGGCGAGCTCGAGCTGGTCGGCGCCCGGCTCGAACATCTCGCCGCGGTCGGCGAGGCGCTGGAGGCTGCCGGCGTCCGGCTCTGGCCGAGCGATCGCGGGCTGATGGTGACCCGCCCCGGCCGTCTCACCGGCATCGACATCATGACCCAGGCCTATCCCGGCTTCTCGACCGATCTGCAGGCGCAGTTCATGGCGCTGATGAGCGTCGCGGACGGCACCTCGCTGATCCGCGAGACGGTGTTCGAGAACCGCTTCATGCATGTGCCGGAACTGGTCCGGCTCGGCGCCGACATCACTTTGAAGGGCACGAGCGCGACCGTCCGCGGCGTCGAGCGTTTGAAAGCGGCGCCGGTGATGGCGACGGACCTGCGCGCCTCGGTCAGCCTCGTGCTGGCGGGCCTCGTCGCCGAGGGCGAGACCGTGGTCAGCCGCATCTACCATCTCGACCGCGGCTACGAGGCGCTCGACCGCAAGCTCAAGCGCTGCGGCGCCGATATCGAGCGGGTTCCGGCATGAGCGCGACCGCCGATCTCTATCTCGGCGTCGACGGCGGCGGCACCGGCTGCCGCTGCCGCCTTGAAACCGCTGGGGGCGAGGTGCTGGGCTCCGGCATCGCCGGGCCGGCCTCGCTCAGGCTCGGGCTCGAAACCTCGCTTGCTGCCGTGATGCAGGCGGCGCGCGGCGCGATCAGCGAAGCCGGGCTCACTGACGTGGATTTCGCGCGGGTCCGTGCCGGCATCTGCCTCGCCGGCATCGGGCGCAAGGGCATCCGCGAGCAGCTCGCCGCCTGGAATTCGCCCTTCGCGCAAACCGTGTTCGAAAGCGACGGGCTCGCTGCCTGCCTCGGGGCGCATGGCGGCGAGGATGGCGGCATCGTCATCATCGGCACCGGCTCGATCGGCCTTGCCCGCGTGAAGGGCGAGGAAATCCGGATCGGCGGCTACGGCTTTCCGATCGGCGACGAGGGCAGCGGTGCCGATCTCGGCCTCGCCGCCATCCGCGTCTCGCTGCGCGCCCATGATGGGCGCGAGCCGGCGACACGCTTCACGCAGGACGTGCTGGCGCGATTCGAGGCCGATCCCTTCGAGGTCGTCGCCTGGATGGACAAGGCCCATGCCACCGACTACGCGACGCTGGCGCCGCTGGTGCTGCGCCATGCCGATCTCGGCGACTCCCATGCCCGCGCGATCATGCAGAACGCCGCCGCGATGATCGACGCGATGGTGCGCACGCTGTTCGAGCGCGACGTGCCGCGGGTCGCGCTGATCGGCGGCCTGTCCTCGGCGATGGAAGCCTGGCTCGCGCCGGATGTCCGGCGGCGACTGAGCCATGTGAAGAGCGACGCGATCGCCGGAGCGCTCTCGCTGGTGCGGCCGCGGGCCTAGGACCCGGCGCCGGTCTGTTCAGGGACGATGTCGCGCCAGCCATGGTGCAGGGCACGGCTCTCCATATCGAAGGCGAAATAGCAGCCGCCGCCAGCGATGGGCTGGCCGTGTTTGCGCGAGATCGGCTCGCCGCGGAGGTCGCTGAGCAGCAAGGTGCCGACGCCGCCATGGGCGAAGATCACGAGGTCGCCCGTGCCACGCCGGGCCGCGATGCAGGCCGCGACGGCGGCCTTGATCCGGGCCTGTGCGTCGCGCGCCGTCTCCCAGCCGAGGATGCTCGTATCCGGCTGCCCGAAGAACTGGTCGACGATCTCCCAGAAGCGCGGCGGCGCGACATAGCCGGTGGCCGAGCGGTCGTTCTCGCGCAGGTCCTCGCGCATCGTGAAAGGCAGGCCGTGCGCGCGCTGCAAGGCCTCGGCGCAATCCATCGCCTTGCGCTCGTCGCTGGTGAAGACGTCGCTGACCGCGGCCAGTTCCGGCCGCTGGCAGAAGGCTTCGATGCGCTTCCAGCCGATGGGCGACAGCCCCCAATCGGGCACGGGGACCTGCCGATCGATGACGACTTCAGGATGGGTGACGAAATAGACGGTCGGCATACTGGTCCTTTTCACAGCTGATCGTCTGCAGAGCTCCGTCGTCATCCCGGACAAGCGGCGAAGCCGCGCAGATCCGGGATCCATTGTAGAGCTCTGGCGCCCTTCGATGGATCTCGGGTCAAGCCCGGGATGACACCGAGGTTCTGAGAATAATCACGATGCTCTCAAAGCCGGTTCTCGTCCGATCGAGCCAATTCGCACGCCAGACCCGCGGCGCAGCCGGGTACATCGACCTGGGTCTCGTCCAGTGTAACCGGCGGCGCCACGAGCGCCTGGAAGCGCCGTGCGATCAGGGGCGACAATGTCGCGGCGCGCCCGCAAAGGGCGACGGGCTTGGCTCCCACGCGCACCCTCAACGCCAGCGCGAGCCTTGCCAGTTCCTCGCCGGCCTGCGTGAAGATTTCGGCGGCCATCGTATCGCCAACATCTCCTGCCGTGGCGACAGCGCGTGCGAGCAGCCCAAGGCTGCCGCGATCGCCGCCATAGACATGGGTGCGCACCGCATCCCAGGAGGCTCCGCCCAACGCCTGCGCGAGTACGCGGCCGAGTGCGCTGCCCCAGCCGGAACCGGGAACCTCATCCTCGCGGCGCAGGAGCCGGCGCAAGGCCTCCGCCGCGATCCAGGCGGCGGAGCCACCATCGTCGATCAGGACGCCGCGCCCGCCGGCACGGACGATCTCTCCGTCGGCGCCGAGGTGGTAGCCGATCGAGCCCGTCCCGGAATAGACGATGATGCCTTCGCCGGGCTGGAAACGGGCGCGGTAGCCCAGCCACATGTCGTCGACGACGAGGATCTTCTCCTCGGGGCAACCGAAAGCCATGGCCAGGATTGCCGAAAAGACGGACCTGACGGCGCTCTCCGGCCCCAGCCCGGTGACGCCCGCGACGATGGCCACGGGCCTGCCGATGCCAGCAAGCTCGGCTGCCAGTCCCGTGAAGATGCCGGAAACCTTGTCGCGCTCGGCCTGCGTGAAGACATGGCCGGTCATCGGCTCCATCTCGCCGCGCGCGAGGATCGCGCCCGAGGGAGCGGACAGGCACCAGCGCGAGCCGGTGCCACCCGTCTCGATGCCGAGGCCGAGAGGGTCGTCAGGCGCCGGCATGGCGGGCGAAGCGGCGGGTGATCTCGCGGGGGTTGGTGATCGCCGTGCCGACGACGACGGCATGCGCGCCGGCCGCGAAGGCCGTCTCCAACTGCTCGGGCTGCTCGAAGCGCCCTTCGGCGACGATCGGAACGGCAACCGCCTTGGCGAGGGCTTCGATCAAGGCGATGTCGGGACCGAATGCCTTCCGGGCCTCCGTCTCGGGCGTATAGCCGGAGAGCGTCGTCGCGATATAGCTCGCGCCGAGCGCGGCGGCGCGCACGCCGTCCTCCAACGTCGCGCAATCGGCGAAGACCGGCTTGCCCAGCTCGTTGCGGATGCGCGCGATCAGCTCGGCCAGCGGCTCGCCGTCGCGCGGCCTGTCGGTGGCGTCGAGGGCGATGATGTCGGCTCCCGCGGCGGCGATGGCCGCGGCGCTGGCGAAATCCGGCGTGATATAAACCGGGAAGCGGTCGTCCCAGCGCTTGAGGATGCCGATGATCGGCAGGCGGCTCACGGCACGGATCGCGGCGATGTCGGCGGGGCCGTTGGCGCGCAGAGCGCGCGCGCCGCCCTGTTCGGCGGCCTGGGCCATCGCCGCCATGAAGACCGGCCCATGCAGGGGATTGTCGGCCCGCGCCTGGCAGGAGACGGCGAGGCTGCGACGAGGGATCAGGGGCTCTGCTGTCACTTCACCGCTCCGGCGGTCATGCCGCGGATGAATTGGCGCGACATCAGGATGTAGACGAGCGTCAGCGGCAGGGCCGCGATGGTGAGGCCGGCGAAGAGCATGCCCCAGTTGGTGGTATATTCGCCCATGAAGACCGAGAGACCCTGCGGCAGGGTCTTGCGGGCGTCGGTCTGGATGAAGACCAGCGGGAAGAAGAAGTCGTTCCAGGTCGGCACGGCGTTCTGGATCGCCGCGATCACCATCGGCGGGATCGAGAGCGGCAGCATGATCGAGAACATGATGCGCGGCTCGGAGGCGCCGTCGATGCGGGCGGCTTCCTCAAGCTCGACCGGCAAGGTGCGCAGGAAGCCGGTCATGATGAAGATCGTCGAGGGCAGGCCCATCGCGGTATAGATCAGGATCAGGCCGAGCCGGGTATCGAGCAGCCCGAAATCGCGCATCTGCAGGAAGAGCGGGATCACCGCGAGCTTCAGCGGCAGCATCAGCCCGGCGAGGAAGAACATGAAGATCGCGGAATTGCCGGGGAACGAGTAGCGCGCCAGGCCATAGGCGCCCATCGTGCCGAGGATGAGCGTCAACAGGATCGAGGTGCCGGTGATGACGACCGAATTGACGAAATAGCCGGGCAGGCTGGTCTCGCCCCAGATCCGCGCGAAATTCTCGACATAGGTGAAGTCCGGCAGGGAGAACGGCGCATCGAAGATCTCCGCCGTCGTCTTGAAGGCGGAGAAGACCATGATGACGATCGGATAGAGCATCAGCACGGTGTTGCCGATGAGCAGCGCGGCGGCGATCAGGCTGCCGGCGCTGCTGCGCGGAAAGAGCGGATCGTTGGTTGCGGCGTGAGACGTCACAGCGCGATCTCCCGCCGGCGCAGATATTGGGTGATGACGGTCGCGACCACCGCGATGAACAGGAACATCAGCACGGCCAGCGCGTTGCCGTGGCCGAAATCCTGCAGGCCGGCGCTCTGGTTGCCGAAGGCGGTGCGGTAGAAATACAGGCCGAGCACGTCGGTCGAGCCATAGGGCGAGCCGTCGAGCCCCGCCATGATATAGGGCAATTCGAACCAGTTGAACGCGCCGATGAAGAGCAGCGTCAACGTGATCGTGGTCGAGGGCGTCACCAGGGGCCAGACCACGCGGGTCAGCATCTGCCAGCCATTGCAGCCGTCGAGCTTGGCGGCCTCGAGGATCTCGCGGGGAATGCGCTGCATGCCGGCGAGATAGACCAGCGCGGGAAAGCCGACCCAGTGCCAGGCATTGGCGAGGACCAGCGCCGGCAGGGCGGTCGTCTCCTGGCCGAGCCAGGGCTGGCGCAGATGGCCGAGACCGGCCATGTCCAGGAACTGGTTGATCAGCCCGAAATTCGGATCGAGGAACAGCTTCCACAGGAAGCCGACCAGCACGGTGGACAGGATCACCGGCATGAAGATCGCGACGCGATGGAAGCGGAAGCCGAAGGGCTCGCGATAGATGAACCAGGCAAGCAGGAAGCCGACGCTGTTCTGCACCACGAAGAGCGCGAAGAAGACGAAGAGGTTGTGCCGGAAGGCGCGCCAGGTCAGCGCCGCGAAATGGTCGCCGACCAGCACGTCGGCGAAGTTCTTCAGGCCGATGAAATCGCCCCGCGCCATGCCGTCCCAGCGATAGAAGGCCGAGCTCAAGGCCGAGAGCAGAGGCCAGACCACGAAGGTCAGCATCATCGCCAGCGGCGGCAGGATCAGGAAGGCGATCCAGGCGGCGCGCCGGCGTCTCTCGCGGTTCTTGTAGTCCGTCTGCATCGGCTCTGGCCCTCGGGATGCGCCGGGAGGCAAGCGGCGGCTGGTCTGCTGCGGAAACGCGGCGTCGTCCCGGGCTTGACCCGGGATCCATTCCGGAACGGTTCAGGCATGGATCCCGGATCGGCGCGGCTTCGCCGCTTGTCCGGGATGACGGTTGGTTCCGCGGAAAATCAGCGCGCTCGCGCTTACTTCTTGAACGGCGTGTAGTAGGTCGCGATGCCCTTCGTGACCTCGGCGCCGACCTCGGCCGGCGTCGCCTTGCCGGCGAGCATCTTCTGCACGCCCGATTGCAGCAGCACCGAGCCGGTCGGCTCCTGATAGCGGAAATTGACCAGCATGATGTAGGACATCGCGCTCTGGTTCAGCGTCGCGACCTCCTTCAGCAGCGGGTTCTCGAAGGCCACGCCCTTGATCGGCGAGATGTTCTGCAGGTCGTTGGAGAACATCGTGCCGAATTCCGGCGTGCCGAGGAAGCGCAGGAATTTCAGCGCCGCGTCCTTGTTCTTCGAGGCCGCGTTGATGGCGAAGCCGCCGTCATAGTAGAGCGCGACCAGCCGCTGGTCGCCGGCCTTGGCGACGGGCGAGGCGAAGAGGCCGAGCTTCAGCTTGGGGTTCTGGCGCAGGAAATTGGCGATCTCGAAGGAGCCGCCGGCGAACATCGCGGCCCGGCCGGCGGCGAAGAGCTGCTGCGAAGCGGCATAGTCGACGCCCGAGAAGTTCGGCGCGAAATAATCCTTGATCTCGTTGAGCTTCGTCAGCGCACCGACGAAGCGGGCATCGGTGAAATCGGCCTTGCCGGCCATCACGTCCTGCTCGAACTGCTTGCCGATCAGCGAGGAGAGCAGGGCGCCGACGATGGTCTCGTTCTGCCAGGCGGTCGCGGTGCCGTTGCCGAAGGGGTTGATGCCCTTCTCCTTCAGCGTCTTGGAGACGGTGACGAGCTCGTCCCAGGTGTTCGGCGGCGTGACGCCGGCCTTCTCGAACAGCTCCTTGTTGTAGATGATGAGCATGGTCTGCGAGGCCAGGGGCACGGCATAGAGCTTGCCGTCGGCCCGCATCGTCTCGGCCGCGATCGCCGAATCCGGGAAATTCGCGAATTCCGGGATCATCGTCTTGTCGAGCGGCACGAGATAATCCGGCTTGCCGACGCCGAGCGTGCCATAGGCGCGCACCTGGACGATGTCCGGGCCGGTGCCGCCGGCGAGCGCGGTCGACAGCACTGTGTTGTAGTTCGCCGCCTCGAAGGCCTCGAACTTCACGTTGATGTCGGGATGCTGCTTGCGGAAGGCCGCGATGAACTTGGCATAGGCCGCCTTGTCCTCCTGGCGCCAGCTCCACAGTGTCAGGTCTTCGGCTTTCGCCGGCGCGGCGAAAGCGGTCGTCGCCGCGAACAGCGTCAGCGCCAGCTTGCCGAGCGCGCGCCTGACGATGGATTTGGTCTCGATTCCGGCTGACATCTTCACTCTCCCTTGGTGTTCCCGCCGTCTTGTGACGGCCTTCAGATAGCTTTGCCTTGCAGCTCCGGCGTCACCAGGAGCCCCGTGGCATCGTCATGGATCTTGACGCGCCTGTAGCGCTCCGCCTGTGCGTCGGCGCTTTCGAGCCGGCGCAATTCGGCGATGGCTCCGTCCGTTCCCACGCGCTTCACCGCGTCCATCAACCCTCGGTCGTCGTAATGCGCGATGACATCGACCAGCCGCATGAAACCGTCCGATGCGAGCAGGACGGTCGCATCGGACGAAATGCGCGCCGAAAACAGACGCAGGCCGGCTGTCCAGCCGAGGCCCGGATTGATCGCCCAGTAGCCGCCCGGCCGGTTGAGCGAGCGCCGGTTGCGCAGGATCTGCGCCAGCGCCTTCGGCGAGATCACCTCGCCGGGCCGATGGCCGTCATCGGTCGCCGCAGCGATGGTGCGGGCCTCGAAAGGGTTGCTCGACGGATCGGTCCAGCGCTCGACCCGCTCGCCGTCCCGGATCAGGATCGAGACGTCGCCAATCACCGCACCTTCGATGCGGCATGCCTGGCCGTCCTGCTTCAGCCGGACCAGGCCGAGCACGGCGGAAGGCCCTTCGCCGGCCTCGCGCTCGGGATGCCCTTGTCCCAGCGTGGCGTAGTCCTGCCGCAGCTGCTGTTCGAGCGCTGCCGCCCAGTCAGGGAAGGAGATGCCTTCCGGCGGGTGCGCGCGCAGGGTTTCGTCGATGCGGCGGACGAGCCAGGCTCCCTCCGATTCCTCGGTGGTCCGGGCGGCGCCGGTGAAGAAGGCCGAGCCGTCGATGATCCAGGCGCAGGAACCGGCGGCGCCGGCGATATCCTCGTTATAGGCGGCGCTGCCCTTCTCGCTGGCCTGCGAGAGCACGCGCCAGATCGGTCCGGCCGGGCGGGCTGTCGATGCGGGGCGGTCGATCGCCACTGAAACGAACTCCTCGCTTTGCACCGTTCAGGATGCTCCCCGCCTGCCGCGCCTGATGCGTATCGTTATATAGACCAATATAGAACCAATTCTGCCTGTACAAGCTCAAATCTGGCATGGCGCACGCGGGGCGCCTGGCCGGCTATGGCGCGCTTTGGCCATCAGGAGGCGTCCTGAGGTTGCTCCAACCATTCATGGAGAGAATGGGCCTTGCCAGAAGTGGCCTGCCTGCGGCTTTCCACCCTTGACGGCCTGATGGCAGGCCTGAAACCGTATCGCGAGAGGCTTGTCGGCTATCCTCGATTCTGGACGGACCTTCGCTGCGGAGACCATCAACCATGGCAAGATGTGCCTCCCTCGCCCTGCTGGTTGCAATTGCCGTTCTGGGCGCGGCGGGGAGCGCGCTCGCGGCCAACTCATGCCGCCCGACGCGGGACGGCAAGGACCGGATGGAGATCTCCGGCGGCTGTCCGAGCGGCTATGTCGTGCGGGGCGCCTGCTGCGAATCCGTGCGGCCAATCCAGCAGCCGAGCGGCGCGAAGGCATGCCCGCCCGGCATGATGGTCCGGCTCGGCGCTTGCGTTCCCATTCCCTGAGGCCGCGGCTGCTGGAGACCTGCCGTTTCGCACGCCACCTGGGAGAGCAGCCCCGCGGATCGAGAGCCTCTGGCGAAAGCCGGGGCGATCGCCTAGAGGCAAGCTCCATGAGCCAGACCCGTCGCACCGACCATCCCGACACCGAGCCCCGTGCGAGGGCGGTCGCCGGGCTCTCGACAGCAGGCCAGATGGCCCTCGCACTGCTTCCCGTGGCGATGTGGCTCGCGAACCGATCCGCACCGCTGATGCTCGGGATCGCAGCCCTCGCATTCGTCCTCGCCGCGGCGATGTCGCCTCAGGCTGGCGGCATGACTGCGCGCCTGCGCCGGATGCTGACGTCGCCGCTGGGGCTGAGCCTCGCCGCCTTTCTGGTCTGGGCGCTCGTCTCGATCCTGTGGAGCCACGATCGGCCTGGGTCGCTCAGAGCATGGGGAGAGCTTGCGCTGCCCGTCGGCCTGGCGCTCGCCATCGCCGCGTCCGGCCGGTTCGCGCCGGGTCCGGCCTGGCTCCGGGGATTGGCGGTTGCGATCATCCTGGCCTGCCTGCTCTCGATCATCGAGCTGGCGTCCGGCCTCTCACAACGGGCCGCGCTCGGCATCGGCAAGCAGGTCGGCTTCGTCTTCAACCGGCCAGCGATCACGGCACTCGTCCTGGCGGTGCCGGTCGTCCATGGCCTGTGGCGAGCGCCCGAGCCACGCCGGTTCGACCGTCTTCTTGCCGTCGTCCTTGGGCTGGCCGTCGTCGGGCTATCGCTGAAGTCGGAGAGCGCCTCCGCGCGCCTCGGCGTTGCCGTCTGCATGATCTGCTGGCTTCTGGCGGCCTGCCTGCCGCGCTTGACGATCGCTGCGGTCGCCGCCGCCTTCGTCGTCACGATGGCGATGGCGCCGATGCTCGGCATTGCGGCAACGAACTGGCTGCCCTCGCAGATCCTCAACCGTTTCGCGGTGATGACCGGACAGGCGCGCATCGATATCTGGGTGAGCTTCGGCGAGCTGGCGCGGGCCAGCCCCTTGTCCGGAGCGGGGTTCGGCACTTCGCCCACCATGCACCTGCATCCCCTGGCGAATGCCGTCTCCCCCGAGCATCGTCAGCTGCTCGCCGTTGGTCATCCCCATGACATGCCGCTGCAGGCCTGGGCCGAAACCGGTGTGATCGGCATCGGGCTTCTGACTCTGGCGGGCCTGCTTCTCTTGCTGCGGCTGAGCCGGCTGCCGGCATCCGAAATGGCGCCGCGCCTGGCCGTGTTCTCCGGAGCCTTTGCGATTTCGGTCGTCGGTCATGGAGCATGGCAGGGCTGGTGGATCGCCGTTCTGGGGGCTTCGACCCTGTGGTTCGGCTCGTCCCGTGCACGGCCATCGGTCTGAATAGGACCTTCGCTCCGATGCTTTCGGCGTAGGGCGGTTCTTCGCCGATGGGGTTGCGATCCCTCGCCCGGCGCGGCAAAGATAGGCGCATGATCAGGATCTCGATTGCCGCCAGCCTGGTTGCCGTTCTGGCCGCCGGCTGTGTTTCATCCCGGCCCAAGCCCGTCCAGCAGGCTGCGACCGGCCCCGCCAAGCGCATCCTCCGCGACGGCGCGCAACTCGCGCTGCCCGACGGCACGCGGGTCACCCCGGACTATACCGGCGGCTTCACCCTGCCGAACGGCGACTATGTGAAGCGCGAACGCGGCGCGCTCGTGTTGCCGACGGGCGCGCGGTGCTTGCCTGACGCGACAGGGTATACCTGCCCTTGAGGTCGGGGCGCCGGATGACGGCGCCAGCCTCCTCGCTTATTCGTTCCTGCCGGTCCGGGGCGGCCGGTCAGGCCGCGTCGGAGGTCCGCCGGCGCTTCTTTGCCGCGCCCGTACCGGAATCGTCGGTGTCCTCAAGGACGTGATTGTGGCTGCGGAAGGCCCAGATTTCCTTGGCGGCTTCCCAGTGCTCGCGGTCGCGGCCTTCCGGTTGCCCCTCCTTGATCCAGAGCGCGTAGGCGATCTTCCGGATTTCGTGCTGGGCCTTGTCGTCCTGCTGCATGTCTCGCCTCCATGATCGTTCCCCGATGCGCATCGGGGAATCCTGGCTTGAGATGGCGCCGGCCTTGCCGTGCAGGGGAACAACCGCGGACCGGCCGGGTTGTTCCCGCGCGCGTGACGAGGGATCCTGCCCAGCGAGCGGGAGGTTCACGCTTTTGCGGCGGCCAACGCAGGCTCGCCGGGCGCTTCGGCTTTCATCTGCACAGGGCGGCGCGCATAGCGCTGGGCAAGGACCGCGCAGGCGAAGAGCTGGGCCTGATGGAACAGCATCAGGGGCAGCACGATCAGGCCGAGAGCCTGCCCGGGGAACAGGATGTTCGCCATCGGGATGCCGCTCGCCATACTCTTCTTGGAACCGCAGAAGACGATGGCGATCTCGTCCTCCTTGGAAAAGCCGAACCGGCGGCTGACCAAGGTGGTGATGGCGAGAACCGCAGCCAGCAGGACGACGTCCAGCGCGACGACGAGGCCGAGATCTGCGAGCGTGACCTGCGACCAGATGCCGGCGACCATGCCTTCGCTGAAGGCGGCGTAGACGACGAGCAGGATCGAGCCGCGATCGACCAGCGAGATCGGCGACTTGTGACGCTGCAGGAAGGGACCGATCCAGCGGCGCAGCAACTGCCCGACGAGGAAAGGCAGCAGGAGTTGCAGCGCGATGCTTTCGACGGCGCGCGTGCTGAAGCCGCCGCCCTTGGCGTTGAGCAGCAGAACGACGAGCAGTGGCGTCAGCACCATGCCGAAGAGGTTGGAGACCGAGGCGCTGCACAGGGCCGCGGCGACGTTGCCGCGCGCGATCGAGGTGAAGGCGATCGAGGACTGCACGGTGGAGGGCAGGATGCAGACGAAGATCAGGCCGGCGATCAATTCGGACGGCAGGAAGCCACCGAAGATGCGGGTGAGCAGCAGGCCGAGCAGCGGGAACAGCATATAGGTGCTGGCGAAGACCAGCGATTGCAGGCGCCAATGCAGCAGGCCCTCCCAGACGGCCTGCGGCGAGAGCCTCGCGCCATAGAGGAAGAACAGCAGCGCGACCGCCACCGAGACGGCGTCGCTTGCGATCGCGGCGCCGACGCCGTGGGCCGGAAATACGGCCGCGACCGCGACCGTCGCCATGAGGGCGATCAGATAGGGGTCGATCCCGAAGCGAGCGAGCGTGCGGCGGAGCATCTGCGGTCCTTCCGATGGAGACGGCGCTTAATAATCCCTCCCGCGTTCATTTTGATCCCGACTGGCAGCGATATCGGTTATCATGGATCATGATGACGATGAATTCCGACCACAGACCGCTCGACCCCATCCTCCTCCAGAGCTTTCTCAAGGTCTGCGAGACGTTGAGCTTCACCGAAGCGGCGCGGCAGCTCGGACTGCGCCAATCCTCGGTCAGCCAGCATGTCGCGCGACTGGAAAAGCGACTCGGGCGACGCCTGCTCGCGCGCGACACGCATGCGGTGCGGCCGACGCCGGACGGGGATGCCATCCTGCCCTTTGCGCGACAGGCTTTGGAAGCGGGGCAGCGGATCGAACGCCACCTCGCGGGCTCGACCTTGCGCGGGCGGCTCCGGCTCGGGGTCTCCGAGGATTTCGCCTATACGGTGCTGCCGGATATCCTGGCGGCCTTCGCCATGCAGCATCATGCGGTCGATCTGGAGTTGACGGTCGGCCTGAGCGGCCTGCTCTACGAGCAGTACGATGCGGGCGATCTCGACATGATTTTCGCCAAGCGCCGCAAGGGCGACGCGCGGGGAGAGGTCGCCTGGCAGGAGCGCCTGGTCTGGGCCGGTCGACCGGGCGCGGGCCTCGCCGAGCAGCCTGTCGTGCCGCTCGTGCTCTATCCGCCGCCGAGCATCACGCGCGTTCACGCCATCGAGACTCTGGAACGGGCGGGACGGGCCTGGCGCGTCGCCTGCACCAGCGGGAGCCTGGCGGGCCTGCGCGCGGCGACCGTGGCCGGGCTCGGCATCACCGCGCATTCGGCCCGCCTGATCCCGCAGGGGCTCGCGGAAGTCGAGCCACGCGAGGCGCTGCCGCCGCTGGGGACGATCGAGTTCGTCGTCATCGGCGGCCAATCGCATCAGGCGGCGGCGCGGGCGCTCGCCGACAGCATCCTGGCAAGCGCCGGCCGCCTCATGCCCGAGGCGCCGCGGCGCGGCCGGCGCGGATAGGTGGCAGTTCGCCATTCTGTGAGAGAGCGCCGTCATCGTCATGGAGTGCGACCTGCGGTCGCCGGGCTCGGCATCGCCGTGCTGGCGACTTATCTGCGGGCGGTGGCGCCGGCCTCAATGCTGCTGGTGCGTTCGCTGACCGAGCGCTCGATCACGCGGGATATCGCGATGATTCGTCCCGGCGGCCGCTCGGCCTCGCCGGCGCTCTCGGCCTTCGAGATGCTGTCCGGCCGTTTCGCGCGCCAGCACGCGCCGAGCGAGGAGGAATGAGCGCGCCATGGATCGAAAAGCAAAAAGGCCGCCCGGTGAGGCGGCCTTTCGTCCCTGTATTGCAAGGGCATCAAATGGTGGGCGCGACAGGGATCGAACCTGTGACCCCTACGATGTCAACGTAGTGCTCTCCCGCTGAGCTACGCGCCCGTCGCCGCCCCGAGGTGGCTTCCGGAAGCGTGTCCGGGCCGTGTGGGCCGCGATCACGCTGCGAGGTGAGGGGGCTATAGCGGCTCGCTTCGCGGGTGGCAAGGCGTTTGCCGCATAAATTCTCACGAGGCTGTTAGCATCCGCATGCGCGCGATGCCGGGCGGCCCCTCAGGCGGCCAGCAGCTTTTCGACTTCGTTCACGAGTTCGCGCAGGTGGAAGGGCTTGGACAGCACCTTCGCATCCTTCGGCGTCTGCGAATCGGGGTTCAACGCCACGGCGGCGAAGCCGGTGATGAACATCACCTTGATATCGGGATCGAGCTCGGTGGCGCGGCGCGCCAGTTCGATGCCGTCCATCTCCGGCATGACGATATCCGTCAGCAGGAGCTCGAACGGCTCCTCCCGCAGGCGGTTATAGGCCGACAGGCCGTTATCGAAGGAGGCGACGTCGTAGCCCGCGTTCTGCAGGGCCTTGACCAGGAAGCGACGCATATCGTTGTCGTCTTCCGCGAGCAGTATCTTCGTCATGGGCCTGATCTGTCCGTCCCTGAGGCCTATATCTCTGTAGCGTCTGGCGCCCCGGCCGCGGCCGGGCCTGGAACGGCTGGGTACTTACCCGTCCGCACAGTTGGAACCATGTCCTTTCATAAGGCAGCATCATGGTAAACAACGCGTGAATCCAGCGCTGAATTTCCAGGGTTTTGCGACATCGCTTCAACCGCCCCGGTTTGTGTGCTTCAGTCATCGCGAGATGAGCCGGTCCTCCACCCTTTTCCCGCCCGCGCCGGACGACGTCGTCGCCGAGATCGAGCGGCCGTTCAGCCTGTACCAGCCGGCTCTCCAGGTTGTGCCGGTCGTGGTCGACGTGCCGCATGCGGGGCGGCGCTATCCGCGCGGCTTCGTCGAGGCGGCGCGCCTGCCCTTGCGCAGCCTCCGGCGCTCGGAGGACGCCTATGTCGACCGGCTGTTCGCGCAGAGCGTTTCGCTCGGTGCGCCGCTGCTCGTGGCCGAGTTCCCGCGCGCCTATCTGGACGTCAACCGCGAGCCCTACGAGCTCGACCCGCGCATGTTCGAGGGCCGGGTGCCGCCCTTCGCCAATACCCGCTCGATGCGGGTGGCGGGGGGGCTGGGTACGATTCCGCGCATCGTCGGCGACGGGCAGGAGATCTATTTCGGGCGGATCCCGATCCAGGAGGGGCTCGCCCGCATCGACGAACTCTACCGACCCTATCACGCTGGCCTGCGCAGCCTCGTCCAGCGCACGCAGGGGGTATTCGGCACCTGCATCCTCGTCGACGCGCATTCGATGCCGTCGGCCGGGCTCGACCGCGACGGGCTAGCGAAATCGGACATCATCCTGGGTGACCGCTTCGGGACGAGCGCCTCCGGCTACATCATCGACATCGCCGAGCAGGCCTTCACGCGGCTGGGCTTCAGCGTGACCCGCAACCGGCCCTATGCCGGCGGCTTCATCACGGAGCATTACGGCGCGCCCGGCGCTGGCGTGCATGCGCTGCAGATCGAGGTGAACCGCGCGCTGTACATGAACGAGGCGACGCTGGAGCCGCATGCCGGTTTCGACGCCGTCGAGCAGGCGATCGCCGGCGTGATGGCCGATTGCTTCGCGCGCTGGAGCGGCTGGCTCGACGAATGGCGCGAGGCGGCCGAATAGCGGCAGGGGCGGAACGGTGGCAATTCCCAAGAAAAAAGGGCCGCACACTTGCGTGGCGGCCCAAGTCTAGGGAGGAAACGCCCAAGGAGGGCAATGAAGGTTTGAGGTCATCTCCCCTTCGCAGTGCACAATATGAGGGTGCGCCGCAAAACGCAACTAAAATCGTCGGAATCAATGTCGCCATGCGATAGGCGCATGATACCGTAACGAAAAGCCGAGGTTTTTTGGATATTTCCGCGTCCGGGCCTTGATCGAGTGGTCCATTCGCGGAGTCGATGCTGCAAAGCAGCAAACGGGGGGTGCCTATTCATGAGCGCAGTCGATTTCGGCGCTTTCGTCGCGGAGCTGGCGACGCAGTCGGGCCGGGCGATCCTGCCCTTCTTCCGGGCGCTGCATGCGACGGAGGACAAGTCCCGGGGCGGGGTGTTCGATCCCGTGACCGAGGGCGACCGCGCCGGCGAATCGGTGATGCGCCACATGATCAAGCGGCAGTTCCCGGCCCATGGCGTGCTGGGCGAGGAATTCGGCAGCGAGAACACCGATGCGGAATATGTCTGGGTGCTTGACCCGATCGACGGCACGCGCGCCTTCATTTCCGGCATCCCGGTCTGGGGCACGCTGATCGGGCTGACGCGCAACGGCGTGCCGGTCTATGGCATGATGCACCAGCCCTTCTCGGGCGAGCGCTTTTCCGGGGACGGGCGCGAGGCGCGCTACGAGGGGCCGGGCGGCTCGAAGAAGTTGCGCACCCGCCAGACCACGGATCTCGCCGCCGCGACGCTGATGACGACGACGCCGGCCTTGTTCAAGGGCGAGGAGGCCGAGGCCTTCGCCCGTGTCGAGAGCCAGGTGCGGCTCTCGCGCTATGGCTGCGACTGCTACGCCTATTGCATGCTCGCGGCCGGGCATATCGATCTGGTGATCGAAAGCGGCCTCAAGCCCTACGATATCGTCGCGCTGATCCCGATCATCGAGGGCGCGGGCGGCATCGTCACTTCATGGGACGGCGGCAGCGCCGCCGGGGGCGGGCGCATCCTCGCGGCCGGCAGCAAGGCGCTGCATGAGGCCGCCATGGCCAGGCTCGCCGGCTGAGCCGGACAGAGCCCGGTCCTCGCCGGGGATGAAGGCGTCGAAGGCGGCCCAGAACTGGGCGCGAATCGCGTCGCTTTCCATCAGGATCTCGTGGCGGGCCGTCGGCAGGACGAGCGCCGAGCCGGTCTTGAGCCGCGCCGCGAAGCGTTCGATCGCCGGCGTCGAGACGACCGGGTCGCGGCCGGCGGCGATGATCAGCGTCGGCACCTTCACCTCCAACGGGGCTGACGGCGCGGCGAGGCGTGCCATCAGGCGGAAAGCGGTCCTGATCCAGGCGATGGTCGGGTCGCCGATGCTGAGATCGCGCGCCGCCGCCGAAAGCGCGGCATTGCGGGCATAGCGGACGGGATCGCCGGTCAGGCGGTTGCCCTCGAAGGGCTTCGTCGCGATCGCCGTGTCACCGCCGCCCGGCACGAAGGCGCGGCCAAAGCCGAGCCAGTAGAGCAGGCTGGCCAGGAGCTTGGCCCGGCCGGGATGCGGGATCATGGCGATGCCCAGCATCGGCGCGAGCGCGACCATGCGTGCGACCGGCAAAGCGTTCGAGCGGGCGGCGTCGAGGCAGAGCGCAGCGCCCATGGAATGGGCGAGGACGAAATAGGGCGGGGGCAGCTTCGCCTGCATCTCGGCCATCGCCAGCGCCAGGTCGGCCTCGTAATGCCTGAGACGCCCGACATGGCCCTTGCGTGTGCGCCGGACGAATCGCTGCGAGCCGCCCTGGCCGCGCCAATCGAAGGCCAGCACATGGAAGCCGCGGCGGCGCAGTTCCGCGATGGTCTCGCTGTAGCGCTCGATGAACTCGGCCCGGCCCTGCACGACGACGACGGTGCCGCGCACCGGCTTCACCGTCGGGCGCCAGCTCGCGAAGCGCAAGGCGGCGCCGTCCCGCGTCGTCGCGAGCCAGGTCTTGCCGTGCCCGGGAACGGGGTAATCCGGATCGGCGAAAAAGGCGGCCTCGGCCATCAGGTGCTCCGCATCGCCACCGCGCCTTCGGACCGTGGCTGCAACAAAGCTCGATATCCTGCACCGGATATCCTGCGAAAACATGTCGGTGCGCCGAAAAAAGAATGCGCGGGTGATTTCGAGACGAAGGAAAGGGCTCTTGAAAAGCCGGAAGCCCTCCCCAGATCAGGTCTGCGCAGGCCGGAACCGGATGCGCGAAAGCAACCAAGGTCCGCGCTCAGGCGAGGCGGGCCGACCACATTGTCGCTTCTTCGGAGGACATATCATGCGTCAATTCGACCTCTCCCCGCTTTATCGCTCGACCGTCGGCTTCGACCGTCTGTTCAATCTTCTCGACCAGGCGACGAGCAGCGAATCCGCCCCGAGCTATCCGCCCTACAATATCGAGCGGACCGCCGAGAACGCCTACCGGATCACCATCGCGGTCGCGGGCTTCGGCGAGGGCGACCTCTCCATCGAATCCAAGGAGAACGCGCTGACCGTCAAGGGCGAGAAGCAGTCCGTCGAGGGTGCCGAGAAGCGCGAGGTCCTGCATCAGGGCATCGCGGCGCGCGCCTTCGAGCGTCGCTTCCAGCTTGCCGATTACGTGCAGGTGACCGGCGCCAGCCTCGAGAACGGCCTGCTCCATATCGACCTCGTGCGCGAGATCCCCGAGGCCAAGAAGCCGCGCCAGATTCCGATCGGCACCGGCGGCTCGGCCAAGGTCCTCGAGGCCAAGGTCGCCCAGGCCGCGTAACCCAGACGAAGCTTTCGATGAAAGCGAAAGGCTCCCGGAAACGGGAGCCTTTTTGTTGGTGGTCAGTTCAGCGGCGAGACCGGGGCGATCGGCGTCTCGGGCTTTGATGTCGAGGGGCTCGGATCGACATTCTGCACGGGCGGGATCGCGGAGGCCTCCGCTGCAGGCGCGGCGGTCGAGAGCGGCGGCCTGCGCTCGGTGCCCTCGGTATTCCGGACATCGCTGGGATTGACGAGCCTCGGCTTGTCGGCGCCGGTTTCCGAATTGGTCGCGCCGGGTGACGGCGATACCGGTTTGGCGGGTTGCGGCGGGGCGACGGTTGCCGGAGCGCTGGCTTCGGCCGGCTTCACCGGCTCGGGGGCAGGCGGCGCGGCGGGCGAGGGCGGTGAGGTCGTCGCAGGCGCGCTCGCCTCTGCCGGCGGCTTTTCAACGGGCGCAGCCGGTTCGGGCGCGGGCGGTGCGGCGGGGGACGGCAGAACAGTGGTCGCTGGGGCGCTAGCCTCCGCAGGACCCTTGAACTCAGGTGGCCGTTCCGGTGGCTGAGGCACGAGGCGCTGGCGTGGTGCGGCACGCTCCTCGCGTGGGTCGGCGCGGGCAACGCTGGGTGCGGACTCGTTGCGCAAGGGGATGCGGCGGATCAGGTCGCCGGCATAGGCGTCGAGGATCAGGCGCTGGCGCTGGCCACCCGCCGTGACGCCGTCGAGAATATAGGCATCGTCGCGCCGGATCGAGCGCTCGATCCGGATGAGGCCGTAACGGCGCGCGGCAATGGCGCTGATCGAATAAAGCGAGACCGCAGCCGGCGCACGCGGCACCACGGCCGGCGGGCGAGGGGCATAGCCGTACTCGTAACGATAGCCATAGCCGTAGCCATAGACCGGGTATGGATCGTACCCGTCGTCATCATAATAGTACTGGGCGCTGGCGGCGCCCGCCATGCCGGCCATTGCGCCGGCCACCACCAGGCCCATCAGCGCGATGCGCCCCGGTGCGGTCGAACGATCTGCCATGCCAAATTCCCTTAATGACTGACTGCTTGGCAGTAGTCTTGTTAGGGATTGCGGCAGGTATGCGGCTGCAAACGGGGCGCAAATGCGCCCGCTCAGCCCGCGATGGCGGCGACCAGGCGCTCGACGTCTTCGGCTTCCGTCGCGAAGGACATGACGAAACGGCCAACGATCTCGCCGTCCTTGAGCGGTGCTTCCGGCGGCAGCGAGCGCGCCGACCAATCGTAATATCCCACGCCGGCTACCTTCAGGCGCTCCTGCACGGCGGGCGGCAGGACAAGGAAGACCTCGTTCGCCTGGCAGGGCCAGGCGAGCCGGGCCTCGCTGCCCTGCGCGACCGAATCCGCCAGACGCTTGGCCCGCGCATTGGCGTGGCGGGCGAGGTCGAGCCAGTGATCGTCGGCGAGCAGGCCTTCGAACTGGGCGCCGAGGACGCGGCCTTTCGAGAGCGTCTGGCCGGCGCGTTTGCGCCGCCATTTCATCTCTTCGGCTTCGGCAGGGTCGAAGAAGATCACGGCTTCCGCCGCCAGCGCGCCGTTCTTGGTGCCGCCGAAGGAGAGGACGTCGACGCCGGCCTTCCAGGTGATCTCGGCCGGCGTGCAGCCGAGCGTGACCAGCGCATTGGCGAAACGGGCGCCATCCATGTGCAGCTTGAGCCCGCGCGGCGTGACGGCGTCCTTCAGGGCGCGCACCTCGGCTGGCGTATAGATCGTGCCGCATTCGGTGGCTTGGGTGATGGTCAGCGCCTGCGCCTGGACCTGATGGAAGTCGCCGGCGCGCAGATGCGAGAGCGCCTTCGTCACCGTCTCCGGCTTCACCTTGGCGCCCGTGCCGGGCAGGTCGACCAGCTTGGCGCCGTTGGTGAAAAACTCGGGCGCGCCACACTCGTCCTCGACGACATGCGCCTCCTCATGGGTGAGGATCGCGCCCCAGGGCTTGACGATGCTGGCCAGCGCCAGCGCGTTCGCCGCCGTGCCGGTCAGCACGAGGAAGACCGCGACCTCGCGCTCGAAGATCGCGGCGAAGCGCTCCTCGACGCGGCGCGTCCACTCGTCCTTGCCATAGGGGGAGGCGGCCCCGGCATTGGCGGCGGCGAGCGCGGCCATGACGCGGGGGCTGGCGGCGGCGGTATTGTCGCTGAAGAAATCCATGGCGTGAGGGTTATGCGGAGGGCGCTTTCCTGCCAAGCGGCGGCGGTGGAGAGGGGGCTTGCGCTCTGCGCCGGGCAGGCTTCGAAATCTCCCGAGAAATCTGCGGGTCATCCCGGGCTTGACCCGGGATCCTATTCCGGAACGCTTCCGATCAAGGTTCCGGAATGGATCCCGGATCTTGGCTTTGCTGCGTCCGGGATGACACGCGTTTTTATCAAAAGCGTCTCATTCGACCGAAACACCGAAAAACAAGAACCGGACTGCCTGAGTCGGGCTTTCGTTCCGGAAATGTCTGGGCAGGATTCGATTTTGCAATAAAATTTCGCTGCAGCGCGAAATCGGCGCTTGTGCGTAGATTGGAATTCTGGCAAGTTCATCGCAATAGGACAGTGTTGCTGTCCCATTTTTCACCGCGCCGGCCAAAAGCTGCTCTAGCTCAAGGTCGCGCCGTCGCAACGGAGCGGAGCATGACGAAGGGCCGGGCTACCAACGCCAAAGCCAATCGCACGCGCGCCGTCCGTAAAACGACGGCCTGAAGACAGGCGCGAACGGGCGAGGCACGCCCGAGGCGCCTGCGGAGGACGCGGGCGCGGTGGAAACAAAGCGCAAGCCAAGCCTCCAAAAAGACGACGGCCGGACCGCCTTGGCCCCATCCTTGCTGCTGACCCCGAGGTCGGCTCCGAGGGCCGCAGCGGTCGGGATCATGGACTGACGGGTCTCCCTGTTGGCGCAGGCTGGCGGGGTTCTGGGAAGCGGGGTTTGACGATGAGCGTGACCAGCAAGTCGAGCGGCGCAGTGGCTTTCGAGCGTTTTCCGGTCGTGCGCGATCCGGCAATGCCGACGCATCAGGGCCTGTACGATCCCACTAACGAGAAAGACTCCTGCGGCGTCGGCTTCATCGCCGACATGAAGAACCGCAAGAGCCATGCGATCGTGCAGCAGGGCCTGCAGATCCTGCACAATCTCGACCATCGCGGCGCGGTCGGGGCCGATCCGAAGCTCGGCGACGGCTGCGGCATCCTCGTCCAGATCCCCGACCCGTTCTTCCGCGAGGAGACGGCGCGGCTCGGCATCACGCTGCCGGCGCCGGGTCATTACGCCATCGGCCAGTTCTTCATGCCGCGCGATCCGGCGGCGCGGGCGCTCTGCGAGGAGATCATCTCCCAGACCGTGGCGGAGGAAGGGCTCGTCTTCCTCGGCTGGCGCGACGTGCCGGTCGACAACCGTGATCTCGGCCAGGCCGTGCTCGCGACCGAGCCGGTGCACCGCCAGCTCTTCGTCGGCCGCCCCGACGACATCACCAGCGAGGACGAGTTCGAGCGGCAGGTCTATGTCCTGCGCAAGTCCGTCTCGAACAAGGTCTACAAGCACCAGGAGCGCAAGACGGCGGAGTATTACCCCGTCTCGATGTCCTGCCGCACCATCGTCTACAAGGGCATGGTGCTGGTCGATCAGCTCGGCTCCTACTTCAAGGATCTGCAGGATCCGCGCTTCGAGAGCGCGCTCGCGCTCGTCCACCAGCGCTTCGCCACCAACACCTTCCCGTCCTGGCGCCTTGCCCACCCCTACCGGATGGTCGCGCATAACGGCGAGATCAACACGCTGCGCGGCAACGTCAACTGGATGGCGGCGCGGCAGGCGAGCGTCGATTCCGACCTGTTCGGCTCCGACATCTCGAAGCTCTGGCCGATCTCCTACGAGGGGCAGTCGGACACCGCCTGCTTCGACAACGCGCTCGAATTCCTGGTCCAGGGCGGTTATTCGCTGGCCCATGCCATGATGATGCTGGTGCCTGAGGCCTGGGCCGGCAATCCGCTGATGGACGACACACGGCGCGCCTTCTACGAGTATCATGCGGCGCTGATGGAGCCTTGGGACGGGCCGGCGGCGATCGCCTTCACCGACGGGCGCCAGATTGGCGCGACGCTGGACCGCAACGGCCTGCGCCCTGCGCGCTATCTCGTCACCGATGACGGGCTCGTCGTGCTCGCTTCCGAATTCGGCGTGCTACCGATCCCGGAGGAGAAGATCGTCGAGAAGTGGCGCCTCCAGCCCGGCAAGATGCTGCTGATCGACCTCGAACAGGGCCGCATCATCGGCGATGACGAGATCAAGACGCAGCTTTGCCTCGCCAATCCCTACAAGGACTGGCTGAAGCGTACCCAGATCGTGCTTGAGGACCTGCCGCCGGTCGAGGCGCGCGCCTCGCGCACCGACGTGCCGCTGCTCGATCGCCAGCAGGCCTTCGGCTACACCACCGAGGATGTCCGCCTGCTGATGGCGCCGATGGCGGTGACCGGGCAGGAAGCCGTGGGCTCGATGGGCACGGACACGCCGATCTCGGCGCTCTCGCTCAAGTCGAAGCTGCTCTACACCTATTTCAAGCAGAACTTCGCGCAGGTCACCAACCCGCCGATCGACCCGATCCGCGAGGAGCTGGTGATGAGCCTGCTCTCCTTCATCGGGCCGCGCCCGAACATCCTCGATCTGGAAGGCACCTCGCGCCGCAAGCGCCTGGAGGTCCGCACCCCGATCCTGACCAATGACGATCTCGAGAAGATCCGCTGCATCGGCCATTACGAGGATCGCTTCGACACCAAGACGATCGACTTCACCTATCCGGCGCGCGAGGGCGCGGCGGGCATGGACGGGGCGGTGGCGCGGCTCTGCGAGCGTGCCGAGGCTGCGGTCCATGGCGGCTACAACATCATCATCCTGTCGGACCGGCAGGTCGGGCCGGACCGCATCCCGATCCCGGCGCTGCTGGCGACGGCGGCGGTGCATCATCACCTGATCCGCAAGGGCCTGCGCACCTCGGTCGGCCTCGTCGTCGAATCCGGCGAGCCGCGCGAGATCCATCATTTCTGCTGCCTCGCCGGCTACGGCGCCGAGGCGATCAACCCTTATCTCGCCTTCGACACCCTGCTCGACCAGCATGAGCAGGGAGCCTTCCCCGAGGAGGTCGATGCCGACGAGGTGGTGAAGCGCTACATCAAGTCGGTCGGCAAGGGCGTGCTGAAGGTGATGTCCAAGATGGGCATCTCGACCTACCAGTCCTATTGCGGCGCGCAGATCTTCGACGCCGTCGGCCTGAAGTGCGGTTTCGTCGACAAGTTCTTCTTCGGCACGGGCACGGCGATCGAGGGCGTCGGCCTCGAGGAGATCGCAGAAGAGAGCCTACGCCGCCATCGCGACGCCTTCGGCGACTCGCCACTCTACCGCAACAGCCTCGATATCGGCGGCGAGTACATGTATCGCGTCCGCGGCGAGGACCATGTCTGGAAGCCGGATGTCGTCGCCTCGCTGCAACATGCGGTGCGCCTCAACGCGCAGGACCGCTACGAGGAGTTCGCCCGCCAGGTTAACGACGACGCGCAGCGGCTCAGCACCATCCGCGGCCTGTTCAAGGTCAAGATGGCCACCGATAACGGCCGCGCGCCGGTGCCGCTGGAGAGCGTCGAGCCCGCCGCCGAGATCGTGAAGCGCTTCGCCACCGGCGCGATGTCCTTCGGCTCGATCTCGCGCGAGGCGCATGAGACGCTCGCGATCGCGATGAACCAGATCGGCGGCAAGTCCAATACCGGCGAGGGCGGCGAGGAATCGATCCGCTTCAGGCCGATGCCGGATGGCCGCTCGAAGCGCTCGGCGATCAAGCAGATCGCGTCCGGCCGCTTCGGCGTCACCACCGAATATCTCGTCAATTCGGACGTGATGCAGATCAAGGTCGCGCAGGGCGCCAAGCCCGGCGAGGGCGGCCAGCTTCCCGGCCACAAGGTCGATGCCAAGATCGCCCGGACGCGGCATTCGACGCCAGGCGTCGGCCTGATCTCGCCGCCGCCGCATCACGACATCTATTCGATCGAGGATCTGGCGCAGCTCATCTTCGACCTGAAGAACGTCAATCCGGCCGCCGATGTCTCGGTGAAGCTCGTCTCCGAGATCGGCGTCGGCACGGTCGCGGCCGGCGTCGCCAAGTCGCGCGCCGACCACATCACCATCTCCGGCTTCGAGGGCGGCACGGGCGCGAGCCCGCTGACTTCGCTGAAGCATGCGGGCTCGCCCTGGGAGATCGGCTTGGCCGAGACGCAGCAGACGCTGGTGCTGAACCAGCTCCGCGGGCGCGTTGCGCTCCAGGTCGACGGCGGCCTGCGCACCGGGCGCGACGTCATCATCGGTGCGCTGCTCGGCGCCGACGAGTTCGGCTTCTCGACCGCGCCCTTGATCGCGGCCGGCTGCATCATGATGCGCAAGTGCCATCTCAACACCTGCCCGGTCGGCGTCGCGACGCAGGATCCGGTGCTGCGCAAGCGCTTCAAGGGCCTGCCCGAGCATGTCGTGAACTACTTCTTCTTCGTGGCAGAGGATGTCCGCCGGATCATGGCGGAGATGGGCTTCACGAAGATCGAGGAGATCGTCGGCCGCTCGGACCTGCTCGACAAGCGCGACGCGATCGAACACTGGAAGGCGAACGGGCTCGACTTCACCAAGCTCTTCCACAAGGTCGACCTGCCGGGCGTGGCGATCCGCCATGTCGAATTGCAGAAGCACCCGATCGATACCGTGCTCGACCGCCAGCTCCTGGCCGAGGCGGAGAACGCGATCGAGACCGGCACGCCGGTCGTGATCGAGAAGCCGGTCGGCAATGTCGACCGCAGCACGGGCGCGATGCTGTCCGGCGCCGTCGCCAAGAAATACGGCCATGCCGGCCTGCCGGAGGACACGATCACCGTGAAGCTCACCGGCACCTCGGGCCAGAGCTTCGCGGCCTTCCTTGCGGCCGGCGTCACCGTCGAGCTCACCGGCCAGGCCAACGACTATGTCGCCAAGGGCCTATCCGGCGGCAAGGTCATCGTGAAGCCCGATCCGGCGACCAAGGCGGTGGCCGAGCGCTCGATCATCGTCGGCAACACCGTGCTCTATGGCGCGATCGCAGGCGAGGCCTATTTCCGCGGCGTCGCGGGCGAGCGTTTCGCGGTGCGCAATTCCGGCGCCATCGCGGTGGTGGAGGGCACGGGCGACCATGGCTGCGAGTACATGACCGGCGGCGTCGTCGCGGTGATCGGCCAGACCGGGCGCAATTTCGCGGCCGGCATGTCGGGAGGCATTGCCTATGTGCTGGACGACGACGGCACCTTCAAATCGCGCTGCAACCTCTCGATGGTCGATCTCGAACCGGTCGAGGAGGAAGAGGACCTGATGGAGCGGCTGCACCATCACGGCGGCGATCTCGAGCATAAGGGCCGGATCGACATGACCAACATGTCGGGCCACGATGAAGAGCGCCTGCGGCAGATGCTGACGAACCATGTCGACTACACCGGCTCGGAGCGCGCCCGCACCATCCTCGACAACTGGGCGGATTACCGCACCAAATTCGTCAAGGTGATGCCGGTCGAGTATCGCCGCGCGCTGCGGGAGATGGAACAGGCCCGCAGCCTGCAGGCTGCGGAATAAGCGAACGCCACCCCGCCGGGGCCGTCACGGTCCCGGCATCTCGATCAGGTTAAGGCACGCGCACGGGGACGCCCCGCGCACACGGCGAGAGAAACGGCATGGGCAAGGTCACGGGCTTTCTCGAATACGACCGGCAGGAGCAAAAATATCAGCTCGCCGGCGATCGCATCCGGCATTTCCGCGAGTTCACGCTTCCGCTGGAGGAGCGTGATATCAAGAAACAGGCGGCGCGCTGCATGGACTGCGGCATTCCGTTCTGCCATGGGCCGACCGGCTGCCCGGTGCATAACCAGATCCCGGACTGGAACGAGCTGGTCTATTCCGGCGGCTGGGAGGATGCGTTGCGCAACCTCCATTCCACCAACAACTTCCCGGAATTCACCGGCCGCATCTGCCCCGCTCCTTGCGAGGAAGCCTGCACGCTCAACCTCGAGAACATGCCGGTGACGATCAAGACGATCGAGCAGGCGATCGCTGACAAGGGTTGGGAAGAGGGCTGGATCGCGCCGGAGATCCCGGCCAAGCGCACCGGCAAGCGCATCGCCATCGTCGGCTCGGGACCTGCCGGCATGGCCGCGGCGCAGCAGCTCGCCCGCGTCGGGCACGATGTCCATGTCTATGAGCGCGAGGCCAAGGCCGGCGGCCTGCTGCGTTACGGCATTCCCGACTTCAAGATGGAGAAGAGACATATCGACCGCCGGGTGAAGCAGATGGAGGCGGAAGGCGTCACCTTCCACTACAACGCCCATGTCGGCGTGACCCTGCCCTTCGCTACGCTGA
The DNA here is from genome assembly GCA_039808685.1 of Allobosea sp. Lineage (GTDB taxonomy): Bacteria > Pseudomonadota > Alphaproteobacteria > Rhizobiales > Beijerinckiaceae > Allobosea. The sequence continues at coordinate 133,072 of JBDHTM010000002.1, read as the reverse complement.
TGGCCGAGCATGACGCGGTGCTGATGACCGGCGGCGCCGAAGCGCCGCGCGATCCCGGCCTGCCTGATACCAACCTCTCCGGCGTGCATTACGCGATGCCGTACCTGACGCAGCAGAACAAGCGCGTCGGCGGCGAGGATGTCTCGGCTCTCGAACCCATCACGGCTGCCGGCAAGCATGTCGTCGTGGTCGGCGGCGGCGACACGGCCTCCGACTGCGTCGGCACGGCCTTCCGGCAGGGCGCGCTCTCGGTGACGCAGCTCGACATCCGGCCGATGGCGCCGGAGATGGAGGACAAGCTCACCGTCTGGCCGTACTGGCCGACGAAGTTCCGCACCTCCTCCTCGCAGGCCGAGGGCGCCGAGCGCGAGTTCCAGGCCGCAACGCTCGGTCTCGAAGGCCGCAACGGCCGGCTGACCGGGGTGAAGTGCGCCCGCGTCGACGAGAAGCGGAAGCCCATTCCCGGCACCGAATTCGTGCTCCAGGCCGATCTCTGCTTCCTGGCCATCGGCTTCGCCGGCTCGGTGATCGAGGGCATGGTCGCGCAGTCGGGCGTGGGCGTGGACAAGCGCTCCAACGTCGTCGCCAACGACCGCGACTACAAGACCAGCGTCGGCAAGGTCTTCGTCGCCGGCGACATGCGCCGCGGCCAGTCGCTGGTGGTGTGGGCGATCCGCGAAGGCCGCCAGGCGGCGCATGCCATCGACAAGGAACTGATGGGCGCGACGATTCTGCCCGTGTGACGGGCGCTTCGAGCCTTCTCATTTCATACGGATACACCACGTCATTCCGGGCTTGACCCGGAATCCATCATAGAGCGCGTCGCCTTTCGATGGATTCCGGATCAGCGCCGCTTCGCGGCTTGTCTGGAATGACGGCGTGAGTTTCCGCGGAAGCATTGCAAGCTTCTGCTCCAAGGCCCTGTTCATCGGCAGCGCCGTCGCTATGATCGCCGTCATGGAATCGAACCAGAAGGGGAAGCGGGCGCCGCGCCGCCGCTTCCATTGCCGCACCCGCGGACCTGTCTGCGCCCCGCGCTTGACCTCGCGGGGCTGACCGGGAACGCATCGTCGTCTCATCGTCAGCCTTACTCGGCGCGCCTCTGCGCGCATGCCTGACCTGATGAGATTCCGATGTCCCTCGTTACCCTGAAAGACCTCTCGCTCGTTCGCAGCGCGCCGCTCTTCGCTGGCCTCGACCTCGCTATCGCCAAGGGCGACCGCCTCGGCCTCGTCGCCGCCAACGGGCGCGGCAAATCCTCGCTCCTGCGCATTCTCGCCGGCATGGAGGAAGCGAGCGGCGGGACGCTGACTAGGTCGCGCGGCCTCGTCACCGCTTTCGCGCCGCAGGATCCGCCCGAGCGCCTGCTGCCGTTGAGCTTCTACGAGGCCGTGCGCGACGTGCTCGATCCCGAGGCGGCCGAGACCGAAAGCTGGCGCGTCGATGTACTGCTCGATGATCTCAGGATCGATGAGGGGCTGCGCAATCGCGCCGTGGGCAGCCTCTCCGGCGGCTGGCAGCGCACGATGCTGCTGGCGCGGGCGGCCGTCATCGAGCCCGACCTGCTGCTGCTCGACGAGCCGACCAATCATCTCGACCTCGAACGGATCGGCCTGCTGGAGCGCTTTCTCGCCAACCTGCCGCGCGACTGCGCCGTGGTCGCGGCCAGCCATGACCGCGCCTTCCTCGATGATATCAGCACGCGAACCCTGTTTCTGCGTCCGGTGGAGAGCGCCGATTTCGCCTTGCCCTATTCGCGTGCCTTGCAGGCGCTGGAGGAGCGCGACGCAGCGCGGGGGCGGCAGTTCGAGAACGAGATGCGCAAGGTCAGGGCGCTCCGCCAGCAGGCGGCCAAGCTGAAGAATATCGGGATCAATTCCGGCTCGGACCTGCTGGTGGTCAAGACCAAGCAACTCTCCGAACGCGCCGACAAGCTGGAAGAGCAGGCCAAGCCCGGGCACAAGGAGCGCTCGGCGGGCACGATCCGGCTCGCCGGCAGCGGCACCCATGCCAAGGCATTGGTCTCTATCAAGGAAACAAGCGTCAGTGCGCCGGATGGGCGCCTGCTGTTCCGCACCGGGCCGCTGTGGATCGAGAAGGGCGACCGCATCGCGCTGCTCGGCGCCAATGGCAGCGGCAAGACGCGTTTCCTGACGCGATTGCGGGCGGCACTGGGCGGCTCTGACCCGGAAATCCGCGGAGCCGCCACCTTGAAGGCCGGTTATTCCGACCAGGGGCTTTCGCAACTCGACGCCTGGCGGACGCCCTGGGACGCGGTGAAGCACTCCAGCAACCTCGGCGACCAGACGGCGCGAACGGTGCTGGCAGGTGCCGGGATCGCGAGCGAGGCGCAGACCGCGCCGACTGCGCGCCTCTCGGGCGGGCAGCGGGCGAGGCTCGCGATGCTGCTCCTGCGGCTGGCCGAGCCGAATTTCTACCTGCTGGACGAGCCGACCAACCATCTCGATATCGACGGACAGGACATGCTGGAGAGCGAGTTGATCCGGCACGAGACGGCCTGCCTGCTGGTCAGCCATGACCGCGCCTTCGTTCGAGCGGTCGCGACGCGGATCTGGGTCATCGCCGGCAAGAAGCTGGTCGAGGTCGATGATCCCGATCCGGTCTTCGACCGGCTGATGGCGAGGTGAGCGTGCCGATTTTCTGTGGAACCGCCCCGTCATTCCGGGGCGCCCCGCAGGGGCGAGCCCGGAACCCATGAACACGGCATTCCCGTCATGGTCGGGACAGCCGTGCCACAAAGGGCGAGCATGACGGCGACTGGAACAATGTCGTGTTCATGGGTTCCGGGCTCATCGCTACGCGATGCCCCGGAATGACGGCGTGGTTCGGCAGAAGATCGGCCGATTTCGACGGCAGAGTGGCCGGCGTCCGCTCAGCGCGGCCAGCGATAATCGTCGAGCCGGCCCGCGACCGGGTCCGGCGCGATGCCCTGGCCGAAGACGCGCTCGAGCTGGAGGGCGGCGTCGCCGCGCCCGCGCGCCTCGGTGATCGAGGCGAGCAGCGGCTGCTCGGAGAGCGCGGCCTGGCCGGTCAGCGGCTGGATAGGTCCGGCCAGCGGGCGGGCCTGCAGGGCGGCGGGCAGGCCGATCGCCGGCACGCCCGCGACCATCTGGTCGATCAGGCGCTCGACGCCGCCGGGCTGGAGCTCCGGCGCGCTGGGGGCGCCGGTCTCGGGCGAGACGGGCAGGGCGATGACGCTGTTCTGCGGCGCGGCCTCGAGCATGCGGCGGATGACCAGATCGACGAAATGGGCGGCCTTGCGGGCGCCGGCCATGGTGAAATGGATGCCGTCGCCGAGACGCAAGCGCACCGGCTGGCCGGAGACGTCGGGGCCGGTCGCCGTGTAGCGGTTCTCGGCATCGACGAAGCCGCCCCAGAGATCGACATATTGCCCGCCCGCCTTCTCGACGCGCTGACGGAAGAGATCGTTGAAGGTGACGAGATCGGCCGAGAGCCTGCCGTTCTGCATCGGCGGCGCGCCGACCCAGATCAGCGGCACGCGCTTGCCGGCAAAGGCGTTGGCGATGGCGTCGATGCGGTCGCGGTAAAGTTCGAGCCAGCGCGGGCTCAGGGGCTCGTGGACGGTCTCGCCCTCGCGGATGGGCTGGCGATCGTTGAGACCGAGCAGGATGACGCCGATGCTGATCTTCTGGTCGCTGGCGAGGAGATCGGAGACGGCCTTCGGCCAGTCGTAGAAGTCGGTGCGCACCAGCCCGGAATCGGGCTTGGCTTTGTGGATCACCTCGACATCCGGGCGGTTGTTGAGGGCGTCGTCCAGTCCGTTCGCGAGGAGATTCGCGAGGGAATCGCCCATCACCACCACATGACTGCTGACATCGACCTTGGGGATGACCGGATCGTCGCGGACGACGACCGGAGCCTCGCGGCGGCGGACCACGGGGGCGACGCGCTGGCGCGGCTGGGGCGCGACGGCCTGCGGCTGCGCGGGCAACTGCCAGAACATCTGGAACAGGCTGCGCTGCTGCGGCTGCTGTCGAGGCTGTTGGGCGAGGGAAATCGGCCCGCCCGTCAGGAGGAGCAGGCAAGCGGCAACCAGAACCGTGGCAAGCGAACGCGGGCGCATAGGCCGATCCGGTGGTCCCCTTCCATGCTTATTATAGGCTGGGACCGGTCCGAAGTCAGCGCTTGCCGCGCAGCTTCGCCAGCAGGGCGGGCGTCGGATAGCCGTCGGCGATCTCGCCGGCGCTGATCTGGTAGCGCCGGACCGCCTCGCGCGTGCCCGTGCCGATGCGGCCATCGGCGTCGTGGTTGTAGAGGCCGATGGCCTTCAGGCGGTTCTGCAAATCGCGGGTCGCGGCCATGTCGAGGCGTGGAGCCTTGGTCGGCCAGCTCGCCTGGATGGCGGCACGGCCGGCGATGCGGTCGCCGAGATGGCCGACGGCCATCGCATAGGCGTCGGAGGAATTGTATTTCTTGATGACGTCGAAATTGGCGGTCAGCAGCATGACCGGGCCGGTGTGGCCGGCCGGGTAGAACAGCCGGCCTTCGCCGGAGGAGGGCAGGCGGCCGCCGTCGGCGCGGCGAACGCCGGCGGAGGCGAAGGCGGAGAAGCTCGCCTTCTCGAGACGGTGATCGAAGCCATCGGGCAGCGTCACCTCCATCCCCCAGGGCAGGCCCGGAACCCAGCCATAGCCCTTGAGGTAATTGGCGGTGGAGGCGATCGCATCGCTCGACGAGGTCCAGATGTCGGCATGGCCGTTGCCGGTCCAGTCGACCGCGTATTTCATGTAGCTCGACGGCATGAACTGGGTGTGGCCCATGGCGCCGGCCCAGGAGCCCTTCAATTCGCTGCGCTCGACATAGCCCTTCTCGATCAGTTCGAGCGCGATCAGCAGTTCGTCGCGGAAGAAGTCGCCGCGATAGCGGATCGAGGCGAGCGTCGCCAGCGAACGGATGACGTCCTTGTTGCCCTTGAACGAGCCGAAATTGGTCTCCATGCCCCAGACGCCGAGCACGACCTCTTTGGGTACGCCATAGCGCGCCTCGACCTGGGCGAGGACGGAGGCGTTCTCGGCCGCGGCCTCGCGCCCGCGCTGGATGCGCGCGCCGCCGACGGCATTCTCCAGATAGCTCCAGATCGGGGCGCTGAATTCCGCCTGCTTCTTGGTCAGGGCGACGATCGAGGCGTCCGGCGTCACGTTGCGGAAGGCGAGGTCGAAGGTCGCGCGCGAGATGCCGCGCGCCTGGGCCTGCGGCCAGAGCCGCTGCAGGAAGATATCGAAGGAGGCGCTGCCCGGCGTCGCCTGCGCATTGCGCGCATGGGCGCCGGAGACGTTGATCGAGCCGGTCGTCTGGGCCAGCGCCGGCGCCAGGCTGATCAAGGCCGAAGCTGCGATGACGGACAGGCGCATGGACACTCCCGCAGGATGCTGGATGGAAACACCTTCACAGCGCCCTAACAAGATTAATCAGCGGTTAATTCGCGCCCGGAACGCTGCGGCATTCGTGATTTGACAAGCCTCGGCGATTGTCAGATTCTTCTCCGATGAACAGCGCGTCCCCCTTCCGCCGCGGTCTGCACCGCTCGGGCAACCTCATCGCGGGCTTCTAGCCCCGGGCCTGTCGCGCGTCGCGCCGCCGGTTCGGGGGCGCTTCCTCTCACCAATGTCCCTGCGAGTTCGGCCTTTTCGATGCCGCGCGGTTTCCGTCCGCCGGCGGGCGCTCGCGTTTCCGATGAAAGACCTGTTCCCATGACCGCCAAGCGTCCCGCCATCACCGTCACGGCCGCGGACCATGCCATGCTGAGCCGCATCGCGGCCGGCGCCGCCAACACCATGCCCGAGCTCGCCGCGGAATTGACCCATGAGCTCGATCGGGCCCGCATCCTGCCTGGCAACCGTGTTTCCGCCGATCATGCCCGAATCGGCAGCCAAATCGTCTATCGCGACGAGAGTACCAAGCGCGAGACCACGGTCACGCTGGTCTGGCCGCAGGATGCCGATATCGAGAAGAACCGCATCTCGGTGATGACGCCGATCGGCGTCGCGCTGATCGGCATGGCGGCCGGGCGCTCGATCGACTGGACGACGCGCTCCGGAGACGTGAAGCGCCTGACCGTGCTCGCAGTGCGCGAGCCGGCTGAGGAGCCGGCTGCGCCCTGACGTTGGGCGAGCAGGCTGCAACGTCATTGCGAGGAGCGAAGCGACGAAGCAATCCAGGGGGACGTAGAGCTCTGCCGCCCCTGGATTGCTTCGCTACGCTCGCAATGACGGATGCGCATTCCAGAGTTCTTACTCGTGAAGGAGGAATTCCGGAGAGCGACTCCGCAGTTCAGGCCGAGGCGTTCTTGACCCTGAGCTTCTCTTCCCAGGCCAGTGCCTGGCCGACGATCTGCTCGAGATCGTCATGCTCGGGCCGCCAGCCGAGCTCGGCGCGGATGCGGTCGGCGCGGGCGATCAGCGAGGCCGGATCGCCCGGACGGCGCTCCGCCAGCGTCACCGGGAAATCGACGCCGGAGACCTTCTTCACGACCTCGACGACTTCCTTGACCGAATAGCCGCGGCCATAGCCGCAGTTCAGCGTCAGGCTTGTCCCGCCGCTGCGCAGATGGTCGAGCGCGGCGAGGTGGGCACGGGCGAGATCGGTGACGTGGATATAGTCGCGCACGCAGGTGCCGTCCGGCGTCGCATAATCGGTGCCGAAAACGGTCAAGCCGTCGCGCTGGCCGAGCGCCGCCTGGCTCGCGACCTTGATGAGGTGGGTGGCGTTCGGCGAGGACTGCCCAGAGCGCAGCTTCGGGTCGGCGCCGGCGACGTTGAAATAGCGCAGCGCCACGTAAGAGAAGCCGTGCGCCTTTGCCGCGTCTTGCAGCATCCACTCGCTCATCAGCTTGGAGCGGCCATAGGGGTTGATCGGGTTGAGCGCGATCTCCTCCGGCACCGGGGAGACCGGCGGCTCGCCATAGACGGCGGCGGTGGAGGAGAAGATGACGTGCTTCACGCCCTTGCGCGCGGCACTCTCGATCAGTGCGCGCGTCTTCACGGTATTGTTGAAATAATAGCCCAGAGGATCGGTGACGGATTCGGGAACCACGATCCTGGCGGCGAAATGCGCGATCTCGGTGATGTCGTACTCGCCGATCAGGCCCTCGACCAACTCCTGGTTGCCGATATCGCCCTGGACGAAGATCGCCTCGGGCGGAACCGCCCACCAGAAGCCGGTCGAGAGATTGTCGAGCACCACCACCTTCTCGCCACGGTCCAGCAACTCAAGGACCATATGGCTGCCGATGTAGCCGGCGCCGCCGGAAACCAATACCGCCATCGTCTCTCTCTCGCCTCATCTTCGTCAGGAACCGGACCTATCGAAAAACCGTTGACGGCTTCTCAAGGCCTGTCAGCTAATATCGCCTGATGGCCGGCAACCATGACAGTTGTACGGCCGCTCCCATCCTCGCCTGGCTTCGGCAAGGCTATTGCGCCCAATGGATTTTTCATGACGAAACGCATCCGCAAGGCCGTTCTTCCTGTCGCTGGTCTTGGCACCCGCTTCCTGCCCGCCACCAAGGCGATCCCGAAGGAGATGCTCACCATCGTCGACCGTCCGGTCGTGCAGCATGTCGTGGACGAGGCGCGCGCCGCCGGCATCGAGCATTTCATCTTCGTGACGGGCCGCAACAAGGCGGTGATCGAGGACCATTTCGACATGGCTTACGAGCTCGACGACACGCTGGCCAAGCGCAACAAGACCAGGGAATTGGAAGCGCTGAAGCACGACCTGCCGGCCGCCGGCGCGACCAGCTTCACCCGCCAGCAGGCGCCGCTCGGCCTGGGCCACGCGGTCTGGTGCGCGCGCGAGATCGTCGGCGACGAGCCTTTCGCGCTGCTGTTGCCGGACATGCTGCATTACAGCCACGGCAAGGGCTGCCTCGCCGAGATGATTGAGGCCTATGACCAGCATGGCGGCAACCATATCGCCGTCGCACCGGTGCCGGACGACCAGACGCATCAATACGGCATCGTTGCCGTGCAGGACGCCAAGGCCAAGGTCTCGAAGATCACCGGCATGGTCGAGAAGCCGCCGCAGGGCACGGCGCCGTCCAACCTGCATGTCAGCGGCCGCTACATCCTGCAGCCGACGATCTTCAACCTGCTCGCCAACCAGGAGAAGGGCGCGGGCGGCGAGATCCAGCTCACCGATTCGATGATCGCGCTGTCGCGTCAGGAGGCGTTCTTCGCGGTGCGTTTCGACGGCGAGATCTACGATGCCGGCTCGAAGATCGGCTTCCTCGCGGCGAATGTCGCCTATGCGCTCGACCGAAGCGATCTCGGCCCGCAACTGCGTGCGGAAATCGAGAAGCTGCTGGAGCGCTGAGCAATCTCCGATCCAATGAACTCAGCCCTCGTCCGGAGACGCCAATCCGACTAGGAATGGCGTCTTCAAGGATGAGGGCTTCTGTCTTGCCGGCGGTGCAAAGTTGAGTGACCACAGCCTCGTCTTCGATCGCGCGCTCGGCCGATCGCGGCTGAAGCGCGCACTTGCCGGCGACTATCCGGATTTCCTGCTGCAACGTGCGGCCGGCGATCTGGAGGAGCGGCTGGGCGCGGTGCTGCGCGAATTCGCGGTCGCGGCCGATCTCGGCACGGCGCTGCCTGTCGTCTCGTCGGTGCTGGCGGGCCGGGTCGGGCGCTTGTTGCGCATGGCCGAGGCGGAAGGCGCGTCGGCCGATCTTGTCGGCGATCTCGAAAGCCTGCCCTTCGCGGCTGGCTCGCTCGATCTCGCCGTCTCGCTGCTGGCGCTGCACGGCGTCAACGACCTGCCCGGCGCGCTCATCCAGATCAAGCGGGCGCTCAAGCCCGACGGCCTGTTCATGGGCTGCCTGCTCGGCGGGCGCACGCTGCAGGAGCTCAGGCAAGCGCTGCTCGAAGCCGAGAGCGAGACGACGGGCGGGGTCAGTCCGCGCGTCGCCCCCTTCGCCGATCTGCGCGATCTTGGAAGCCTGCTACAGCGCGCGGGGTTCGCGCTGCCGGTCGTCGACAGCGAGATCGTCACGGTGCGTTATCGCGACGCCTTCGGGCTGTTCCGCGACCTGCGCGCCATGGGCTGGGCCAATGCGCTCGTCGCCCGGCGCAAGACGCCGTCGCGGCGTGAGACCTTGCTGCGCGCGGCTGCGCTCTATGCCGAGCGCTTCGCCGATCCGGACGGGCGCCTGCCCGCGACCTTCGAACTCGTCTGGGTCTCCGGCTGGGCGCCGCATGAGAGCCAGCAGAAGCCGCTGAAGCCCGGTTCGGCCAAGGCGCGTCTGGCCGATGCGCTCGGCGTGCCGGAGATCAAGGCGGGCGGGAAGCCGGGAGGAGAGGGATGAGCGAGCGTCTACCCCGTCTGACTCGCGGCGATTTCCGCATCTTCCGCGCCATCCCGACGCGCTGGCACGACAATGACGCCTACGGCCATGTCAACAACGTTGTCTATTATGGCTGGTTCGATACGGCGGTGAATGCCTGGCTGATCGAGAACGGCTTCCTCGACCTCGCCGGCAGCGAAATCGTCGGGCTCGTGGTCGAGACGGCCTGCACCTATTTCGAGAGTGTTGCCTTCCCCGAGACCGTCGAGGCCGGAATCGCGGTCGAGCGGCTCGGCACCAGCTCCGTGACCTATCGCATCGGCATCTTCCGGCAGGGCGGTGAGCAGGCGGCGGCGCAGGGCCGCTTCACTCATGTCTATGTCGAGCGGGCGACCCAGAAGCCGGTGCCGATCCCGGCGCCGCTCAGGGTGGCGCTCGCCGCCATCAAGAGTTGAAAACACCGGCGCGGCCGGGAATCCGTTGTCTCGCACGGCAAGGCAGGCTATGCCCCTGCCAACCCCTTGCCGGACCGCCAGGAACCCTGAGCCCGTGATTCCGAACGACATCAAGATCACCCCGCAGCTCGTCGCCGAGCACGGCCTGAAGCCGGACGAGTACCAGCGCTTCCTGCATCTGATCGGCCGCGAACCGACGATCACCGAGCTCGGCATCGTCTCGGCGATGTGGAACGAGCACTGCTCCTACAAATCCTCGAAGATTCATCTGAAGACGCTGCCGACCAAGGCTCCCTGGGTGATCCAGGGCCCAGGCGAGAATGCCGGCGTCATCGATATCGGGGACGGCACGGCGATCGTCTTCAAGATGGAAAGCCACAACCACCCGTCCTTCATCGAGCCCTATCAGGGCGCGACGACCGGCGTCGGCGGCATCCTGCGCGACGTCTTCACCATGGGCGCCAGGCCGATCGCGGTGCTCGACGCGCTGCGCTTCGGCTCGCCCGATCATCCCAAGACCCGCCATCTCGTCTCCGGCGTCGTCGCCGGCATCGGCGGCTACGGCAATTCCTTCGGCGTGCCGAATGTCGGCGGCGCCACCGGCTTCCACTCGCGCTATGACGGCAACATCCTCGTCAACGCCATGGCGGTCGGCATCGCCAAGGCCGACGAGATCTTCTATGCGAAGGCCTCGGGCGTCGGGAAGGCGATCGTCTATCTCGGCTCGAAGACCGGGCGCGACGGCATCCACGGCGCGACCATGGCCTCGGCCGAATTCGACGAGAAGTCGGAGGAGAAGCGCCCGACCGTGCAGGTCGGCGACCCCTTCGCCGAGAAGCTCCTGCTCGAAGCCTGCCTCGAGATCATGGCCGCCGGCCATGTCGACGCGATCCAGGACATGGGGGCGGCGGGCCTGACCTGTTCGGCCGTCGAGATGGGCGCCAAGGGCGACCTCGGTGTCGAGCTCGACCTCGACAAGGTGCCCTGCCGCGAGGAGGGCATGAGCGCCTATGAGATGATGCTGTCGGAGAGCCAGGAGCGCATGCTCATGGTGATCAAGCCCGGCCATGAGGAAGCCGCCGAGGCGATCTTCAGGAAATGGGGCCTGGACTTCGCCGTGATCGGACACACCACCGACACGCTGCGCTTCGTCGTGAAGCACCAGGGCGAGGTCATGGCCGACCTGCCGATCAAGGAGCTGGGGGACGAGGCTCCGGAATACGACCGGCCCTGGATCGAGACCGCGCCGCAGCAGCGCATCGCGGCCGAGAGCGTGGCGCCGCCTTGCGGCAATGCCGAGGCGCTGAAGCAGCTGATCGGCTCGCCCGACCTCTCTTCCAAGCGCTGGATCTGGGAGCAGTACGACACGCTGATCCTCGGCAATTCTGTGGTGCGGCCCGGCGGCGATGCGGGCGTGATCCGCATCGAGGACGGGCCGAAGGGCCTCGCCATGACCGCCGACGTGACGCCGCGCTATTGCGAGGCCGACCCGTTCGAGGGCGGCAAGCAGGCAGTCGCCGAAGCCTGGCGCAATCTCGCCGCCACGGGCGCGACGCCGCTGGCGATCACCGACAACCTCAATTTCGGCAATCCCGAGAAGCCGGAAGTCATGGGCCAGTTCGTCGGCTGCGTGCGCGGCATCGGCGAAGCCTGCAAGGCGCTCGATTTCCCGGTCGTCTCGGGCAATGTCTCGCTCTACAACGAGACCAACGGCGTCTCGATCCTGCCGACCCCGACTATCGGCGGCGTCGGCGTCATGGCCGACGTCACCAAGCACGCGACCGTCGCCTTCAAGGCCGAGGGCGAGGCGATCATCCTGATCGGTGACACGCAGGGCTGGCTCGGCCAGAGCGCCTATCTCGCGACCGTCTGCGGCCGCGAGGAGGGCGCCCCGCCGCCGGTCGACCTCGCCATCGAGCGCCGCAACGGCGATTTCGTGCGCGGGCTGATCGCGGCGGGCAAGGTCTCGACCTGCCACGACCTGTCGGATGGCGGCCTGGCCGTGGCGCTCGCCGAGATGGCGATGGCCAAGGGCATCGGCGCCACCGTCGAGACGTTGCCGGCGGGCCCCGCGCATGCTGCGCTCTTCGGCGAGGATCAGGCGCGCTATGTCCTGACCGTTCCGGCGGCCGAGGCCGATGCGGTGATCGCGGCGGCGAAGGCGGCCGGCGTGCCGGCGCTTGTCATCGGCAAGACGGGCGGGGCTTCGCTCGCCCTGCCGGGCGAGCCTCCTTTGGCGATCGCCGATCTTCGCAAGATCCATGAAGACTGGCTGCCGTCCTACATGGCCGGCAAGGCGGCCTGAGGAGTTCGACCCATGGCGATGGACGCGCACGAGATCGAGCGCATGATCAAGGCGGCGCTGCCGGATGCGGCGGTCGGGATCAAGGACCTGGCCGGCGACGGTGACCATTATGCCGCGACCGTCGTCTCGGCCGCCTTCAAGGGCAAGACGCGAGTACAGCAGCACCAGATGGTCTATGCCGCGCTCCAGGGGAATATGGGCGGCGTGCTGCACGCCCTTGCGCTGACGACCAGCGTTCCCCAAGATTAGAACAATGCCATCCGGCGGGCCTTGAACCCGCTTCAGGAGACGAGACGATGTCCGACGTCAATGCCCGCATCGAAGCGGAAGTGAAGAACAACGACGTGGTGCTGTTCATGAAGGGCACGCCGCAATTCCCGATGTGCGGCTTCTCCGGCCAGGTCGCGCAGATCCTCGGCTATATCGGCGTGCCCTATAAGGGCGTGAACGTGCTCGAGGACCAGGAAATCCGCGAGGGCATCAAGGCTTATTCGAACTGGCCGACGATCCCGCAGCTCTACGTCAAGGGCGAGTTCATTGGCGGTTGCGACATCACCCGCGAGATGTTCCAGGCCGGCGAATTGCAGGCGCTCTTCGAAGAGAAGGGCATCGCGGTCAAGCAGGCGAGCTGAGGCTCGCCCGTCACCTCTGGTCGATTGAGCTGATTGCTTTCCTCAAGCCGCGCATTGCGGGTGCTGCTTGCGGATACGCTCGGTCGAGGCCGGATACTTTTCCAGCATCCGCTCCGGCCTGATCGGCCGGCGCACGAGGTCGCCGCCGCAATTCGGGCAGGTGCCGGCGAAGCGTGTCTCGGCGCAGTCGGCGCAGAAGGTGCATTCGAAGGTGCAGATCAGGGCGTCGCGCGATTGCGGTGGCAGGTCGCGGTCGCAGCATTCGCAGTTCGGGCGCAATTGCAGCATGGCGTCGTCTCCGTCCGTTAGGCCGGAAGAATGACCGCAAACCGGACCGAAACCAGCGATTTCGCGTGATCCGACCGATCAACGCGACGGATCGGTCGGCTGTCGGCTACTTCACCAGCAACCAGTCGTCGATGACCAGCGCGTCGAGCCCGCTTGTATAGAACATCAGGATCGCGTCCTCGGCCGTGTGCAGGATCGGCTTGCCCATGATGTTGAAGGAGGTGTTGAGGATCACCGGCACGCCCGTCAGCGCATGGAAGGCCGAGATCAGCGCGTGATAGCGCGGGTTGCGCTCCGCCGTGACGCTCTGGAGCCGGCCGGTCGCGTCCTCATGGACCACGGCCGGGACGCGGTCGCGGACCGCTTCCTTCCAGACCAGCGTGCGCTCCATATAGGGCGCGTCCTGATAGTTCTCGAACCAGTCGTTGGCCTGCTCGGCCAGGATCGATGGCGCGAAGGGGCGGAAGGCCTCCCGGTATTTCACCTTGGCGTTGAGGATGTCCTTGGCGTCGGCAGGTCTCGGATCGGCGATGATCGAGCGGTTGCCGAGCGCACGCGGGCCGAACTCGGCGCGGCCCTGCACCCAGCCGATCAGCTTGCCTTCCGTGAGCAGCTTGGCAGTGACCGGCGCGATCTCGTCGGGTGAGAGCTTCCGCAGCCGCTTTTCCCAGAGCTGCATGCGCTCGAAGGGCTCGGTCGAGACGGTCGAGCCGAGATAGGGCGTGAGCGGTCCCTTCGGCGCGCGCCAGCCCACATTGGCCTCCGCGTGGGCGAGCCAAGCAGCCCCGATCGCGTTGCCGTCATCGGCGGGTGCGGAGGGCACGAACACCGTCCGGAAGCCGTGGCGGCCGGCGATCTTGCCGTTGAAGGAGGAGTTCAGCGCGCAGCCGCCGGACATGACGAGGTTTTCGCCCGGCACGAGCGCCGCGGTCTCGGCCAGCAGCGCCTCCATCATCTCGGCGAAGACGTCCTGCCCGCAGCGGGCGAGATCGGCCCAGCCCTGGTCGAGTGCGTCGGCCGGTCGCTTCGCCAGGATCTCGGCGGCGACGGCCTGCACCACATCGGCCTTGGCGAAGGAGAGCTTGTGGCCCTCGATGCTGTAGAGCTTGCGCAATAGCGCCATCAGCTCCGGGTCGGTCTTGCCATAGGGCGCGAGCCCCATGATTTTCCATTCCTCGCCCTTGGCCTGGTCGAAGCCGGCGAGGTCGGTGACGAGGCCGAAATAGAAGCCGATCGATTCCCGGCCGCGATGGCGCTTCACCTCGCGCAGCTTGCCGTTCTCCAGGGCGAAGATCGCCGAGGCGCCGGTCTCGCCCATGCCGTCGACGACGAGGCAGGCGGCATTGTCGAAGGGCGAGGACCAGCAGGCATAGGCCGCGTGGCTGAGATGGTGGCCGTAGCGCTTGAGGCCTGTGACATTGGCCCTGCCATAGGCGCGGTCGAGCCCGAGCAGCACGCCCATGCCGGCGCGCTGCTGGCCGAGATGGAGCGAGGCGATCAGGGCGCGCTCGGTGCGTTCCGGCACCAGCGAGCGGTTGAGCTCGGGCGAGAGCTTGAGCAGCGCGTCGAGCGTGAAGGAGCCGGCCCGCGCCATCTGGCCAAGGAAGCCGGTGAAGTCCTCGCCCCAGCTCGTGGCGATGGTGACCTCGGCGTCCTTTGGGATGTAGCGCTTGAGCAACCCTTCCATGCGCGGCGCCGAATCCGGCTCGCAGTTCGGCGCACGCTTGTACTGCAGGTAGCGCTCGGTCGCCTCGGCGAAGAGCACCTCGCCATCGGGCCCGATGATCGCGATGGCAGGATCGTGGAAGGTGGTGGCGAGGCCGATGGTATAGCGCATGGCCATGCCCCATACCCGTTTGGGTGCGACAAGCCAAATCGTTCAGGGCTTGCCGATCGCGGCCTTCATCAGCGCCTTCGAATCGGCGCTCGCCCAATCGGCCGGGCCCTGGATGATGCCGAGCTCGCAGCCGGATTTGTCGACGATGATGCTGACCGGCATGCCCTCGACCTTGTGGGCGGCGCGCAGCGCCTGGAAGGTCGCGGCCTGTGGGTCGCCGTAGAAGGGCAGAATGGTGACCTTGTTGTCGGCGAGCCAGGCCTTCGGCTTGTCGAGGTTGCGCGTGTCGATGTTGATCGCGACGACGGCGAAATCGGGCCCGCCCATCTCCTTCTGCAGTGTGTCGAGCGCCGGCATCTCCTTCAGGCAGGGCGCGCACCAGGTCGCCCAGAGATTGACGAGAAGCGTCTTGCCCTTAAGCGCGGCCAGCGTCATCGGCTGGCCGCCCGGCCCAGTAAAGGAGAGTTCGGGCGCGGGCTGCGGGCGGGAGCGCAGCTCGACGGCCGCGACCTCGCCCTTGACCAGCGGCTTCATGCGCTCGGCTGTCGCGCGCGCGGCGCTGCATGATCCGTTGCCGGCATCGCCCGTCACAGAGTAGAAGGCCGCTACGCCAGCGAGGCCGAGCGCCGCCACGACCCCGAGGGCCAGTCCGATCTTCATTCCTGACGTCATCGCGCGTCCTCAAAAGCAGGAAAGACCGCCGTGAGCAACCGCATGTGGGGTGGGCGTTTCGCCACAGGTCCCGACGCCATCATGGAGGAGATCAATGCCTCCATCGATTTCGACAGGAAGCTCTGGCGCCAGGATATCCGCGGCTCGCTTGCGCATGCGGCCATGCTGGCCGAGACCGGCATCCTGACCAAGGAGGATGTCGCGACGATCACCGCCGGCCTCAAGAAAGTCGAGGGCGAGATCGAAAGCGGCGCCTTCACCTTCTCGCGGGCGCTCGAAGACGTCCATATGAACGTCGAGTCCAATCTCAAGGACAAGATCGGCCTCGCCGCCGGCCGGCTGCATACCGCCCGTTCGCGCAACGACCAGGTCGCGACCGACATGCGGCTCTGGGTGCGCGACACGCTCGACGAACTCGACGGCCAGATGGCCGATCTCCAGCGCGCGCTGGCCGAGAAGGCCGACGCTTATGCCGGCGCGGTGATGCCGGGCTTCACCCATCTGCAATCGGCGCAGCCGGTCACCTTCGGCCACCACCTGCTCGCCTATGTCGAGATGCTCGGCCGCGACCGCGGCCGCATTCGCGACGCCCGCGCCCGCCTCAACGAATGCCCGCTGGGTGCGGCCGCGCTCGCCGGCACCTCCTTCCCGATCGACCGGCACATGACGGCGAAGGCGCTCGGCTTCGACCGGCCGACGGCGAACTCGCTCGATTCGGTCTCGGATCGCGATTTCGTGCTTGAGACGCTGTCGGCCGCCTCGATCTGCGCCATGCATCTCTCGCGCCTGGCCGAGGAGATCGTGCTGTGGGCGACGCCGCAATTCGGCTTCGTCAGGCTCTCCGACGCCTTCTCGACCGGTTCCTCGATCATGCCGCAGAAGCGCAATCCGGATGCGGCGGAGCTGGTGCGCGGCAAGGCGGGTCGCGTCTTCGGCGCGCTGCAGGCCATGCTGACCCTGATGAAGGGCCTGCCGCTCAGCTATTCCAAGGACATGCAGGAGGACAAGGAAGGCACGTTCGACGCCCTTCAGACGCTGTCGCTCTGCCTCGCGGCCATGACCGGCATGGTCCGCGACATGCAGCCCGATCTCAAGGTGATGAAGAAGGCGGCCGGTGCCGGCTATGCCACCGCGACCGATCTCGCCGACTGGCTCGTGCGGGTCCTCAGGATGCCGTTCCGCGACGCGCATCACGTCACCGGCCGGCTCGTCGGCATCGCCTCGGAGAAGAAGGTCGGGCTGGAGAAGCTCTCGCTCGCCGAGATGCAGGCGGTGGAGCCGCAGATCACCGAGGCCGTCTTCGCGGTGCTCGGTGTCGACCAGTCCGTGAAGAGCCGAGTCAGCTATGGGGGCACGGCCCCGGCTAACGTCCGCAAGCAGGCCAGGCGCTGGCTGAAGCAACTGGCGAAAGGCTGAAGCGCGCCGGAACCTCCGCGTCATCCCGGGCTTGACCCGGGATCCATCGGAGGGCGTTGCGCTCTATGATGGATCCCGGATCTGCGCTTCGCTGCGTCCGGGATGACGGCCTCCCGTCACAAGCGCTCGCGCTCCGCCGCATCCTCCGCTAAGGTCCCGCCACGTTTCGCCCGAGGGTTCGTTTTCGTGCTTGATTCCCGCCTGAAACTCGGCCGCACCTTGCTGGTCGTCGGCCTTCTGGCCGTTGCGCTCGGCGCCTGCGGGCGCAAGGGGCCGTTGGAGCCGCCGCCGAATGTAGCCGGCGCCACCGACCTGCCTGACGAGCAGATCGGGGCGAAGGAGAACGACCCGAGTTCGCTGGGTTCCGCTTCCGTGCTGGCGAAGCCGGTCAAGGCTAACAAGGCGATCACCGTGCCGAACAAGCCGTTCCTTCTCGATCCGCTGATGTGATTGCGGTTCCCTCGCGGTCATCCGGACGACCGCAGGGAGATCCGGGATCCATGCCTGAGCGTCGCCTTCGAAGAGGTCCGGAACGGATCCCGGCTCTACGCTTCGCTCTGGCCGGGATGACGGCGTGATTTTCAGCAAGCCTTTTCAGGGTCAGTCCCATGCATCATTTCGCCTATCGCGACGGCTCGCTCCATGCCGAGGGCGTCGATCTCCAGCGCATCGCGGCCGAGGTCGGCACGCCCGTCTATGTCTATTCGAGCGCGACGATCGAGCGGCACTACAAGCTGTTCGAGGCGGCGATGAAGAAGACCGCACCGCGCGGCAAGACCCATGTCTTCTACGCCATGAAGGCGAACGGCAATCTGGGCGTGCTGAAGACGCTGGGAGCGCTCGGCGCCGGCATCGACACCGTCTCCGAAGGAGAGGTGCGCAAGGCGCTGGCCGCCGGCATCCCCCCTGAGAAGATCGTCTTCTCCGGCGTCGGCAAGAGCGAGCAGGAACTGCGCTTCGCCGTCGAGGCCGGGATCTACCAGGTCAATATCGAGAGCGAGAGCGAACTCGACCTGCTCTCGAAGGTCGCGGCCTCCCTCGGCAAGCGGCAGGAGGCGGTGTTCCGGGTCAATCCGGATATCGGCGCGGGCGGCCATGCCAAGATCACGACCGGCTCCTCCGAGAACAAGTTCGGCGTCTCCTTCGAGGAGGTCGGCCGGCTCTATGCGCGGGCGGCCAACCTGCCGGGTGTGCGGATCATGGGCCTTGCCGTCCATATCGGCAGCCAGATCCGCGAGATCGACGCCTTCGAGGCGGCCTATACCAAGATGGTGGCGCTGGTCGGCGATCTGAAGGGCGAGGGGCACCGCGTCGACCGGCTCGATCTCGGCGGCGGGCTCGGCATTCCCTACGACATCCCGAAGACCTTCGATTACGGGCCGGGCCTGATCGAGGCCTATGCCGAGATGGTCGCCAAGGTGACCCAGGGGCTCGATGTCGAGCTCGGCTTCGAGCCGGGCCGGCTGATCGTGGGCAATGCCGGCATCCTGCTGACGCGGGTGCTGCATCTCAATCCGCGCCCGACCAAGCAGTTCCTCGTCGTCGACGCCGCGATGAACGATCTCGTCCGGCCGGCGATGTACGAGGCCTATCACGAGATCTGGCCGGTGAGGGAGCCGGCGATCGGCGGTCCGGAACTGGCCTATGACGTGGTCGGGCCGATCTGCGAATCCGGCGACACCTTCACCACCGGGCGCAAGCTGCCGAAGCTCAAGCCGAACGACCTGATCGCCTTCATGACGGCCGGCGCCTACGGCGCCTCGATGTCCTCGACCTATAACCAGCGCCTGCTGGTCGCCGAGGTCATGGTCAAGGGCGACCAGTATGCCGTGACGCGGCCGCGCCAGAGCTATGAGGAGCTCATCGGCACGGACAAGCTGCCGGGCTGGTTCGCCTGAGCCACGCCGTCATGCTCGCCCTTGTGGCGAGCATCCACGTCTTGATCACTGTACTGGATGCAAGAAGACGTGGATGGTCGGGACAAGCCCGACCATGACGGAGAGATAATTCCAGGAACGCTCTTGGGCATGACCGCATGCCGCGTTCACGAAACGTCGAGCGCGGTGCAAAGGCCCGCGCGAGGACTGGCAATGCCACATTCCCATGTTAGCCTGATCGGGTCAGGCGAGTTCAGACGAGAATGGGGGCTGCCCGGAGCGATGGCATGAGCGAGGCAGAGCGCCGCAAGGCGCCCGACACGATCGACGGCATCCGGCAGCGGCTCAGCCGTCTCGCGCTGGCCTCGCGCGTCTCGCTCGGCTGGGAGCGGCTATGGCCGCGGCTCTGGCTGCCGCTCGGCGTCGTCCTCGCCTTCCTCGCCGTATCCTGGTTCGGCCTGTGGACGCATCTGCCCTGGTATGGGCGGATCGTCGGCGTGCTCGCCTTCGCTGGAGCCCTCGCGGGGAGCCTCTGGCATGTCGCCCGCCTCGTCCTGCCGACGCATCGCGATGCGCTGACGCGGCTCGACCGCTCGTTCGCCCAAGGCCATCGCCCGGCGTCCTCACTGGAGGACAGTCTCGCGATCGGCTCGGCCGATCCGGTCTCGCAGGCGCTGTGGAAGCTGCATGTCGAGCGCCAGAGCCGGCAGGTCGCGGCGCTGCGTGTCCAGCCGCCGCAGCCGCGGATGGCGGGGCATGACAGGCGGGCGCTGCGGGCCGTGCCGCTGCTCGCCGCCGTCACCGGCTTCTTCGTCGCCGGGCCCGAGGTGACGCAGCGCCTGTCCGCCGCCTTCGACTGGAAGGGGCCGTCCGCCATCGCCGCTTCGACCCGGATCGACGCCTGGATCGATCCGCCGGCCTATACCCGGCTGCCGCCGATCCTGATCGATTTCGCCAAGCTCGCAAGCCCGCATCTCAGCGCGCCCGAGAAATCGGTCATCGTCGTGCGCATCGCCGGCAAGACGAACATGGACGTCGCCACGACCGGCCGGCTCGACCTGATCAAGCCGGAGGCCAAGGAGGGCGAGGGCAAGGACGCGCAAGCCAAGCCCGCCCAGCCGACGGGTCCGCAGCAGGCCGTCCTGGAGAAGCGCTTCACGCTCGCCGGCAACGGCACGCTGAAGCTCACCGGCAGCGGCGCGCCCGGCACCACGCTCACCATCACCTCGGTCGCCGACCAGCCGCCGACCATCGCCTTCGCCGATCCGCCGAGGCCGGTCACCGGCGCGCAGTCGGGCGGTCTCAGCATCACCTACAAGGCCAAGGACGATTACGGCATCGCCTCGATCGAGGTGAATATCTCGCGGCCTGACGTGGCCAAGGGCGGGCGCTCCCTGGTCGAGCCGCCGAAACAGAATCTCGCCGTACCATCCTCCGCCTCGGGCGAGGAGGAGAACAGGAGCACCGTCGATTTCTCGGCCCATCCCTGGGCCGGCGCCAAGGTTCGGATGGTGCTGATCGCCAAGGACGAGGCCGGGCAGGAGGGCCGCACCGAACCGATCGAGGTCGTGCTGCCGCAGCGCGTCTTCACCAAGCCGTTGGCCAAGGCGCTGGTCGAGCAGCGCCGCAAGCTCGTCATGGATGTCGAGGACCGCTCCAAGGTGCAGCTCGCCATGGATGCGCTGATGATCGAGCCCAACCTGTTCATGCAGGAAACCGGCGTCTATCTCGGCATGCGGATGCTGACGGAGCGGCTGCGCAGGTCCGGCAGCGACGATGAATTGCGCGAGGTTTCCGAGCTGATGTGGGCGATGGCGCTCCAGCTCGAGGACGGCGACATGTCCGACGCCGAGCGGGCGCTGCGGCAGGCGCAGGAGAATCTGCAGCAGGCGCTGGAGCGCGGCGCTTCCGAGGAGGAGATCAAGAAGCTCACCGACGAGATGCGCCGGGCCATGGACAATTTCATGCGCCAGCTCGCCGAGCAGATGATGCGCCAGCAACAGCAGAACGGCGACCGCGACCAGGCGCGCCTGCCCGAGAATTTCCGCACGGTGACGCCGCGCGACCTGCAGAACATGCTCGACCGCATCGAGGAACTGTCGAAGCGCGGCGACATGGCCGAGGCGCAGCGCCTGATGGAAGAGCTCAACCGGATGCTCAACAATCTCCAGATGGCGCGCCCCGGCCAGCAGGACCCGCGCCAGCGCGAGATGAACCAGGCGCTCGGCGATCTCGACCGGATGACGCGCGACCAGCAGAATCTGCGCGACGAGACCTATCAGAACGAGCAGCGCCGCCAGCAGGGGCAGGGGCAGGCCCAGCGCGGCCAGCGCCCTGGCCAGCAGCAGGCGCGCCCCGGCCAGCGCCAACAGGGCCAGCGTGGCCAGCAGCCGGGGCAGCAGGGCGAGGATGGCGAAGGCGGCGAGGGCATGCAGGGCCAGAACGGCCAGGGGCAGGGCCTGTCGCAGCGCCAGCAGGCTCTGCGCGAGCGCCTGCAGGACCTGCAGCGGCGGATGCGCGGCATGGGCGCGCCGCAGAACGGCGAACTCGACGAGGCCGAGGACGCGATGCGCGAGGCCGAAAGCCAGCTCGGCCAGGGCCAGGGCGAAGGCGCGCTCGACGCGCAGGGCCGTGCACTCGAAGCCCTGCGCAAGGGCGGGCAGAACCTCGCCCAGCAGATGCAGGGCCAGCCCGGCGAGGGCGAAGGCGAGGGGCAGGCCTATGGCGAGCCGGACGGGCGCCAGCAGGGCCGGCCTTCAGCGCAGCAACGCGGCAGCGAGGACCCGCTCGGCCGGCCGCAGCGCCAGCGCGACTGGGCCGACGGCCGGGTCAAGGTGCCCGGCGCCGACGAGAGCACGACCCAGCGGGCGCGGCGTATCCTGGAGGAACTGCGCAAGCGGCTCGGCGATCCCTTGAGGCCGGCGGAAGAGCTGGACTATCTCGAGCGGCTGCTGAGGCGGAATTGAGCGGCTGCTGCCAGCGTTTGGAAGATGTTACTGCGCCCGGCGGGATAAGGGCGCGGGGAACCCGCTTCCGAAGGGAGAGGGGTAGGCCCCATGTGGTTTGCTGTGAGGTGGTCGCTGCGCAGCCGTGAGGTTGGCGCTCTGCTGGTTCAAGGGCCGACACCTCGCCGCTGCCCTCTCACTGATCTCGGCTGTTGCCGAGATCAGTACCTAGAGTGTCGAAGTCGGCAACAGCCGACTTCGATGCAGGAGAGGGGCTCCCCGCGCTTTCATCGCCGGGAATGAGTGCCGCCGCCGCTAGCCACCAGCGCTCCGACCACGATGAGCGCGCAGGACGCCGCGAGCAACCAGCTTGCGGCGGCATAGCCGAACAGCACGAGCACCAGCGTCGAGAGCACCGGCGCGGCATAGGAGGCGACGCCGAGCAGGGCGACGTCGCCCTGCTTCATGCCGATATCCCAGACGACGAAGGCGAGGCCGATCGAACCGAGCCCAAGCCCGAGAACGCCGCCCCATTCGACTGAGGTCAGCGACCAGAGCGTGCTCTCGAAGGCGAGATGGCAGGCCAGAGCCGGCACGGCGCAGCCCAGCATGGTGACGCAGAGGCTCTCCGAGGGCACGTTGGCGAAGCGGCGCGAGGCCACCGAATAGCTTGCCCAGACGAAGGCGCCGAGCGCAGCCAGCACATGGCCGAGCGCGAGTCCGCCGCCGGCGCCGAGGCCGCCCGAGACGAGCAGGCCGGTCGCCACCAGTCCGATCAATGCGCCGATCACGTGGCGCGGCTTGAGGCCTCCGCCTGGCAACAGCGCGGCGAAGAGCACGATCAGCAACGGCCAGAGATAGTGGATCAGGTTCGCCTCTGCCGGCGGGGCCGTCTTCACCGCGGCATAATAGAGCGCGGTGTCGCCGAACGGGCCGTAGAGCCCGAGCACGAAGGAGGCTGGCGTCGGCCGGATGCGCGAGAGCTGCCCGCGTAGCGCCGTGATGGCGAGGATCAGCAGGCCGCCGATGACGAAGGTCATGGCGACGAGCTGGAACGGCGGGACGCGGCCCGACATCGCCGTGAACAGCGCGAGCGTCGACCAGAGCAGGATGGCACAGAAGCCGATAAGGGTCGCGGTGCGGGACGTCATGAGGAGAGGCCGGGCGAGAAGATGGCGCGGCGATAGCAGGTTTCGGGGGGCTTGCCGATGGGTGGCGCCAGGCTGGGTGGTCGAATGCTGCACCGCAACCCAGCCTTGCAGCCATGGGCGTCATGCTCCCGGCCCCGTTGACCGCAAGCAAAAGCGGGCTCATTGCCTGCATTATGACCACGATCCCGCTGCAATCCGTTACGCGCCGTCCGCTGATGCCGGTTCTGGCGGCGCTCAGCGTCGCGCATCTGCTGAACGACCTCGTCCAGTCGATGATCCCGGCGCTCTATCCGCTGTTCAAGGAGAACTATCAGCTCGATTTCGTGCAGATCGGCCTGATTACGCTCGCCTTCCAGGTGACCTCGTCGCTGTTGCAGCCGGTCCTGGGCTTCGTCACCGACCGCAAGCCCTGGGCCTATGCGATGGTCGCCGGCATGTGCTCGACGCTGGCGGGCCTCTTGATGCTCTCCTTCGCCCATAGCTACGCGATGGTCCTGCTCGCGGCCGGGCTGATCGGGCTGGGCTCGGCGGTGTTCCACCCGGAGGCGACGCGGATGGCGCGCCATGCCGCGGCCGGCCGTCAGGGCCTGGCGCAGGGCGTGTTCCAGGTCGGCGGCCATATCGGCTATTCGGTCGGCCCGCTGCTGGCGGCGGCAGTGGTGATGCCGCGCGGACAGGCGAGCCTGTCCTGGTTTTCCGGCGTCGTGCTGGTCGCGATGCTGGTGATGGGCTGGCTCGGTTCGCGCTATTCGGCGATGCGGCGCGAGCAGAAATCGTCTTCGGCCCATGCCGATGAAAGAGCGAGCCATGGCCTGCCGCGCGGGCGCGTGCTGCTGGCGATGGCGGTTCTGGTGATGCTGCTGATCTCGAAGAACGGCTACACGGCGGCCTTCACCTCCTACTACACCTTCTACCTGATCGAGCGCTTCGGCATCGAGATCCAGCTCTCGCAGATCATGCTGTTCCTCTATCTCGTCGTCGGCGCCATCGGCGTGATCGTCGGCGGCATGATCGGCGACAAGATCGGCCGCGATCGGGTGATCTGGCTGTCGATCCTGGGCTCGCTGCCCTTCGCGCTGATGCTGCCACATGCCGACCTGTTCTGGACCGGCGTGCTCAGCATCGTCGTCTCCTTCATCATGTCGAGCGCCTTTTCGGCGATCCTGATCTATGCGATCGACCTCGTGCCGCACCGGGTCGGCCTCGTCGGCGGGCTGTTCTACGGCCTGTCCTTCGGGCTCGGCGGCGTCGCGGCGGCCGGCATCGGCCTGCTCGCCGACAAGATCGGCATCATCGAGGTCTTCAGGATCTGCGCCTGGCTGCCGGCCTTCGGCCTGCTGACATTCCTGCTGCCGAAGGGCGGGCGTCAGAGCTGAGACGGCTGCCAATCTCCGGCGGGGAACATGTGGGTCATCCCGGGCTTGACCGGGGATCCATTCCGGAACGCTTCCGTTGAAGGTTCAGGCATGGATCCCGGATCTCCGCTTCGCTGCGTCCGGGATGACCCGCGCTTTTTAGACGATCACGAAGCCTAGAACCTCGCTACGGCGTGATCGCTTCAAAAGCAAAAGACCCCGGAATCGCCGTCAGGCCATTCCGGGGTCTTTCATTTCAGCCACCCGCGCATGGCAGGCGGCGCGGCCGATCAGGCCATATACTGGCCGCCATTGGCGGAGAGGGTCGAGCCGGTGATGAAGCCGGCATCGTCGCTGGCCAGGAACACGACCGCACGCGCGATCTCCTCGGGCTCGCCGAGGCGCCCGACCGGGATATGCGGCAGGATCGACTTCTCGATCACGGCCGGGTCGATCGCCCGTACCATCTCGGTCGCGATATAGCCGGGGCAGATCGCGTTCACCGTGATGCCGGCGCGCGCGCCTTCCTGGGCCAGCGCCTTGACGAAGCCGATATCGCCGGCCTTGGCGGCGGAGTAGTTCACCTGGCCCATCTGGCCCTTCTGGCCGTTGATCGAGGAGATGCAGATGACGCGGCCGAACTTGCGGGCACGCATGCCTTCCCAGACGGGGCGGGTCATGTTGAAAAGCGAGTTCAGGTTGGTGCCGATCACCGCGTTCCACTGATCCTTGGTCATCTTGTGGAACATGCCGTCGCGGGTGATGCCGGCATTGTTGACCAGGATGTCGACCGGGCCGAGATCGGCCTCGACCTTGGCGATGCCGGCGACGCAGGAATCATAGTCCGAGACGTCCCATTTATAGGTCTTGATGCCCGTCTCGGCGGTGAACTTGGCCGCAGCCTCGTCATTGCCGGCATAGCTCGCGGCGACGTTGTAACCGGCCGCCTTGAGCCCCTTCGAGATCGCCTCGCCGATACCGCGCGAGCCCCCCGTAACCAATGCCACCTTCGCCATAGGCCAGTCTCCCTTTCAATGATCCCTGCGGCGTTTCGCCGTTATTGTTCAGATAGATCGAGGGTGGGCGCGTAGTCCGCGTCCACGTCCTTGATGATGGCCTGGCCACAGATGACGCGGCCCTTGACCGCGTCGAAGGTCAGGGTGGGCTGGCCGTAGAGCGACCAGCCGAGGCTCAGCGCTCGCGTGCGCTTTCCGCTCGCCCGATATCGGGCGAGCGAGAAGAATTCGCACCCGGTTTCTGAGGCGAGTTCCGATCGCAAAAGTGGTTCCCACTTTTGCGGAACGCGCCCTGACCCGATGACAGAAGGAGGCGTCATCGGGACCGGTGAGATAGCGGTAGAGCGTCGTGCGCTTCGCCATGAGGTGACGGCGCTTCTTCTCAGCGCTCCACGGCCATGGCGACGCCCATGCCCCCGCCGATGCAGAGCGTGGCGAGGCCCTTCTTGGCGTCGCGCTTGGCCATCTCGTGGAGCAGCGTCACCAGCACGCGGGCGCCGGACGCGCCGATCGGGTGGCCAATCGCGATCGCGCCGCCGTTGACGTTGACGATGTCCGGGTTCCAGCCGAGGTCCTTGTTGACCGCCAGGGCCTGCGCGGCGAAGGCCTCGTTGGCCTCGACGAGATCGAGATCGCCGACCTTCCAGCCGGCCTTCTCGAGCGCCTTGCGGGTCGAGGGGATCGGGCCGGTGCCCATGATCTGCGGGTCGACGCCGGCCGTCGCCCAGGAGGCGATGCGGGCGAGCGGGGTCAGGCCGCGGCGGGCCGCTTCCTTGGCGGTCATGATGACGAGCGCGGCGGCGCCGTCATTGAGGCCGGACGCGTTGCCGGCGGTCACCGTGCCATCCTTCGAGAAGGCCGGCTTGAGCTTGGCCATGGCTTCGAGCGTCGCGCCGTGGCGCGGATACTCATCGCTGTCGACGACGATGTCGCCCTTGCGGGTCGAGATGGTGACCGGCGCGATCTCGTCCTTGAACTTGCCGGCCTTCTGCGCAGCCTCGGCCTTGTTCTGCGAGGCGACGGCGAAGCGGTCCTGCTCCTCGCGGCTGATCTGGTACTTGGTCGCGACGTTCTCGGCGGTCGTGCCCATATGGTAGCCGTGGAAGGCATCCCAGAGGCCGTCCTTGATCATGGTGTCGACGAACTTGACGTCGCCCATCTTGGTGCCGGCGCGCATATAGGCGGCGTGCGGCGCGAGCGACATCGATTCCATGCCGCCGGCGACGATGACGTCGGCATCGCCATTGGCGATCTGCTGCAGGCCGATGGCGACGGTGCGCAGGCCCGAGCCGCAGAGCTGGTTAAGGCCCCAGGCGGTCTTCTCCTGCGGGATGCCGGCGGCCATCGCGGCCTGGCGGGCCGGGTTCTGGCCCTGGCCGGCGGCGAGCACCTGGCCCATCACCAGTTCGTCGACCTCGGCCGCCTCGACCTTGGCGCGGCGCAGCGCTTCCTTGATCGCGACGGCCGCGAGGTCATGGGCGGGAGTGTTGGCAAAAGCGCCGTTGAAGGCGCCGACCGCCGTGCGGGCCGCGCCGACGATCACGATATCCGAATCTGCCATGAGAGGGTTCCTCGCTTTGTTGTTGCGGCTGCGCCGCTCCCGCCGGCCCAACCGTTCCCCGCCACCTTCGAAGCCTGTTGCGGCGCCGTCAAGACGGGCGAGAGGCTAAATCGTCCGAGGTCTCGCCGTTGGCGTGACGTAACGGAGGGTACATGCTTGTGGTTGCAGGGTTTCGGCGATTTTTGCCGCATTCGCTCAAAGAGCTTGCGGTGCAGCACCGACAGGCTATCGTCGGGACATGGGAGACCGTTTCGCCGAGCACGCTGGAACCACCTGCGGCCGCGGATCAACGTCAAGCGGGAAGTGATGGCCAGCGACAAAGAACCGACCGTCATCAAGAAATACGCCAATCGGCGTCTCTATCATACGGGCACCAGTTCCTATGTAACCTTGGAGGATCTCGCCGGACTCGTACGTTCGGGCGAGGATTTCGTCGTCTATGACGCCAAGTCCGGCGAGGATATCACCCGCTCGGTGCTGGCGCAGATCATCTTCGACGAGGAGGCCAAGGACGGGCAGAATCTGCTGCCGATCGCGTTCCTGCGTCAGCTCATCCGCTTCTACGGCGACAGCATGCAGGCGCTGGTGCCGCGTTACCTGGAGTTCTCGATGGAGAACTTCACGCAGGAGCAGAGCAAGTTCCGCGAGCAGATGGCCAAGGCTTTCGGGGGCTCCGCCTTCGGCGGCAACGCGCTCGACGCCATCCAGGCGCAGACGCGGGCGAACATGCAGATCTTCCAGGAGGCCTTCCGCCTGTTCAACCCGTTCACGGCCGTGGCCCAGGCCAAGCAGGAAGCGGCCGCCGGCGCCAAGCCTGCGGCGGAAGCAGGCAGCGGCGAGCTCGGCGATCTCAAGCGCGAGCTCAACGAGATGCGCGAGCGCCTGGACAAGCTGTCGCGCTCGCGCTGAGGTTGGCCTGACGATGTCGAGCCGCGCCCGAGGAATTCAGGCGCGGCTTTTTGCTGGGCCGAGAGTTGATGCTGCACATGTCCGCGCTGGCTCGAGAGCAGACGCGATATCCGCTTCGAACAGCGCGGTTCCTATCCGCTCCCCCGGTTAAACTCCTTCGATAATGCGGATGTCGCGCTCTACGCCCGTTCCGAGCGCCCTCAGCGCTTCCTGATAGGCAGCACTGTCATGCGCGGCCTTCGCCTGCTCCACGGAATCGAATTCGATCACGACGGTTCGCTGCGGCCGGCCTTCCTCGTAAAGATGGCTCGGCATGCCACGGGCAAGAATGCGACCGCCCGCGGCAATGATGGCAGGACCGCTCAGCTTCGCATAAGCCGCCAGCGCCTCGGGATCGCGGACCGAGCGATAGGCTGCAACCCAGTATGCTTTCGCCATGTTCGACTCCTGCTTCAAATGCCAACGGACAGCGGAGGCGGCAAGCTATGTGACCAAAGGTAATGTTGGAAGCAGGTCGTTGACAGGCACTCTGGATGGTTCACCTTGTAAAGCTGCCTCGCAGCGACGCAGGCTGACGGCGGAGGCTCAATGGCTGGAACCGTTCGCAGCAGCTCTGGTGTTACGCCCATCCGGCGAGTCCGCCGCATGCTCCGCTGTCCGCCTGGGATCGGCGTTTGTCTCCCGGTGCTGTTTCTCGCTGTGACGAAGCCGGTTTCGGCCGCTGAGAGTCTTGTCGGCACCTGGGCAACGCCGGGGAAATGCGGAAGGCCGCTCTCGACTGTCATTGTCGAGCCTCTCGGCTTTTCCGGGGAAGATTTCCACTGCGACTTCACCAGTGTTGCGCGGACGGGCGACACCGTGCGCTGGCGCGGGACCTGTACCTTCGGCGTCGACGCGGAAAAGACCGGACTGACCGCCCGACTGTCCCGGGGGAAGCTCAGCTATCGTTTTGACAGGCAGGGTTGGAACGGTCCGCTCCAGCGCTGTCCTCGCTGACGCCCGGGCTTGAGCGAGGCCGGAGCGCCTGGCGACAGCCCGCGAAGATCTGGACCGGCAGGCCGGATCGGAAGTGGTCGCAGGCCAGGCGTCGGAAGCGCGGCAGAGCCCACCTCAACCGGCAGACAGCCGACGCGGCGCGGCCTGCAGCGGCTCGACCGTTTCCGCCTGCCCCACAAGATGGCCCTGCAGATAGGTGACGCCCCAGTCGCGCAGCATGCTCGCCTGCATCTCGTCATCGACCCATTCGGCGACGGTCTCGACGCCGAGATGGCCGGCGAGTTCGACCAGCGTGCGGACATAGAAGCGATCGTCGGTGGAGCGACGCAGGTTCTGGGTGAAGGCGCCGTCGATTTTGAGAATATCGATCGGGAAGGCACGCAGATGCCGAAGCGAGGCGTGGCCGGCGCCGAAATCGTCGATGGCGATGCGCGCGCCCTGATCCTTGATGCGCCCCAGCAATTTGGCGATTCGGCCGGGATTCTCGATCGTCGCGGTTTCCGTGATCTCGACGATGAGACGCGAGGCCTTGCCGCGCGCCGCGGCCGTGCAGGCGACGAAGGCGTCGAACCATTCGGGGTCGTTCAGCGAACGCGGCGAGACGTTCACGGAGAGGGTGAGATTGGGATCGGCGCCGAGCATCTCGATGGCAAGTTCCAGGACGCGCTGGTCGAACAGCCTGACGAGGCCGCGCCGTTCCAGCATCGGGATGAGCTCGGCGGAGGCGAAGTAGAGGCCGGTATCGCCCTGGCCGACACGCAGCAGCGCCTCGTGGAAGGCGATCTCGCGCGAGTTCGTTCGGACGATCGGCTGCAGGGCCAGGCGCACGCGGCGATCGTTCAGGGCGGCGATGGCCTGGACGTCGAAGCCGGCCTGTTCGGCACCGGGGGTGCGCCGCGGCTGCGGCTTGGCCATGACGGCGGTGTCGACGGCGCCGGCGCGGGCGCTCGTCAGGGCGCCTTCGGCCGCCGCCAGCAGCGCGCCACCATGGCTGCCGAGCTCGGGCGCGCTGGCGGCGCCGACGCGCAGCCGCACCAGCGCGATGCCGCGGCTGGTCTCGATCGCCGATTGCGCGACGACCTTGATGAAGCGGCGGGCGGCGGGCTCGACCTGCTCCGGCGGGCAGCCCACCAGGAGGATCGCAAAGCTGTTTCCGGCATAGCGGACGAGATGGTCGCGCCGCCGCGTCACCGAGCGCAGGCGCTCATGCACGGTGCCGATGATCTCGTCTGTGGCCTCATGGCCGAAATCGTCGTTGAGACGGGCGAGCTCGTCGATGGCGGCGACGAGGACCACGACCGGCCGCTCGGCCGGAAGATGCTCCTGCAGGGCCATCCCGATTCGTTCGACCAGGGCCGGGCGGTCGCAGAGTTCGTTGCCGAACTGCTCGAGCTCGTCGGCCCGGGCGGCGCGCTCGAGCCTGAGCACGCCGCGCGCGCTCGCCGGGTAGCCGTCGCTGCCGGCGAACCAGCGGCCGGTATCCTCGGCCCACATCTTCCGCCCGCCCAGATCGATCGCATAGCGGGTGCGGTAGATGACGCCTTCACCCCTGTCGTGCTCGCTGGAACAGAAGATCGCGTCGTAGCGGCTGGGTCCGCTGCCGGGTTCGACCAGGCCGGCGAAGGCGAGGCCGCGCTGCATGGCCTGTGCGGGGATCGGGCCGAGGACCTCGGCCGCGTTCGGACCCCAGTTCAGGGCGTCGCTCTGGATATCCCAGCCATAGACCACTTCGCCGATCGAGGAGAGGATGCTGCGGGGGTCAACCGGGCTGCCGTTCTGGAAGCTGAAGATCGACGGGGAGGGCATCGGTCGGCCTCTATGGGACGGCCGCGCGGCTCCGTTCCGGTGCTTCGGCGCCTGTCCATCTGAAGGGAAGTGCTTCGAAACGATGCGGTATTTCTGATTAACGCGGCGTTAAGGCTGGCCGCCCGCTTGCAACGACAGCTCCGTCACAATTCGTCTGTGCCGGAGTGATACATGGCTGAGGCCGGAAGCTGGACCGAGCGGAACGCCGCCGATGGCAATGCATCGGCGCTGGTCCTCCTGCAGGCGGCTGCGGCGCGCGCCGAGATTGGTCCTTTCGCGCGACGCGGGCGGGCGAGCCCGCAAGCGGCGGCAGGCCTCTATCGGGCTGCCGCGCGGCTTGTCGCGCCGGTCGGAAAGGGCCGCCTGCAAACAGCGCGTGGCTGAAGGCAAAGAAAAACCGGCCTTGCGGCCGGTCTCAACTTCTCGCGTGGCGAGCCGGCATCGCTGCCGGCGCCATAGACCGGGCGCCTCAGGCGTCGGTCTTGACCTTCAGGACCTGACGGCCGCGATACATGCCGCTCTTCAGGTCGACATGGTGGGGACGGCGCAGCTCGCCCGAGTTCTTGTCCTCGATATAGGCGGGCTGCTTCAGGGCGTCGGCCGAGCGGCGCATGCCACGCTTCGACGGCGACGTCTTTCTCTTCGGAACGGCCATTGTACTCTCCATCGTGCCACCGCCCGGACGCTGGCCCCAAGGCCAAGCATCCGCCACGGCGACGGATCAATCTCGTGAGGCGTTGGCCATACACGGTCGGGGCGCGGATTGCTAGTGCCGAATCCGGATTTCTTCGCCGGCGCTGCCAAGAATATCTGATCTTGTCGATCAACCGGGCAAAGCGCAATCGCCCAGCGATCCGAGCTGGCCGAGCTGGCGCAGGCTGCGCCCGGCGGCGGATTGCAGGGCGCGATTCGGCTTGGCCGGGTTGCGCAGCAGCGGATTGGGGAGCGCGCCGGCAAGCCGGGCCGCCTCTCCGGCCGTCAGCCGTGCGGCGGATTTCCGGAAATAGCGCTGCGCCGCAGCCTCGGCGCCGAACAGGCCTTCGCCCCATTCGGCGACGTTGAGATAGACTTCCATCACGCGCTGCTTGCCCCAGACGGGATCGATAGCCATGGCGAGCGGAATCTCCATGCCCTTGCGCAGATAGGAGCGGCCCGGCCAGAGGAAGACGTTCTTGGCGGTCTGCATGGTCAGCGTCGAGGCGCCACGGCTCGGGCCGTCCTCGCTCTCCAGGACCTTGTTGAGCTCGACCCAGTCGACGCCGCCATGGCTGCAGAAGCGCTGGTCCTCCGAGGCGATGACGGCGCGCACGAGATGGGGCGAAATCTGGTCGAGCGACACCCATTCGCGCTCCACCGGCTTCAATACCAGCCAGCGACCGAGCATCAGCGTCGAAGGCACAGGCACGAATCGATAGAGCAGGATCAGGGCCGCGAGGGCAAGGAGCAGCCAGAACGCGAGCCGGAAGCACAGGCCGAGAATCCTACCCAGCACCTTGCTTCACCCCCACTGCCGCTTGCCGGGCCCGGCCACCATGGCCCGGGCCCAAGGCGGCGCAGCTTGACGATGCGGCCAGCGTCCGGCAAGGCCCCCCTTCCGGCAGCGAACGCGAGATCCGCGCATGAGTTCCGTCACCTCTCCGGCCAGCTTTGGCGATCTCGATGCCCGGCTGGCGCAGAACGCGGCTGCGATCGAGAGGCTACTGGAGACCCTCCTGTCCGACGCTCCGGTTGCGGGCGAAATCACGCGTCCGCCGCGGCTCCTCGCCGCGATGCGGCATGGTGCGCTCGGCGGCGGCAAGCGGTTGCGGCCCTTCCTGACGGTCGAGACCGCGCGGTTGTTGGGCGCACCCGTCGAGCAGGCGCAGCGCGCGGGTGCGGCGGTCGAGCTGCTGCATTGCTATTCGCTGGTGCATGACGACCTGCCGGCCATGGACGATGACGACCTGCGCCGCGGCCGGCCGACCGTGCACAAGGCTTTCGACGAGGCGACCGCGATCCTGGCTGGCGACGCTCTGCTGACGCTCGCCTTCGAGGTTCTCGCGGACGAGGCGACGCATGAATCCGGCGCGGTGCGTGCGGCGCTGGTGACAAGCCTCGCGCGTGCTTCCGGCCTCGGCGGCATGGTCGGCGGCCAGATGCTCGACCTCGCGGCCGAAGGGCGCTTCGAGGCGATGCGGGGAGCGCTTCCGGAGACGGAGATCAGGCAGCTGCAGGCGATGAAGACGGGCGCGCTGCTGGCGGCAAGCGTCGAGATCGGCGCGCGACTCGGCGGCGCCGATGCTGCAGCGTTGGCGGCGCTCGGCCGCTATGGCCGGGCGCTCGGCGCGACCTTCCAGATCGCCGACGACATCCTCGACGTCGAGTCGGATGCGGAACAGATGGGCAAGGCGACTGCCAAGGATGCGGACAAGGGCAAGGGCACGCTGGTCGGCGCGCTCGGCCTCGACGGTGCCAAGCGCGAGCGCGACCGGTTGAGCGCGGAGGCTGTGGCGGCGCTTTCAGGTTTCGGCCCGGGGGCGGATGTGCTGCGGGCCGCCGCGCACTTTGCTGCCAAGCGGAAGAGCTGAGTCTCAGCCCGTTTTTTGCGGAACCACGCCGTCATCCCGGACAAGCTGCGTAGCAGCGCAGATCCGGGATCCATCGTGAAACTCCGGCGCCCTTCGATGGATCCCGGGGCAAGCCCGGGATGACGAAGCGGTTCCGAGGACAAGTCAGCACGCCCTAGACGTCACGACGGCTGCGTCGCCGTATCTTACCGCCAGCGGCCGAAGGCGTCGGCGAGCGTCTGGCTGCCGGAGACGCCTTTCTCGAAGGTGATGATGCCGCGGCGGCCGGAGGCGAAGCGCACGGGTACGTCGATCCAGCTCCGGTTCAGGATGAGGTCGACATTGCGCTCGACCTCGACCGGCACGTTCGATAGCGCCGCCACGAAGAGATTCTCGCCGAGCGCCGAATTGATCGCCGAGAGCGGCGCGCCGCGCTCGCCTTCCTCGTTCTTGAACTGGGGAACACCGACTTCCTTGACGGCCTGGGTCGCCGGGTCGCCGGTGCTGGTGAAGCGCAGGCCGATGATATGCGAGGCCGGGAAGGCCGAATCGGTGTTGCGGCGGATGGTGAAGTCGAGGCTCAGGCCGATATCGGGGATCTCGACGGTCGCGCGCACGATGGTCTCGATCGGCCGTCCCTGGCCGGCGCTCTCGCTGTCGAGGCGCCAGAACACGCGGCCGTTGGTGGCCTGCGGCTGCTGCGGGGTCTCCGGCACCTCGACGAAGAGGACAGCGCGCTGAGCGACAGCGATCTCGCCGCCGGGCTGCGGCACGGGCGTGCCGGGCGTGCTGTTCTGCTGGTTGCCGTTGGGGCGATTCTGCTGGGGCTCGCCGGCCCGCTCGGCGATCTTGCCGCCATTTTCGGGCTGGGGGGCTTGCGCCCGCTGCGCGGTTTCGCTGCTGGGGCGCGGCGTGTCCTGCGGCCGCAGCTTGTGGACATAGATCGCGGTGGCCGCGATCGCTGCGACCGCGACCGCCACGACGCCGCCGACGACGGCGGAACGGATATGGCCGGGCTTGACCCGGCGCTCGCGCGGGGGCTGCACCCGCGGCCGTGCGACCTGCGGCTCGGCCGGTTCGGGCAGGGGCTCGCCATCTTCCTGTCCCGCAGCCGGGGGCAGGGGGGCGAATTCCGGCGCCTTCTTCGGCATCGGCGGGCGGATCGGCAGGGTCGGGTTCTCGACGGTGCGGATCACCGGGCCTGCCGATGCCGGCGGCGGGGCCGGCGTATCGTCGTAATCGGCCTCGATCCGGGCGACGGCCTCGTCGAGCGCCAGGCGCTCGCGCATGATCTCGGCCTCGCTCAAGGGCGGGTCGAGGCCGCGCAATTGCGCGACGAGGGCGGCCCGCGCCCGGTCGAAGATCGCGCGGCGCGCCTCGGGAGTATTGTCGGGCAGCCCGGCGACGGCGCGTGCCAGGATCGGGTAGAAGTCGGCCATTGGCCTCACTTGTCGCTGATGATGCCCGCCGTCAACCCTCGAACGGATTGTGGACGAGGATGGTGTCGTCGCGCTCCGGGCTGGTCGAGAGCACCGCGACGGTGGCGCCGATCAGCTCCTCGATGCGGCGGACATACTTGATCGCCTGCGCCGGCAGGTCGGCCCAGGAACGGGCATTGGCGGTGGAGCCTTCCCAGCCTTCGATCGTCTCGTAGACCGGCTCGACGCGGGCCTGGTCGTTCTGGCCGGCCGGCAGATGCTCCAGGATCTGGCCGTCGAGCCTGTAGCCGACACAGACCTTGATCTCCTTGAACCCGTCGAGGATGTCGAGCTTGGTCAGCGCAATGCCGTCGATGCCGGAGGTCTTGACCGTCTGGCGCACGAGGCAGGCATCGAACCAGCCGCAGCGGCGCTTGCGGCCGGTGACGACGCCGAATTCCTTGCCCTTGGTGCCGATCAGTTCGCCGATCTCGTCGAAGAGCTCGGTCGGGAAGGGGCCTTCGCCGACGCGGGTGGTGTAGGCCTTGGCGATGCCCAGCACATAGCCGACCGCCGAGGGACCCATGCCCGAGCCGGTCGCGGCCTGGCCGGCGACGATGTTCGAGGAGGTGACGAAGGGATAGGTGCCGTGGTCGACGTCGAGCAGCGCGCCCTGCGCGCCCTCGAACAGGATGCGCTTGCCGGCGCGGCGCTCGGCATCGAGCAGCGCCCAGACCGAAGTGGCGTAGGGCAGCACCTCGGGCGCGATCGCCTTGAGCTGGCCGAGCAGCTCCTTGCCGTCGACCTCGCCGATGCCGAGGCCGCGGCGCAGTGCGTTGTGGTGGGCGAGCAGGCGCTCGATCTTGGGCTCGAGCAGGGCCTCGTCCTTGAGGTCGATGACGCGGATGGCGCGGCGACCGACCTTGTCCTCATAGGCCGGGCCGATGCCGCGCTTGGTCGTGCCGATCTTCATGCCGGCATTCGAGGTCTCGCGGAAATGGTCGAGCTCGCGGTGCAGCGGCAGGATCAGCGTCGCGTTGTCGGCGATGCGCAGGTTGTCCGGGGTGATCGCGACGCCTTGCGCGCGCAGCTTGGCGATCTCCTCGACGAGGTGCCAGGGATCGACGACGACGCCGTTGCCGATGACCGAGAGCTTGCCGGGGCGGACGATGCCGGAAGGCAGCAGCGAGAGCTTGTAGACGACGCCGTCGATGACGAGCGTATGGCCGGCATTATGGCCGCCCTGGAACCTGACGACGACATCGGCCTGGCTGGAGAGCCAGTCGACGATCTTGCCCTTGCCCTCGTCGCCCCACTGGGCGCCGACCACCACAACATTCGCCATGAGCGAGGTGTCCCTGCTGTTGTATCGCGTTGCCGTGCAAGCGGCCCGCGCAAATGCAAAACCCCGGCGCAAGGCCGGGGTTTCGGGGCAGGTCCTTGCAAGCCCTCATGGGCCAACACGGCCCGCAGGTCAAGTTTTTCGGCACGCGGGGCCATGATCCGAGGGGATAAACTGCCGGAGCATGGCGGCCCTGCAGCATCTGCGCAGTGATGCTGCCACAATCGGGCGTAAGGGCTATGGGCCAGCAAGCGGCACGGAGGGACCATGCCGCCGCAGGCTACAGGAGAGGGGATTTCACCGACCATGACGAAGCTCGACGCCTGGCTCGATCAACACCACGCCGCCTTCACCGCGATCCGCCGCGATATCCACGCCCATCCCGAACTCGGGCTCGAGGAAGTTCGCACGGCCAAGCTCGTCGCCGACAAGCTGCGCGAATGGGGCGTCGAGGTTACGGAGAATGTCGGCAAGACCGGCGTCGTCGGCGTGATCCGCGGCAACAGGCCCGGCCGTGCCGTGGGCCTGCGCGCCGACATGGACTGCCTCGCGCTCGATGAGACGACGAACCTGCCCTACTCCTCGAAGAACCCGGGCCGGATGCATGCCTGCGGCCATGACGGGCATACCACGATGCTGCTCGCGGCAGGGCGCTATCTCGCCGAGAACCGGGATTTCGCCGGTACCGTCAACCTGATCTTCCAGCCGGCCGAGGAAGGCCGCGGCGGCGCCAATGCGATGCTGGCCGACAAGCTGTTCGAGCGCTTCCCCTGCGACGCGATCTACGGCCTGCACAACACGCCCGGCATGGCGCCCGGCACTTTCGGCACCACGGTCGGGCCGTTCCTGGCGGCGGCTGACAGCTGGAAAGTCGCCTTCCACGGCGTCGGCGGCCATGGCGGCTCGCAGCCGCATCGCTCGACCGACATCACCTATGCCCAGGCGCATTTCGTGCTCGGCCTGCAGGGCATCATCGGCCGCAACGTCGCCCCGCTCGACACGGCGGTGATCAGCGTCGGCTATATCCATGGCGGCGACGTCAACGCCTCGAACGTCATTCCCTCCGAGCTCGTCATCGGCGGTACGGCGCGGACCTATTCGCAGGAGGTGCGCGATCTCGTCGAGCGCCGCATCGGCGAGCTCGCGGCGGCGACAGCTCAGGCCTGGGGCTGCAAGGCCGAGGCCACCTACCACCGCGGTACCAGCCCGCTCGTGAACGAGGCCGAGCAGGTCGCGGTCGCGGTTGCTGCGGCGACGGCGGCGGTCGGCGCCGAGAAGGTCAACGGCCAGCTTCGGCCGGGCACGGGCGGCGAGGATTTCGCCGAGATGATGCTGGTGCGTCCGGGTGCGTTCATGCGCATCGGCAACGGCGTCAACCCGGACGGCTCCTTCGTTGGCCTGCACACGCCGCTCTACGATTTCAACGACGCGATCATCCCGGATGGCGTGCGCTACTGGGTCGGCGTCGTCGATCAGGAACTCGGGCAGGCCAAGGCCGCCGCGTAACGACAGTCGTGGCCGGCCCTTCGGGGCCGGCCGCAATCATGCAGGGCGGCCCGCCATTGCCGGCGGTATAGCCGGCGCAACAGCGTTACGGGGCGGCTCGCCGCGGAAGGAGCCACGCCATGAAAACCTTGTCGATCTCGACCCTGACGATCTGCGGCATCGACGAGTTGCCGGGCAACAGCGCCCGCGAGGTGACGCATGTGCTCTCGGTGATCGACCCCGACCGGGCCGAGATCGACGCCTTCGGGACCTATGGCGAGCATCATCGCGTGACGCTGCGCTTCCACGACATCATTGATCCCAAGCCCGGCCAGGTCATGCCGACGCCGGAGCACGTCGGCGAGATCCTGAAATTTGGCGAGGATCTGCGCGGGACTGCAGCCGGTCGTATGAAGGGCCATCTGCTGGTGCATTGCCATATGGGCATCTCGCGCTCGACGGCGGCGATGATGACCTTGATGGCGCAAGCCGATCCGGCCGAGGACGAGGACGCGCTGTTCGCGCGCTTGCGCGAAATCCGGCCGCAGGCCTGGCCGAACTCGGTGATGATCGGCTTTGCCGACGAGCAGCTCGGTCGCAAGGGGCGTCTGACCGAGGCACTGCGGCGGCATTATGCCCACCAGCTCGAAATCCAGCCCAAATATCGGACCTGG
The DNA here is from genome assembly GCA_039808685.1 of Allobosea sp. GTDB lineage: Bacteria > Pseudomonadota > Alphaproteobacteria > Rhizobiales > Beijerinckiaceae > Allobosea. The sequence continues at coordinate 95,061 of JBDHTM010000002.1, read as the reverse complement.
ATGAACGATCTCGGCCGCACGCGCGAGGTCGAGATGGGGTTGGGGCTCTGAGGCGTCATGCTCGGGCTTGACCCGAGCATCTCATGCCGAAGAAGGCGACCTATCCTGAAAGAGATTCTCGGGTCTGTGCTTTGCTTCGCCCGAGAATGACGGAAAGGTGGCTTACCGCCCCGGCAAGGGCTGCTCCTCGTAGGAAAGGTCACGGTCGCCTGGCCATTTGATGCGGTAGGCGAGCTTGATCTCCTTCTCTGCGCCTGCCGCGAGATCGAAGGTCCAGGAGGCGACGCCCCGCCGGTCGCCGACCTGTTTCTCGGTCGGCGGCGTGGTCTGCGCGGCGATGGTCTCGACCGTGATCGCGCTGCTCTCGGAGAACGGAATGCGCTCCAGCACGGTGATCTTGACCGGCCGCGTATGCAGGCTCTTCACCACCGTGCGGAACTCGCGCTGGTCGGTGCGGGTCTGGCCAAGCCAGGTCGGATCGTTCTCGCGGCGCTTCACCGGCGCGAAGGAAACCTTGATGCGGTCGTCGGCGCCGAAGCCGAGCTCGACCTTGTCGCCCGGCGCGACGAGATTGAACTGGCCCATGCCGATATAGGTGCCGTCGCGATGGAGCGCGATGCGGCCGGCCAGCAGCGGTGCCTCCTCGTCATGGGTGAAGGCGGCTTCGAGATAGGCCTTCTGCTCGATCTCCGGCACGGTACGGGCGGCAAGCGTCGCTTCCGTCTTGCGCTGGCTCAGCGTCACCGTCTTGGAGCTGCCGTCCGGGGGGATCGAGGCCCGGCCGGGCACCTGGAAATTCGCCTGATAGGCGCCGGCTTCGAGCGCGGCCTCGGTGGCATCCGCCGCGATGACAGGCTTGGCAAGGCTGTCTTCGGGAGCCGGTGCTGCCGGCGCAGCGATGCCTGCCGCCCGGCGTTGGATGGTCGGCGCCGCCTTCTCCGCTTCCGCCTTGCGAGCCAGCGCCTGGGCTCGTGCACGGGCTTCGGCGACGATCTGCGGCTCGAAGAAGGCGACCTGCATGGGCGTGAGGTCGGGCGCGCGGGTGCCGCCGGCCGAGCGCGTGGTCGACAGCGTCAGCGCCACGTCGTCCCAGGCCTCGCCGGAGCGCTGGCGGATTTCGGCGCGGCGCGTCAGCGCGATTTCCGGCCTCTCGCCGTTCGTGGTCAGGCGGGCCTCGTAAGTCGGCGTCCAGTTGGCGCCGGTGACGCGATAGGTCACGGTGAACTCGGCCGCGACCGGCTGCGGCGCCTCGACGGCAATGGCGATGTCGCGCTTCGGCGCGCCGGGCCGGCCTGCCCGCGGGCGGGCGCGTTCCAGCGCCGCGATCTCGGCCTCGACATCGGCGAGGCGGTTGCGGGTGCCACGCAATTCGTCCTGAACCTTGACCAGCGCGGTGCCGATCGCCTCGAACACCGCCGGCCAATCGCCGACGGGCAGGGCCTTGCCATCGGGGCCGAGCTTGTCGGGGCCGACCTGCGCGAAGCGCTCGATCGTGGCGCGCTTGGATTCGATCGCGCTGATCTGGCCGGAGAGCTTCTCCTTTTCGTCGCGCAGCGTCTTGAGCTTCTCTTCCAGCACCGTGTCGAGCATGGGCCTGGCATCGCCGGGCACGATGCGGACATCGCCCGCGCCGACCGAGAAGGTGCCGTCACCCTTTCCTTCCACACGAATCGAGGCGGGGTCGATCGTCGCCGGCAGGCCGCGCAGCACGATCTGCGAGGCGCCCTGCAGCAGATTGGCCTTGCCGAGGCGCGTCACCACGGCGCCGTCCGGAAAGACGGTGACGCGGTCGATGCGGCTCGACAATTCGGTCTCGGCGGCGCTGGCAAGGCTCGGCGCCAGAAAAAGGGCGGCGGCAATATGGCTTCGCATTGAAATCATCCCCTTCGGATCGCAATCGCGTCGCCGTGATAGACACCACCGAATTCGGCGCGTCCAAGGCGGAATTGGGCCGGAATGCGGATAGGCAAAGCGGATGCCGGAAACGTCCTGCAATTGCAGGAGCCGCGGGGCCCTTGCCGCCGTCCTCAGCTCGCCGAAAGCTTCATCATGACGAGGCCCGAGACGATCAGCGTCGCCGCGGCGATGCGCATCGGCGACAATACCTCGCCGAGCAGGATGACGCCGACGAGAAAGGCGCCGACGGCGCCGATGCCGGTCCAGATCGTGTAGGCCGTGCCGAGCGGCAGCGAGCGCATCGCCAGCGCGAGCAGGGCGAAGCTGGCGATCATCGCAACGATGATGATTGCCGCCGGCCCCGGACGGGAGAAGCCGTCCGACTGCTTCATGGCGAAAGCCCAGACGATTTCGAGAATGCCGGCGGAAAACAGATAGAGCCACGCCATCGCGAGTCCCCCAAGGTTCGCCGGGTCGTCCCGGCACATGTCCCAGGTTGGGGGAGGTCGTGGCCTCGCGGTGCTTAGGTAGCCACCGGAAATCGTGATGGCAAGGCTGCGGCTATGTGGATGTCCTGATCCGAGCGCGTCATCCCGGACGCGGCGAAGCGGAGCTCCGGGATCCATCGTAGAGCACAGCGCCTTACGATGGATCCCGGGGCAAGCCCGGGATGACAACTTGGTTCCCCTGCTTTCTTGGAGGCAGGTGGTTCAGGAAGATGCGCTCCGTCGAACGCTCAGGCGCGGCCGCGGGCGCTGGCATGCGGCTTGACGCGATGCTCCATGAAGTTGCGGAGCTCGGTGACGCGACGCACGGCATCGAGAACCTCGCGGTCGAGGCCATGGGCCCAGGCGAGATCCTGCCGGCCTGGTTCGGCATCGAGCGCCAGGAGGTCGTCGAGCCAGGCTTTCGCGGAGGCCTCGTCCTTGCGGAAGCCTTCCTTGATCATGAGCGGCACCCGGCGCTCGAGGATCGCGACGATCTGCTTCAGCGAGAATTCGGGATGGTACTGCACGCCCCAGAAGGTGCCGCCATTATGCTTGATCTCGGCGGCCTGGACCTGGCTGTAGGCATTGGAGGCGAGGATCGTCGTGCCATGCGCCGGCAGCGCGATGGTGTCGAGATGGATCGCCGGGGCGTCGAAGGCGGCAGGACGGCTGGCGAGCAGCGCGTGATTGCGCCCGGCCTCGGTCGGCGTGATCTTGCGGGCGAAGCCGGTTTCGCGGCCCTTGGGGTTGGCGGCGACGGTGCCGCCGGCGGCCACGGTGCCGACCTGGATGCCCCAGCAGGAGCCGAAGCAGGGCGTGCCGCTGGCATAGATCGCCCGCATCAGGTCGATCTGGCGGGTCACCGGCGGGGCGGCGTCGTAGATGTGCAAAGCCGAGCCGGTCAGGAAGATGCCATCATAGGATTCGAGCCCGTCGCTGTCGGGGAGGTTGGCGCCCTCGTCGGCGGGCAGGCAGATATCGGAGACGATGCCCGGCTCGAACGCTGCGATCTCGGCGGCATAGGCCTCGCCATAGGCCATGCCATAGGATTGGCGCAGCCCTTCGCGGGTGTCGCGCATATTGCCGTCGACGAAGAGCAGGCGGAGCGGGCGGGCGCTGGTTTCGATCATCGTGACGTTCCGCAGGGATGCGCAGGGCGACGGGCAGGTGTGCGCCCGATCTCATAGAGGACGGGTTCACGCAAGGGTATTGCATGAGCCCTTTCTCGCAACAGGGCGGAAACGTGCACCCTACCCAGACCCGGCTGCAACGCGCCTGGGGCAATGCCTATCTGCTGATGGTGTTGACCACCCTGATGTGGGGCGGCAACGCCGTGGCGAGCCGGCTCGCCGTCGGCAATATCTCGCCGATGATGCTGACCTCGCTGCGCTGGGTCGCGGTCTGCGCGATCATGCCGCTGCTGCTGCGTGAGCAACTCCGCGAGCACTGGCCGGTGCTGCGCGCGCATTGGCGATTAATCGCCGTGCTCGGCACGCTCGGCTTCACCACCTTCAACACGCTGATGTATCTCGCGGCCTATTCGACCAGCGCGATCAATATCGGCATTCTCCAGGGCTCGATCCCGGTCTTCGTGCTGATGGGCGCCTTCCTGGTGTTCCGCACGAAGATAACCCCGATGCAGGCGGTCGGCGTCGCGGTGACGCTGCTCGGCGTCGCGGTCACGGCGAGCCGGGGCGACATCCAGACCCTCATGGCCTTCCGCTTCGTGCCGGGCGATCTGCTGATGATCGTGGCCTGCGTGCTCTATGCCGGCTTCACCGTCGGCGTGCGCAAGCGGCCGCCGGTGCCAGGCCTCGTCTTCTTCACGGCGATGGCCAGCTTCGCCTGCGTCGCCTCGCTGCCGCTGCTGGCGACCGAGATCGCACTCGGCCGCTCCTATATCCCGACGCTGCAGGGCTGGCTGATCCTCGGCTTCACGGTGATCTTCCCATCGATCGTCTCGCAGCTGTCCTTCATGCGGGCGATCGAGCTGATCGGGCCCGGCCGGGCCGGCGTCTTCGTCAATCTCGTGCCGGTCTTCGCGCCGATCCTGGCCGTGCTGATCATCGGCGAACCCTTCGGGCTCTATCACGCGCTGGCGCTGGCGCTGGTGCTCGGCGGCATCTTCATCGCCGAGCGGCTGGGACGGTAGGAAAGCCGGTTCGTCATGGTCGGGCTTGTCCCGACCATCCACGTCTTCCTAGGTCAAGTATCGTGTTCAAGACATGGATGCTGGCCACAGGGGCCGGCATGACGCGCGGAGGTTCGTGATGGCCTTTCAGCGAAGCGCCGAAACCGCCAGCCGCGCTATATCCGCCAACGCAGCTTCCCGCTCTTTCGCGTCGGCGCGGGAGCCGGCGAGATAGGTCACGATGACGAAGCGCCGGCCGTCCGGCAGCGTCGCGATGCCGATATCGTTGGTGGCGTGGTTGATCCCGTCCGTGGTCAAGCCGAGGCCGGTGCGATGGGCGAGGCGAGAGCCTGCCGGCAGGCCGGCCTTGAGCCGGTCGGTGCCGATCTTCGATTCCGAAACGACCTTCTCGATGAAGGCGGTATGGGCGGGATCGCGCAGCCAGTTGCCTTTGGCTAAGGCTTCGAGGAACTGGGCGCTTGCTTCGGGGGTAGACGCGTCGCGCTTGTCCTTGAGCGCGTTCGAGAGGGCGGCGATGCGCCGGCGCGGCCGCATCGCCTTCAGCTCGGCGCGGAAGGCCGGCTCGTCGACGACCTGATCCCAGCCGAAGCCTTTCAGCCCGTAGATCTCGGGCTGGAACAGGCGTTCGTAGCGATCGACCGACATGCCCTGGATGCCGCCGTCGCGCAGCATCCTGGTCACGACCTGCGGGCCGCCGATCTCGCGCATCAGCAGGTCGGCGGCGGTGTTGTCGCTTTCGCCGGCGGCGAGGCGGATCAATTCACCCAGCGGATAGTCGTTGCGCTCGCCCTTAAAGCTTTTGACCAGCGGGCTGTGGAACAGCGAGAAATCCTTGCGGGTGACGGTGATCGGCTGGTCGAGCTTGAACTTGCCGGCCTCGACCTGCTGCAGCACCGCGACCGCCAGCGGCAGCTTGAAGACGCTCTGCATCGGGAAGGTCTCGGAGCCGCGATGCGACCAGAGCTTGCGATCGCGCAGGTCGATCAGCGCGACGCCGAGCCGGCCCTTGGAAGCCTGCTCGATGCCCCCGATCGCCTTGTCGAGCTTGTCGCGATCCCAGTCGGCAAGGGCCGGAACAGCCGTCAGGCAGGCGAAGGCTGCGGCGGCGAGGCGAAGGCGGGCAGGCATGGATGGTCCTCTGTGACAGGGCGATCACAGGGCCGTGATATTGCGGCGAGGTTGCGGCGGCGGTCAGGCCGGTTCGCCGTTCTCCGCATCGCAAAGCGAAAGCTCGACCGGGCAACCCTCGATGCCGAAGCATTCCGGTAGGAGCCGGGTCAACCGCTCGCGCAGTGCGTCCAGCGTCTCCGCCTCGGTGACGATGCCGAGCTCGCCGGTGTCCACGGCGTACCAGAGGCCCGCCGCCTCGTCGCGGCGGACCTCGAAGCGGATCGGCTCCGTCGCCCCGGCGGGCGCGGCGACGAGAGCCTTCAGCGAACCGAGCAAGATCAGAACCGCAGGCGCCGGGCGCGCTTGACCATCGGGATCGCGTGGATCTTGTCGAGCAACTCGTCCGAGATCGGCTCGTCGACCGCGACATAGCAGATCGCGTCGCCGCCCGGCTTGTCGCGGCCGAGGGCGAAGGTCGCGACATTGACGCCGGCCTGGCCCAGCAGCGAGCCGAACTGGCCGATGAAGCCGGGCTTGTCGGCATTGCGCACGTAGAGCATATGCGGCGCGAACTCGGCGTCGACCTGGATGTCGCGGATCTCGACGATGCGCGGCTTGCCGTCGTGGAAGACGGTGCCGGAGGCATGGCGCGGCATGTCCTCGGCCTCGACGACGATGCGGATGACGCTTTCGAGATTGCCGGCGACCTCGCGGGTCAGTTCCTCGACGACGATGCCCTTCTCCTTCGCCACCATGGCCGAGTTGACCATGTTGATCTCGGGCAGGAAGGGCCTGAGCACCCCGGTGATCGCGGCCGCCGAGATCGCCTTGAGGTTCAGGCTCGCGACCGCGCCCTCGTACTCGATGCGGATGCCCTTGACCGGCGCCTCGGTGAGCTGGCCGAGGAAGGAGCCGAGCTTTTCCGCGAGATCGACGAAGGGCTTCACGCGCGGCGCTTCTTCCGCCGTGATCGAGGGGAAGTTGACCGCGTTGGTGATGGCGCCCTTGAGCAGATAGTCGCTCATCTGCTCGGCGACCTGCAGGGCAACATTCTCCTGCGCCTCGCTGGTGGAGGCGCCGAGATGCGGCGTGCAGACCACGTTCTCCAGCCCGAAGAGCGGGTTCGTCTCGGCAGGTTCCTGCGAGAACACGTCGAAGGCGGCGCCGGCGACATGGCCGGACCTGATGAGATCGGCCAGCGCCTGCTCGTCGACGAGGCCGCCGCGGGCGCAGTTGATGATGCGCACGCCCTTCTTGGTCTTGGCGAGGTTCTCGGCCGAGAGGATGTTCTTCGTCTTCTCGGTCATGGGGACGTGCAGCGTGATGAAGTCCGAGCGCTTCAAGAGGTCGTCGAGCTCGACCTTCTCAACGCCGAGCGCCACGGCGCGTTCCGGCGAGAGATAGGGGTCATAGGCGATGACGCGCATCTTCAGGCCGATGGCGCGCTCGGCGACGATCGAGCCGATATTGCCGGCGCCGATCAGGCCGAGCGTCTTGGCCGTGATCTCGACGCCCATGAAGCGGTTCTTCTCCCACTTGCCGGCCTGGGTCGAGGTATCGGCGGCGGGGATCTGGCGGGCGAGCGCGAACATCATGGCGATGGCGTGCTCGGCGGTGGTGATCGAGTTGCCGAAGGGCGTGTTCATCACGATCACGCCGCGCGCGGTGGCGGCCGGGATCTCGACATTGTCGACGCCGATGCCGGCGCGGCCGATGACCTTCAGGTTCTTCGCCTCGCCGAGCAGCTTGGCGGTGACCTTGGTGGCCGAGCGGATAGCGAGGCCGTCATAGTCGCCGATGATCTGGGCGAGCTTGTCCTTGTCCTTGCCGAGGCTCGGATCGAAGGTCACATCAATTCCGCGATCCTTGAAGATCTGGACGGCGGCGGGGGAGAGGGCGTCGGAAATCAGGACCTTTGGTGCGGGCATGGGAGGCTCCGGCTGGCGCCGCGCTGCACAGGGAGCGTTCTGGCGCTGAGAAGGGGGAGGGCGCCCCGCCTGTCATTCCGGGGCGGCGAAGCCGAACCCGGAACCCACGACGGGGTGCGACGCTGTGGTTCTGGAAGAGGCGGTGGAAAGGGCTCGCCCGGTCGTGGGTTCCGGGTTCGCGGGCAAAGCCCGCGCCCCGGAATGACAGGGCTTGGCGCTTACGCCGCCTTCTTGCCCAACCCCGCCTTCGCCTCGGCGAAGGCATAGGCGATCCACGGCATCAGCGCCTTGAGGTCGCGCGACTGGACGGTCGCGCCGCACCAGATGCGGAGGCCCGGAGGAGCGTCGCGGTAATGGCCGAGATCGTAGCCGGCGCCGGCCTTCTCGATGATCGAGACGACCTGCTTGGCGAAGGCCGCCTGCGCGTCCGCCGGCAGGGCCGTCACGGCCGGGTCGGTGAACTTCAAGCAGACCGACGTATTGGAGCGCGTCTTCGGCTTCACGGCCAGGAAGTCGATCCAGTCGTTCTCGCGCACGAACTTGGCGATGACGCGGGCATTGCCGTCGGCGCGCTTCACCAGCCCGTCGAGCCCGCCGACCTTCTGGGCCCATTCCAGCGCGTCGATATAGTCCTCGACCGCGAGCATGGAGGGGGTGTTGATGGTCTCGCCGGTGAAGATGCCCTCGATCAGCTTGCCGCCCGAGGTCATGCGGAAGATCTTCGGCAGCGGCCAGGCCGGCTTGTAGCTTTCGAGCCGGGCGACGGCGCGGGGCGAGAGCACGATCATGCCATGCGCGGCCTCGCCGCCGAGCACCTTCTGCCAGGAGAAGGTGACGACATCGAGCTTTGGCCAGTCGAGGCGCTGGGCGAAGGCGGCGGAGGTGGCGTCGCAGATCGTCAGCCCCTCGCGGTCGTCAGCGATCCAGCTCGCATCGGCGACGCGCACGCCCGAGGTGGTGCCGTTCCAGGTGAAGACGACGTCGCGGTTCTTCGTGTCGACCTTCTTGAGGTTGGGCAATTCGCCATAGGGCGCGTCGAAGGTGCGGACATCGGGAAGCTTGAGCTGCTTGACGACATCGGTGACCCAGCCGGCGCCAAAACTCTCCCAGCTCACCATGTCGACGCCGCGGGCGCCCAACAAACTCCAGAGCGCCATCTCGACGGCGCCGGTATCGGAGGCCGGCACGATGCCGATGCGGTAATCGGCGGGAACCTGCAGCACGTCGCGCGTCAGGTCGATCGCCGCTTTCAGCTTGTCCTTGCCGATCTTGGCGCGGTGCGAGCGGCCGAGCGGGGCGTCGGAGAGGTTCTTGAGGGCCCAGCCGGGGCGCTTGGCGCAGGGGCCGGACGAGAAATTAGGCACGCGCGGACGCGTGTTCGGAACGGTATTCGCCATCGATGTCTCCATCCTTACAGATGGGCGCGCCCCGTTGGGGGGGCGTGTCCCGTCGATGGGGGTAGAGCCGCTGGGGGTGGGGAGTCAAGGTTTTAAGAAACTGGGCGTAAGCCTTTCGCATCCCGAAGGTCGTTGAGCGCTTTTAAGCCTTCGCGGACCACTTGTTTCTCCAATTCTACGTAGAACGGGGCTATTAGATTCACGTTCGGTCGTTTATTGTCAGATATATATTCGACGAATTTCCCGTTCTTCTTTCTGCTGTTTCGTTCAAATAATTCTCGGTATCTTCTGGGGGTCACGCCGTAAAAATGGTCGAATTTCACAGAGTTGTATTCTTCGAACTCGCCTCTATTTTCACCTTCGACTTGGATTGAATCAAGGTGAAGGTCTGATGCAAGGCTTTTTGGGTACGGTTCAAGGAACATCACTTTCTCTATGCCGGCGGCGATAATGTGCTTTGCGCACATATGGCAAGGGAATGTTGTGCAGTATAGGGTTGAATTTTTTAAAGCTAAACCGAGTCGTGCTGCGTCGCTTATTGCAGACATTTCCGCATGAACTATTCGACCATATTCGAGCGCGTCCATGAATTGAGATTCGCTAATTTTTGGAAGATTGATGTATTCCTCAAAGGGGGTGCTAATGTCGGACGCATCATATATCTCCCGCAGAATTTCCTTTTTCCGTGCGTCGTTCGAATCTTGGAGCCGCGTGTACTCGCGTGAATCAAAGGGAGGCTCGTCGCACCAATAGGTTCCGCCCAGCGCCTTTGGTACCTCATTTGATCCCATTGATATTATTTCGCCGGTCGAGCGAAAGATTGCTGCCCCGACTTGTCGTGACAAATCCAAGGTCCGCAGCGCGGCGGCCTTTGCGACAAACATAGCGTATTCTTGTTTTGTCGGAGATGTTGAGTTTGAAGAAAAAAGAAGCTCTGAGAACCTATGAATCTGTTTTGAGACGGAGTCCCTGCCTGCAAGGTCGTTATTAACGATAAAATCGGCGTCGTGGAATATCTTTGTTACACGTTGCCCGTGCTCATGATATTTCTCGTTCTCATCTCGTGCTACAAGTGAAAGTGCCAAAGGTCGCGTTTCGGCTTGATCGGCGGTATTCCGCTCGTGCGCCAGTTTTTTTGATAAATAACTTACTCTTGATTCTTTTTTTGAATAAACCGATATTTGATAGAATAATCTACCATACACTTGTCTAAGTAAATCTATTTCTTCTTTTCGTTTAAATTGATGAAGAATATAAACTCTTTTTTGATATGATATCTCTGAATTGTTTTGAATCTCGGTATCTCTGAGTTTCAATATGCGAAATATAGTATAAGCGGCTAAGATGGAATTGTCTTTAAATTCCTCCCTAACCGCGTTTCCAAAATTTATATAGCTATCAATTCTATTGTATGAGTCTTTAGAAGTCAGGTCGAGAGATAGTTTCGTATCTCTTTTAATGTTCTTAAAATAATCAGTGACTTTAAGTTTGAAGACTTTGTATCCGTTAGATGCGAATTATTTCGACAAACAGTCGATTGTCTGCTGAATATCTACGCCGACTGGCGAAACTAATCCGATGAACAATTCTGGGAACTCAAGCTTCTGAAGTGCGTTTTGCACGTTAACGAGCCCTTTACGTTCTGCTACGATGATTCGCTCACGGGGAGAGAGCCATGCAACCGAAATCTATAGTTCGTCCTGCTGGCCTAAGGAATACTAAGTCCGTAGAATCGTTGGTGAAAAGAAGCTCTGACTACTACGCCATTTGGCTTAGGGCTATGGATTGTGCTGAGGCCGTTCAGTTTCCCACGACCGAAGTCCGGAACATAGGGCAAGGGCAGCACCCAGAATGGCGCCCAAAGGGCTGAGATTTTCGACAACTCACGTAATTGGCGTCCGTCTTAGTCGTCGGGCGCCTTTTTTGTACCCGGTGCTAATTGGGATTGCTCCTACCCTCTCACAACGACATCAAAGCTCATTAAGCGCACGTTAGCGGCCCTGCGCTGGTCAGGGGCGCGCGAAGTCGGTGTGTTTTACTGATATTTATCCCCGCCCTCGCACACCGCGCCTATCCTCACCCCACCTCGTCCCCGAGGGGCAGCCATCCGGAGGTATGCCGTTGGCGGGGCGGGGGCGGCGCCTGCGGGTGGGGTTACGATCCACTCCCGGGAGGCTTCGGGGCACCGCCCTGGGGGTACTACGGCCCCTGTGCGAGGAGCTCGCTGGAAGGCATGGCGGCACCGCATCTGCGGGGCCAGGACGCGACAAGGCCGGCAGCGGACCGAAAAGCGGCTCAGCCCGTTTCGGGATCATCCGTTGCACGAGACAAAGGAGATCGCGCAAGCGTCTCTGCCGAACTGGCGTCGAGGTTCGCAGGTCAGCGAAACGCCCTGCCGCATAAGCGCGGCCCGGAGACTTAAGAACGCCGACAAGCGGCGCGCCACGGGGCGTGCGGAGGGTGGCTCAATCCCTCCGCGCCGCATCCTGGCTCAATGGAAGCGGCCCGATACCCCCCGCGCCTCGCGGCGCTCCGCTGCCCCTCATCGATCAACGCACGCGGCGACGCGGGCGGCGCAGATGCATGCGCGGAAACCGGCCGTCATGCTCGGGCTTGTCCCGAGCATCCACGTCTTGAACACGACCTGCATCGGCGAAGACGTGGATGGTCGCCACAAGGGCGACCATGACGCGGAGCGTGGCGTTGCCGCTCAATCCCCCGTCATCGTCATTTCGGCGTCGATCGCCTTCATCTTCGGATTGTTGGCGCAGAAGGCCCTGATCTTTGCCGTGACGGAGGCCGCGTATTCGCTCTTGCGGTGGGCGCCGGATTTCAGCCAGTCGGCACAGCTCAGCTCGCGGTCGGTGATCCGGGCGGCAGCGGGCGTGGCGAGGAGGAGGCCGGCGATGGCGGCGAGCAAGGCGAGGCGGGGCATGGTCTGGTCCTGAACGGGCGGCCGCATCACGGCTCAAGCCTCGGGCGCCGCTCCTGCTAGTGCATCGGACCGGAAAGGGGAATCCGTTTTCCGGACAAATCCGATGCCACAGCAAAAGCCGGCATTTCGTGATAGGCAGCGGCTCGATCCGAAACAGGTGAAAAGACCATGGCCCGCAAGACTCCCGAACAGCTCGCCCAGGAATTCGAGGGCCGCAAGGCCAAGGGGCTGGCCAAGGGCGGGGCGGCGTTCTGGCCGAACATCATCGCCAATGCCGTGCTGAAGCTCACCCAGCAGCGCGCCGAGATCACGCCGGAGACGCTGATCGCGCTGATCGAGCGCGAGGCGCCGACGCTGGAGATCACGGTCCGGTCCGGCGCGACGGAGGCCGTCGCGCGCCTGAAGCAGGCCATCGCCAAGGGCTCGTGAGCTAGAGCATTTCCGGCGAACACAGGTTCGCCGGAAATGCTCTAACCTTTTGTTCTTGCGCAATTCCGGACGCAAAACCGCTTCGCACTTTTGCTGGAATTGCTCTAGCCCGGCTCGCCGGCGATGACGCCCTTGCGCAGCAGGAAGCAGCCATAGGGTCGGGGATCGCCGACCTGCACCACGGCGAAAGCCCGCCGCGCCGCCTCGTAGAAGGCGAAGCGCTCGATGCCGACGAGCGGCGTTGGGCGGCCGAGCGCCTTGTCGATCTCGGCCTGCACGGCGCGCTGGACATCGGGGATCGCGGCGGCATCGCCGACCACTTCCATGCGCCTGACAGCCTCGGGCTCGAAATCGTCGATCGGCAGCACCGAGAGGATGGCGCGGGCGGCGCGCTGCATCGTCAGGCCGGGCAGGCGAATCAGCCGGCCGCTGGTGGTGGCGCTGGCGATCGTCTCGGCCGGGTGGTTGGCATCGACCAGCGCGAGGTCGTCGCCATGGCCCATCGCGGCGAGCACCCAGAGCAGGTCGGCGGAGAGGACGGGGTCGAGGTGTTTCAGCATGACGGGCGGCGGCCCCTCTTGGTCAGGTAGATGCGGGCGGCGTTGCCGCCGAAGATCGCGGCGCGTTCGGGCTCGGCGAGCGTCGCGGTGAGGCGCTCGGCGGCGGCGAGCCACTGGTCGTAAGCAGCGGCGAGCGTCGCGACCGGCCAGTCGCTGCCCCAGAGCAAGCGCTCCGGCCCGAAGCAGGCCAGCAGTTGGGCGACGGCCGGCGCCAGCGTCGCCTCACGCCAACCGGGCGCTGCCTCGGTGACGAGGCCGGAGAGCTTGCAGACCGTGTTCGGCCGCGCGGCCAAGGCCGCGATGCCGCGGCGCCAGGCGGAGAGGTCAGCGCCGGTCAGGTCGGGCTTGGCGCCGTGGTCGATGACGACGGGCAGTTCCGTCTCGCGCTCCAGCAATTTGAGGAGGGCGGGGATCTGCGGCGGTTTCACCAGCGCGTCGAAGACGAGGCCATGCCGTTTCAGCGCCGTAAAGGCGGGGACGAGGGCAGGCTTCGCGAGCCAATCGGGATCGGGGATGTCCTGCGCCATGGGGCGCAAGCCGACGAGCAGCGGGTCGGCGGCAAGCGCCGCGATGCGGGCGGGGGCGTCGGGTGCCTCGAAATCGGTCCAGCCGACGACGCCGGCGACGAAGGGCGTGGCGGCTGCGAGGGCGAGCAGGTGATGCGTCTCGGCTTCGGTCGGGGCGGCCTGGACAAGGATGGTCGAGGCGATGTCGTGCTGCGCCAGCAGGGGCGCGAGATCGGCGGGCTCAAAATCGCGGTGGATCGGCTTCAGCGCGGGCGTCAGCCAGCCGTAATCGCCACGGGAAAGCCGCCAGAAATGCTGGTGGGAATCGATGCGGGGCGGGCTCGTCACAGGGCGGCTCTCGCAGGGGATCGGGCGGCGGGAAGGGCGGTGCGACGGCAGTATGTGCACGCCAACATGTTAGCTTGCAACCGGGCCGAAAGGGGATTAGCGTCCGACGCGATCGTGGAGGCGGGGGGCGGTTCTGCGTTTCGTGCTCCGCGCGCCATCAAAGGCCCGAAACGGGCCGGGTTCAAGTCCTGGGGAGGACGCCGATGACCGATAGCATTCTCAAGCCGACGCGCCGTGTCCTGCTGGCCGGCGGTGCCGCCGCGATCGCCTCGCCGCTGGTGCTGCGCAAGGCGCAGGCGCAAGGCGCGTTCGACTGGAAGAAGTTCTCCGGCCAGTCGATCGACGTGCTGCTGGTCAAGAATCCGCGCTCCGACCTGATGCAGCAGGCCGAGAAGGAGTTCACCGAGCTCACCGGCATCAAGGTCTCCTCCGAGCAGGTGCCGGAGCAACAGCAGCGCCAGAAGGCGGTGATCGAGTTCGCCTCGGGCAAGCCGAGCTTCGACGTCAGCGGCATCTCGCTGCATGTGCAGAAGCGCATGGCGGCGAAGGGCAAGTGGTTCGAGAATCTCGAGCCCTACATCAAGAACGCCGCGCTGACCGCGCCGGATTTCGACTTCGCCGATTTCGGCGCCGGCCCGGTCGCCTATGCGCGGCAGGCCGACGGGTCGCTCGATACGATCCCGTTCTTCGTCGATTACTGGATGATCTACTACAACAAGGAGCTCTTCGACGCGAAAGGCGTGGCCTATCCGAAGACGATGGAGGAGATATTCACCGTCGCGCAGAAGCTGCACGACCCGGCCAAGGGCGTCGCCGGCTTCGTCTCGCGCGGCCTGAAGAACGCCAATATCCCGGTCTGGACCTCACTGATGCTGGGCCAGGGCATGGAGACGGTCTCGGCCGACGGCAAGCTCCTGACCGACACGCCCGAGGCGACCTGGGCGGGCGAGCTCTACAAGAAGCTCAACAAGGAGACCGGCCCGGCCGGCCAGGTCGGCTTCAACTGGAACGAGTGCCAGACCACCTTCATGCAGGGACGGGCCGCGATGTGGCTCGACGGCATCGGTTTTGCCACTCCGCTGGAGGATCCGACCAAGTCGCGCATCGTCGGCAAGGTCGGGTATGGCGTGACGCCGCCGGGGCCGAAGGCGCATCACGCCGGCATGTTCGCCGACGGCATGGGCATCTCGCGTGGCTCCTCGAAGAAGGAGGCGGCCTGGCTCTATCTGCAGTTCATGACCAACAAGAAGAACCAAATCGCCATGCTGAAGGCCGGTGCCGGCGCGCCGGGCCGATCCTCTGCCTATCTGGACACCGAGACGATCCAGGCCTCGAAATTCGGCAAGCAGTATTTCGAGTGCCTGCTGGCCTCCGCCAAGATCGCGCGGGCCGGCCTGCCGCAGATCGTGCCGGTGACCGAGTTCCGCGACGTGTTCGGCGTGGCGCTGACCAACGCAATCGGCGGGGCGGATGTCGCGGCCGAGCTGAAGAAGGCGACCGAGACCTTCGCGCCGGTGCTCGCCAAGAGCGAGCAGGGCTGATCCGGCTCGGTGCGGGAGGCGTCATGGTCGGGCTTGACCCGACCATTCACGTCTTCCTCGGGAACAGGGCGTGTTGAAGACATGGATGCTCGCCACAAGGGCGAGCATGACGATGGGTTTCCAGTGAAGCAGAGCGCATGACCAGCACGTCCCTGCCAGCCAGCATGCCGAGCACGACGCAAGCGAGCGCCGTTGCGGCCTCGCCGGATTTCACGCCGCGCTACTGGCTGTTCTCGCTGCCGGCCGTGCTGGTGATTGCGGCGGTGATCGTCTTCCCCTGGCTGTTCACGCTCTACATGTCCGGGCAGGACTGGAAGATCGGCGGCGGCGCGGAGTTCGTGGGCTTAGGCAATTTCGCGGAGCTGATGAAGGACCAGCGCTTCATCGAGTCGATGGGGCATACGGCCTATTTCACCGTGCTGGCGGTGGTGCTGCCGATCGTGTTCGGGACGGCGGCTGCGCTGGTCTTCCACCGCGACTTTCCGATGCGGGGCCTGCTGCGGACGATCTTCGTCATGCCGATGATGGCGACGCCGGTCGCGGTCGCGCTGGTCTGGACGATGATGTTCCATCCGCAGCTCGGCGTGCTCAACTACCTGCTGTCGCTGATCGGCATCGGGCCGTCCGGCTGGGTCTACCAGCCCTCGACGGTGATCCCGACGCTGGTCATGGTGGAGGTCTGGCATTGGACGCCGCTGGTCATGCTGATCGTCCTCGGTGGATTGGCTGGGTTGCCCCGGGAGCCCTATGAATCCGCGCTGATCGACGGCGCCAATGACTGGCACATGTTCCGGCACATCACGCTGCCGCTGGTCTGGCCCTTCATCATGGTGGCGATCGTGATCCGCACCATCGATGCGCTGAAGGCCTTCGACACGATCTTCGTGATCACGCAGGGCGGGCCGGGCACGGCGTCGGAGACGCTGAACATCTTCCTCTATCTGCAGGCCTTCCAGTTCTACAAGATCGGCTATGCCTCGGCCGTCGTGGTGATCTTCTTCGTCATCATCATCATGCTCTCGCTGCTGCTGCTCTATGCGCGGCAGAAGTCGAAGTGGAACGCGTGATGGGCTTGTCTGCGACCATTCTCACCGCGTCGTTCCGGGCGACCAAAGGGAGACCCGGAATCCATCGTAGAGCGATGCAGCCCTTCGATGGATTCCGGATCGGCGCGGCTGCGCCGCTTGTCCGGAATGACGGGGCGGGCAGGGGAGAACGCCCATGAACCGCACGCTCAAAAAAGTCGGGTTCTGGGCCTCGGTCTTCGTGCTGGTCTCGCCGGCGATGCTGGTCTTCCTCTGGATGATCTCGCTGTCGCTGAAGAACGAGCTCGACAACACCGCCTTCCCGCCGGTCTTCATCCCCGATCCGCCGACGCTGAAGAACTATGTCGACGTCTTCGCGCAGAACAATTTCGGGCTCTATCTCTGGAACTCGATCCTGGTCACGGGCGGGGCGGTGCTGCTCGGGCTGATCGTCGGCGTGCCCGCTGGCTACGGCATCGCGCGTGGCAAAGCGCATAAGTTCGCGGTGCTGATCCTGGTCGCGCGGATGACGCCGGCGCTCTCCTACCTGATCCCGCTCTTCCTGCTCTTCCAGATCACGGGGCTGGTGGGCTCGATCACGGCGCTGGTCATCACCCATCTCGTCATCACGATCCCGATCATCGTCTGGATCATGATCGGATATTTCGAGAACGTGCCGATGGAGCTGGAGGATGCCTCGCGCATCGACGGCGCCACGACCTGGCAGGCCTTCCGCCATGTCGCGCTGCCCTTGGCCAAGCCCGGTATCGTGGTTGGCGGCATCCTCGCCTTCATCTTCTCCTGGAACAATTTCATCTTCTCGGTGGTGCTCGGCGGCAAGGCGAGCCGCACGCTGCCCTCGGCCGTCTATAATTCGCTGACCTTCGAGCAGATCTCCTGGGGGCCGCTCGCGGCCGCTGCCCTTCTGGTGACGCTGCCCGTGCTCCTCGTCACCGTCATCGCTCAGCGCCAGATCGTCGCCGGACTTTCCGCCGGAGGCCTCAAGGATGGCTAGCGACACGCCTGCCGGACCGCCCAAGGGCGGTTCTGTCTTCAAACCAACATGTCAGTCACGACTCAGCTCTGAAAGTCCCGTTCCATGGCCACCGAAAAGACCCGCTTCGGCCTCTCCTGCGCGATCACCACCCCGATGCGGGAGGGCGGCAGCATCGACCTGCCGCGCCTCGTCCATCATGCCCGCCATGTGCTGGCCGAGGGCTGCGATTCCGTTACCCTGTTCGGCACGACCGGCGAGGGCGCGGCGCTGGGTCTTCCGGCGCGGACCGCGATGATGGGGGCGCTGATCGGGGCGGGGATCGATCCCGCCACGGAGATCTATGCCGGCGTCGCCGCGGCTTCGATGCAGGAGGCGGTCGAGCAGGCGCGCATCGCGCTCGATGCCGGGGCAAAGGGCCTGTTGGTCGCGCCGCCCTTCTATTTCAAAGGCGTCAGCGACGAAGGGCTCTATGTCTGGTTCTCGCAGTTCTTCGAGAAGCTCGGAGCCTCCGCCCGCAATGTCGTGGTCTACCACATCCCCTCGGTGACGGCGGTCGATATCAGCGTCGGCCTGGTGCAACGATTGAAGACCGCGTTCCCGGGCCTCGTCATCGGCGTCAAGGATTCCTCGGGCAGCTACGCCAATACCGAGGCGCTGCTGAAGGCGCATGGCGAGCTCGCCATCCTCGTCGGCGACGAGCGCCAGCTCGCCAAGGCGGTGCGCAACGGCGCGCAGGGCACGATCTGCGGCCTCGCCAATCTGGTGCCCGGCCTGCTGCGCCCGATGGTCTACGAGGGCAAGGACAGCCCGGTGGTGAACGCGCTGGTCGATGAGATCGTCTCCCATCCGGTGCTGGCGGCGGTGAAGGCGCTCACCGGCCATATCCATGGCGACGACGGCTACGGCGCGATGCGCCCGCCGTTGGAGGCGCTCGACGCGGCGACGCGCAAGCGGCTCTTCGCCGCCTTCGATTCAATCACGCAGGCCAAGGCTGCCTGAGAAGGACATCGGAAGGAGAGGCCGTGAGCGAGCCGGCGCAGGAACCACGCGAGGGCGAACCGCTGAAGCTGAGGGAGCGCGCCTATGCCTCCTTCACCGAGCGATTGCTGGCGCGCGAGATCAAGCCCGGCCAGTTCGTGACCCAGCGCGAGCTCGTCGCGATGACGGGTTTTCCGCTCGGCGCCATCCGCGAGCTGATCCCGCGGCTGGAGGCGGAGGGGCTGATCAAGACCGTGCCGCAGCGCGGCATGCAGGTGGCCCATGTCGATCTCAACCTGATCCGCAACGCCTTCCAATTCCGACTCTTCCTCGAGAAGGAGGCGACGGCGCTCTACACGCAGAATGCGACCGATGCGGAGATCGCCGAGCAGCGCGCCCGCCACGAGGCGATCATTGCGCGGGCGGAGGCCGGCGGCGACGAGCGCCTGATCGAGGATGCCGAAGATGTCGACCGCCTGATGCACGAGGCGATCATCGATCATCTCGACAACGATATCGTCAGCCAGGCTTTTCGCGTCACCTGGCTGAAAATCAGACTGATCCGCCAATACGAGACGCGCATCCAGAACCACATCCTCGTGCCGGTGATGCAGGACCATCTCAAGATCATCGCCGCGATCGAGAGCCGGGACCCGGAGCGCGCCGCGGAGGAGATGAGCATCCATATCGGCAATGCCCGCGCGCGGGCGATGCAGTACTGACGACCGCAATCATCACAAGCCGGCAAAACCGGCCGCTTCCCGGAGGGAACAGGCGATGACGAAGCAGACAAGGCGCGAATTCATGGCCGCTGCGGCGGCGGGGACGGCCGCGATCGCCGCGCCCAACATCCTGAGGGCGCAGGCGCTGGTGCTGCGCTGGGCCGACGGCCAGCCGGCGAGCCATCCCTCGCCGCAGAGCGCGGTCAGGGCCGCCGCCGAGATCAGGGAGAAGACCGGTGGGCGCATCGACGTCCAGTCCTTCCCGAACGGGCAGCTCGGCTCTTCCCGCGACATGGTGGAATCGGTCGCCTCGGGGGCGCTGACCATGGTGACGGAGGGCGCGGCGCAGCTCGGCCAGTTCGTGCCGCAGCTCTCGATCATCGAGGCGCCCTATATCTGGAAGGACGCCGCGCATATGACGCGCGCGCTGAAATCGCCGCTGATCGACGAGCTCAACAAGGCGCTGGTCGAGAAGCGCGGCATGCGCATGATCGGCGTCAACTATTACGGTGTGCGTCACCTCACCAGCGGCAAGAAGGCGATCAATTCCGTCGAGGACATGAAGGGCTTCAAGCTGCGCGTGCCGGAGGTCGACACCTTCCGCGCGATGGCGGAAGCCTGGGGCGCGCGTCCGACGCCGCTCAACTTCTCGGAGCTCTATCTCGCGCTCTCCCAAGGCGCGGTCGACGGTCAGGAGAATCCGCTGCCGACCATCGCTTCCGCGAAGCTGGCCGAGGTCCAGAAATACCTCGTGCTGACCGCGCATATCATCACGCCACGGCTGGTGATCGTGAACGAGGCGGCCTGGAACAAGATTCCGCAGGCCGATCGCGACATCGTCGTTGCGGCGGTCGACAAGGCCGCAACCTGGCAGGACAGCGAGATCCTGGAGCAGGAGAAGGGCCTCGCCGACAGCATGGCCAAGGGCGGCATGACCGTGATCAAGCCGGACAACGAGGCCTTCCGCAAGCCCGTGCTGGCGAGCGTGCCGGCGAAGTTCGAGAGCAAATGGGGCAAGGGGCTCTGGGACCGAATCCAGGCGCTTTAACAGCGGGTCTCAGCCGCTCCGTCACGCTGCTTCCGTTTCCCGTCATGGTCGGGCTTGTCCGACCATCCCCGTCTTCGCTGGTCCAGGCCTGTGTTCAAGACGTGGATGCCCGCCACAAGGGCGAGCATGACGGAGGGGTTAGGCCTCCCCTTGCCCCGGAATGACGGCTGCGCTGTCTGATCCAAGATAAGGAAAGCAAATCCGCATGGCGAGCTGGTCCAGGGTTTTCGACCGGGTGATGGAGGTGATCGCCGCGATCCTCCTCGTCGCGCTCCTGGTTACGGTGACACTCGGCATCGTCACGCGGGCGCTCGGCGAGCCGCTGATCTGGACCGACGAGGTCTCGCGCTTCCTGATGCTGTGGGTGGCGGTCACCGGCTGGATCCTCGCCAGCCGGCGGCGCGCCCATATCCGCATCCGCTTTTTCCACGACATGCTGCCGGCCCGCGGGTGGCGCTCGACCGAAGCGCTGATGCAACTTGCGATGGCCGTCTTCGGCGGGTTAATCACCTGGTATTCGATCCATCTCGTCCAGTCGAACTACGACCTGGAAGCGACGACCGTGCCGCTCTCGATGGGCCTGCTCTACGCGCCGATGGTGCTGGCCGGCATCGTTACGCTGCTGCAGGGGCTCACCGAGCTCGCGGGCAATCTTCGGAACTGGCGAACCTCGCCCTATGAGCCAGTCGCGGCCACGCCGCAGGAGCCGGCGGAATGAGCGCGCTGATCTTCAAGATCTCGGCCGTCTGGCTTTTGTCGATCCTGGCGGGTTTCCCGCTCTTCGCCTCGATGGGGCTCGCTGCCTTCGCCTTCGTGCTGATCGGCGATTTCTCGGCCTCGATCGTGCCGCAGAAGATGGCGCAGGCGATGAATTCCTTCCCGATCGTCGCCGCCCCGCTTTTCATCCTGATGGGCAACATCCTCGCGGCGGCGCGGATCACCGACCGCATCGTCGAATTCGCCACCGCGGTGATCGGCTGGCTGCGCGGCGGCTATGCCCATGCCTCGATCCTGACCAGCATGATCTTCGCCGGCATGGTCGGCTCGGCGGTGGCGGATGCGGCGGGCTCTGGCGCGATCGAGATCCGCGCGATGCGCAGGGCCGGCTACCGGCCTGAGACGGCGGCCGCGATCACCGCGGCGGCGGCCACGATCGGGCCGATCATCCCGCCCTCGCTGCCGATGGTGATCTATGGCGTGACGGCCGACGTCTCGATCGGCCGGCTCTTCATCGGCGGCGTCATTCCCGGCGTGCTGATGGGGCTGTCGCTGATGGTGATGGTCGCGATGGTGGCCCAGCGGCAGGGCTTCCGCAAGGAGAGATTCAAGGGCTTCCGCGAGATCGGCCGGACCTTCTTCAGCGGCTTCTTCGCGCTGATGACGCCGCCGCTGATCCTGGGCGGCATGTTCTCGGGCATCTTCACGCCGACGGAGGCGGCCGCCGTCGCCTGCCTCTATGCGCTCTTCCTCGGCTTCTTCGTCTATCGCACGCTGGAGGTGAAGCAGCTCTGGCCGATCCTGATCGATACGGTCGAGACGATGGGGCTCGTGGCCGTGCTGGTGATGGCGGCCGGCGCGCTCGGCTGGTGCATGTCGATCTCGCGCGTGCCGCAGACGCTGACGCCGATGATCGTCGAGACCATCCAGCACCCGCTGCTGTTCCTGCTCGTCTGCAACCTGATCCTGCTCGTCGTCGGCTGCTTCATGGAAGCGCTGGCGGCGATGCTGATCCTGATCCCGATCCTGGTGCCGGCGGCGCACAGCTTCGGCATCGATCCGGTGCAGTTCGGCATCGTCATGATCCTGAACCTGATCCTGGGGACGATCCATCCGCCGATCGGGGTGGTGCTCTTCGTGGTCACGCGCATCGCGAATGTCTCGTTCGAGACGATGTCGAAGGCGATCCTGCCCTGGCTCGTGCCGCTGCTGGCGGTGCTGGCGCTGATCACGCTCTGGCCGCCACTGACGACCTGGCTGCCGAACCATGTGATGGGGCCGTGACGGGGCTGAACCGTCATTGCGAGGAGCGAAGCGACGAAGCAATCCAGGGGGACCGGGTTCGAGCGCTCAGCCCAGTCTCCCTGGATTGCTTCGCTGCGCTCGCAATGACGGCAAGGGGTGCAGACGTTCTCAGCTCTCCGGCTCGCCGCCATGGTCGAGATAGCGGTCCACGGAAAGGACGATCTCCTCATCGAGCGTGCCGATCGCGTCCTCGTCCTTGCCCTTGTAGGGGATCGCCTTCAGCACATGGCGGATGGCGTTGAGCCGGGCCCGGAGCTTGTCGTTGCCGCGCACGACATGCCAGAGCGCCGCTTCGGTCGAGGTTCGGGAGAGCATCGCGTCGAAGGCCCGGGAATAATCGTCGAAGCGGGGGATCGACTCGAAATCGATCGGCGAGAGCTTCCAGCGCTTGAGTGGGTCGTGCCAGCGGGCGTGCAGGCGCGCCATCTGCATCTCGCGTCCGATGGTCAGGAAGAGCTTGATCAGGCGCACGCCGTCGCGAACGAGCATGCCCTCGAAGGCCGGCGCTTCGCGCAGGAAATGCTCGGTCTCCTCCGGCGTGCAGAAGGCCATGACGCGCTCGACGCCGGCGCGGTTGTACCAGGAGCGGTCGAAGAACACGATCTCGCCCGCGGTCGGCATCTGGGCCGCGTAGCGCTGGAAATACCACTGGCCCTTCTCGGTGTCGGAGGGTTTGGGCAGGGCGACGATGCGGGCCTGGCGCGGATTGAGATGCTGGGTGAAGCGGGTGATGGTGCCGCCCTTGCCGGCGCCGTCGCGCCCCTCGAAGACGATGACGATGCGCTCGCCATGCTTGGTGGCCCAGCGCGTCAGCTTCTGCAATTCGATCTGCAGCGGCTCCATCTCGCGGTTGTAGCGCTTGCGCTTCATCCGCTTGCCATAGGGGTAATTGCCGCTGTGATAGGCGGCATCGACGATTGCCTCCGGCAGGCTGTCGGCCTCGATGTCGAAGCCCTTCGCCTTGCCGGACCGGGCGCGCGCTTTCGCTGGCTTGGCGTGGTCTTCCGATGACTGGACGATGGGATCCTTGACGTCCGAGCCTGAGAATTTCTTCGCCATGAGGGGCCTCCGCTTTGGGAACAGCCTAGCCGGCTAGCTCGCTGAAGGGAATTGACGCCCGCCGCGCTTCCGCTCAGGAAGGGCCCATCGGCATCCGCCGTCCGTCTCCGGGCTTTCCATGGTCAATCTTTCCGCTTCCAATGCCGCGCTGGTGCGGGACGTGGTCGAGGCGATCGGCGCGCCGGCCGTGCTGCTCGACGGGCAGGGCGTGGCGCAGGCCTTGAGCCCCGCCATGCCCGTTCTGATCCCGGGGCTGGCGGTCGGCAAGCTCCTGGCGCTGGTACTGCGCGATCCTGATCTCAACGATGCGATCGAGCAGGTGGCCCTAGAAGGCGGCGCCAAGACCGTCGAGCTCGTCGAGCGCGTGCCGGTCGAGCGGACCTTCCGCATCCATATCGCGGCGCTCAACGACAGCGGCCTGCGCCATGCGACGCTCCTGACCTTCCAGGACCTGAGCGAGCAGCGCGTGATCGAGCGCATGCGCGTCGATTTCGTCGCCAATGCCAGCCACGAGTTGCGCACGCCGCTCGCCTCGCTCCTCGGCTTCGTCGAGACCCTGCAGGGGCCGGCGCGCAACGACGAGCGGGCGCGCGAGCGCTTCCTCGGCATCATGCGCGAGCAGGGTCTGCGGATGGCGCGGCTGGTCGACGACCTGCTTTCGCTGTCGCGGATCGAGCAGCGCGCCCATGTCGCGCCGGACGCACCCGTCGATCTTGCCGGCATCGCCCGCGAGATCGTGGATTCGCTGACGCTGATGGCCAGGGAGCGCGACGTCACGCTCACGCTGAAGACGCCGCGCGAGGCGCTGCAGGTGCCGGGCGACCGCGACGAATTGCTGCGCCTGATGGAAAACCTCGTCGAGAACGCGATCAAATACGGCAAGCCGGGCGGCGAGGTGACGATCACCGTCGAGGCCGGCGAGAGCGAGGCGAGCTTCAGCGTGCGCGACGACGGGCCGGGCATCGCGCCCGAGCATCTGCCGCGCCTGACCGAGCGCTTCTACCGGGTCGACACGGCTGCGAGCCGCGAGGCCGGCGGAACGGGCCTCGGCCTCGCCATCGTCAAGCATATCGTGCTGCGCCATCGCGGGCGGCTGACGATCGAGAGCAAGCCGGGCGAGGGCGCGGCCTTCAAGGCGATCCTGCCGCGCTTCGAGGCCGGGCGAGTCCACGGCTAGTCCGTTGACACGCGGCAGCTTCTAGCGACCGGCTTGTCATTCCGGGGCGCACCACAGGCGCGTTGCCGATGGGCTGGGAGCCGTTGTGAGGCCGCGCAACGGGATTCAAAGGCCAATATCATCCGACGCTGCCAAACTTTGCACCAATAGGTGCGGCACGTTATCGCTCAAGGTGCCATTGCTAGCGCGTTCTGAGAGCATTCATGACAGCTTTCATGACGGATTGTCATTTGGCTGTCATACAGAGGGTGTTCTGACAGGGCCGCTGCATATTAGCGACCCAATGAGGACATCTCACATGCGCAAGATTCTCGTTCTCGCGGCCGTTGCCGCCGGGATCGCCGGTTCCGCCCAGGCTGCCGACATCACCGGCGCCGGCGCGACCTTCCCCTTCCCGATCTATTCGAAATGGGCCGAGGCCTATAAGGCCCAGTCCGGCGTCGGCCTCAACTACCAGTCGATCGGCTCGGGTGGCGGCATTCGCCAGATCAAGGCCAAGACCGTCGCCTTCGGCGCCACCGACGCCCCGCTCAAGGGCGAGGACCTGAGCAAGGACGGTCTGGTCCAGTTCCCGACCGTGATGGGCGGCGTCGTGCCGGCCGTGAACATCGCCGGCGTCGAGCCGGGCAAGCTCAAGCTCTCGGGCGAGATCATCGCTCAGATCTACATGGGCGACATCAAGAAGTGGAATGACCCAAAGATCGTCGCGCTCAACGCAGGCGTCACCCTGCCGGACGCGAACATCAACCCGGTCTACCGTTCCGACGGCTCGGGCACGACCTTCGTGTTCACCGACTATCTCTCCAAGGTCTCGGCTGACTGGAAGTCCAAGATTGGCGCCAACCAGTCGGTCCAGTGGCCGGTCGGCATCGGCGGCAAGGGCAACGAGGGCGTCTCGGCCTCGGTCAAGCAGGTCGCCAACTCGATCGGCTATGTCGAGTATGCCTATGCCAAGCAGAACAAGCTCTCCCACGCTCTGGTGAAGAATGCCGACGGCAACTTCCCGGCGCCGGAAGAGAAGGCCTTCCAGGCCGCCGCCGCCAACGCCAACTGGAAGGAGCAGCCCGGCTTCGGCATCTCGCTGAACAACCAGAAGGGCGCTGACGCCTGGCCGATCACCTCGGCGACCTTCATCCTGGTCTATGCCAAGCCGGAGAAGCCGGAAGAGACCCAGGCTGCGCTGAAGTTCTTCGACTGGGCCTACAAGAACGGCGACAAGCTCGCCA
The DNA here is from genome assembly GCA_039808685.1 of Allobosea sp. Taxonomy (GTDB): domain Bacteria; phylum Pseudomonadota; class Alphaproteobacteria; order Rhizobiales; family Beijerinckiaceae; genus Allobosea. The sequence continues at coordinate 69,517 of JBDHTM010000002.1, read as the reverse complement.
GCGACCTCGACTACGTCGCCCTGCCGGCGAACGTGAAGGATCAGGTCCGCAATGCCTGGAAGGGCGTGACCGACAATTCCGGCAAGCCGATCTTCTGATCGCCTGTCAGCGACAAGGCAAGGCGGGTCCGCCCGCCTTGCCGCACATCTTCAAGCCCTCACCCTGAGGAGCCCCCTTCGGGATGCTCTTCAGGATGAGGGCTGGGATCGACGGGACCACTGACGATCCCGGCAACGCCACCGGAGCCTCCGCGGATGACCGCAGCAACCGACATGACGAGCATTCCCGGCGCGACGCCAATCGTGCGCAAGACGCCGAAGTCGACCTTCGACCTCGTCTTCCGCAACGCCAGCTTCGGTGCCGCGCTGCTGGTGCTGGTGCTGCTCGCCGGCATCATGATCTCGATGATCATCGGCGGCTGGCCGGCCTTCCGCGAATTCGGTCTCGGCTTCATCACCTCCAGCGTCTGGGATACCCAGAACGAGCAATACGGCGCCTGGCCGGCGATCGTCGGCACGCTCTCGACGGCGCTGATCGCGCTGGTGATCGGCGTGCCGCTTTCGCTCGGCATCGCCGTCTACCTGACGCAGCTTGCCCCCGCCTGGTTCAAGAAGCCGGTCGCGACCGCGATCGAGCTGCTCGCCGCCGTGCCCTCGATCATCTACGGCATGTGGGGCCTGTTCGTCTTCGTGCCGCTCTTCGCGGCCTACGTGCAGATCCCGCTCTCGAACATCGTCGAGGGCATGCCGGTCGTCGGGACGATCCTCTACTCGCGCTCGCCCTCGGGGCTGGGCATCTTCACCGCCGGCATCATCCTCGCCTTCATGATCGTGCCGTTCATCGCGTCGATCACGCGCGACATGCTGGAGCAGATCCCCTCGGTTCTGCGCGAGAGCGCCTATGGCATCGGCGCGACGACCTGGGAGGTCGTGCGCCATGTGCTGGTGCCGCAAGCCGGCGTCTCGATCATCGGCGCGGTCATGCTCGGCCTCGGCCGCGCGCTCGGCGAGACGATGGCTGTAACCTTCGTGGTCGGCAACGCCAACCGGCTCTCGGCCTCGATCCTCGATCCCGGCTCGACCATCGCCTCGCGCATCGCCAACGAGTTCAACGAGGCGCTGGGCCTGCAGCTCAACGCGCTGATCGCGCTCGGCTGCATCCTGTTCTTCGTCACCTTCGTCGTCCTCGTCATCGCGCGGCTGCTGGTTGCCCGCGTCAAGCGCTACTGAGGCTCTCCCCATGACCATGACGACCACGCCCCGCGAATTGCCGCACCAGCCCTGGGGGCGCGTGCGCCAGTCCCGCCGCACCGCCGACCGGCTGATGAAGATCATCGCCACCGGCTTCACCTTCATCGCCATCTTCGTGCTGTTCTGGATCCTCGGCATGCTCGTGGTGAAGGGCATCGGCGGGCTCTCGCTCGCGACCTTCACGGCGGTCACGCCCGGCCCCGGCAGCGAGGGCGGCGGCCTCGCCAACGCCATCGTCGGCTCCTTCGTGCTGACCTTCCTCGGCATCGCCATCGCCACGCCGATCGGCGTGCTGGCCGGCACCTGGCTCGCCGAATACGGCCGCGGCTCGAAGCTCGCGAACCTGATCCGCTTCATCAACGATATCCTGCTCTCGGCGCCCTCGATCCTGATCGGCCTGTTCGTCTACGTCATCCTGGTCGAGCCGTTCCGCGGCTATTCCGGCTGGGCCGGCGGCGTGGCGCTCGGCATCATCGCGATCCCGGTCATCGTGCGCACCACCGAGGACATGCTGAACCTCGTCCCCGGCCATCTGCGCGAGGCGGGTGCCGCGCTCGGCGCGCCGCCCTCCGTGGTGATCACCGGCGTGACCTGGCGCGCGGCCAAGGCCGGCATGGTCACCGGCATCCTGCTGGCGCTCGCCCGCATCGCCGGCGAGACCGCGCCGCTGCTCTTCACCGCGCTCAACAACAATTTCTGGTTCTCGCCGACGCTCACCGGCGGCGTCTCGAACCTGCCGGTGACGATCTACCAGTTCGCCTCCGCCCCTTACGAGAACTGGCAGCAGCTCGCCTGGGCCGGCTCGCTGATCATCACCGTCTCGATCCTGGTGCTCTCGATCGTTGCCCGGCGTATCGTCGCCGGCAGCAAGTGAGCCTGAAACCAACCCGGTCGCGACCGACCTTGAGGACCCATGTCGATGCTTTCGACCCTTGAACTCTCCCCCCAGTCGCTCGACGCCGAGGCGCCCGTCCGGATCGCGGTGAAGAACCTCGATTTCTACTATGGCGAGCACAAGGCCCTGAAGAACATCAATCTCGACTTCCGCGACCGCCACGTCACGGCGCTGATCGGCCCGTCGGGTTGCGGCAAGTCGACCCTGCTGCGCATCTTCAACCGCATCTACTCGCTCTATCCCGAGCAGCGCGCGGAAGGCGAGATCATGCTCGACGGGCGCAACATCATCTCCAACGATATCGACGTGAACGAGCTGCGTTCGCGCGTCGGCATGGTCTTCCAGAAGCCGACGCCGTTCCCGATGTCGATCTACGACAACGTCGCCTTCGGCATCCGCCTCTACGAGAAGCCGCCGAAATCCGAGCTCGACGACCGCGTCGAGGGCGCCTTGCGCCGCGCCGCGCTCTGGGACGAGGTCAAGGACAAGCTGAAGAGCTCCGGCATGGGCCTCTCCGGCGGCCAGCAGCAGCGCCTGTGCATCGCGCGCACCATCGCGCAGAAGCCGGAGGTGATCCTGTTCGACGAGCCGACCTCGGCGCTCGACCCGATCTCGACCGGCAAGATCGAGGACCTGCTGGAGCAGCTCAAGAGCGACTTCACCATCGCCATCGTCACGCACAACATGCAGCAGGCCGCGCGCATCTCGCAGTACACCGCGTTTATGTATCTGGGCGAAGTGATCGAGTTCGCGCCGACCAACACCATCTTCATGAACCCCGCCAAGAAACAGACCCAGGACTACGTCACCGGCCGTTTCGGCTGAGCGGGATTTTTATTTCGCATCGGCTCGCCCGAAAACCGGTTGTCACTTTTCGGGCCGATGCGCCGGAGGAACACGCCATGACCGACCACATCGTCCGCTCCTACGACACCGATCTCGAAGGTATCCGCCGCAGCCTCGCCGAAATGGGCGGCATGGCCGAGCGCATGCTGGGCGACTCGACCGTGGCGCTCGTTCGCCGCGACACCGCGCTCGCCCAGAAGATCATCTCGGCCGACCAGCGCCTCGACAACCTCCAGCGCGAGGTCGAGGAGAAGGCCGTGCTCACCATCGCCCGGCGCCAGCCGCTGGCGCAGGACCTGCGCGAGCTGATCTCGGCGATCCGCCTCGCCTCGGACATCGAGCGCGTCGGCGATCTCGCCAAGAACATCGCCAAGCGCGCCGTCGCCATTGCCGGGCAGTTTCAGCCGCCGCATCGCGCGGTCGTCGGCCTCGAGCATATCAGCCGCCTCGTGCAGGCCCAGCTCAAGGACGTGCTCGACGCCTATGCCGCCACCAACGAGCAGAAGGCGCTGGAGGTCTGGAAGCGCGACGACGAGATCGACGCGCTCTACACCTCGCTGTTCCGCGAACTCCTGACCTATATGATGGAAGATCCGCGCAACATCACCTTCTGCACGCATCTGCTGTTCTGCGCCAAGAACATCGAGCGCATCGGCGACCACACCACCAACATCGCCGAGACCATCCATTACCTCGTCACCGGCGATTCCCTCGATGTGAACCGGCCGAAGCTCGACACGACCAATATCGCGGTCGAAGCGGTGACGGGAAGCTGAGGTCAAAGCCAACATGGCCGCACGTATCCTGATCGTCGAGGACGAAGAGCCGCTCACCTTGCTGCTGCGCTACAACCTCGAGGCCGAGGGCTTCGAGGTCGACAGCGTCGCGCGTGGGGACGATGCGGAATTGCATCTGCGCGATCACACGCCCGATCTCGTCCTGCTCGACTGGATGCTGCCAGGCCTCTCCGGCATCGAGCTGTGCCGCCGTCTGCGCTCGCGGCGCGACACCGAGCGCGTGCCGATCATCATGCTCACGGCGCGCGGCGAGGAGACCGAGCGGGTGCGCGGCCTTGCGACCGGCGCCGACGACTATGTCGTGAAGCCGTTCTCGCTGCCCGAGCTGATCGCGCGCATACAGGCGCTGCTGCGTCGCGCAAAGCCGGGTCATGTCGCGGGGCTGCTGGCGGCCGGCGATCTTGAACTCGACCGCACGACGCGGCGCGTCCGGCGCGCGGGCAGCGAACTGCATCTCGGGCCGACCGAGTTCCGCCTGCTGGAATTCCTGATGCAGGCGCCGGGCCGCGTCTATTCCCGCGCCCAGCTGCTTGACGCGGTCTGGGGCCGCGACGTCTATATCGACGAGCGCACGGTCGACGTCCATGTCGGACGCTTGCGCAAGGCGATCACGCCCGGCGACGCCAAGGACCCGCTGCGCACCGTGCGCGGCGCGGGCTACGCCTTCGACGAGACCTTTGCGCGCAGCTGAGGCGCCGCGTCACTCCCGGTGGAACAGGCGGCGCAGGCTGTGCTTGGCCGCTTCGAGCGTGCGGCGCCGTTCCACCGACAGCTTCCGGCCGGCGCGGTTGATGTAGAAGGTCAGCATCGACATGGCCGAACGATAAGGGCTCGACTTGCGCCGGCGGCTGCGCTCGGCCGAACGTTTCAGCGAACGGGCGATCCGGCGCGGATCGGCCTGCTTGAACACGGCGTTCTCCAGATCGAGCGCGTCGCTCTTGCGGGTAACGGCAGCCGACCATTTGCGCTTGCGAGCAGGCATGGTGTCCTCCTGATCAGGCGTCGGGCCCGCCCTCGATATCGCCGACCCAGCGCAGCGCCTCCTCATAGTCCTCGGGCTTGAAGGCGCGGACCTTGACGAAGGGGATCGCCGGGTCGAGCAGGTCGATGAGGCGGGCGAGCCAACCCCGGTCGGTGATCACGGCCTCCTTCGGAAAGCGGCGCAGCTCCCGCAGCTTGCCAATGCCGTAGCGCGCGTCCTTCCAGGCGGCGGCGAGCGTCATGTCGGTGAAATCCGTCATATCGGCGAGAATGCCGAGCTTCTCGTGGCGGGCGAGCCGAGCTTCGATATCGGCCGTGATCATGTCGAGATCCTCAGCCGTCAGGGTCTGCGACAGGCGATAGGCGGCGACATGATCCGGCGCGGGCAGGATGGTGAGCATGGCTCCTCCTCCTCCTTCTGCCGGATAACGCGCGGATGAAGGCGAAGTTTCGCGGGTCGATCAGGCGGATGGAGGCGGCGCACGCGTGGCGGCGTCGAAGCTTTCGGCCTCGGAACGCAGCCAGGCGACAAAGGCGTCGAGCCCCGGGCGCGGCGGCTGGTCGAGCGAACGCGTCAGCCAGCAGCCGATGGCGCTGGTGAAGCCGAGACCCAGCGGATTGACGAGCGCGCCGGAGGCCAGTTCGTCGGCGACATAGCAGCGCGGCGCCAGCGCGAAGCCGAGGCCGGCGACGGCGGCGCTGGTGATCACGGAGTAATAGCCATAGCGCACAGTGTGTTCGGGCACCGCGCCGCGCAGGTCGTGCGCCTCGGTGAACTCGGCCCAGAAGGTCGGCATCTGGTAATGCTGCAGCAGGGTCATCTTCTGGATATCGGCGGCGCGGCGGAAGCCGCCCATCCGCTCGATCAGGCTGGGCGCGGCGACGAGCGCGACGTCGCGGCCGAACAGGTAATGCGCTTCCTTGCCGGGCCAGGGCGGGACGCCATGGGCGATCTCGATATCCGGCTCTTCGGTTTCGCTCTCGCTGACATAGTTGGTGAACTGCACGTCGACGCCGGGATGGGCCTCGGCGAAGGCGGGGAAGCGCGCCATCAGCCAGCGCTCGCCGGCGATCGCGACCATGTGCAGGCGGATCGGCCGGGCGATGGCATTGCGCTCCGCGAGACGCCGCGCGCCGCGCTCCATCTGCTCCAGCGCGGCTTCCGCATAGGGCAGGTAGATCGCGCCGGCTTCGGTGAGCTTGAGGCCGAGCGGGCTGCGGTCGAACAGGACGGCGCCGAGATGATGCTCCAGCGAGAGGATCTGCTTGGAGACCGCGCTCTGGGTCAGGTTGACCGCCTGGGCGGCGCGGGCCGTCGAGCCCAGCCTTGCGACGGTGGCGAACGCCCGGAGTGCGGCGGCTGACGGAGGAGGCCGGCCGGCCGCCATGGGGTATTCCTTTTTGGACTATCTCAGCGGAGATCGTTTCGTTTGCCGGCCTCTCGGTCAAGAGGCCATTCTTCCCGACAGGAGGAGTGAGATGATGAACCAGACGACCCGCCTCTGGGGCGGCCGCTTCCGCAAGCAGCCGGATCCGCGCCTGATGAAGCTGTCGAGCGCTGCCGGCGAGCATGCGAGGCTGGTGCCGCAGGATGTCGCGGGCGGCAAGGCGCATGCGGCCGAGCTCGGGCGCGCCGGCCTTCTTACTGCCGAGGAACTCAAGACCATTCTGACCGCGCTCGACGGCATTGCCCGCGACACGGTCGAGGGGCGGATCGCGCCCGGTCCCGATGACGAGGATGTCCATACCTTCATCGAGCGCATCTTGACCGAGCGCATCGGCACGGCCGGGGCCAAGCTGCGCGCCGGACGCTCGCGCAACGACCAGGCCGCGAACAACCTGAAGCTTTACCTGCGCGGGAAGTCGCGCTCCATTGCCGGGATGCTGGCGGAACTGCTGACCGCGATCGCCGACCAGGCGGAGGAGCATGCGGCGTCCGTCTGTCCCGGCTTCACCCATCTCCAGAGCGCCCAGCCGGTCACTTTCGGGCACTGGCTGATGGCGCATGGCCAGGTGCTGATGCGCGACGCCTCGCGCCTCACCGACTGGGAGAAGCGCTCCGGCCAGTCCCCGCTCGGGGCGGCCGCGCTCGCGGGCTCGGCGATCACGCTCCATCCGGAACTCAGTGCCCAGGCGCTGGGCTATGACGGGCCGTTCGAGAATTCGGTCGATGCGGTCGGCGCCCGCGACCATGTCGCGGAATTCCTGTTCGTCGCGGCGATGCTGGCGACCAATCTGTCGCGGCTTGCCGAGGAGGTGACGCTATGGACCTCCCGCCAGTTCGCCTGGGTGACGCTGGACGACGCCTTCGCGACGGGGTCCTCGATCATGCCGCAGAAGAAGAACCCGGATATCGCCGAGATCTCGCGCGGCCGGGCGGCGCGGCTAGCCGGCGACCTCGTCACCATGCTCGGCGCGCTGAAAGGGCTGCCGCTGTCCTATAACCGCGACCTCGCGGAGGACAAGCGCGCCGGCTTCGACGCCGTGGACGTGCTGGAGGAGGTGCTGCCGGCCTTCGCCGGGCTGATCGCCAGCATGAGCGCCGACCCCGCGACGATGCGGGCGCAGGCGGGCTCCGGCTTCGCGCTGGCGACGGAGGTTGCGGATCATCTCGCCCGCAAGGGCGTGCCCTTTTCCGAGGCCCATGAGATCACCGGCGCGCTGGTGCGCTATTGCGAGGAGATGGGCCGCGAGCTTGAAGCGCTCGACGCCGTCGACCTGCGCGCCGTCGATCCAAGGCTGGATGCGGGTGTCCTCGACCATCTGACGCTCGACGCGGCCGTCGCCGCGCGCAGCGGCCATGGCGGCACGGCGCCGGACAGGGTGCGCGAGCAGATCGCCCGCTTCCGCGACAAGCTCGCTGCCCTCGAAACCTGGAGCCGGGAGACGACGCGATGAGCGACGCCGCTTCGCCGATCAGCAGCCGCGAGCTCGCGGCCGTCTCGCATCTGCGGATCGTGCCGCGGCGCTTCTACGGGCGCTGGGTCGCGTCAGTGATCATCCTCGCGATCCTCGCCTGGGTGGTGATGGCCTTTGTCGAGGGCGACATCGCCTGGCCCGTGGTCCGGCAGTTCTTCACCGCGCCGGCGATCCTCGCGGGCCTCGGCAACACGCTGGTCATGACGGTCTGCGCGATGGCGCTGGGCATCGTGCTCGGCGTCGTCTTCGCGATCATGTACATGTCGCCGAACCCGGTGCTGCGCAGCGTCGCGCTGTTCTACATCTGGTTCTTCCGCGGCACGCCGCTGCTGCTGCAGCTCCTGATCTGGTTCAACCTGGCGCTGGTCTTCCCGACCATCGGAATCCCCGGCCTGTTCTCCTGGCGCACAATCGACATCATCGGCCCCTTCATGGCGACGCTGCTCGGGCTCGGCATGAACCAGGGCGCCTACACGGCCGAAGTGGTGCGCGGCGGCATCCTCTCCGTCGATACGGGGCAGACCGAAGCGGCGAAGGCAATCGGCATGACGCGGCTTACCACCCTGCGCCGGATCGTGCTGCCGCAGGCGATGCGTGTCATCATCCCGCCCGTCGGCAACGAGGTGATCAGCATGGTCAAGCTGACCTCGGTCGCGAGCGTGATCCAGTATGCCGAGATCCTGCGCAACGCGCAGACGATCTACTATGCCAATGCGCGCGTCATCGAGTTGCTGATCGTCGCTGCCGGCTGGTACCTGCTCGTGGTGACGATCTTGCAGGTCGGACAGTATTTCCTCGAACGCCATTTCGCGAAGGGGCGGGGAGGGCGGCGCGCCAAGCGCGCCGCGGTGCAGGAGGAAACGGCATGAGCGCGGTCGAGACCCAGGCGAAGGCCGACAGCGCGATCGTCACGATCGCCAATGTCAGCAAGGTCTTCGGCGAGTTGAAGGCGCTGAACAATGTCTCGCTCGCGATCGAGCCGGGCACGGTCCAGTGCATCATCGGGCCCTCGGGGTCGGGCAAGTCGACGCTGCTGCGCTGCATCAACCAGCTGGAGAAGATCGACCAGGGCGCGATCCGCGTCGATGGCGAGCTGATCGGCTATCGCCGCGTCGGCGACGAATTGCACGAATTGACCGATGCCGAGATCGCGCGCCAGCGTCTCGCCACCGGCATGGTGTTCCAGCGCTTCAACCTGTTCAACCACATGACGGCGCTGCAGAACATCATCGAGGGGCCGCTCACGGTCCTGAAGCAGCCGCGCAAGCAGATCGTCGCCGAGGCGATGGCGCTGCTGGAGCGCGTCGGCCTCGCCGACAAGCGTGATTCCTATCCGAGCGAACTCTCGGGCGGGCAGCAGCAGCGCGTCGCCATCGCCCGCGCACTGGCGATGAAGCCGAAGCTGATGCTGTTCGACGAGCCAACCTCGGCGCTCGATCCCGAGCTGGTCGGCGAGGTGCTCAACGTCATGCGCGATCTCGCGGCCAGCGGCATGACCATGATCGTCGTCACACACGAGCTCGGCTTTGCCCGCGAGGTCGCAAGCGATGTCGTCTTCATGGACAAGGGCGAGATCGTCGAGCAGGGCCCGCCGCAGACCGTGCTCGTCGCGCCCAGGCAGGCACGCACCCGCGACTTCATCGCCGCTGTCCTGAAGTGACGGCGGCGGAAACCGTTCCATAGAGGGAGAGCCCCATGCTTCGTTTGACCATCGCCGCGGCCCTGCTCGCCGGCACCACGCTTGCCGCTGAGGCCCAGGCCCTGCCCGAGCGCATCAAGAGCGCCGGCAAGATCGTGATCGCGACCCAGCCGAACTATCCGCCGATCGCCTTCAAGGATGTCGCGACCAACCAGCTCTCGGGCTTCGACATCGAGCTGGGCGAGGCCATCGCCAAGGAGCTCGGTGTCAAGGTCGAGTGGCAGGAGACCGCCTTCGCCCAGATGCTGCCCTCGCTACAGACCGGCCGCGTCGACGCGGTGATGGCCGGCATGAGCGACCTGCCGGCGCGGCGCGAGACCGCCGATTTCATCGACTACCTGGATTCCGGCGCGCAATTCTACACTGTCACCGCCTTCAAGGACACGATCAAGGCCCCCGAGGACCTCTGCGGCAAGAGCGTCGGCGCCAGCCGGGCGACCAACTGGCCGCGCCAGATCGGCGAGTGGAGCGAGGCGAACTGCGTCGCCAAGGGCAAGCCGGCGATCAACGTCGTTGGCACCGAGGGCTCGGTCGACGCGCGCACGCAGCTCAAGACGCAGCGCCTGCAGGGCGGCGTCCAGGGCAGCGAGACGATGAGCCATTTCCAGAAGCTGGAGCCCAACACCTATATTCCGCTCGGCAAGCCGTTCACCCATTCGCTGGCCGGCATCCCCTTCGCCAAGACGGCGGAAGGGACGCAGCTGCGCGACGCGGTCAAGGGCGCGCTCGACCGGCTCCAGGCCAACGGCACCTATGACGCGCTGATCCAGAAATACGGCCTGCTCGACAACGCGGTGAAGCCGGTCAGCATCAATCAGGGCAAGTGAGCCTCAGAACGACGGGGGTATTTGTCCTCGCCGCTTTGAAACGACGCCGTCATTCCGGGCGCAGCGCAGCGAAGACCCGGAATGACGGCGTTTCCCGTCGGAACCTTTCCTCGCGGCAGCATTCTCGAAGTTCGGGAGGGAACGGCGCCGGGCTTGCAGGCTCGGCTGCGCTGCCGTAACCCGGTCAGGTCTAATCCGGATCGCCAGCGCCCGCCGTCATGTCAGCCTCGATCACCGACCGTTATGCCGCCCTGGTCGAGGCGGGTGCCATCGAGCGCGATCCCGCGCAGGTCGCGGTGGTCAAGAAACTGCAGGCGCTGACCGAAACGCTCGCCGCCCGCCGGCTGGCCCGCAAGGGCAGCGCGCTCGGCTGGCTCTTCGGCAAGAAGCCGGATACGGCGCAGGCGCCGAAAGGGCTCTACATCTGGGGCTCGGTCGGCCGCGGCAAGACCATGCTTATGGACATGTTCTTCGAGGCGGCGCCGGTGAAGCGCAAGCGCCGCGTGCATTTCCATGAATTCCTCGCCGACGTCCACGGCCGCATCAATGCCTATCGCCAGAAGATCAAGAGCGGCGAGGTCAAGGATTCCGATCCGATCGCACCGGTCGCCGCGGATCTCGCGGACGAGGCCTATCTGCTCTGCTTCGACGAGTTCACCGTCACGGACATCGCCGATGCGATGATCCTCGGGCGGTTGTTCACGGCGCTGTTCGCGGCGGGCGTCGTGGTGGTCGCGACCTCGAATGTCGAGCCGTCGCGGCTCTATGAGGGCGGGCTCAACCGGGCGCTGTTCCTGCCCTTCATCGCATTGCTGCAGACCAGGGTCGAGGTGCTGAAGCTCGATGCGCGCACCGATTTCCGGCTGGAGAAGCTGGGCGGCGCGCCGGTTTATCATGTTCCGGCCGACGAGAAGGCCAAGGCCGCGCTCGATACGGCGTTCAAGGCGCTGTCCGGTGTTGGGCAAGGCCAGCGCACGGTGCTCACCGTGCAGGGGCACGACCTCGTCCTGCCGCAGGCGGCCGGCAGCGTGGCGCGAGCAAGCTTCGCCGATCTCTGCGCGCAGGCTTACGGCGCCTCGGACTATATCGCGCTCGCGCAGCGCTTCCACACGCTGGTGCTCGACGACATCCCGATCCTCGATTTCGACCGGCGCAACGAGGCCAAGCGCTTCATCATCCTGATCGACACGCTCTACGAGCATCACGTGAAGCTCGTCGCCTCGGCTGCGGCCGAGCCGCATGAGCTTTATCATGCCAAGCAGGGGCGGGAGGCTTTCGAGTTCGACCGCACCGTCTCCCGCCTGATCGAGATGCGCTCCGAGGAGTATCTCGCGATGCCGCATGGCCGTCCCGACTCGGCTGCGAGCGGCGACACCACCGGCCTGGTCGAGACCTGACCGATGCCGCAGCGCGAGCCGAGCGAGACCCGCATCCTCACGGTCGCCGGCGAGCATCTGCGCAAGTTCGGGCTGAAGCGCTTCACGGTCGTCGCCGTGGCGGAAGAGGCGGGCATGACTCATGCCAATGTCTACCGCTACTTTCCTTCCAAGGGCGCGCTGATCGATGCCGTCGTCGATGTCTGGCTGAAGGCGACGGAGCGTCGTCTTGCCGATGTCGCGGATGGACCCGACCCGGCCGACGACAAGCTCGAACGCCTGATCCTGGCGCTGGCCAAGGCCAATCGCGACCTGCTCACCGAGGAGCCGCATCTCTTCGCGGCCTTGTCGCTGGCGGTCGCCAAGCGGCACGCGATCAGCCGACGCAACCGCACCCGCGTCCGGGCCCTGTTCGAGCGGGTGGTCGACGAGGGCATCGCGACCGGCGTGTTCGAGCCGCGCGACCGCGACCGGGCGATCGCCTTCGTGATCGACGCCACCAACCGCTTCATCCATCCGGCCTCGCTGGCGCTGGAAGCGGACGTGCCGCAGGCCTCGGTCGATACGCGGCTCTCGACCCTGATCCGCGTGATCCTCCGGGTGCTGGGCAGCGGGATCGTGTGAATAATCCGGTGACCAATTACAATATATGTAAATTGTAATTGTCGGTTTTTGTTCCTACTGGAACCGAGTGCAGGCGAGGCCGTCTGCTAAGTCATTGAAAAATAGAGAGCGAATTCGCGCGATGTCGCGCGAGGCGCCTGATGCCCGAGAAAAGCCGCTTTTTCGGCAAGGGTTGCGGCAAAAGGCCGGTTTGGGCCAAAGGAACGCACGGTTTGGCTGGCTTCCCGCGGAGGCCGGCCTGTCGCAGCGCCAAGGCATTTTGAATGTCGAGGCCGGCAGCAGCCGGATCGATGGTAGCGCCAGGAACAAAAGGACTAGGCAATGGCCCGTAAGAAGATCGCCCTCATCGGCTCCGGCCAGATCGGCGGCACGCTCGCCCACCTCGCCGGCCTCAAGGAACTGGGCGACGTCGTCCTGTTCGACATCGCCGAGGGCATTCCGCAGGGCAAGGGCCTGGACATCGCCGAGTCCTCGCCGGTCGACGGCTTCGACGCCGGCTACAAGGGCACGAATTCCTACGAGGACATCAAGGGCGCCGATGTCATCATCGTCACCGCCGGCGTGCCGCGCAAGCCCGGCATGAGCCGCGACGACCTGATCGGCATCAACCTCAAGGTGATGAAGTCGGTCGGCGAGGGCATCAAGCAATATGCCCCGAAGGCCTTCGTGATCTGCATCACCAATCCGCTCGACGCGATGGTCTGGGCGCTTCAGAAGTTCTCGGGCCTGAAGCCCAACATGATCTGCGGCATGGCCGGCGTGCTCGACTCCGCCCGCTTCCGCTACTTCCTGGCCGAAGAGTTCAACGTCTCGGTCAAGGACGTCTCCGCCTTCGTGCTCGGCGGCCATGGCGACGACATGGTGCCGCTGGTCCGCTACTCGGGCGTCGCCGGCATCCCGCTGCCGGATCTCGTCAAGATGAAGTGGACGACGCAGGAGCGCCTCGACGCCATCGTCGAGCGCACCCGCAAGGGCGGCGGCGAGATCGTCAACCTGCTCAAGACCGGCTCGGCCTTCTACGCTCCGGCGGCCTCGGCGATCGCGATGGCCGAGAGCTATCTCAAGGACCAGAAGCGGGTCCTGCCGGCCGCGGCTGCGCTCAAGGGCCAGTACGGCGTCAAGGACATGTTCGTTGGCGTGCCGGTGGTGATCGGCGCCAAGGGCGTCGAGCGGGTCGTCAAGATCCGCCTCAACGGCGCCGAGAAGGAGATGCTGGCGAAGTCGGTGGCCTCGGTGCAGGGCCTGATCGACGCTTGCAAGAGCATCGACTCGTCACTCGCGTGATCTAATTGAAGGCGGCGAGCGTCGATCCGCTGCGCCGCCTTTTCGTCTTCATTTGTCGCTGTCAGGGAAACCGAGCACATGAACATCCACGAATACCAGGGCAAAGCCATTCTGAAGGAATTCGGCGCGCCCGTTTCAGCCGGTTTCCCGGCGCTGTCGGTGGCGGAGGCGGTCGAGGCCGCCAAGAAGCTGCCGGGCCCGCTCTATGTCGTGAAGTCGCAGATCCACGCCGGCGGGCGCGGCAAGGGCAAGTTCAAGGAACTGCCGGCCGACGCCAAGGGCGGCGTGCGCCTGGCCAAGTCGGTCGCGGAGGTCGAGGCCTTCGCCAAGGAGATGCTCGGCAACACGCTCGTCACCGTGCAGACCGGCCCGGCCGGCAAGCAGGTCAACCGCCTCTATATCGAGGACGGCTCGGACATCGAGAAGGAGTTCTACCTCTCGGCCCTGGTCGACCGCGAGACCTCGCGCATCGCCTTCGTCGTCTCGACCGAGGGCGGCATGGACATCGAGGCCGTGGCCCATGACACGCCTGAAAAAATCCTGACCTTCTCGGTCGACCCGGCTACCGGCATCATGCCGCATCACGGCCGCACCGTCGCCAAGGCGCTGGGGCTCTCCGGCGACCTCGCCAAGCAGGCCGGCACGGTCCTGACCCAGATCTACAACGCCTTCGTCGCCAAGGACATGGCGATGCTCGAGATCAACCCGCTGATCGTGACCACGCAGGGTCAGATCAAGTGCCTCGACGCCAAGGTGAACTTCGACTCCAACTCGCTCTACCGCCATCCGGACGTCGTCGCGCTGCGCGACGAGACCGAGGAGGATGCCAAGGAGATCGAGGCCTCGAAGTACGACCTTGCCTATATCGCGCTCGACGGCACGATCGGCTGCATGGTCAACGGCGCCGGCCTCGCCATGGCGACGCTCGATATCATCCAGCTCTACGGTGAAAGCCCGGCCAACTTCCTCGACGTCGGCGGCGGCGCCTCTGAGGAGAAGGTGACGGCGGCGTTCAAGATCATCACCGCTGATCCGAAGGTGAAGGGCATCCTCGTCAACATCTTCGGCGGCATCATGAAGTGCGACGTCATCGCGCGTGGCGTGATCGCGGCGGTGAAGGCGGTCGGCCTTCAGGTTCCGCTGGTCGTGCGCCTCGAAGGCACGAATGTCGAGGAAGGCAAGAAGATCATCCGCGAGTCCGGCCTCAACGTCATCCCCGCCGACGACCTCGATGACGCGGCGCAGAAGATCGTCGCCGCGATCAAGAAGGCCTGAGGAGCAGACATGTCCATCCTGATCGACAAGAACACCAAGGTCATCTGCCAGGGCTTCACCGGCAAGAACGGGACCTTCCATTCCGAGCAGGCGATCGCCTATGGCACGCAGATGGTCGGCGGCACCTCGCCCGGCAAGGGCGGCTCTCTCCATCTCGGCCTGCCCGTCTTCGACACCGTCGCCGAGGCTCGCGAGAAGACCGGCGCCGATGCCTCCGTCGTCTATGTGCCGCCTCCGGGCGCCGCGGACGCGATCTGCGAGGCGATCGATGCCGAGATCCCGCTGATCATCTGCATCACCGAGGGCATCCCGGTGCTCGACATGGTGCGCGTGAAGCGCTCGCTCTCGGGCTCGAAGTCGCGCCTGATCGGCCCGAACTGCCCCGGCGTCGTCACCGCCGGCCAGTCGAAGATCGGCATCATGCCGGCGAATATCTTCAAGCCGGGCAATGTCGGCATCGTCTCGCGCTCGGGCACACTGACCTATGAGGCGGTGTTCCAGACCACGAACGAAGGCCTCGGCCAGACCACGGCCGTCGGCATCGGCGGCGACCCGGTCAAGGGCACCGAGTTCATCGACATGCTCGAGATGTTCCTGGCGGACCCGAAGACCGAGTCGATCGTGATGATCGGCGAGATCGGCGGCTCGGCCGAAGAGGACGCGGCGCAGTTCATCAAGGACGAGGCGAAGCGCGGCCGCAAGAAGCCGATGGTCGGCTTCATCGCCGGCCGCACGGCTCCTCCCGGCCGCCGCATGGGCCATGCCGGCGCGATCATCTCGGGCGGCAAGGGCGGCGCCGAGGACAAGATCGCGGCGATGGAAGCTGCCGGCATCCGGGTCTCGCCCTCGCCGGCGCGCCTTGGAAAGACCTTGGTCGAAGTGTTGAAGGGCTGAACACGCCAGGGCGGCGCGGCCGGGGCGATCCCGGCCCTGCCGCCGGCGGTCTTTAGCTTACGAAACGATTAGGTGGGGCTCAGGCCCTACCGAGCGAACTGATAGGGATGTCCGAGCAAGGGTTCGGACATGGCTTAAGCGGCGAAGGAAGGCAGGAGCATCATGGCTCGCCAGGACATCAACGAGGCTCTCGCGCAGACCGGCTTCCTCTATGGCGGCAACGCCGCCTATATCGAGGATCTCTATGCCCGCTACGAGGCCGATCCCAAGTCGGTCGACGAGCAGTGGCGGAGCTTCTTCGGCGCGCTGAAGGACGACAAGGAAGCCGTCCTGCAGAACGCCAAGGGTGCGTCCTGGAAGAAGCCGAACTGGCCGGTCGCCGCGAGCGGCGAACTGGTCTCGGCGCTGGACGGCAACTGGGCCGTCGTTGAGAAGGTGATTTCCGACAAGCTCGGCGCCAAGGCCAAGGCCGCCGGCACCGCGCTTTCCGCCGCGGACGTGCAGCAGGCGACCCGCGATTCCGTGCGCGCGATCATGCTGATCCGCGCCTACCGGATGCGCGGCCATCTCCACGCCAAGCTCGACCCGCTGGGCATCGAGAGCCGCACCGACCATGAAGAGCTGTCGCCGGCCGCCTTCGGCTTCACCGAGGCCGATCTCGACCGCAAGATCTTCATCGACAACGTGCTCGGCATGGAGTTCGCCACCATCCGCGAGATGGTCGCGGTGCTGCAGCGGACCTATTGCGGCACGGTCGGCATCGAGTTCATGCATATCTCCGACCCCGAGCAGAAGGCCTGGCTGCAGGAGCGCATCGAGGGACCGGACAAGGAGATCGCCTTCACCAAGGAAGGCAAGAAGGCGATCCTGAACAAGCTCGTCGAGGCGGAAGGCTTCGAGAAGTTCCTCGACCTGAAATTCACCGGCACCAAGCGCTTCGGCCTGGACGGTGGCGAGGCGCTGGTCCCGGCGCTGGAGCAGATCATCAAGCGCGGCGGCGCGCTCGGCGTGCGCGACATCGTCTTCGGCATGGCCCATCGCGGCCGCCTCAACGTGCTGACCCAGGTGCTGGGCAAGCCGCATCGCGCGCTCTTCCACGAGTTCAAGGGCGGCTCCTTCGCGCCCGACGACGTCGAGGGCTCGGGCGACGTGAAGTACCATCTCGGTGCTTCCTCGGACCGCGAGTTCGACGGCAACAACGTCCATATCTCGCTGACCGCGAACCCGTCGCATCTGGAGATCGTCGACCCCGTCGTGCTCGGCAAGGTGCGCGCCAAGCAGGACCAATTCGGCGACATCGTCGAGCGCTCGAAGGTGCTGCCGCTGCTGATCCATGGCGACGCCGCCTTCGCCGGCCAAGGCGTCGTGGCGGAATGCCTCGGCCTCTCCGGGCTGAAGGGCCACCGCACCGGCGGCTCGCTGCATTTCATCATCAACAACCAGATCGGCTTCACCACCTATCCGCGCTATTCGCGCTCCTCGCCCTATCCGTCCGACGTGGCGAAAATGGTCGAGGCTCCGGTCTTCCATGTGAACGGCGACGATCCGGAAGCGGTCGTCTTCGCCGCCAAGGTCGCGATCGAGTTCCGGCAGAAGTTCCACAAGCCGGTCGTGATCGACATGTTCTGCTATCGCCGCTTCGGCCATAACGAGGGCGACGAGCCGGGCTTCACCCAGCCGCTGATGTACCGCAAGATCCGCGGCCACAAGTCAACGCTGGAGCTCTATGGCGAGAAGCTGATGGCCGAAGGCGTGATCGAGGCCGGCGAGCTCGACGCGATGCGCGCCGCCTGGAAGGCGAAGCTGGAGGTCGAGTTCGACGCCGGCCAGTCCTTCAAGCCGAACAAGGCCGACTGGCTCGACGGCCGCTGGGCCGGCATGAAGGCGATCCGCGCCGACGAGGACGATCCGCGCCGTGGCGCCACCGGCGTGCCGGCGGAGACGCTGAAGGAGATCACCGAAAAGATCACGGCCGTCCCGGCCGGCTTCAACGTCCACAAGACGATCCAGCGCTTCCTCGACAACCGCAAGAAGGCGGTGGAGAGCGGCGAAGGCATCGACTGGGCGACCGCAGAGGCGCTGGCCTTCGGCTCGCTGCTGCTCGACGGCAACCCGGTGCGCCTCTCGGGCCAGGATTGCGAGCGCGGCACCTTCTCGCAGCGCCATTCGGTGCTGATCGACCAGGAGACCGAAGCCCGCCACACCTCGCTGAACCATATCCGCGAGGACCAGGCCCGCTACGAGGTCATCAACTCGATGCTCTCCGAAGAGGCCGTGCTCGGCTTCGAATACGGCTACTCGCTGTCGGAGCCGAACGCGCTGACGATGTGGGAGGCGCAGTTCGGCGATTTCGCCAACGGCGCGCAGGTCGTGTTCGACCAGTTCATCTCGTCGGGTGAGCGCAAGTGGCTGCGCATGTCCGGCCTCGTCTGCCTGCTGCCGCACGGCTATGAGGGCCAGGGTCCGGAGCATTCCTCCGCCCGCTTGGAGCGCTTCCTGCAGATGTGTGCCGAGGACAACATGCAGGTGGCGAACTGCTCGACGCCGGCGAGCTATTTCCACATCCTGCGCCGCCAGCTGAAGCGCGACTTCCGCAAGCCGCTGATCCTGATGACGCCGAAGTCGCTGCTGCGCCACAAGCGCTGCGTCTCCGACCTCAGCGAGCTGGCCGAGGGCTCGACCTTCCACCGCGTGCTGGCCGACGATGCCGAGCGCGGCAAGTCGACCACCAAGCTGGTCAAGGACTCGAAGATCCGCCGCGTCGTGCTCTGCTCGGGCAAGGTCTATTTCGACCTGCTGGAGGAGCGCGAGAAGCGCGGCATCGACGATGTCTACCTGATGCGCGTCGAGCAGCTCTATCCGTTCCCGCTGAAGACGCTGGCGCAGGAGCTGGCGCGCTTCAAGGGCGCCGACGTGGTCTGGTGCCAGGAGGAGCCGAAGAACATGGGCTCCTGGACCTTCGTCGAGCCCTATCTGGAATGGGTGCTGGGCCATGCCGGCTCGAAGTCGAAGCGTCCGCGCTATGTCGGGCGCCCGGCCTCGGCCGCGACCGCGACGGGCCTGATGTCCAAGCATCTCGCCCAGCTCAACGCCTTCCTCGACGAGGCCTTCGCGGCCTGACGCTTCGTCCGGCGGTGCCTTAAGCGCGTTGCCGGATACCCATCCCGTACCCGGCGTTCTGCCGGTAACGCCCCCGACCGCCAGAGAACGAGACAACAGAGGCCTGACATGGCGACCGAAATCCGCGTACCCACCCTCGGCGAATCCGTTTCCGAGGCCACCATCGGCAAGTGGTTCAAGAAGCCCGGCGAGGCGGTGAAGGCCGACGAGCCCCTGGTCGAACTCGAGACCGACAAGGTGACGCTGGAAGTCAACGCGCCGGCCGCGGGCGTGCTCGGTGAGATCGTCGCCAAGGAAGGCGAGACGGTCGGCGTCAACGCGCTGCTGGGCTCGATCGCCGAAGGCGGCGCGGCTGCCACCGCCCCCGCGCCTAACGCCGAGGCCAAGCCCGCCGCTCCTCCCGCTCCCGCAGCCGAGGCCCCGAAGGCTGCCGCGACCAAGGCCGCCGATTCGGGCCCGGCCGTTTCACGCCTCGCCGCCGAGAGCGGTGTCGATCCGTCCCAGGTCGCTGCCTCTGGCAAGGATGGCCGCGTGACCAAGGGCGACATGCTCGCCGCGATCGCGACCGGCGGCGCGGCCGCTTCGACGGCCCAGCCGGCCCCGGTCCAGGTTCGCGCCCCGTCGGCGCCGGACGACGCCTCGCGCGAAGAGCGCGTCAAGATGACCAAGCTGCGCCAGACGATCGCGCGCCGCCTCAAGGAGGCCCAGTCCAACGCGGCGATGCTGACGACCTTCAACGAGGTCGACATGTCCGGCGTGATGGCGCTGCGCAACCAGTACAAGGACGTGTTCGAGAAGAAGCACGGCGTGAAGCTCGGCTTCATGGGCTTCTTCGTGAAGGCCTGCGTGCAGGCGCTGAAGGAGATCCCGGCGGTCAATGCCGAGATCGACGGCACCGACATCATCTACAAGAACTACTACCATATCGGCGTCGCCGTCGGCACCGAGAAGGGCCTGGTGGTTCCGGTCGTGCGCGATGCGGACGAGCTTTCGATCGCCGGCGTCGAGAAGAAGATTGGCGAGTTCGGCCGCAAGGCCCGCGACGGCAAGCTCTCGATCGAGGAGATGCAGGGCGGCACCTTCACCATCTCGAATGGCGGCGTCTACGGCTCGCTGATGTCGACCCCGATCCTGAACGCGCCCCAATCGGCGATCCTGGGCATGCACAAGATCCAGGAGCGCCCGCTCGTCATCAACGGCAAGATCGAGATCCGCCCGATGATGTATCTCGCGGTCAGCTATGACCACCGCATCATCGACGGCAAGGAAGCCGTGACCTTCCTCGTTCGCATCAAGGAAGGCCTGGAGGATCCGGCGCGCCTCGTGCTCGATCTCTGATCGCGCGGGACGGGACGTGTCGGGCGTTGCGATCGTTACCGGCGGCAGCCGGGGAATCGGCCGGGCGACCGCGATCCTGCTCGCGGAGCGCGGCTACGATCTCGTCGTCAACTACCAGTCCAATGCCGAAGCTGCGGCTGACACCGTCGCGGCCGTGCTCCGGCAGGGCCGGCAGGCCGTGGCGGTCAAGGGCGATGTCGGCGACGAAGCCGATGTCGCCGCGGTCTTCGCGGCGGCCGACCAGCTCGGGCGCCTGACGGCGCTGGTCAACAATGCCGGCGTCATCGATGCACCCCAACGCCTCGACGAGATGGACCTCGCGCGGCTGGAGCGGATGTTCCGGATCAACCTGACCGGCAGCTTCCTCTGCGCCCGCGAGGCGGTGAAGCGGATGTCGACCCGCCATGGCGGGCAGGGCGGCGGCATCGTCAACCTGTCTTCCGCCGCGGCGGTGCTGGCCGGCGCCGGGCAATATCTCGACTATGCCGCGGCGAAGGCCGGCATCGATATCTTCACGCTCGGCCTCGCCCGCGAGGTCGCGGCCGAAGGCATTCGGGTCAATGCCGTCCGCCCCGGCATCATCGATACGGAGATCCATGCCAGCGGCGGCATGCCGTACCGTGTCGCGCTCCTGCGCGACCAGCTTCCGATGAAGCGCGAGGGCACGGCGCGCGAGGTGGCGCAGGCGATCGCCTGGCTGCTCTCGGACGAGGCCTCCTATACCAACGGAACCGTCCTGAACGTGACCGGCGGGCGCTGAGCTGCGCCGCTGCGGCCCTACGACCCGTCGCGGTCGGCGAGCCGATTAGCGCAAGCCGGGCAAAGCTGGCATCCTTCCCGTCCCGCGACAGAGGAGACGGTCATGCCTGCGCTTGCGATGACGACCGAAATCACCGTTCTCGGCTGGAGCGTCGTGCTCCTGCTGGTCCAGATCGCCCTGCAGGCCGGCACCTCGGCCGATCTTGGTCCCGCCTATCTGTTCAGCCCGCGTGACGAGTTGCGCGAGCCGGGCAGCCTCGTCTCGCGGCGGCTCAAGCGGGCGCTTGACAACCTGCTGGAGACCTATCCCGCCTTCGTCGCGCTGGCCTTGGCGCTGGCCGTCACCGGCAAGGCGGGGGGCATCGCTGCCACCGGCGCCTGGCTCTATCTCGGCGCGCGCGTGGTCTTCGTCCTTCTTTATGCCGCCGGCATCCCGGTGATCCGCACCCTCGTCTGGGTGGCCTCGATCGTCGGCCTCGTGATGATGCTGATCCGGCTGATGAGCTGACGAAGCCGGTGCGGCGGCTGGCCGCCGCACCGGCCCCTCCGTCTACTTCACGACCATCGCCGAGAAGGGATGGACATAGGCCTGCAGCATGACGAAGCCGCCGACGAGGCTCGCCAGCACGATCGAGTGCCAGAAGACGAAGCGCAGGATCACGCCTTCATGGCCGAACCAGCCGGTGGCGGTCGAGGCGACGACGATCGACTGCGCGTCGATCATCTTGCCCATTACGCCGCCGGAGGAGTTCGCCGCGCCCATCAGGACCGGCGAGAGGCCTAGCTGCTCGGATGTGACCTTCTGCAGATTGCCGAAGAGCACGTTGGACGCGGTGTCCGACCCCGTCAGCGCGACGCCGAGCCAGCCCAGCAGCGTGCCGAAGAAGGGATAGAGCACGCCGGTGCCGGCGAAGGCGAGGCCGAGCGTGGCGTCGATCCCGGAAAGCCGCGTCAGCGTGCCGATCGCCAGCATCGCGGCGATGGTGATCAGCGAATAGGCGCAGAGCCTGATCGTCCTGGCATAGATCGTGACCATCTTGCCGGGGCCGAAGCCCATGGCGAAGCCGGAGAGGATCGCCGCGATCAGCATGCCGGAGCCTGTGTAGGACAGCCAGGTGAAGGAGAAGACAGCGCCCTCCGGCGTGGGCTTCGCGGCGACGGGCGCGACCTTGTTGATGAGGTTGTGCAGCTCCGGAACCGGATAGTTCCAGGTCGCCCAGGGATTGACCGCGCTCTTGAACCAGCCCGTGCCCCAGACCAGCAGGATGATGCAGACGATGATCCAGGGCGTCAGCGCCATCCAGACCTGCGAGGAGCTTGGCTTGGCTGCGGAGGCGGGCGGCTTCAGGCTGCCGTCGTCGGAGACGTCGTGGCCGCGCAGCTTCGGCGAGGTCCAGACCTCCTTCGGCTTCCAGACCTGCAGGAAGCCGATCAGGCAGGCCATCGAGATCAGCGAGGCGCCGATATCGACGATCCAGGGATTGATGAAGTTCGAGATCAGATATTGCGGCACCGCGAAGGAAACGCCGGTGACGAGGACAGCAGGCCAGATCTGCAGCATGCCGCGCCAGCCGGCGAAGACGCAGATCAGCCAGAACGGCACCAGCACCGAAAAGAACGGCAATTGCCGCCCGACCATGGCGCCGAGCAAGAAGGGGTCGATGCCGGTGACCTGGCTCAGGCCCTGGATCGGCGTGCCGAGCGCGCCATAGGCGACCGGCGCGGTATTGGCGATGAGCGAGAGGCCGGACGCCGCCAGCGGCGAAAAGCCGAGCCCGATCAGGATCGCGCCGGTGACGGCGACCGGCGTGCCGAAGCCGGAGGCACCTTCGAAGAAAGCGCCGAAGGCGAAGGCGATCAGCAGGAGCTGGATGCGCCGGTCGTCGGTAACGCCGCCGATCGTGGTTTGCAGGATCTTGAAGGCGCCTTTCTCGACCGTCAGCCGGTAGAGGAAGATGACGTTGAGGACGATCCAGCCGATCGGGAAGAAGCCGGTGACCGCGCCGAGCACGGTGGCGCGCAGCGACATGCCGGCGGGCATGGTGAAGATGAAGATCGCCACGAGGTTGGCGACGATCAGCGCGACGACGGCGGCGATATGCGCCTTGACGGCATTGGATGCGATGAGACCGAGCAGAACGACGACGGGTAGCGCGGCTGCGAGCGTCGACAGGACGCTGTTGCCGAATGGATCATAGACCTGATTCCACATGACGGCGTGCCCCTCCAGCGGGCTGATCTGCGATGTGTTTCAGCGAATAGGTTTCGTCCTTTTCTTGTTGTGGGCGCAGTAAGCCTGCGACAGCCTGCCGCAGCAAGGCCGGCCGGCCCGTCGTCAACACAGGAATGACGTAGCGCCGGGGGCGGAACCGATGTATGCCCGCCCCGACGCGCCGCCCACGCCGGTGGCCTCATGGAACATCAGCGGAAGGACGTCATGGCCTACGATCTCGTCGTCATCGGAACCGGCCCCGGGGGCTATGTCTGCGCCATCCGCGCCGCCCAGCTCGGCCTCAAGGTCGCGGTGGTCGAGAAGCGCAAGACCCATGGCGGCACCTGCCTCAATGTCGGCTGCATCCCCTCCAAGGCGCTGCTGCACGCCTCCGAGATGTTCGAGGAAGCCGGTCATACCTTCGGGAAGCTCGGCATCGTCGTCGGCGCCCCGAAGCTCGACCTCAAGGCGATGATGGCCCACAAGCAGGAGACGATCGACGCCAACGTCACCGGCGTCGGCTTCCTCCTGAAGAAGAACAAAATCGACGCCTTCCACGGCACGGCTTCGATCCCCGCCGCCGGCAAGGTCGTCGTGACCGCCGAGGACGGCAAGACGCAGGAGATCGAGACCAGGAACATCGTCATCGCGACGGGGTCGGAATCGGCACCGCTGCCGGGTGTTGAGATCGACGAGAAGACCGTGGTGACCTCGACCGGCGCGCTCGAGATCGGCTCCGTGCCGAAGGAACTCGTCGTGGTCGGCGCCGGCGTGATCGGGCTCGAGATCGGTTCGGTCTGGAGCCGCCTCGGCGCCAAGGTCACCGTGGTCGAGTTCCTCGACCGCATCCTGCCCGGCATGGACGGGGAGGTCGCCAAGCAGTTCCAGCGCATCCTGGAAAAGCAGGGCTTCACCTTCCAGCTCGGCTCCAAGGTCACCAAGGTCGAAACGGGCAAGAAGGGCGGCGCGACCGTCACCGTCGAGCCGGCGGCCGGCGGCGAGGCCAAGACGCTCAACGCCGATATCGTGCTGGTCGCGATCGGCCGGCGTCCGAACACGGACGGCCTCAGCCTCGACAAGGCTGGCGTCGCCACCGAGCGTGGCCGCGTCGTCATCGACGATCATTTCAAGACCAATGTCGCCGGCATCTACGCCATCGGCGACGTGGTGCGCGGGCCGATGCTGGCGCACAAGGCCGAGGACGAGGGCGTCGCGGTCGCCGAGATCATCGCCGGCAAGCACGGCCATGTGAATTACGACGCCATTCCCGGCATCGTCTACACCGCGCCGGAAGTGGCTGCGATCGGCAAGACCGAGGAAGAGCTCAAGGCGGCCGGCGTCGCCTACAAGATCGGCAAGTTCCCGTTCACGGCCAATGGCCGCGCCCGCGCCATGCGCCATACCGAGGGCTTCGTGAAGGTTCTGGCCGATGCCGCGACTGACCGCGTCCTTGGCTGCCACATCATCGGCCCGCATGCCGGCGATCTGATCGCGGAAGTGACGGTGCTGATGGAGTTCGGCGGTTCGTCTGAAGACCTCGCCCGCACCTGCCACGCGCATCCGACGCTGGCCGAGGCGGTGAAGGAAGCCGCGCTCGCGGTGGAAAAGCGCCAGATTCATATGTGAACGGGACCATCGTTCGCTTCCGCCCCTGTTTCGTGTAAAACAGGGGCATGACCCGCGACGAAGCCACCGCTGAACTGGTCTGCCGCGCCAAGACCTTGCGAGATCGAGGCGCGCAGGCGGCATTCGTCTATGGCTCGACCGCTCGCAACGAGGCGAGGGACGACAGCGACATCGACATTTTCATCGACGTCGAGCCCGGCCGGAAATTCTCCTTGCTCGATCTGGTGGGGATGCAGCGCTACCTTTCGGAGGAGCTCGGTGTCGCCATCGATCTGACGACGCGATCGAGCCTTCATCCCAAGCTCCGGGCGCAGATCGAGCGGGAAGCGATCCGAATCTTCTGATGGCACGTCGAAGCGACGTCGTTCTCGAGGAAATTCTCGATACAATCGCGCTCATCGAAGATGAGCTCGTCGGCCATAGCCCAGCCTCGTTTGCGGCATCGCTTTTTCTGCAGCGGGGAACGGAGCGGTCGCTCGAAATCATTTCCGAGGCCGTGCGGCATCTTCCGGACGCCTTGCTGGAAATGCGGCCGGAGATTGCCTGGAACGATGTCCGTGCGATCGGCAACAGGATCAGGCACGAGTATTGGCGCGTCGACCCAGCGCTGATCTGGTCAATCGTCGTCGACGATCTTCCAGCTATGCGTGCCGCGGTAGAGGACCTTCTCCAGCGTATTCGCCCGTGAGCGACTATCGCCGCCATTGAGGAGTTACCCCCGCCGGGCGTGGAACGCCGTCAGCGCGTTCTTGAGCAGGCAGGCGATGGTCATCGGGCCGACCCCGCCGGGGACCGGGGTGATTGCGCCGGCGACCTTCACGGCCTCGGCGAAATCGACGTCGCCGGTGAGCTTGCCGTCAGGCAGGCGATTGATGCCGACATCGATCACGGTTGCGCCGGGCTTGATCCAGTCGCCCTTGACCATGCGCGGGCGGCCGACCGCCGCGACGACGATATCCGCGCGGCGCACGACTCCGGGCAGATCACGCGTGCGCGAATGGGCGATGGTGACGGTGCAGTCGGCCTGAAGCAGGAGCTGGGCGACGGGGCGGCCGACCAGCTCGGAGCGGCCGATCACCACGGCATCGAGGCCCGACAGCGAGGGCAGGGCCTGCTTCAACAGCAGCATGCAGCCGAGCGGTGTGCAGGGCACGAGCCCGTTCTTGCCGCCGGCGAGCAGGCCGGCATTGATCGGGTGCAGGCCGTCGACATCCTTGGCCGGATCGATGGCATCGATGATGCGGCCGGTGTCGATATGCTTCGGCAGCGGCAGCTGGACCAGGATGCCGTCGACATTGTCGTCGGCGTTGAGCTCGGCCAGCTTGGCGAGAAGCTCTGTTTCGGTCGTCTCGGTCGGCAGCCGGTGGGCGACCGAGTTCATGCCGACCTCGACCGCGAGCTTCTCCTTCGAGGCGACATAGACCTTGCTCGCCGGGTCCTCGCCGACGAGGACGACATGGAGACCGGGCACGATGCCGCGCGCCGCCTTGATCGCCGCGACCTCGCGGCCGATCTCGGCCCTGAGCGCAGCCGCTGTGGCCTTGCCGTCGATGATGCGGGCTTCGCCGGTCATGGTCCGACCTCATGTTGGCTGATGACGCCGCCCTCATGCGCGATCCAGCCCGCATGAACAAGCCCGAATGAGCGGCTTTTCCGCCTGCGACGTCATCGGCGGGGGAGGAGAGGCCTGCGCGGCTTGCGGGCTCATGTACAGCCCGGTATCTCCGAACCGGAGCTTGAGAGGCAGAAGAGGCGAGACAACGTGACGACCGGTTTCGCGCGCCTGCCCGACGCCCCCGCCTTCCACTTGGCCGATCTGCGCGTGCCGGCCTGCCTGATCGAGGACGCCGATCTCCCGGCAGACCGCAACGGGCTGGCGCGCGTCGACCTTGCGATCGCGGATGGCCGCGTGGCCGCGATCGAGCCTGCCTGCACGGCATCCGCCGGGGTGGAAGCCCTTGTGAGCCTCGATGGCGGCATCGTGCTGCCCCGCCTCGTCGATGTGCATGTCCATCTCGACAAGGGCCATATCTGGCCGCGCAGCCCCAATCCGGACGGCACCTTTCCGGGTGCGCTCGCGACCGTCGCAGCGGACCGCGAGGCGAACTGGTCGGCCGAGGATGTGCGGGCGCGGATGGATTTCTCGCTGCGCGGCGCCTTCGCCCATGGCACGGCAGCGATGCGGACGCATCTCGATTCGCTGGGCAAGCAGATCGGCATCTCCTGGCCGGTTTATGCCGAAATCCGAGAGGAATGGGCCGGGCGTATCGCCTTGCAGGCTTCGCCGCTGTTCGGGGCCGACGCGGCGCTCGATCCGGCGAATATGCAGGCGGTTGTCGCCGCCGTGAAGGCGCATGGCGACAGGCTACTCGGCTGCGTGACCTACATGATCCCCGAGCTCGACCGGGCGCTCGACATCCTGTTCCAGGCCGCGATCGAGAACGGCTTCGATCTCGATTTCCATGTCGACGAGACCAATGATCCAGCGGCGCGCTCGCTGGAACACATCGCCGACGCGGCTCTGCGGCATCGCTTTGCGGGCAAGATCCTCTGCGGGCATTGCTGCTCCCTGGCGCTGCAGGCGCCGGCGGATGAGGCGCGAATCATCGCCAAGCTGCGCGAGGCCGAGATCGCCGTGGTCTCTTTGCCGATGTGCAACATGTATCTGCAGGATCGGCGGCAAGGTCGCACGCCGCGCTGGCGCGGTGTTACGGCTCTGCACGAATTGAAGGCTGCCGGCGTGCCCGTGATGATCGCCTCCGACAACACGCGCGACCCGTTCTACGCCTATGGCGATCTCGACCTTCTTGAGGTGCTGCGCGAGGGCACGCGCATCCTCCAGCTCGATCATTCGGGGCCTGACTGGACGAATGCGGTAGCGCGCACGCCCGCAGAGGTGATGGGCGTCAAGGCCGGCGTCATCGCGGTCGGCGCGCCGGCTGATCTCATCCTGACGCAAGCGCGCGACTGGACCGAACTCTTCTCCCGGCCGCAGGCCGACCGCACCGTGCTGGTTTCCGGCAAGGCGATCGACCGGATGCTGCCGGACTACCGCGAACTCGACCATCTGATGGGCTGAGCATCATGACCGCACGCTACGACATCGCCACGCTGAAGAGCCGGCTTGGAAACATCCGCACCGAGGAGAACCCGGCACTGGTCAAGCAGAAGAGCCGTGACTTCTTCTGGTACTCGCCGATCCTGAAGCGCCAGCTCGACCATGTCGTGGCCGATGTCGTGGTCTCGCCCACGAGCGAGGCGGAGGTGGTGCAGGTTCTCGCCGCCTGCCACGAACTCTGCATTCCCGTGACGCCGCGCGGCACCGGCACAGGCAATTACGGGCAGGCGATGCCGCTCTCCGGCGGCGTGCTGCTCGACCTCTCCGGCTTCAACAAGGTCAAGGAGATCGCCGCCGGCCGCTATGTCGCCGAGCCTGGCGCGATCATGGCCCGGATCGACGACGAGACGCGTGCCCATTCGCGGCAGGAACTGCGCCTTCATCCGTCCACTTATCAGACGGCCTCGATCGGCGGCTTCATCGCCGGCGGCTCGGGCGGCGTCGGCTCGATCAAATGGGGCGGCTTGCGCGACTGGGGCAACATCATCCGGCTCAAGGTCGCGACGATGGAGGCAAGCCCGCGCATTCTCGAATTCTCGGGCGAGGACCTGCACAAGGTTGCCCATGCCTATGGCACCAACGGCATCATCACCGAGGTCGAGATGCCGCTCGGGCCAGCCTACGACTGGGTCGACGTCATCATCGGCTTCGAGGATTTGCGGGCCGCGACCGAGTTCGCCAATGCGGTCGGCGAGCAGGATGGGCTGGCGCTGAAGAATCTCTGCGTCGTCGCGGCTCCGGCCCCGCATGACTATTTCCTGCGTCACCGCAAGTTCCTGCCGCGCGACAGCCATCTCGTCATCGTCATGGCCGCCGATTTCGCGGTCGATGCGCTCTGCGCCTATGCGCGCCGCTTCAAGGGTGCGGAGCTCCTGCTGCGGACCGACAAGCTTTCGCCGGAGGATGCCAAGGGCCTCCCGCCGGCCTATGAGCTCGGCTGGAACCATACGACGCTCAGGGCTTTGCGCGTCGATCCGGCGATCACCTATCTGCAGGTGCTCTATCCCTTCCCCAATCAGGTCGATCTCGTCGAGAAGATCCATGCCCGCTTCGGCGACGAGGTGACCTGCCATCTCGAATTCGTGCGCTTCGACGGCAAGATCACCTGCTTCGGCCTGCCGCTGGTGCGCTTTACCTCCGAGGAGCGGCTGGAGGAGATCATGGCGATCCACGAGGAGATGGGTGCGCCGATCTTCAACCCGCATCGCTACACGCTGGAGGAGGGCGGCATGAAGCAGACCGACGAGACGCAACTCGCCTTCAAGCGTGAGGCCGATCCGCAGGGCCTGCTCAATCCCGGCAAGATGATCGCCTGGGAGGATCCGAGCTACGATTACCGCTCGGGCAAGACCTTCCTGTTCCGCAGCCTGGCCGAAGCCGGCGTCGGCTAAGGATCGTGTCGAGTTTGCAGGGAAACACGGCGTCATCCCGGGCTTGACCCGGGATCCAACGAAGGTCGCCGGAGCCCGACGATGGATCCCGGATCGGCGCCGCTTCGCGGCTTGTCCGGGATGACGTTGCGGTTCCTTTGGAAAGCAATCCGCTCTCGGAAAAATCCGCCATGCGTGTCCTTGTCCTCTATGCCCATCCGGTGCCGGAAAGCTTCGGTGCCGCCATCCATGAGACGGTGGTCGCGAGCCTGAAGGCGGCGGGGCACGAGGTCGACGATTGCGACCTCTATGCCGAGGGCTTCGATCCGGTGCTGAGCCGGGAGGAGCGGCGCGGCTACCACGACACCGCCGGCAACACGCTGCCGGTCGCCGGCTATGTCGAGCGGGTGAAACGCGCCGAGGCCTTGGTGCTGTGCTTCCCCGTCTGGAATTTCGGCTATCCCGCGATCCTCAAGGGCTTCCTCGATCGCGTCTTCCTGCCCGGCGTCTCGTTCAAGATGGTCGACGGCAAGGCGCAGCCGGCTCTGCACAATATTCGCCGGCTTGTCGCGGTGACCAGCTATGGTGGCTCGCGCTGGCGCGCCTTCCTGATGGGCGATCCGCCGCGCAAAGCCGTATGCCGGGCGCTGCGGGCGGTTTGCCACCCGCTGACGCGCACGACCTATCTCGCCCATCACGACATGAACCTCTCGACACCGACCAGCCGGGCGGCTTTCCTGAAAAAAGTGGCGGCCAAACTCACGCTCTCGTAGCTCTGACATCCGATTGTCATTTGTCTGTCATGTTCGCACGCGACTACGCAGCCGGCGAAGCGTCTGCTTAACCGTCCAAGGATCGGCCCGAAGGATCGACCCCATGACCAAGGCAATCGAAAAGAGTGTCGGACGTGCCCTGCTCGTCACCGCGCGGCTGCACCGTTCGCGGATGGGCGAGAGGCTGAACGGTCTGGGCCTGTTTCCCGGGCAGGAGCAGGCGCTGAAGGCGCTGCAGCCGGCCCCGATGACGATGGGCGAGCTTGCAGCGCTGCTGCGCGTCAAGCCGCCGACCGTGTCGAAGACGATCGGGCGGCTCTCGCTGCAGGGGCTGGTCACCCGCGAGGGCGGCAACCGCGACGGGCGGCTCGTGCAGGTCGCGCTGACGGAAGCGGGGCAGAATACCGCGGCCGAGCTCGACGCGGTCTGGAACGAGGTCGAGGAAGAGCTTCTCGACAAGCTCGACGGCAAGGAGCGCAAGCAGCTGCGCAAGCTCCTCCGCAAGGCCGCGAAGGGGCTCTCCAAGGCCGGCGCCGATCATGACGATCCCGATGGCGATCTCGACGAGGTCGATAGCGACGCCTGATTTCTGCATGGAGCGCATGCTCGAGCGCTCTGGCGAAGCCATCTAAATCGGTTCAATCTGCTCTCGTCATTCCTCTAGAGCATGGCGAGACTTCGTGTCCTCCCCCTCAGTCGCGCCTTCCGAGACGGGCCGCGCGCGAATGGCCGCGATCGGGCTGATGTGTGCGGCCGTCCTGCTGTTCTCGATGTTGGACACCAGCGCGAAATGGCTGGGGCAGTCGATGAACCCGCTGCAAGTGGTGTTCGCGCGCTATGCCGGCAGCATGATCATGGTGCTGGCGATCATCAATCCATGGACGCATCCGGGCGTGCTGCGGACGCAACGTCCATGGCTGCAATGGGGCCGCTCGCTGCTGCTGCTCGGCTCGACCGCGCTGAACTTCGTGGCGCTGCGCTATCTCCAGCTCGCCGAGACGATCTCGATCATGTTCGCGACGCCCTTGCTGGTGGCGCTCGCTTCCGGGCCGCTGCTCGGGGAATGGCCGGGGCCGCGGCGGCTCGCGGCGATCGGCGTCGGCTTCCTCGGCGTGCTGGTGGTGACGCGGCCGGGAATCGGCGGCATGCATCCGGCGGCGCTGCTCAGTGTCGTGGGCTGCGTGTGCTACGCCTTCTATTCCCTGTCGACCCGCATGCTCTCCGGCCATGATTCATCGGAAACGACGATGATCTATTCCGGCGCGGCGGGGACGCTGGCGACGATTCCGCTGCTGCCCTGGATCTGGGAGATGCCGCACACGCTCTTGCCCTGGCTGTTGATGCTGGCGGTCGGCGCGCTCGGCGGTTTCGGCCACTGGCTCCTGATCCTGGCGCATCGGCTGGCGCCGGCGACGGTTCTGGCGCCCTTCATCTATTCGCAGATCGTCTGGATGCTGCTGCTCGGCTGGCTCGTCTTCGACCAGTTGCCGGACCGCTGGACCTTCGTCGGTGCCGGCATCGTGATTTTGTCCGGCCTCTACCTGCTCTATCGCGAGCGGGTGCGGCATGTGCCAAAGGAAGCGGCTTCGGCGCGGCTGGATTGAGCTCACAGGGTGCGGCCGCAACCACGTCGTCTTCCGGGCCGGTCGACGGAGCCCATGCGCGGACATGCCGTCATGGTCGGGCTTGTCCCGGCCATCCACGTCTTTGCTGATCCAAGGTGGTGTTCAAGACGTGGATGCTCGCCACAAGGGCGAGCATGACGGTTGTGCTCGGAGAGCTGGCGTCAAGCGCTACGCACTTACCCGGAATAACGGCGGAACCCTCTCAGACCGTGACCTGCGTTCCGACCTCGACGACGCGGCCGGTCGGGATCTGGAAGAAGTCCGTCGCGTCGGTCGCGCTCTTGGTCAGGCCGATGAAGAGGTTGTCCTGCCAAATCGGCATGCCCGATTGCGGCGAGGCCTTGATCGAGCGGCGCGACAGGAAGAACGAGGTCGACATGATGTCGAACTTGAAGCCCTGCTTGCGCAGCATGGCCAGGCCCTTCGGCACGTTCGGGCTCTCCATGTAGCCGTAGACCATGTCGACCCGCCAGAAATCGTCGGTGATGCGGGCGAGGCGCACGCGCTCCTCCTCCGGCACGCGCGGCGTGTCGGCCGAGCGCACTGTCAGGACGACGTTGCGCTCGTGCAGCACCTTGTTGTGCTTGAGGTTGTGCAGCAGCGAGGCCGGCGCGGTCTCGGGGTCGCTGGTCAGGAAGACGGCCATGCCCTTCACCCGGGCCGGCGGACTCTTCGAGAGCATGGTGACGAGCTCGAGCAGCGGCACATCGGTCTTGCGGGTCTTGTCGAACAGGATCTTGGTGCCGCGCATCCAGGTCCACATCATCAGCGTCAGCGCCATGGCGAGCAGCACCGGCACATAGCCGCCGTGGAACAGCTTCAGCATGTTGGCGGAGAAGAAGGAGACGTCGACCAGGAAGAAGGGGAGAATCAGCGCGCCGGTCGCCAGCGGGCTCCAGCCCCAGTGACGGCGGATGACGATAGCGGCGAGCATCGAAGAGACCACCATCGTGCCGAAGACCGAGATGCCATAGGCATGCGACAGGCTGGACGAGGTGCGGAACGACCAGACCAGGATCAGCACGACGACGAGCAGCAGCAGATTGACGCGCGGCACGTAGATCTGGCCCGAGGTCTGCTCGGAGGTGTGGCGGATCTCCATGCGCGGCAGCAGGCCGAGCTGGATCGCCTGCCGCGTCAGCGAGAAGGCGCCGGTGATGACCGACTGGCTGGCGATGATGGTCGCCACGGTCGCCATGATGACGAAGGGCAGCAGCAGGCCCTGCGGCGCGAGCCGGTAGAACGGGTTGTCGATGGCGCTGGGGTCGGAGAGGATCAGCGCGCCCTGGCCGAGATAGTTGAGCCACAGGGCGGGGAAGACGACATAGAGCCAGGCGCCGCGGATCGGGCCGCGGCCGAAATGGCCCATATCGGCATAGAGCGCCTCAGCGCCGGTGACCGCCAGACAGACCGAGCCGAGCACGGCCAGCGCCACCCCGGCATGGTCGCGGAAGAAGAGCAGCGCGTAATAAGGATTGATCGAGCGGAAGACGCTAAGATCGTCGGCGATATGGTAGATGCCGAGCCCGGCGAGCGTCAGGAACCAGACCAGCATGATCGGCCCGAACAGGGTCGCGACGCGGTGGGTGCCGTGGCTCTGCATCACGAACAGGCCGATCAGGATCACCGAGGCGATCCAGAGGATGTAGTCGTCGAGCGCGGGCGTGACGAGCTTGACGCCCTCGATCGCGGAGAGCACCGAGATCGCCGGGGTGATGACGGTATCGCCGTAGAACAGGCCGGCGCCGATCATGCCGAGCAGCAGCGCGAGGTGGCTGCGGGCGCGGCCGAGGCTGCGCTGGGCCAGCGCGACCAGGGTGAGGATGCCGCCTTCGCCGTTATTGTCGGCGCGCATCAGCAGCACGACATATTTCAGCGTCACCACGATGACGAGCGACCAGAGGATCAGCGAGAGCACGCCGATCACGACCGTCGGTGGAACCGCGGCATTCTCGACGCCGCCGGTCGCGGCGAGAATCGTCTCGCGCAGCGCGTAGAGCGGGCTCGTGCCGATATCGCCGTAGACGACGCCGAGCGCGCCCAGAGCCAGCGCGGCGAAGCCCTGCTTGCCGTGCCCGGCGCTCTGAGCGTGGCCGGTGTCGAGGCCGAAGCGTGAATCCTCCGGCCGGATGGTCGCAGGATTCGGGTTCTCATGCCCCATCAGGGATCTCCGCACATGCTGCGGTGCAGCGAAAGGCCGGGGCCTCTAGCACGTTGCGGGCGGCGCGCAAAGGCGGGATCAGCCGGCAGCGCCGAGGCCGGCGCCGAAGCGCCGCTCGACGTAAGTGGCGACCATGGCCTTGAACTCGGCAGCGATGCCGGCACCGCGCAGGGTGGCGACCTTCTTGCCGTCGACGAAGACGGGGGCCGTCGGCGCCTCGCCGGTGCCGGGGAGCGAGATGCCGATATCGGCGTGCTTGGATTCGCCGGGGCCGTTGACGATGCAGCCCATCACCGCGACGTTGAGGTTCTCGACGCCGGGATAGCGCGTCTTCCATTCCGGCATGGAAGAGGAAATCCAGCCCTGGATATCCTGGGCCAGCTCCTGGAACACGGTCGAGGTCGTGCGGCCGCAGCCGGGGCAGGCGGCGACGAGCGGCACGAAGGCGCGGAAGCCCATGGTCTGGAGCAGTTCCTGCGCTGCCTTCACCTCGAGCGTGCGGTCGCCGCCGGGCTCGGGTGTCAGCGAGAAGCGGATGGTGTCGCCGATGCCTTCCTGCAGGAGGATACCGAGCGCGGCCGAGGATGCGACGATGCCCTTGGAGCCCATGCCGGCCTCGGTCAGGCCAAGATGGATGGCGTAGTCCGCCCGGCTCGCCAGCATGCGGTAGACCGTGATCAGGTCCTGCACGCCGGAGACCTTGGCGGAGAGGATGATGAATTCGCGGGCGAGGCCGAGCTCCTCGGCGCGCCCGGCCGAGAGCAGGGCCGAGTGCACCATCGCCTCGCGCATGATGGCGCGGGCATCGAGCGGACGCGGCGCGCGCGCGTTCTCGTCCATCAAGGCGGTGAGCAGCTCCTGGTCGAGCGAGCCCCAGTTGGCGCCGATGCGGACCGGCTTGCCGTGCTTGATCGCCATCTCGACGATCTGCGCGAACTGCTTGTCCTTCTTGTCCTTGAAGCCGACATTGCCGGGATTGATCCGGTATTTCGCCAGCGCCTCGGCGCAGGCCGGGTGGTCGGCGAGCAGCTTGTGGCCGATATAGTGGAAATCGCCGACCAGCGGCACATCGACGCCGATACGGTCGAGCCGCTCGCGGATCTTCGGCACGGCGGCAGCCGCCTCGTCGCGATCGACGGTGATGCGGACGAGCTCGGAGCCCTGGCGCGCGAGCGCCGCGACCTGCGCGACAGTCGCAGCGATGTCGGCCGTGTCGGTATTGGTCATCGACTGCACGACGATGGGCGCGCCGCCGCCGACCGTGACATGGCCGACCTTGACCGGGACGGTGAGCTGGCGGGCCAGCGGGCCGGCGTGCTCGGGCGTCAGGGATGAGAAGGCGCGCTCGTTCATGCCGGCTGCTCTATCACGGATGGCTGTTCCGGCAATGCTCGCAGCGGCCGACGATCTCGACCATCTGATGCGAGGGGGAGAATTGCCGGTTTTCGGCGATCGCCGCCACCGCTTTCTTCATGGCGGGCGAGGAATCCTCGTCGACCCCACCGCAGGACTCGCAAATCAGGAAGGCGACGATCTCGTTCGCGCCATGGCCGTGCAGGCAGGCGATATAGGCGTTCTTCGACGAGAGGCGGTGGACGAAGCCCTGCTCGACCAGGAAATCGAGCGCGCGATAGATCGAGATCGGCGCCAGCCGCCGGCCGCCGGCGGGCGAGATGCGGTCGGCGAGATCATAGGCGCCGACCGGGCGATGGTCGGCATGGAGCGCCTCCAGCGCCTGCCGCCGGATCGGAGTCAGGCGCAAGCCGCGCTCGCGGCAGATGCGCTCGGCGCGGGAGAGGGCCTCGGCCGCGTGGCGGCGGTGATCCTCGGCATGCCGGCAGGCGCCTTCGCCATGGGCATGCGACGCAGGGTCATGTTCGCCGTGATGATGCGCGTTCGACTGCATTTTCGTCATGTTGCGTTGCGAAGACTCATCGGGCAACGTGCGACGATATCCTGCCGTTGCATTGTCCTGTTCCGCCCGAACCTAAGCATTTTCTCCCCGATTGTCAGGAGCCTTGACGCTCATGTTCCTCAAAGACCGTACTGCTGCGATCACCGGCTCGACCTCCGGCATCGGCCTCGCCTATGCCCGCGCGCTGGCCGCCGAGGGGGCCAACCTCGTCATCAACGGCATCATGCCGCCGGCCGATGCGGAGAAGCTGCGCACCGACTTGGAGGCGGAATTCGGCATCAAGGTGCTGTTTTCGCCCGCCGATATGACCAAGCCCGCCGAGATCGCCGGCTTCATCGCCGAGGGCGAGAAGGTCTTCGGCGCCATCGACATCCTGATCAACAATGCCGGCATCCAGTTCGTCTCGCCGATCGACGAATTCCCGATCGAGAAATGGGACCAGATCATCGCGATCAACCTGTCCTCGGCCTTCCACACCATCCGCGCCGCGCTGCCGAAGATGAAGGAGAAGGGCTGGGGCCGTATCATCAACACCGCTTCCGCCCATGCCTTCGTCGCCTCGCCCTTCAAGAGCGCCTATGTCGCGGCCAAGCACGGCATCGCCGGCCTGACCAAGACGGTTGCGCTCGAGGTCGCGACCAAGGGCATCACCGTCAATGCGATCGCCCCCGGCTATGTCTGGACGCCGCTGGTCGAGAAGCAGATCCCCGATACGATGAAGGCGCGCGGCCTGACCAAGGAGCAGGTCATCAACGACGTGCTGCTCGATGCCCAGCCGACCAAGCAGTTCGTCACGGTCGAGCAGGTCGCAGCGCTCGCCGTGTTCCTCTGCACGGACGGTGCCAAGTCGATCACCGGGGCGACGCTGCCGATGGATGGCGGCTGGACCGCCGCGTGAGCGGTCGTCCTTCCCGCAAGGCCGAACCGGTCAAGGGGCTCGTCGGCCCCAAGGCCGAGAAGACGGTCTCGCTGGCGCTGCAGGGCGGAGGCGCGCATGGCGCCTTCACCTGGGGCGTGCTCGATGCGATCCTGGAAGACGGGCGCCTCGGCATCGAGGCGCTGACCGGCACCAGCGCCGGCGCGATGAACGCCGTGGTGCTGGCCGAGGGCTGGATCGACGGCGGCATCGACGGCGCGCGCGCCAAGCTCGAGGCGTTCTGGCGGGCGATCAGCGTCGACGGCAAGTATGGCGGCTCGGAGCGATCGCTGCTCGACACGATGCTCGGCGCCTGGGGCAACAATAACGGCACGCCGCCCGGCATGCTGTTCTTCGAGATGTTCTCGAAGGTCGCGAGCCCCTATGACGTCAATCCGCTGAACATCAACCCGCTGCGCGGGGTCGTCGCCGATCTCATCGATTTCGAGAAGGTCCGGGCCTGCGACGCGGTGAAGCTGTTCATCGCCGCGACCAATGTCCGCACCGGCAAGATCGCGGTGTTCGACGGCAAGGACCTGACGCCGGACCACCTGATGGCCTCGGCCTGCCTGCCGATGGTGTTCCAAGCGGTGGAAATCGACGGCGAGGCCTATTGGGATGGCGGCTACATGGGCAATCCCGCCCTGTTCCCGCTGTTCTACAAGGCGCATTGCGACGATATCCTGCTTGTCCAGATCAATCCGATCCAGCGGCGGGAATTGCCGACCAAGGCGCGGGAGATCCAGGACCGGCTGAACGAGATCACCTTCAACGCCTCGCTGCTGCGCGAACTGCGCGCGATCGACTTCGTCAATCGCCTGATCGACGAGGGCAAGCTGCCGCGCGACGAATACAAGCGCGTGCTGATGCATCGCATCGACGGCGGCCCGCCATTGGCGGAATTGACCTCGTCCTCGCGGATGAACGCGGAATGGTCGTTCCTGCTGAAGCTGCGCGACATGGGCCGCACCGCCGGCCGGCGCTGGCTGAAGCGCAACTACGAGGCGATTGGCAAATGCGGCACGCTCGACCTCCGGGACGCGATCGGCTGACCGGCTGCCGCTGCTGATCTTCCGAATGAACAAGCGGGTCATCCCGGGCGACCGCAGGGAGACCCGCGATCCATGCAGGAGCGTTCCCGAAGGAGGTTCAGGCATGGATCCCGGATCTCCCCTTCGCTACGTCCGGGATGACCCGCGTATTTGTTATGAAGCTGTGTGGGCACCTACGCCGCCGGCATCCTTCACGTTCCGGCGTCGCACTTGTTCCGGGAGCGCTCTTGCGCGGGCCTTGGGGCTGATGTCATTCAGCGAGTCCGAAGCCTTTCCAAGAAGACGGGGATTTCATGAGCAAGCTGATCGTCACCGCCGGGCCGTTCAAGTTCGACGCCAAGTTCGAGTTGGAAGCCGCGCCGAAGACCTGCGCCGCCTTCAAGAAGCACATGCCGTTCATCAGCAAGATGGTGCATGTGCGGTGGAGCGGCGAGGGCGTCTGGATGCCGCTCGGCGATCTCGATTTCGGCGTCGGCTACGAGAACAACACCGCTTATCCGGCTCCCGGCCACATCATCCTGTATCCGGGCGGCGTCAGCGAGACCGAGATCCTGCTCGCCTATGGCGGCGTGCAGTTCGCCAGCAAGGCCGGCGTGCTCTCCGGCAACCACTTCATCACCCTGACTTCGGGCCTTGAGAACCTCTACACGCTCGGCCGCAAGACGCTGTACGAAGGCGTGCAGGACGTGCGCTTCGACCTCGTCGACTGAGCGCGCGACCAGCGTTCGAATATGGAAGGGCGGGGCGCCTGGCGCTCCGCCCTTTTCTTATGCCGCAGCCGGGGGATCGGCCGGCGGGTCTTCCGCCGGCTTGGCAGGCGGCAACTCGGCCACCGTCTCGGATTTCGCCGGCTCGGTGGAAGCAGCAGGTTCGACCGATGCCCTGCTCCTCAGGTTCTGGCAGAGCGAGAGCATGGCGCGGGCGATCTCGGCCTCTCCCATGATCGTCAGCGTCGCCCCGCATCTGGTGAGATGCGCCACCTCGGCATCGGAATGGGCGCGGGCGACGATAGGCAGGGCCGGGTTCTCGGCGCGGGCCTGCTCGCAGACCTGGCCGGCTTCGAAGCTGCCGGGAATGGCGACGAAGAGGCGCATCGCCCGGCCCATGGCGGCGGCCGAGAGCACCTCCGGATCCGCGGCGTTGCCGACGAGAAGCTCGGCGCCGTCGCGCCTGGCCGTCTCGACTGCGTCGGGATTGTCCTCGATGACCAGGAGCTTCGCACCCTGCGAGAGCAGCCCGGCGCCGAGCAGGCTGCCGACGCGGCCATAGCCGACGACGACGATATGATCGGCGAGGCTGGTCGGGGCGATGTCGCGCTCCGGCGGCATTTCCGGCTGCGGCTCGGGCGCAGGGGTCGTTTCCGCTTCACCCGCTTCCGGCCCGGCCGCGGGCTTCGGCTTGGCGGCGGGAGCTTCCGGCGCCAGGCGCTCGGCCAGAGCGAAGATCACGGGATTGAGCAGGATCGACAGGATCGCGCCGGCGAGGATGAGGTCCCGCCCCTGCGCCGGCAGGATGCCCAGCGCCGTGCCGAGACCGGCGAGGATGAAGGAGAACTCGCCGATCTGGGCGAGCGAGGCCGAGATCGTCAGGGCGGCGGTCCGCGAGCGGCCAAAGGCGCGCATGATCAGCCAGGCCGCGGCGGATTTGCCGATCAGGATGATGGCGAGCGTGCCGATCAGCGGTCCTGGGGCGCGCAGGAGGATGCCGGGGTCGAAGAGCATGCCGACCGAGACGAAGAACAGCACCGCGAAGGCGTCGCGCAGCGGCAGCGTCTCTTCGGCCGCGCGCTGCGAGAGCGGCGATTCCGACAGGATCATGCCGGCGAAGAAGGCGCCCAGCGCGAAGGACACGCCGAACAGGGTCGCTGCCGCATAGGCGACGCCGAGCGCGACGGCGAGCACCGCCAGCCGGAACAGCTCGCGCGAGCCGGTATGGGCGACCCAGTGCAGGACCCAGGGAATGACGCGCCGGCCGATGACGAGCATGAAGGCGAGGAAGCCGATCAGCTTGGCGAAGGTCAGGCCGAGCACGCCCCAGACGCCGAGGTCGAAGCGGGTGGCGAGCGGCGCGCTGGCGCCGGCTGGCGTGCCGTTGATGATCTCGGCCAGCACCGGTAGCAGCACCAGCGCCAGCACCATCGCGATGTCCTCGACGATCAGCCAGCCGACCGCGATGCGGCCGCGCTCGGTCTGGACGAGCCGCCGCTCCTGCAGCGAGCGCAGCAGCACGACCGTCGAGGCGGTAGAGAGCGCCAGACCGAAGACCGCCCCCGAAAACCAGCTCCAGCCGAGCAGCGTGCCGAGCCCGAGGCCGAGCAGTGTCGCAATGCCGATCTGGACGACGGCGCCGGGCACGGCGATCGCCTTTACCGAGAGCAGGTCCTTCAGGGAGAAATGCAGGCCGACGCCGAACATCAGCAGGATGACGCCGATCTCGGCCAACTCGTTGGCGAGGTTCTGGTCGCCGACGAAGCCAGGCGTGAACGGGCCGGCGGCGACGCCGGCAA
This sequence comes from Allobosea sp., assembly GCA_039808685.1. GTDB lineage: Bacteria > Pseudomonadota > Alphaproteobacteria > Rhizobiales > Beijerinckiaceae > Allobosea. The sequence continues at coordinate 29,359 of JBDHTM010000002.1, read as the reverse complement.
GGAGATAGCCGACGAGAGGGGAGATCCGCAGTTTCTGGGCGAGCGCCCCGAAAACGAAAGCAAGGCCCAGGCCCGCGACGATGATGGCGATCAGCGGGCCGTGATGCATGGGTCTCCCAAATCCGAAAGGTCAAGAAATCAAGATTGTTTGAACTTTCGGAGCATGGGGATTAGCGGCGGTGATTTCAACCGAAAGACGTACGACTTTTCAGGCTTTCGCTGCTGAAATTCGCGGCCTCGCGACAGGGAGCGCGATGGCGTTGGCGCCATCGGGGCGAGCCGTTGAAGTCAGGAGGTCGATATCTCAGCCCTTCGGCTTCTCCAGCAGGATCTGCCCCTGCTTCTCCACGCCGAGCTTGAGCTTCTCGGCGAAGACCGCGAGCATCCAGGGGAGCGTTACCTCGACGCGGATCAGCCGTTCCTCGACCTCGACGCGACCATGGACGGTGTGGCCAAGCGCGCCCACGCCGAAATGCAGGGCATCGCCCTCCCAGCGCTCCTCGACGAGCTGCATCCGGACCATGCCGAGCCGGTCGCGGATCTTGTCGACGCCGCCGCGCAGGCGCGCCAGCGCAGCGTCCCGGCCGAGATCATGCGAGATGGTGATGGAAACGGGTTTGCCCATGTCAGCTCATCGGAAATGGAGAAGGGCTCTACATGGCAACAGCGCGGGCATTTTTCCAGCGCTGCTGGGGCAGAGACCCGGCGAGAAATATCTGCTAACCGACGCCGGCACGAGACGGAGATCCGGAAGCCCCTGACGATGCTGGAACGAGCAAAGCAATGGGCGCGCCTGCTCAAGCGGGACGTTCTGGCCCTCTGGATCGCGGCCCGCGACAGCCGGACGCCATGGTATGCGAAGCTCGCGGCCGGGGCGATCGCGGCCTATGCGCTCAGTCCGATCGACCTCATTCCGGATTTCATCCCGATCCTCGGCTATCTCGACGACCTGATCATCGTGCCGCTCGGCATCCTGCTGGTGGTGAAGCTCGTTCCGGCGCCATTGATGGCAGAGTACAGAGCGATGGCGGCAGGCCAGATCAAGCCGGCGAGCCATGGCGGCACGGTCGCGATCCTGACGATCTGGATCGGGATCGCGGCTGCGCTGCTATGGTGGCTATGGCCAGGTCGCTCGTTCTGAACGCTGCGACCGCGCCTGGAAAAGCCCGCCGAACGGGCGGGCTCGATCATTCATCGCTGGTGCCTGAACTGCCCGGCCTTCATCCGCCTCAGTCGCGCTCGTTCAGGCGCTTCTGGCCGGACTGGGTGACCCGCCAGATGGTTCCATCGGACTCGACGAGGCCGCGATCCTGCAGCGAATGCAGCATCGTCTCGTCGAAGATGAAGTGGCGGGTTTCCTCTTCGATGCTCTCGAGCGCGATCCATTCGGGATCGGAGAGAACGAACGGGTGAGCGATCTGGAGGTGCTGAACATGCATCCGCGTCTCCTTCTCGTTGAATGCCCCTGTTCACTGGTAGGTCGCATCCAATCATGACGCAGTCGTGGCCGAGGCCGCGAAGAAAAGCGGTTCGGTTGTTTTGTCGCGGCTTGGAACCCGGCCGTGCCGGCTTCGTTCACTCGCCATGACCCTTTTCAAGAATGGAGAGACCGCCATGGCGATCAGCAACAGCTTCCCGCCCGACGTTCCGAAGGCCGGAGACGAGGCCGGCGAAGCCACGGGTGCGAGCGTGAGCAGCCTGCGCGGCAAGGCGGCGGAGCTCGCGGACAAGGCCCAGGAGACCGTCAAGGAGCATTACGACCGGGCGAAAGAGGCCTGGGATGAGGCTGAGCCGCTTGAAACCGTCCGTGGCGGCGGACAGGCGATGGTGGAGAGCGTCGAGCGCCATCCCCTCGCAGCAATCGGATTAGGCATGCTCGGCATCGGCCTGGTTGCCTGGGCGACGCTGCGCAGCCAGCCCTCCTCGGGCTGGGAACGCTACCAGCCCGACTACGGGCGCTGGCGCGGCTGGCTCCAGGACTACGGCTCCGAAGCGGCAGATGCCGGCAACCGGGCCTTCCAATCGGGGCGGAGCTGGCTGCGCTCGCATCGTGATGGCGCCGGCGACTATGCCGACCGCGCGAACGATTATGCGGCGATGGCCCGCGACTATGCGGACAGGGGCGGGCGCATGCTGGCGAAACGCGCCGAGCGCGAGCCGATGGCGGTCGTGGTCGGGCTGGGCCTCGCGGCCTATGTGATCGGTTCGCTGCTGAGCTCGTCTTCGACCGACACGTCGGCAGCGGCTCCGCCGCGCAAGCGGACTGCCCGACGCTGACGCCCGCCGGTTCCGGCGATTCAATAAAAAGCCCTGCGGCGCGGAACGCCGCAGGGCTCGAATACTTTGAAAGGGCGCTTTCCGCGGGGAAGGCCGCCCGTCATTACCACCAGTAGCGACGCGGGCCGTACCAGCCGCCGCGGTAATAGGCGCGGTTGTCCGCGGCGATGAGCGCGCCACCGACAACGCCTGCGGCGACGCCGGCGGCGACAGCCGAGCTGGCTTCGTTCGAGGCGCGGCGGTTCTCGACATAATTGGCCGAGCGGCACTGCTGATAGGCGCGGGTGCCGGGGCGGAAGCCCTGAGCCTCGCAGGTCACTTCGGCGTCGGCCATGGATTCCTGCGCGGTCTGGCAACCGGCGAGAAGAGCGGCCATGGCGCCAACAAACAGAATGCTACGCATATTATATCCTTTTCAGCCTCCCATTGGCCTGAAGGGACTTAAGAGCAGCCACGGGGGAAGGTCAAGAATGACGCGGGCTTTGCGTTAAAGTTCGCCGCGTCCAATCGCGACAATTCCGCTGCAATCGTGAGGATATTGCTGTTCCTTCGGGAGGGTCCGACGCATTGGAGCGGTTTTATGCGGGCTCAGGCTTGCATTTGCGCCAAAGCGGCAGAACATGGCGCAGGCCCGATCAGTACAGTCCGGACGTGACGATGCCCCGCTTTTTCATCCTCTTGCCCGCCCTGTTGCTTGGGGCCTGTGCCTATCACACCTCGCGCAGCAGCATCGTCGTCGTGACCGATGCGAAGAGCGTTGTGGAGAATTGCAAGAAGCTCGGCGAGATCGACGGCCAGGACAGCGTGCAGTCGATCATGACGATCGACAAGACGCGTGATTCGGTGATCACGCGCCTGAAGATCCGCGCCGCCGAGATGGACGGGACCCATGTCTTCGCCAGCGTCGCGGACATCAAGTGGAAGGGGCCCGATACCAAGGGCACCGTCTACAAGTGCAATCCCTGAGGCACTGCCGAGTCGCGCCTTCGTCAGCTTAGAGCATAGGACTGAATATTGTATTCAGTCCTATGCGCTAGCTCTTTGATTTGCATCGGCTTTTCCTGAAAAGCGCGCTCCACTTTTCGGGCCGATGCTCTAGCCGGCTGATGCCGGTCAGCCCTTCAGCAGCCATTCGTGCTCGGCGGCGTTGTGGAACTTCCAGGTCCGCTTCGGGCCGGCCATCACGTTGAGATAATAGAGATCGTAGCCGTGGCAGGTGGCGCAGGGGTGGTAGCCCCTGGGCACCAGCACGACGTCGCCGTCCTCGATCGCCATGGCTTCGTCCAGGCTGCGGTCGTCGGTATAGACGCGCTGGAAGCCGAAGCCCTGCGGCGGGTTGAGGCGGTGATAGTAGGTTTCTTCCAGGTAGGATTCCCGCGGCAGATCGTCCCGGTCGTGCTTGTGCGGCGGATAGCTCGAGGTGTTGCCGGCAGGCGTGATCACCTCGACGACGAGCAGCGAATCCGCCGGCTCGTTCTCCGGCAGGATGTTGGTGACGTGGCGGGTGTTGGAGCCCTTGCCGCGGATCTCCTGTCCGAGATCGTCCGGGCCGATGACGCGGACGGGTAGCCCGCCCTTGAGGCCCGGCGCCGTGCAGATGGCGAGTTCGAGATCCGTGGTTGCGGTGACGGACCAGTCGGATCCCTCCGGCAGATAGAGCGACCAGGGCTTGCCTTCGAAGGGGCTCATGCGCTGGCCGAGTTCACCCAATGCCGTGCCGTTGGCCGCGACCTTGCCCTTGCCCGTGACGAAGACGAGGCAGGCCTCGCGGGTACCGGTCCGGGCCGAGACCGTCTCGCCCGGCTTCAGGCGATGCAGGTCGAAGCCGACATAGGTCCAGCCGGCGCTTTCCGGCGTGACATGGGTGACGCGGCCGCTCGTGCCCTGCGGCTTGACCTTGAGATGGGACATCGGCTGTTTCCTATCCGTACGGCGATCAGGCCAGCCCGGCTTCCTTGATGAAGCGGGCGAGATTGGCATGGCCGAGCCTGGCATAGGTCGCAGGCTCCGCCTTCTTCGGGTCCTGCTCGGCCTCGACGACGATCCAGCCGGAGTAGCCCTGCAGTTCGCGGAGCACGCGGACATAGTCGATCAGCCCGTCGCCCGGCACGGTGTAGACGCCGGCCAGCACGGATTCGAGGAAGGACCAGTCCTCGCGGTTCGAGCGCCACATCACGGCCTCGCGGATGTCCTTGCAATGGACATGGTGGATCCGCTCCTTCCAGTGACGGGCGATGCGGGCGGGATCGCCGCCGCCCCAGGTGGCGTGGCCGGTATCGAGCAGCAGGCCGACGGCCGGGCTGGTGACGCCCATGAACCGGTCGATCTCGGCCTCGGTCTGCACCACCGTGCCCATATGATGGTGATAGACGAGCTGGAGGCCGTATTCGGCCTTCACGGCCTCCGCGAAATGGGTGTGGCGCGCGCCGAAATCGTCCCAGCGGTTCTTCGGCAGGACGGGCCGGGCCGACAGCGGCTTGGTGATGTCGGAATGGATCGCGTTGGAGGTCTCGGCCGCGATCAGCACCGCGCAGCCCATGTCGCGCAGCAGTGTCGCATGGGCCTTCACGGCCTCCATCTCAGCGGCGACGTCGCGGACGAGCAGTTCGGTCGAGTACCAGCCGGAAACCAGGGCGTGGCCATGGGCATCGAGGATCGGCTTCAGCTTCGCCGCCTCGCGCGGGAATTTGTTACCGAGCTCCATGCCGGTGAAACCGGCCTCGCGAGCCTCCGTCAGGCAGGTTTCGAGCGGGATGTCGCCGCCGATCTCCAGCATGTCATCATTCGACCAGCCGATGGGGTTCGCGCCGATGCGGATCATGTGTCGGTCTTTCTTGCCTATGAGAACGGCTTCAGTTGCCGATAGTCTGACGCTTGCGTCGCTCGTCGTAATTCGCCCGCGCCGTGCGGACCTGGTCACGCTCGCTGACCTCTGGCACGGCGACATCCCACCAAGCACCACCGGCTCCGGTCGAGATCAACGGGTCGGTGTCGATGACGACGACGGTCGTGCGAGTGTTGGCCTTGGCCTGCGCCAGCGCGGTTTCGAGCTCGGCAATCGAGGCGGCCTTCGTCGCGATCGCGCCCATGCTGGCGGCGTGCTGGACGAAGTCGATCTCCGGCAGCGTCTGGTGCCGGGCGTCCTTGAGCAGGTTGTTGAAGCTCTGTCCGCCGGTGGCCATCTGCAGGCGGTTGATGCAGCCGTAACCGCGATTGTCGAGCAGGACGATGGTGAGCTTGAGGCCGAGCATCGCCGAGGTCGCGATCTCGGAATTCAGCATGAGATAGGAGCCGTCGCCGACCATGACGACGACCTCCTTGTCGGGCCGCGCCATCTTGGCGCCGAGCCCGCCGGCGATCTCGTAGCCCATGCAGGAGAAGCCGTATTCGGCATGATATGAGCCGGGTGCGCCGGCCTGCCAGAGCTTGTGCAATTCGCCGGGCAGGCCGCCCGCCGCATGGAGCAGGATGACGTCCGAACCGAGTGTGCGCTGGACGGCGCCGATGACCTGCGCATCCGAGGGCAGGGCGGCATTGCTGGCGGCGGTCGCCTTGGCGGCTTCCTTCTGCCACTCCGCCTTGCCGGCCTTGGCATTGTCGGTCCAGCTCTCCGGCGCCGTCCAGTTGCCGATGGCCTTTGCCAGCTCGGCTAGGCCTTCACGCGCATCCGCGACGAGGGGCAGGGCGCGATGCTTGCCGGCGTCGAAAGATTGGACGTTGAGGCCGATGATCGCCTTCCGCTCAGCGCCGAACAGAGCCCAGGAGCCGGTGGTGAAATCCTGCAGGCGTGTGCCGACGGCGAGGACGAGATCGGCCTCGGCGGCGAGACGGTTGGCGGCTTCCGTGCCGGTGACGCCGACGGCGGCCATGTTGAGCGCGTTGTCGTCGGGCAGGGCGGATTTGCCGCCCTGCGTCTCGCAAACGGGAATGCCCGTCGCGGCCGAGAAGCGGGCGAGCGCTTCGCTCGCGCCGGAATAGAGCACGCCGCCGCCGGCGACGATCAGCGGCTTCTTCGCGGCTTTCAGCGCCTCGGCCGCGGCCCTCAGTTCGTCGCGGTCGGCGCGGGGACGGCGCGGTGTCCAGAAGCGCTCTGCGAAGAAGCTCCCGGGATAGTCGTAGGCTTCGGCCTGCACGTCCTGGCAGAGCGCGAGCGTGACGGGGCCGCATTCGGCCGGGTCGGTCAGGACCTGCATGGCGCGGGCGAGCGCCGGGATGATCTGCTCGGGCCGGGTGATGCGGTCGAAATAGCGCGAGACGGGGCGGAAGCAATCATTCGCGGAGACGGTGCCGTCGCCGAAGGCTTCGACCTGCTGGAGGACCGGGTCGGGAATGCGGTTGGCAAAGACGTCGCCCGGCAGCAGCAGCACCGGCAGGCGGTTGACATGGGCGAGCGCGGCGGCGGTGACGAGATTGGTCGCACCGGGGCCGATCGAGGTGGTCGCGGCCATGAAGCGGCGGCGCATATTCGCCTTGGCATAGGCGATGGCCGCATGGGCCATGGCCTGCTCGTTATGGGCGCGGAAGGTCGGCAGGCGCTCGCGCTCGTGCCAGAGCGCTTCGCCCAGCCCCGCGACATTGCCATGGCCGAAGATCGCCCAGACGCCGCCGAAGATCGGCAGGCGCTGCCCGTCGATCTCGGTCATCTGGCGGCTGAGGAAGCGCGTCAGCGCCTGCGCCATGGTGAGGCGGAGGGTGCGGGTCATGTCGGCTTCCGACTCTTTGCAACAAGGGGCGATGTCATCCTGGGCGAGCCAAGCGAGACGCTTGTCATTCCGGGGCTTCGCGGAGCGAAGAACCCGGAACCCACGACGGGGCGAGCCGGATGCCGCCGGATCTGAGATGCCCCACCCGGTCGTGGGTTCCGGGTTCGCGCCTGCGGCGCGCCCCGGAATGACAGAGGTGGCTCCCGGCCGAACACTGCCTACGCCGCCTTGCGGCCGCGCGTGGCAAGCCAGAGTCCGGTCAACGCTTCGAAGCGCTTGGCCATGTCGGCGATGGCGGCCTCGTCGTCGAGCTTGCGCGCGAGCCAGCCTTCGGCAGCCGCCATGAAGATGGTGCGACCGACGGCGAAGCCCTTGACGATCGGCGCCGAGGCCGTGGCGGCGAAGCCGGCCTCCAGTTCCTCGGCCGGCGCATCGAGCCCGAGCAGCAGCACGCCGCGGCACCAGGGATCATGCTTGGCGATGGTCTTCTCGATCGCGGCCCAGGCGGCGGGGGAGGATTGCGGCTCCAGCTTCCACCAGTCGGGCTTGATGCCGAGCGCGTAGATCTCGTCCAGCGCGCGGGCGATCGTATCGGGACCGAGCGGGCCGTTCTTGCCGGCGATGATCTCGATCAGCAATTCGCGGCCGACCTTGCGCGCCGCTTCGAACAGACCGCGGAGCTTCTCCTGCTGCTCGCGCTTCAATTCGGCGGGATCGTCGGGGTGGTAGAAGCAGAGCGCCTTGATGCAGTGATCGACCGGCCATTCCGGCAGGAGCGAGCCGATATCCTGGCTCGCCTCGAAGCGTAGTGGGCGCGAGCCGGGCAATTCGACCGGGCGGCCGAGCCAGGCGAAGGGATGGCGGGCGAATTCGAACATCGCCTCGCGGCCATGCTTCTCATCGAGCAGCATGCCGTAGCCGGGACGGCCATCGGCGACCCGCGCGGCGGCTTTCACCGCCAGCACCTTGAAATCGCGGATACGGGCGGGCTCGGCGCCGAACTTCGCGGCGAGCTCTTCGAGTTGCGAACGATGGTCGCAGGCGAGCGCCATCAGCGAGGGGATGTCGCGGCGGCGGGTCGTCGCCCAGTGGATGTGGTTGATGTCCTCGTCCTTGCGGAGCGCCCGGTGCGGGCTGCCGTGTTTGAGGAAGTACTGCAACTCCTCGAAGGTCGGGCTCTCCGGCGAGCAGAGCAGGCGCGAGACGGCGAAGGCGCCGCAGGCATTGGCCCAGGTCGCGGCGGTCTGGAGGCTTTCGCCGCCGAGCCAGCCGCGCAGGAAGCCGGACATGAAGGCGTCGCCGGCCCCCAAGACGTTATAGACCTCGATCGGGAAGCCCTTGCCGACGATGCCATCTTCGAGATCGTCGGGGATCGCGCCATCATAGACGATGCAGCCCATCGGGCCGCGCTTGAGCACGATGGTTGCAGGCGTGAGCGAGCGGATCGTCTTCAGCGCCGGCAGCAATTCGCTTTCGCCCGAGGCGATCAGGACCTCTTCCTCGGTGCCGATAATGAGGTCGCAGCCGGGCAGGACGGTCTTCATCCGCTCGGACACGGCTTGCGAGGCGATATAGCGGTTGTCGCCGGCATCATGTCCGGCAAGGCCCCACAGGTTCGGGCGGTAGTCGATGTCGAGCACGACCTTGCCGCCGTTCGCGCGCATCAGCTTCATCGCCTTGCGCTGTGCGGCTTCGGGCTTAGGCCGGGCGAAATGCGTGCCGGTGACGACGACGGCGCGGGCCCTTGCGATGAAGGCCGGGTCGATATCGCCTTCCTCCAGCGCCATGTCGGCGCAGTTCTCGCGGTAGAACAGCAGAGGGAAGGACTTGTCGCTCTCGACCGAAAGGATGGCGAGCGCGGTGAGCCGCTCGGGGTCGGTCTTGAGACCCTCGAGGTTCACGCCTTCACGGGCGAGCTGCTCGCGCAGGAAGCGGCCGAACTGCTCGTTGCCGACGCGGGTGAGCAGGGCTGAGCGCAGGCCGAGCCGGGCCGTGCCGATCGCGATATTGGCCGGGCAGCCGCCGACAGACTTGGCAAACGAGGTGACATCCTCCAGCCGCGAGCCGATTTGCTGGCCGTAGAGATCGACCGAGGCGCGGCCGATGGTGATGACGTCGAGCGCCTGCGCCGATCCGCCGAGCGGTCCCGTCATGTTTCTCTCCCGGCTGCGCTGGTCATCGGAGCCGAAAGGCTCCCGGTGCCGGAATGAAATAATAATTCCAATGCTTCGTCAATGCGGAATGTCTATTCCTAAAGCTTTAGGCTTGTCCGCCACGACGTCCCTTGCCGCGCCCGGCCCGGCGCGCCTCGCCGACGCCGACGGCGAGCGCCATCGACAGCGCCATGGTCGAGGCGAGCGTGCGGAAGCCGCCGAAATCCGCCTCGGCGACCTCGAACCAGAGCTTCGCGAAGCTCGCCAGGGGCGAGAAGGCGCTGTCGGTGATGGCGACCAGCGGCACGCCGCGCTCGGCAAGGCCGCGCGCATCCTCGATGGTGGCGGGCGCGTAGGGCGAGAAGCTGATGACGAGGACGGCATCCTTCGGCGTGGCGAAGGAGATCATCTCGGGATCGAGCCCGGCGGCGGATTCGATCATCTGGTTGCGGACTTCGAGCTTGCCGAGCGCATAGGCCAGATAGCTCGCCACCGGATAGGAGCGACGCCGGGCGAGGATATAGATCGTCTCGGCGCGGGCGAGCACATCGATCGCGCGGTCGAGCGTGGCTTCGTCGAGCGTGCGGCTCATCACGTCGAGCGATTTGCGCGAGGCGCTGAGGAAGCCATCGAGAATGCGATGGTTGCCGGCCGCCGTGCCGTCGCCGACGCGCAGCGTGTTGAGGCGTTCCTCATAGCTGGAATTGCGCTCGCGCAAGCGGGCGCGGAAGACACCTTGCAGGCTGGTGAAGCCGTCGAAGCCGAGATGCTGGGCGAAGCGGATCAGCGTGGAGGGCTGGACGCCGGCGGAGACCGCGATGCTGGCTGCGGTGCCGAAGGCGATCTCGTCGGGGTTGTCGAGGGCATAGGCCGCGATCTGGGCGATGCGCTTGGGCAGGCTCTCGCGCTGGGCGAGGATCGATGCGCGCAATTCGTCGAAGTCGCGCGGCAGCTCCGCAACGGCGGTATCGCTCATCTGGGTTCCCGTTGCCATCCCTGTTGCGACAGTTTTGGCAGCGAAGCGGAAATGGAGCAAGCGTTCCAGGGGAGGAATGAACGCTCGATGGCTGGGGCTGGCACTACCCGTCATTGCGAGGAGCGGAGCGACGAAGCAATCCAGGGGATTGGGTGGAACGTCTCACCTAGTCTCCTGAATTGCTTCGCTACGCTCGCAATGACGATTCAGCCCATTGGCGCCGTTGTGCAGCTCTGGCCGCCATCGACCGGCAGGCACACGCCGGTGATGAACTTCGCCTCGTCGGAGGCCAGGAAGACGGCGGCGTTGGCGATGTCCCAAGCGGTGCCCATCTTGCCCATCGGCACCTGTGCGTCGCGGGCTGCGACCATCTCCTCGACCGAAGCATATTGCGTGGAGATCTGCCGGTAGATCAGCGGCGTGTCGATCAGGCCGGGCATGATGCAGTTCGCCCGGATGCCCTGCCTCGCATATTGCATCGCGAGCGCGACTGTCGCCTGGTTTACGGCGGCCTTCGTCGCGTAATAGGCAAAATACGGGTAGCCGGTCCAGCGGATGGCGGCGAGCGAGGAAATGTTCACGATGGCGCCGCCGCCACCCTTCAGCATCTCCGGGATGACCGCCTTGGCGCAGCGATAGACCGAGCCGAGATTGAGCTGGAGCGAGGCGTTGAACTGCTCTTCGGAGAGTTCGACCGGGCCGCCCATATGGGTGACGCCGACATTGTTGTGGAGGATGTCGATGCGGCCGAAATGCCGGGCGGCCGCGGCGACGCAGGCCTCGACCGAGGCGAGATCGGTGACGTTCGCGGCGAGCGCGAGAGCATTGCCGCCTTCGCCGGCGATGATGGCGGCAGTTTCCTCGGCGGCCTCGCGGTTCAGGTCGATGCAGGCGACGCTGGCGCCCTCGCGGGCATAAGCGACAGCCGCGGCCTTGCCGTTGCCCCAGCCGGGGCCGGAGGAGCCGGCGCCGAAGACGATGGCGATCTTGCCCTTCAGTCGGTCGGCCATGATGTTCGATCTCTCGATAGCAGAAACAGGCGCTGGTCATCCCGGACAAGCGGCGCAGCCGCGCCGATCCGGGATCCATGCCCGAACTGTTCCGGCATGGATCCCGGGTCTCCGCTTCGCTCCGCCCGGGATGACCCGCGTGTGGCGGTTGCCGTTCAGCTCAGCGAGCTGCCGACGGCCTTCTCCAGGATGGCCCAGGCCTCGTCGCCGTATTTCTTCTTCCACTCGGCGTAGAAGCCGGCCTTGCGCAACGCGTCCCGGAAGGCGTCGGCCTTGGTCTCGTTGATGGTCATGCCCTTCGACTGCAACTCGCCCTGCAGGCCGGCATTGAGCTTGGCGACGTCCGCACGCTCCAGCAGCGCGGCGGCGTTGATGTTCTTGGCGACGATGGCGCGCAGATCCTCCGGCAGCTTCTCCCAGGCGCGGCGATTGGCCAGGAACCAGAAACCGTCCCACATGTGATTGGTCAGCGAGAGGTATTTCTGCACCTCGAAGAGCTTGGCCGTCGCGATGATCGCGAGCGGGTTCTCCTGGCCGTCGACGACCTTGGTCTGCAGCGCGGTATAGACCTCGGCGAAATTGATCGAGGCCGGGGCCGACTGGAAGGCGGTGAACATCGAGGTCCAGAGCGGCGAGACGGGGACGCGGATCTTGAAGCCCTTGAGATCGTCGGGCGAGTTGACCGGCCCCTTGGACGAGGTGATCTGGCGGAAGCCGTTGTCCCAGATCTTGTCCATGACCACGAGGTTGGCCTTGTTGATCTGGCCGCGGACATAGGCGCCGAGCTCGCCGTCCATCGCCTTCCAGACCGCGTCGTAGTTCGCGAAGGCGAAGCCGATGCCGGAGAGCGAGGCGTTGGCGACGAGCGTCGACAGGATCAGCGGCGAGAGCGTGAAGAACTCGACGCCGCCCGAACGGACCTGGCTCAGCATGTCCGTATCGGAGCCGAGCTGATTGTTCGGGAAGATCTGGATGTCGACGCGGCCCTTGGTCTCTTCCTTGATCTTGGCCATGGCCTCGCTGGCGCGCGCATTCATCGGGTGCGCGACGGGCAGGTTGTTGGCGTATTTATAGGTGAACTCGGCGGCTTGCGCATTGGCGCGGCCGATATGGAAGGTGCCGATGGCGGAGGCGGCGGCTGTCGCCTGGAGCAAGGTCCGGCGCGAGATGGTCATGGGCGTTTTCTCCTCGGATCGTCGCGCCGATCTCTTGAGTCGGGCCGGCGTCGCATAAGGGTCCACACTGTGAACGGGTCCAGCGCGGGGGCGGGGCGACGATTGCATGCGCGGGCCGGCATTGCAATCGCGCAGGACGCCCTCTAGGCTTCGATCTTAAGAACAAGGTCCATATGATGGACCGTCAGGAGAAGCGCCTCTTGCCTGTCCAAACCGAGGACCGCGTCGAGCTGTCGGGCTCGCAGAGCGTCGACCGCGCGCTCGGGCTGCTCTCGCTGATCGGGCGGGAGCCGGCCGAGGGCCTGCCGCTCGGCGAGATCGTTTCCGGCAGCGGGCTCAACAAGCCGACGACTCGGCGGCTGCTGCTGGCGCTGATGCGGGCCGGGCTGGTCGAGCAGGAGCCGCAGACGCGGCACTATTGCCTGGGTGAGGAGGCTTTCGTGCTCGGCGTGCTGGCGGCACGGCGCCATGGCCTGCTGGAGCTCGCGATGGACGGCCTGCGCCGGCTTTCGGCCGAGACGCAGGATACGAGCTTCCTGACGGTCCGGCGGGAGAATTACGCGATCTGCCTGCATCGGGAGGAGGGGACCTATCCGGTGCGGACGCATGCGTTGCAGGCCGGAGACCAGCATCCGCTCGGCGTCGGCGCCGGCTCGCTCGCCATGCTGGCGGCGCTGCCCGACGACGATGTGGACCGCGTGATCGCGGCCAATGAGGCTGCGTTATTGGCACGCTATCCGGGCTTCGCGCCGGAGGCTCTGCGGGTCGATATCGCGACGACGCGCGAGCGCGGCTTCTCGCTCAATCCCGGCCGGCTCGTCGCCAGCTCATGGGGGATCGGGCGAGCCTTCCGCTATCCGGACGGGCGGGTCGCGGGGGCGCTTTCCATCGCCGCGATCGACAGCCGTATGGGGCCAAGCCGGCAGGCGGAGCTTGCCGTGCCGCTGGCTCGGGAGGCCGAGCGCATGGAATCGCTCCTGGCCGAGATGTTCGTATCCAAGAAGGCCGCGCGGCCCATAGCAGCCGCCGCGCCGCGATCCATCGAGAGAGGGAGAGCCGCAAGATGAGCTCTGCAACAGCCGCCCCGACCGGGGGCGTCGTGCCGATGACGCGGCGCGTGATGAACCTCGCCCATATCGCGACGCAGAATGCGCGGCGGCTGCCCGCGCATCCCGCCTTCATCTGGGGCGAGAAGACGCTCGACTGGGCCGAGATCGATGCACAGGTCTCCGCCTTGGCCGCCGGCCTGCGGGTGCGCGGCATCGGCAAGGGCGACCGCGTGCTCGTCCATTCCAAGAATTGCGACGCGATGTTCGTCTCGATGTTCGCGACCTTCCGGCTCGGCGCCGTCTGGGTGCCCACCAATTTCCGGCTGCTGCCGGACGAGGTCGCCTATCTCGCGACGGCCTCGGGCGCCAAGGGTTTCCTTTGCCATGGCGATTTCCCGGAGCATGCGGCCGCCGTCGCGGCAGCGAGCCCGGCGCCGGAGTTCATCTGGCGGATCGGCGAGGGAGCCCTGGGCGAGGACGAGGTCGGAGCGGTGATCGCCCGCCATCGCGGCGAAAAGGTCGAGAACGCCGCGGTCGAGCATGACGATCCCTGCTGGTTCTTCTTCACCTCCGGCACGACCGGGCGCTCCAAGGCCGCGGTGCTGACCCATGGCCAGATGGGCTTCGTCATCACCAACCATCTCTGCGACCTCGTGCCCGGCTCGACCGAGAAGGATGCTTCGCTGGTGGTGGCGCCGCTCTCGCATGGCGCGGGCGTGCACCAGCTCATGATCTCGGCCCGGGGCGCGACCTCGATCCTGCTGCCGACCGAGCGTTTCGATATCGACGAGGCCTATCGTCTGATCGCAAAGCACCGCGTCAGCAATATCTTCACCGTGCCGACGATCCTGAAGATGCTGGTCGAGCATCCGGCCGCCGACCAGCACGATCATTCGAGCCTGCGCTACATCATCTATGCGGGCGCGCCGATGTATCGCGAGGACCAGAAGGCGGCGCTGAAAAAGCTCGGCAAGGTGATCGTGCAATATTTCGGGCTGGGCGAGGTCACCGGCAACATCACCGTGCTGCCGCCGGCCCTGCACGAAGCCGAGGACGGGCCGAATGCCCGCATCGGCACCTGCGGCTTCGAGCGCACAGGCATGCAGGTGCAGATTCAGGATGATGAAGGCAATGAAGTCGAGCCGGGCGTCCAGGGCGAGATCTGCGTGATCGGCCCGGCCGTCTTCGCGGGCTATTACGACAACCCGGAAGCCAATGCGAAATCCTTCCGCAACGGCTGGTTCCGCACCGGCGACCTCGGCCATATGGACGAAAAGGGCTTCGTCTACATCACCGGCCGCGCCTCGGACATGTACATCTCCGGCGGCTCGAACATCTACCCGCGCGAGATCGAGGAGAAGATCCTGACCCATCCGGCGATCGCGGAGGTCGCGGTGCTCGGCGTGCCCGATCCGGTCTGGGGCGAGATCGGCATCGCGGTCTGTGTGGCGAGACCAGGACAGAGCGCGACGGAAGCCGAGATCGCGGAGTTTCTGGCGCCGAAGATCGCCCGCTACAAGATGCCGAAGCGCTTCCTGTTCTGGGACGCCCTGCCGAAATCGGGTTACGGCAAGGTGCCCAAGCGCCTCGTCAAGGACGAGCTGGAGAAGCGCGGCGAGCTCGATTTCCTGAAGGGAAAGGTGTCGTGAGGCGGATCGAGCAGCCCGGCAGTGGTACGCCTGAGCGAATCCAGTGGGTGGAATGCCGTGGGCGGGCTTTTTCGCTGACATTGCCGACCGGCGTGCCGTTGCTGGAGGCGGTGAAGAGCGGATTTGCGGCCGAGGGTTTCGTCTCCGGCGTGGTGAAGCTCGACGGGCTCAAGCTTGCGCCCTTCGCCTATGTGATGCCGGCCTTGTCGAAGACGCCGGAACATGCCGCCTTCTACAGCGAGACCTTCCGGCCTGAGGGCGGAGCGCGCATCGAGGTCGGCGCCATGACCTTCGGCCAGCGCGATGGGGCGCCGTTCTTCCATGCGCATGCCTTGTGGGTGGAGGGCGACGGCAAGCGTAGCGGCGGCCATATCCTGCCGGATGAGACGACCGCCGCCGAGACGATCACGCTGCAGGCGATGGGACTCGATGGGGCGGCCTTCGTCGCCGAGCCGGATGGCGAGACGAATTTCAAGCTATTTGGGCCGGTGCCGGCGGCATCTGGTGGGGCCGGGGTAGGGCGGTTCTTTGCGCTACGGGTGAAGCCGAATGTCGATTTCTGCGGAGCGCTGGAGGCGTTCTGCGCCGAACGCGGCATCCGCGAGGCGATTATCCATGGCGGCGTCGGCTCGACTATCGGGGCGCGTTTCACGGATGGCGGGGTCGTCGAGAATTTCGCGACGGAGGTCGCGATCACGGAAGGGCGGGTCGTTTCCGGCGTCGGGGGCTCTGAGGCGGCGATCGATGTTGCGTTGGTCGACTATAGCGGCACGTTGGCGAGCGGCCGGCTGGTCCGCGGTGACAACCCGGTTCTGATGACCTTTGAGTTGGTGCTGGAGGCTCGCTGACGCAAAGCGTCAGCCGCTTCGCTGCCTCTCGATCTCCCGGTTGCGCAGATCCTTGCGCATGATCTTGCCGGTCGCGGTCAGCGGAAGCTCGGTCACGAACTCGACCTCGCGGGGATACTGGTAGGCCGCCAGCCGGTCGCGGACGAAGGCCTGGATTTCCGTCGCCAGCTCGGCCGTCGGCGTCACACCTGGCTTCGGCAGCACGAAGGCCTTGACGATCTCGGTGCGGACCGGATCGGGCACGCCGACGACCGCGACCATCAGCACGGCCGGGTGGCGGATGATGCAGTCCTCGATATCGCCCGGCCCGATGCGGTAGGAGCCCGAGGAGATGATGTCGTCGTCGCGGCCCTGGAACCAGAAATAACCCTCTTCGTCGCGGGCGCCGCTGTCGCCGGTGACGAGCCAGTCGCCGATGAACTTCGCCGCCGTGGCCTCGGGTTGGTTCCAGTATTCGAGCATCATCACCGGATCGGGCCGCGCGACCGCGATCAACCCCTGCTCGCCATCAGGCAGTTCGCGGCCCTCGGGCGAGATCACCGCGACGCGATGGCCGGGCACCGCGCGGCCCATCGAGCCCGGCTTCACCGGGTAAAGGCTGACGCAGTTCGAGACGAGCAGGTTCGCCTCGGTCTGGCCATAGAACTCGTTGACGGGGAAGCCGAAGGTCTCCCTGCTCCAGTCGAGCATGTCGGCGCCAAGCGTCTCGCCCCCGGTGCCGATCGAGCGCATCGCGTAGCCGAAGCGCTGGGGATTGGCGACCTGCCGCATCAGCTTCAGCGCGGTCGGCGGCAGGAAGGCGTTGCGCACCTTGTGGCGCGCCATCAGCGCGAAGGCGGCTTCGGGATCGAACTTGCGGGCACGGGAAGCGAGCACCGGCACGCCGCAGTAGAGGCTGGGCAGGAGCACGTCGAGCAAACCGCCGATCCAGGCCCAGTCGGCCGGAGTCCAGAACAGGTCCTGCGGTTGCGGGAAGAATTCCTGCGGCATCTGCACGCCGGGCAGATGGCCGAGCAGGACGCGGTGCGCGTGCAGCGCGCCCTTCGGCTTACCCGTCGTGCCGGAAGTGTAGATGATCACGGCCGGGTCGTCGGCGCGTGTATCGGCGGCGGTGAAGCTGTCCGAGGCCTTCGCCATCTCCGCCTCGAAATCGAGATGGCCGGCGCCGCCGACGACGAAGATCTTGCGCAGGTTCGGCAGGGCGTCGCGGATCGCCTCGACCTTGCCGATATTCTCGGCGTCGGTGATGAGCACGCTGGCGCCGCTATGGCCGAGCCGGTGCTCCAGCGCTTCGGGGCCGAACAGGATGAAGAGCGGCAGCGCGATGGCGCCGAGCTTGTAGGCGCCGAGATGGGCGATCGCGGTCTGCGGCGATTGCGGCAGGAGAATGCCGATGCGTTCGCCCGGCCCGATGCCGTGAGCGCCGAGCAGATTGGCGAAGCGATTCGAGGCACGGGCGAGATCGTCGAAGGAGAGCGTCGCAACCTTGCCCCCGTCCTCCTCGAAGATCAGTGCCGGCTTGCCCGAGCCATCGGCATGGGCGTCCGAACAAGCGGTGCCGATGTTGAAGCGCTCCGGGATGCGCCAGGCGAAGGCGTCGAGCGTTTCACGATAGGTCGCGCGGCGTTCGAGCATGATCGGCTCCGGTCTTCGCATGCGTTTGCGCCGATCCTGCCCAGCCGGCATGCGGGCTGACAAGCCCGAGCGGAGCAGCTTACGGTTTGCGCTAAATTGCGGGACGAGAGGAAACGCCGTGACAAAGCCGATCTGGGTCGAGGCCGCGATCAACGGCCCCTGGGGCAAGGAGCGCCAGCCGGGCATTCCGATCGGCATTCCCGAGATTGTCGCCGACGGCATCGCCGCCGTGGAGGCGGGCGCGGCGATCGTGCATCTGCATGTCTACGACACGGCGACCGGGCGCCAGCGCGACGACTGGGAGCTCTATGCGCAGGCGATCGAGGGCATCCGCGCCAAGGTCGATGCCATCGTCTATCCGACGATTCCGATTCTGGGCTCCGGCTATGCCGGCGACATGATCGGCTCGGGCCGCTACACCCATCTCGAGGAGCTGGCGAAGCGCGGCCTGGCCGAATGGGGCGTGCTCGATCCCGGCTCCTGCAACTGGACGACCTTCGCCGGCATCCCGCAGGGCGAGGCCGGTTTCATCTACCAGAATCCCGGCGAGCATATCCGCGAGGGGATGGCGGTGGCCGAGCGCCACAAGGTCCACCCGAGCTATGCGATCTACGAGCCGGGCTTCACGCGATTGGGGGCGGCTTTGGCCAAGGCCTATCCGGGCATGCCGATGCCGGTCTACCGTTTGATGTTCTCGGATGCCTTCGCCTGGGGCTTTCCGCCGCGCGAATGGGCGCTAGAGGCGCATCTCAAACTGCTCGCCGAGGATGCGCCCGAGGCGCCGGTGATGATCGCCGGGCTCGGCGTCGATCTCAGTGAGCTTATCGGCCCGGCCGTGGCGCGGGGCGTCCATGTCCGTGGCGGGCTGGAGGACGCTCCCTTCGGCTGCGACAAGACGAATCGTGAATTGATCGCGGACACCATCCGTCTGGTCGAGGCAGCGGACGGAAGGCCCGCGAGCGCGGCTGAGGTACGGAACTGGCTGTCGCGACAGGCGAAGGGAGAGGCATAGTGAGCTTGCGCGATAAATTGCTCGAACGGTTCCTGCGCTATGTCGCAATCGAGAGCCAGAGCGACATGAAGGCGACGAGCCTGCCGAGCACGCCGGGGCAGCAGGTTCTGGCGGAACTGCTCGCTGGAGAATTGCGCACGCTCGGATTGGAGAATGTCGTCATCGACGATCATGCCACGGTGACCGCGCTGAAGCGCGGCACGAAGGCGGGCGCGCCGCGGATCGGCTTCATCGCCCATGTCGATACGGTCGATGTCGGCCTGTCGCCTGTGGTCAAGGCGCAAGTGTTGCGCTTCGAGGGCGAGGATCTCTGCCTTAATGCGGAGAAGGGCATCTGGCTGCGCGTTGCCGAGCATCCCGAGATCACCCGTTACAAGGGCAACGAGATCGTCTTCAGCGACGGTACCAGCGTGCTCGGCGCCGACAACAAGGCGGCAGTCGCGATCGTGATGACGCTATTGGCCGAACTGCGTCCCGAGGATGAGCATGGCGACATCCTCGTCGCCTTCGTACCCGACGAAGAGATCGGCCTGCGCGGCGCCAAGGCGCTCGATCTCGCCCGGTTCCCCTGCGATTTCGCCTATACGATCGACAGCTGCGAGGTCGGCGAGGTCGTCTGGGAGAATTTCAACGCCGCGATGGCCGAGATCGTCTTCACCGGCGTCACCGCTCATCCGATGTCGGCGAAGGGCGTGCTGGTGAACCCGATCCTGATGGCGCAGGACTACATGGCCGCCTTCGATCGGGCGCAGACGCCGGAGAACACGGCAGGCCGCGAGGGCTATACCTGGTTCATCGAGATCGTCGCCAATGCGGCCGAGGCGGTGCTGCGGGCGAATATCCGTGATTTCGACAAGGCGTCCTTCGAAGCCCGCAAGCGCCGGATCGGCGAGGTCGCGGCGGAGATCGCCAAGC
This sequence comes from Allobosea sp., assembly GCA_039808685.1. Taxonomy (GTDB): domain Bacteria; phylum Pseudomonadota; class Alphaproteobacteria; order Rhizobiales; family Beijerinckiaceae; genus Allobosea. The sequence continues at coordinate 9,957 of JBDHTM010000002.1, read as the reverse complement.
GCTATCCGACAGGGCGCGTCACGTCGGACGTGACCGACGTCTACGGCAACATCGCCGACAGCCTGGGCGAGGACCGGCGCTCGGTCGACCTGCTGATGGCGGCGCTGTCCGAATTGCAGATCGCGCCGAAGCGGATCCCGATGCGGGGCGGCACGGACGGGGCGGCGCTCTCGGCGCGTGGGCTGCCGACGCCGAATTTCTTCACCGGCGCGCATAATTTCCATTCGCGCTTCGAATTCCTGCCGCTGCCGGCTTTCGAGACTTCTTATGAGGTCGCGCGGCGCATCTGCCTGCTCGGAGGGCAGGGCGCCTAGCACGGCTTGTCGCATTGGCGCTGGCGCGGTCCGCGCCTACATGAGGTAGGCAGGAACAGCGAAAGCACTATCCGCATGTCCGAACGCGACGCCGAAGCCAACCGATTCTCCGCCCGCGCGGCGCGCTATGCTCGCGTCGGCGCCAATGTCGGCGGGGTCGCGGCCCGGATCGCGGGGGCACGGCTTTTCGGCGTCGAGGGGCGCGACGCCACCAATGCCGAGGCTTTGGCCAAGGCGCTGGGTGGGCTGAAGGGTCCGATCATGAAAGTGGCGCAGCTCGTCGCCACCATCCCCGATGTCGTGCCGCCGGAATACGCCGCCGAATTGCAGAAGCTGCAATCGCAGGCGCCGCCGATGGGCGCGGCCTTCGTCAAGCGGCGGATGATGGCCGAGCTCGGCGCCAACTGGCGCGAACGCTTCGGCGAATTCGACCTGAAGCCGGCTGCGGCGGCCTCATTGGGGCAGGTGCATCGCGCGACGACGCTGGAGGGCGCGGCGCTCGCCTGCAAGCTGCAATATCCCGACATGGAATCGGCGGTGGAAGCCGATATCGCGCAGCTCGAGGTGCTGTTCTCGCTGCACCGGCGCATGGGCGCGGTGATCGATACGACCGAAATCGCCAAGGAGATCGGCGCCCGCGTCCGCGAGGAGCTCGACTACCAGCGTGAGGCCAGGCATGCCGCGCTCTATCGGGCGATGCTGTCGGATACGCCGGAGGTGCGCGTGCCGGCGCTGGAGCCGGCCCTGTCGACCCGGCGGCTCCTGACCATGCACTGGCTGGAGGGGAGCCCGATCCTCTCGCACAAGCAGGATGGGCAGGCCGCGCGCGACCGGATCTCGACCGCGATGTTCAAGGCGTGGTGGCGTCCGTTCAGCCATCACGGCGTCATCCACGGCGATCCGCATCTCGGGAACTACACGGTGTTTTCGGAAGGCGGCGAGCCTCAAGGTATCAACCTGCTCGACTATGGCTGCATCCGCATCTTCCCGGAGCGCTTCGTCGGCGGCGTGGTCGATCTCTACAAGGGCCTGCGCGACGGCGAGGAGGCCCGGGTCGTCCATGCCTACGAGACCTGGGGCTTCAAGGGCCTGACCAAGGATCTCGTCGATACCCTGAACATCTGGGCCCGCTTCATCTACGGGCCGCTGCTGGAGGACCGGGTCAGGCGCATCGCCGAGGATGTCAGCCCGGCCGAATACGGGCGCAAGCAGGCCTTCCAGGTGCATCAGGCGCTGAAGGCCCGCGGGCCGGTGACTGTGCCGCGCGAGTTCGTCTTCATGGACCGCGCCGCGATCGGGCTCGGCGGCGTCTTCCTGCATCTCGACGCCGAGTTGAACTTCCACAAGTTGTTCGAGGCGGAGATCGAGGGGTTTTCGGTGGAGCGAGTGGCCGAGCGGCAAGGTGCGGCGTTGGTCACGGCGGGTTTGAAACCCTAGCCTCGCGCGGCTCAGCCGCCCCCACCGCCACAACCGCCGCCGCAGTCGTCGCCGAAGCCTCCGCTTCCTCCGTCACTGCCGCTGACGCGCGGCGCCAGGCGGCGATCTGCTCGTCGTCGCGTCCGATCTGCTCGCGCGCCTCGGCGAACCAGCGCTTCGCCTTCTCGCGCAAGGCGGGATCGAGGGCCAGGACATCGTCCTTCATAACCGGCTTGGTTCGATCGTCCACGGCTCCCTCCTTTCGGTGGTTCGAGACTGGACGAATCTTGGAGGCGGCGATCCAGCCCGCGTGCTGGCGTCAATGCTTTCGAAATCGGGCGAGTAAAGAGAATATCTTTCCCATTAAATCGATTGAATTGCTCTTTTTCCTCCGCTAGAGGATGGCTATAGGGCGCTGCGATGCCACGCTCCACGGTTGCGGCGCGCTGCTGCGTTGCCCCTGCGTCGCGGGTGCGCTACAGGCTTAAAGAGACTGTGTCTTTTTCAGGATCGAGACCATGGCCGACCACGCCCATTCCGCCGACGCTCCCGCGATGGATTATGCCGAGCATGAGCGGACCTATGTCGGCTTCGTGCATTTCGCCGAGGTCGGAACGGTCGCCTGCCTTGCCATCGTCGCGGCGCTTGCCGTCGGCGGCGTCAAGCATGCCTGGGGCACGGCGCTGATCGGCACGCTGCTCGCCGTCCTCGGCACGGGCGTCGGCATCGCGGCCCCCTCGATCGGCTGGCGCGCGCCTGTCGTTTCGCTCGTTCTGATGCTTCTCGCGCTGCTCCTGCTCTGACCGTCTCCCCATAACGCCGGAAAGGCCTGCCCCCGCCATGCGCATTGCTGTCCCAGCCGAAACGCAAGGGGCGGAAACCCGCGTCGCAGCGACGCCGGAGACCGTCCGCAAGTTCAAGGGCCTCGGTGCCGAGGTCGTGATCGAGACGGGGGCGGGCAAAGCCTCCGGCATCCTCGATGCGGATTACGAGGGGGCGGGGGCGGTAATCGCGAAAACGGCGGCGGAAGCGCTTGCCGGCGCGACTATCGTGCTGAAGGTGCGCCGTCCGTCCGAGGTCGAGATCGCCGGCCTGCCGGCCGGCGCCCTCGTCATCGCGACGATGGACCCTTACGGCAACGAGACGCAGGTCGAGGCCTTGGCGAAGGCCAATGTCGCCGCCTTCGCCATGGAATTCATGCCGCGCATCACCCGCGCCCAGGTGATGGACGTGCTGTCCTCGCAGGCCAATCTCGCGGGCTACCGCGCCGTGATCGACGGCGCCGCCGAGTACGGCCGGGCGCTGCCGATGATGATGACGGCGGCGGGCACGGTCCCGGCTGCGAAGATCTTCGTGATGGGCGTCGGCGTCGCCGGCCTGCAGGCGATCGCGACCGCGCGCCGCCTCGGCGCGATCGTGACCGCGACCGACGTGCGCCCCGCCACCAAGGAGCAGGTTGAATCGCTCGGCGCCAAATTCCTCGCGGTCGAGGACGAGGAGTTCAAGCAGGCGCAGACCGCCGGCGGCTACGCCAAGGAGATGTCCAAGGAGTACCAGGCGAAGCAGGCCGAGCTGACCGCCAGCCATATCGCCAAGCAGGACATCGTCATCACCACTGCGCTGATCCCGGGCCGCCCGGCACCGAAGCTGATCTCGGCGGCGATGGTCGAGAGCATGAAGCCCGGCTCCGTGATCGTCGATCTCGCGGTCGAGCGGGGCGGCAATTGCGAGCTCGCCAAGGCAGGCGAGGTCGTGACGACCGATAACGGTGTCAAGATCGTCGGCCATCTCAACGTGCCCGGCCGTCTCGCGGCGACCTCGTCCTCGCTCTATGCCAAGAACCTCTACGCCTTCGTCGAGACGCTGATCGACAAGGCCGAGAAGAAGCTCGCGGTGAACTGGGACGACGAGCTGGTCAAGGCGACCGCCCTGACGAAGGACGGCGCCGTCATCCATCCGAATTTCGCGCCGAAGGCCTGAGCGTAAGGAATTCCGACCATGGCAACTCCCTCCACCGAACAGGCTCTCGAACAGGCCCGCAATGCGGCAGCGCTCGCCAAACAGGCGGCAGAGCTCGCCGAGCGTTATGCCGACCAGGCCGCCGCCGCGGCCAGCATCGCGACCGGCGGCGTCGACCCGACGGTCTACCGTCTCGCGATCTTCGTGCTCGCCGTCTTCGTCGGCTATTATGTCGTCTGGTCGGTGACGCCGGCGCTGCACACGCCGCTGATGTCGGTCACCAACGCGATCTCCTCGGTCATCGTCGTCGGCGCCTTGCTGGCGGTCGGCGTCGAGACGCTGCCGACGCTCGGTGACGGGCCGATCTGGGCCAAGGTCTTCGGCTTCCTCGCGCTGATCCTCGCCTCGGTGAACATCTTCGGCGGCTTCCTCGTCACCGAGCGCATGCTCGCGATGTACAAGAAGAAGGGCTGATCGCCATGGCCGCGAATCTCTCAGCCCTGCTCTACGTCGTTTCCGGCGTCCTCTTCATCATGGCCCTGCGCGGCCTGTCGCATCCGACGACCTCGCGACAGGGCAACCGCTACGGCATGATCGGCATGGCGATCGCCATCGTCACGACCGTGCTGTTCTACCCGCCTTCCGGCTTCTCCGGCTGGCTTCTCGTCATCCTCGGCATCGCGATCGGCGGCGGCATCGGCGCCGTGATGGCCAAGCGCGTGCAGATGACGCAGATGCCGCAGCTCGTCGCGTTCTTCCACTCGCTGGTCGGCCTTGCCGCCGTGCTGGTGGCGGCGGCGGCGCTCTATGCGCCGGAGGCCTTCGGCATCGGCCATGTCGGCTCGATCCACGGCTCCAGCCTGTTCGAGATGGCGTTGGGCGTCGCGATCGGCGCGATCACCTTCACCGGCTCCATTATCGCCTTCCTCAAGCTCGACGGGCGGATGAGCGGCAAGCCGATCATGCTGCCGCAGCGCCATGGCATCAATATCGGTCTCGGCATCGCGCTCGTCGTGCTGCTGGCGATCTTCATCAAGAGCGAGAGCCACGCCGTCTTCTGGCTGATCGTCGCGGTCTCGCTGGTGCTCGGCGTGCTGCTGATCATCCCGATCGGCGGCGCCGACATGCCGGTCGTCGTCTCGATGCTGAATTCGTATTCGGGCTGGGCTGCCGCCGGCATCGGCTTCACGCTCGGAAACATGGCGCTGATCATCACCGGCGCGCTGGTCGGCTCGTCGGGCGCGATCCTGTCCTACATCATGTGCAAGGCGATGAACCGGAGCTTCATCTCCGTCATTCTCGGCGGCTTCGGCGGCGACGATGCCGCCGCTGCGGCAGGCGGCGCCGTCGAGGCGCGGCCGGTCAAGCAGGGCTCGCCCGACGACGCCGCCTATATCATGAAGAACGCCGCCAAGGTCATCATCGTGCCGGGCTACGGCATGGCGGTGGCGCAGGCGCAGCACACGCTGCGCGAGATGGCGGACCTGCTCAAGAAGGAAGGCGTCGAGGTCAAATATGCGATCCATCCGGTCGCGGGCCGCATGCCCGGCCATATGAACGTGCTGCTGGCCGAAGCCAACGTGCCCTATGATGAGGTCTTCGAGCTCGAGGACATCAACTCGGAATTCGGCCAGGCCGACGTCGCCTTCGTCATCGGCGCCAACGATGTCACCAACCCGGCCGCCAAGACCGACAAGTCGTCGCCGATCTACGGCATGCCGATCCTCGATGTCGAGAAGGCCAAGACCGTGCTGTTCATCAAGCGCGGCATGGCCGCCGGCTATGCCGGCGTCGAGAACGAGCTGTTCTTCCGGCCCAACACCATGATGCTCTTCGGCGACGCCAAGAAGGTCACCGACGAGATCGTCAAGGCGATGGCGCACTGACGCGCCGAGCCGTCATCGGATTGCTGCAAAGGGCCGGCTTGATCGCCGGCCCTTTCGTTTGCGGAACCTGTATCGTGTGATGATCCGGCGCCTGCTGAAACTGGTGCTGCTGCTGGCGCTGGCGGGCTATGCCGGCGTGCTGGCAACGCTCTACTCCCGGCAGCGTGAGATGGTGTTTCCGCGCGATCCGGTGCGGGCTGATATCGCCTCGGCTGGCCTGGCGGCTGCCGAAGAGACCAGCGTGACCACGGCCGATGGCGAGCGGTTGGTCGCCTGGGTCGTGCCGCCACGCGCGGGCAAGCCGGTCCTGCTCTATTTCCATGGCAATGGCGGCAATCTCGGACGGGCCGGACGGACCGCCCGCTTCCGCGCGCTCACCGAGGACGGGACCGGGCTGTTCGCGATCAGCTATCGCGGCTATGGCGGCTCCACGGGCCTGCCGAGCGAGGAAGGGCTGCTGCAGGATGCGCGAGCCGCCTATGGCGCTGCCGCGGCGCGCTTCGGCGCCGGCAGGCTGGTCGGCTATGGCGAGTCGCTCGGCACCGGCGTGGTGCTCAAGCTGGCGGCCGAGGTGCCGCTTCAGGCGGTGGTGCTGGAGGCACCCTATCGCTCGACGCTGGCCGTGGCGCAGGGCCTCTATCCCTATCTGCCGCTCAGTCTGGCGATGAGGGACCAGTTCCGCTCCGACGAAATCATCGATCGGGTCAGGGCGCCGCTGCTCGTGCTGCATGGCGAGCGCGACAAGATCATCCCCTTTGCCCACGGAGAACAGCTCTACGCGCTCGCGAATCCGCCCAAGCGCTTCCTGCGCTTTCCGGCCGGACGGCATACGGACCTGCCACAATACGGAGCGGTTGCCGAAGTCCGGCGTTTCCTGGCGGATGTCGCTTCGGGCGATATCAAGGGGGCGGAGAGTCGGACGGTCGCAGACGCCGCCGGCCCGCGCCCCTGACGGGCCCGTCAGCTCCGGAAGAAGCCGCCGCCGCCACCGCTGCCGAGGCGGGAGGAGCCGGCGCGGGCAATGGCGTTGTTGCCGTCGAGCGAGAGCGCGCGCTGATAGGCTTCGGCGGCCTCGGCCTTCTTGCCGAGCTTCTCGAAGGCGAAGCCGCGGCCGGCCCAGGCATCGGCATTGCGGTTGTCGACGTTCAGCGCGGCGGTGAAATCCTCCTGCGCCGCATCGTATTTGCCGAGCGCGTTCAGACTCTGGCCGCGGGCGATATAGGGCGGGGCGGTATAGGGGTTGCGGTCGATCACAGAGTCGAAATCGGTGACGGCGTTCTGGTGCTGGCCTTCCTTCTGGTAGACGAGGCCGCGGGCATGGAAGGCTTCCGGCGATTCGGGGTTGAGCCGGATCGCGGTGTTGAGATCAGCGAGCGCCTGCTGGCTGTTGCCCTGCTGGCGCAGCAGGTTGGCGCGGGCGATATAGGCCGGCGCATAATTCGGATTGGCGGTGGTGGCGCGGTTGAAATCGGCGAGCGCCGAATCGGCACGGCCGCTCTGGCGCAGCGCGAGGCCGCGATTCGTGTAGGCGGAGGCGAGGTTCGGATCGAGCTGGATCGCCTTGGTGAAATCCGAGATCGCATCCGAGAAACGGCCGACGCGGGCATAGGCCGCGCCGCGCGTGTTATAGGCCCCCGGATCGTTCGGGTTGCGCGAGATGACATCGCTCAGCGAGCTGATATTGACGCTGGCATCGGCGGCGTCGCGGGTGTCGAGCTCGGCGACGGCGGGCTGGGAGCCGAGATTGGAGACGGTGTCGCAACCCGCCAGCGCCAGCGCGATGCCGGCTGCGGCCAACCAGTTACTGCCTCGGATCATGCTCTGCCTCATCGGTCTCGTGCTTCGCTGGCCGCGATGCCCCCGATCCCGGGAGATGACCGGCCTTGCGGCCGCCGCGGCGTGATCGCGCTCCCAGCCGACAGTGCCTGCCGGAGAAAACGCCCGAAACCCGCCAAAACTTGGTTAACGTCGTTGAAATGACAACGCGCCCGGAGCGGGCTCCAGGCGCGAATCGCTATCGGCCCTGTGATGACGACCCCGGGAGGATCGCCATAGGGGTCTCAGGGGCGCTTGGGCTTCACCGGCGCGGGCAGAAGGCCTTCGCGCTGGAGCTTCTTGCGCTGGAGCTTGCGGGCGCGGCGCACGGCCTCGGCCGATTCGCGGGCGCGCTTCTCGGACGGCTTCTCGTAGTGACCACGAAGCTTCATCTCACGGAAGATGCCCTCGCGCTGCATCTTCTTCTTGAGGGCGCGGAGCGCCTGATCGACATTGTTGTCGCGAACGAGAACCTGCACGTGAAACGTCCGTCCTTAAGCGGTTGATCCAAGAATGGGGGCCGGCGGCGGGCGAGCCCACCGCGCGAAGATGGGTGCGGATAGCAGAATTCATTTCGCCTGTCCACGCCACAAACCCGTGAAAATCAGGTCTGGCGCCGTTTCAGACCGGCCTTGCGTCCAGTGGCTAGGCTTCCTCGTCGAGAATGCGGGTGACATGGCCCATCTTTCGGCCGGGGCGGGCGTCGCGCTTGCCGTAGAGATGCAGATGCGCGCCGGGCTCGGCCAGCAGTTCGCGCCAGCGCAAGGCGCTGGCGCCGATCAGATTCTCCATCTCGACGCGGCCCCGCCGGGCAGTCGAGCCGAGCGGGAAGCCGCAGACGGCGCGGACATGCTGGTGGAACTGCGAGGTGTCAGCGCCCTCGCTGGTCCAATGCCCGGAATTATGGACGCGCGGGGCGATCTCGTTGACGACGACGCGCTCGGCCAGGCCGTCCTCCGCCTCCAGCACGAACATCTCGACCGCGAAGACGCCGACATAGCCGAGCGCCTCGCCGATGCGGCGGGCCGCATCGATCGCCTGCAGCGATGCACCCTCGGAGAGATTCGCGGGAATGCGGGTACAGGCGAGGATGTGGTCGCGGTGCTCGTTCTCGCAGACGTCGAAGGCGGCGAAGGAGCCGTCGAGACCGCGCGCCGCGACGACCGAGACCTCGCGCACGAAGGAGGCGAAGCCTTCGAGGATGGCCGGAAAGCGCCCGATCGCCTCATGCGCCTCGGCGAGGTCGCTGCCCGGCGCGATCTTGACCTGGCCCTTGCCGTCATAGCCGAAGCGGCGGGTCTTCAGCACCGAGGGCCGGCCGAGCTCGGCGGCGGCCGCTTCGAGGTCGGCCAGCGTATCGACGGCGCGAAACGGCGCGACGGCAAGGCCGAGCTCGGAAACGAAGCGCTTCTCGCTCAGCCGGTCCTGCGTCACCGCCAGGGCACGCGCACCCGGATGCAGCGGCACGCGTGCAGCGAGGAACGCGGCGGTCGCGGCCGGGACGTTCTCGAACTCGTAGGTGACGACGTCGACGGCGCCGGCGAAACGGGCCAGCGCCTCCTCGTCCTCGTATTCCGCGACGGTGTGGCGCGCCGCGACGTCGAAAGCGGGGCTATCGGTCTCGGGCGCGAAGATATGGCAGCGGATGCCGAGATCGGCGGCAGCGAGCGCCATCATCCGGGCGAGCTGGCCGCCGCCGAGGATGCCGAGCATGGCGCCGGGCGCGAGGCCGGTCGGAACGGGCGGATTCATGCGTCTTCCCGGTTGGGACGCTCGGCGATGCCGGCGCTCTGGCGGGCGCGATAGGCGTCGAGCCGTTCGGCCAGTGCCTTGTCGGAGAGGGCAAGGACAGCGGCGGCGAGGAGGGCGGCGTTCACGGCGCCGGCCCGGCCGATGGCGAGCGTGCCGACCGGGATGCCGGCCGGCATCTGCACGATCGAGAGCAGGCTGTCCTGGCCCGACAGCGCCTTGGATTCGACGGGCACGCCGAAGACCGGCAGCGGCGTCAGCGAGGCCGTCATGCCTGGCAGATGCGCGGCGCCGCCGGCCCCGGCGATGACCACCTTGAAGCCCTCGGCCTTGGCGCCCTTGGCGAAATCGAAGAGCCGCTCCGGCGTGCGATGGGCCGAGACGATGCGGGCGTCATAGGGGATGGCGAGCGCGTCGAGCGCCTCGGCCGCATGACGCATCGTCGCCCAGTCGGACTGGCTGCCCATGATGACGGCGACGGGGGGGCTGCTGGCTGCCATGGAATGCGCTCGGGCTCGGCTCCGGAAGCGCGCGATCTAGACCGGTCGATGCGGCGGAAGCAAGGGCGAATCGCCTTAGCGGGGCCGGAAAACACCGATCTCAGGCGATGATGTCCGGCGTCAGCGCATCCTCGATCTGGGCGATGCGATCCTTGAGATAGAGCTTGCGCTTCTTCAGGCGCTGGACCTGGACCTGGTTGATCGAGCCGACACGCTCCAGCGCATCGATCGCGCTGTCGAGATCGCGATGCTCCTCGCGCAGCCGCGCGAGCTCCGAGGTGAAGGTCTCGACCTCTTCCGGGCTGAGCTCGAATCCCA
>JBDHTM010000001.1:0-225877 GCA_039808685.1 Allobosea sp. | reverse complement strand
TCTTTCGGGTCGAGCGCGTCGCGCAGGCCGTCGCCGAGCAGGTTGAAGCCGAGCACGGCGAGGAAGATGCAGACACCCGGCGCCACCGACATCCACGGCGCCTGCTCCATGAAGTTCTTGGCGACGTTCAGCATCTGACCCCAGGACGGCGCCGGCGGCTGCTGGCCGAGGCCGAGGAAGGAAAGGGCGGCTTCCAGGATGATCGCCTGCGCCATGAACAATGTCGACTGCACCACGATGGGGGACAGGGTGTTGGGCAGGACATGGCGGAACATCAGCCGGACGTCGCGGGCGCCGACCGCCCGCGCGCCCTCGACGAAATCCTCCGCCTTCACGCTCATCACCTGGCCGCGGATCAGCCGGATGAAGATCGGCACCGCCGAGAGGCCGATCGCGATCATCGCGTTAGTGAGCGATGGCCCGAGCACGGCGGCAAACGCGATGGCGAGGATCAGGAAGGGGCAGGCGAGCAGCGCCTCGGTGACGCGCGAGATCACGATATCGACCCAGCCGCCATACCAGCCGGCGAGCAGGCCGAAGGGCAGGCCGATCGCCACCGCGATCAGAACCGAGACGATGCCGGCGAGCAGCGAGGCCCGCGCGCCGAAGAACAATCGCGTGACCTGGTCGCGGCCGAGCTCGTCCGTGCCGAACCAGTAGAGCTCCGAGGGCGGCTTCCGGATGGCCAGGAAATTCGACTTGAACGGGTCTGCCAGCGGCAGGATCGGCGCGAGCACTGCCATCAGCACGAAAAGCAGCACGATGCTGCCGCCGATCAGCGCCGACTTGTTGCGCAGGAGGCGGGAGAGCACGCCGGGGCGGGCCTTCACGCCGCTGGCGGCGCCTGCCGAGGCAATGGAATCGAGCGAAGCCATCAGCCCGTCCTCAGGCGTGGATTGACGACGATGTACAGGATGTCGGCGATCAGGTTCATCAGGATGAAGCCGATGGCCGTGCACAGCACCACGCCCTGCACCACGCCGTAGTCGCGATTGAACACGGCATCGACGATCAGCTTGCCGAAGCCGGGGATGGTGAAGACCTGCTCGGTCAGGACGGCGCCGGCCAGCAACTCGCCGAAGAGGAGCGTGGTCAGCGTGATGATCGGCACCAGCGCGTTGCGCAGCGCATGGCGATGCACGACCGTGTCCTCGTCGAGCCCCTTGGCGCGGGCGGTGCGGACATAGTCCGAGCGCAGCACCTCCAGCATCGCCGAGCGGGTATGGCGCATCAGGAAGGCGGCAAGCCCGTTGCCGAGCACAAAGGCCGGCATGATCAGGCGTTTGATCGCTTCCCAGGGGTGCTCGAAGATCGATTCGAAGCCTGAGGCCGGCAGCCATTTCAGATGGACCGAGACCAGGAGGATCAGCATGATCCCGAACCAGAAATTCGGGATCGACAGGCCGGAAAGCGCCACCGCACTCGCCGAATAGTCAACGATCGTGCCCTTGCGCCGCGCCGCGAGGATGCCGATCGGGATACCGATGCAGATCGCGACCAGGATCGAGGCGGTGGCGAGCTGGATCGTCACCGGCAGCTTCTGCAGGATCAGGTTCAGCACCGGCTCGCCCGTGCGCAGCGAGCGGCCGAAATCACCCTGCACGACCTGTCCGAGCCAGGCGAAGAACTGGACGAAGATCGGGTCGTCCATGTGGTAGATCTCGCGCAGCCGCGCGATCACCTCGGGGTCGCGTTCCTCGCCGGCAATGACGAGGAAGGGGTCGCCCGGCAGCGCGCGCTGCAGGGCGAAGACGAAGAGCGATACCAGGAACAGCGTCGGTATCGCGATCAGGATACGGCGGAGGATCAGCGTGAACATGATGCGCCCGGAACCGCTCCGTCATCCCGGATGAAGCGAAGCGGAACTCCGGGATCCATCGTAGGGAACTGCGCTCTACGATGGATCCCGGGTCGACCTTCGGCCGCCCGGAATGACGGCGCGGTTGTAAAGCCGGAAGCGGCCCTCACGAGCGCTTCAGCCCCGCGAGCCGGATGATCCCGTCCGGGTTGATCACGAAGCCCTGCATGTTGGAGCGCAGCGCGAAATAGCGCTTGTCGTTGTAGAGATAGAGGATCGGCAATTCGTCCTGCAGGATCTTCTGGGCGGCGTCGTAATGCTTCTTGCGCTCGGCCGGATCGTAGATCGTGCGCGCTTCGTCGAGCTCCTTGTCGACTTGCGGATTGGAATACTTGCCGTCGTTCTGGTTGCCCTTGGTGGTGACGAAGGCATGGATGTTGCCGTCCGGATCGATGCGGCCCGACCAGCCGATCAGGCTGAGCTGGAACTTGCCCTGCTGCTGGTCGCGCAACTGGCTGGCGAATTCGGTCGAGCGGATCTGGATGTCGATGCCGGCTTCCTGCGCCATCGCCTGGATCACCTGGCCAACCTGCGCCTGGACGGGATTGTTGGTGACGAAGAGCTCGACCGAGATTTTCTCCGTGCCGGCCGCCTTCATCAGCGCCTTGGCCTTCGCGACATCGCGCGGCGGCACCGGGAAATCGGCACTGAGATAGGGATTGCCGGGATTGAAGGGCTGGAGCATCGGCTCGTAGAGCCCGTCGAACACGGCGTCGTTCAGCACCTTGCGGTCGATCGAGAGCGAGAGCGCCTGGCGCACGCGCTTGTCCAGGCCCATAGGCTGCTTCGCGGACTCGCCGTTATTGGTGTTCACGGTGATGCCCTGGTAGCCGAGATTGGCGACGCTCATGACCTTGAGCGACTTGTCCCCTTGAGCCGATTTCACGTCGGTCGGCGCCAGCCGCTCCAGCATGTCGAGCTCGCCCGAGCGCAGATTGGCGAGACGCACCGTGGTATCGGGGATCGATCGGTAGATGACACGGTCGAAGCTGTATTTGTCGGCCTCCCAGTGCTCCCTGAACTTCTCCAGCACGATCCGGTCGTTCTGGACGCGCTCGACGAATTTGTAGGGACCGGAGCAGATCGGCTTCGCCGTGACGTCGCCGGAGAGGCTCTTGGGCGAGAGCATCATCCCGGCGCGGTCGGTGAGCTGGGCGAGCAAGGTGGCGTCGGGTCGCTTCAACTTCAGCACCAGCGTCGTCGCATCCGGCGCCTCGACCTTGTCGACGGAGGCGAGCTCCGATTTGCGCAGCGAGTCCGGCAGGGTCATGGCGCGCTCGAGATTGGCCTTGGCGGCCTCGGCGTTGAAGGCCTCGCCGTCATGGAACTTGGCGTCGCTGCGCAGTTTCATCGTCAGCGTCAGCCCGTCGGCGGAGAAGCCCCATTCCGTCGCCAGCCTAGGCACCAGCTTCAGCTCGGGCGTGATGTCGAGCAGCCGGTCGCACAGGCCCATGAAGACGATGCGGCCGACGAAGGTGCGCGCCTTGTGCGGATCGAGCATGTCGGGGTCTTCCTGCAGCCCGATCCGCAGGGTGGGCGGGGTTTGGGCCAGAGCCGGCACCATCGCCAGCGCGAGCACGGCAGCGGAGATCGCAACCTTCAGCAGCTTCATGTCTTCCCCTCGTTCCGGACGGTTGTCGGCGGACGTTCCCGCGGCATCGCAGACGGGTCGTCCTGCTCAATTCGTTCCTTGTGGCACTAACCTGACTCAGATCGCGCCCGCCGTCGATGACGCGCCGCATCAATTCGCAGGCAGCTCTGCCTGCCGCGTGAGCAGAGGCTGGCCGGCCTGAAACTGGGGTTCCATGTCCGTGGCGGACATGCACGATGCGGCCATGGTGGTCGCCTGACTGGGCGGCAGCCATTAGAACGGCGCTCGACAAGAGCCGAGGGAGATCGAGCATGCTGCTGGGCGTCATCGCAGACGACATGACGGGCGCGACCGACGTCGCGTTGATGCTGAACCGGGCGGGCATGCGCACCGTGCAGGTCATCGGCGTGCCTTCCGCCGGTTCCGCCCTGCCTGAGGCGGAGGCCGTCGTGGTCGCGCTGAAATCGCGGACCAATCCGGTCGCCGAGGCTGTGGCGGATTCGCTCGCTGCCTGCGAGGCGCTGCTGAAGGCCGGCGCGCGCCAGATCCTGTTCAAATACTGCTCGACCTTCGATTCGACGGCGGAGGGCAATATCGGGCCGGTCGCGAATGCGCTGGCCGAGCGGCTGGGCGTCAAGCTCGCTATCGTCTGCCCCGCTTTTCCGGCCAATGGCCGCTCGATCTATCAGGGCCATCTCTTCGTCGGCGCTGTGCCGCTGCACGAAAGCTCGATGAAGGACCACCCGCTGACGCCGATGCGGGATTCTAACCTGATGCGGTTGATGTCGGCGCAGGCGAAGACCGAGACCGGTCTCGTCGACTACGCTACGATTCTGGCGGGCCCCTCTGCAGTGAGGGCGCGCCTCGCGAAGCTCGAGACCGACGGCATCCGCTATGCCGTCACCGACGCGCTGACCAACGAGGACCTGATGACGCTCGGCCATGCCGTGTCCGAGCACGTCCTGCTGACCGGCGGTTCCGGCATCGCGATGGGGCTGCCGCAGAATTTCCGCCGCGCCGGTCTCCTGCCGGAGCGTCCCGGTCCGCAGGAGTTGAGGGCGCCGGCCGGGCGTGCCGGCATCATCTCCGGGAGTTGCTCGACGGCGACGCGCGGCCAGATCAAGGCGGCCCTGGAAGCCGGGTTTCCGGCGCTCAAGGTCGATCCGCTGGCGCTGGCCGATGGCAGCCAGGACGCAGCCGGCCTTGCCGCCTGGGCGCTGGCGCAGCCGGCCGACAAGCCGTTCCTCGTCTATTCAAGTGATGACCCGGCCGAGGTCGCAGCGGTTCAGGACAGGCTCGGCCGCGAGCGGGCAGGCAGCATCGTCGAGCATGCTTTCTCCGAATTGGCTCGGCGCCTGTCCGAAGGCGGCGTGGCGCGGCTTCTCGTCGCAGGCGGCGAGACCTCGGGCGCGACCGTGCTCGGCCTGGGCATTCGCACACTGGAGATCGGTCCCGAGATCGACCCCGGCGTGCCCTGGACGCGCGTCGTCGACGGGCCTGAGATGGTCGTCGCGCTGAAATCCGGCAATTTCGGCACGCCTGATTTCTTCCTGAAAGCCTGGAGCCTGCTGCGCTGAGCGCAGCGGGGTTGGACCGTCATTGCAAGGAGCGAAGCAATCCAGGGGACGTGGAGTTCTGCCTCCCCTGGATTGCTTCGCTGCGCTCGCAATGACGGCAGGTCATGATACGGCCGCGCTTCCGTCGGGATGCGGTGCGCTCTAAGATTGCATCGCAACCAAGAGGCCCGCATCGGACATGGCGTTTCTCGGCGAACTTCTCACCAACGTGGCAGATCGCGGCCGCGCGCTGATCGGCTTCGAGCGTTTCCTGGGCAATCGTTCGCGCCCGATCGACAAGCTCTGCGAAGACCTGCTTTCCGGCCGCGGCGAGGCCTCGGGCATGGCGCTGGCGCAGGCGGTTCTGGAAGCCTGGCAGAGGCTCGACAAGCCCGGCCGTCTCGCCTTCTTCAATCTGTTGCGCGAGCGTTTCGGGCCCGATCACGAGCGGCTCGACAAGGCGATCGAAGCCTATCGCGCCAAACCTTCCCCCGCGACGGTTGCGGCCTTGCATCAGGCGTCCGAGCCGCGGCGGCAGGAATTGCTGCGCCGCCTGAACCTCGCACCCGAGGGCACGCATGTGCTGGTGCGGATGCGCGAGGCGCTGTTCGAGGCGATGTCGGTCGAGCCGGAGCTGAAGGGCATCGACGACGATTTCCGCCATCTCTTCGGCTCCTGGTTCAACCGCGGTTTCCTCGTCCTGCGCCGCATCGACTGGCGCACGCCCGCCAACGTGCTGGAGAAGATCATCCGCTACGAGGCGGTCCATGAGATTCAGGGTTGGGACGATCTGAGGCGTCGGCTGGAGCCGGCGGACCGGCGCTGCTTCGCCTTTTTCCACCCGCAGCTCGTTGACGATCCCTTGATCTTCGTCGAGGTGGCGCTGACCGGGGATATCCCCCGCAGCATCGGCGAAGTCCTGCAGCCCGAGCGTGAGGTGCTGCCGGCCCAGGCCGCGACGACGGCTGTGTTCTATTCGATCTCGAACTGCCAGGAGGGCCTGCGCGGTATCTCCTTCGGCAATTTCCTGATCAAGCAGGTGGCCGAGGACCTGAAGCGCGAATTGCCGGGGCTCGACACCTTCGTCACGCTCTCGCCGGTGCCGGGCTTCGCGCGCTGGCTCGCCGGCATCGCGGAAGAACCCGGAGACCTTGCCCTCACCAACGAGGAGCGCTCCGAGCTTGCCCGCCCGGCCGGCGAGACGATCTCGCTCGACGACGCGACGAAGGCGCGCCGCGACAAGCTGCTCGGCCAGATGATGGCGCAATATATGCTGCGGGCGCGCACGGCGTCGGGCCGCGTCATCGATCCGGTTGCGCGCTTTCATCTCGGCAACGGCGCGCGGCTGGAACGGATCAATGTCGGCGGCAATCTCTCGGCGCGGGGCCTGCGCGAGTCGCATGGCGTGATGGTCAATTACCGCTACGACCTCGACGACATCGAGACCAACCACGAAGCCTTCGCCACCCGCAACACGGTGGTGGCCTCTTCCGGCGTGCGCAAGCTCTTGCGTCCAGCTGGAAATTGAGACGGAAACGCCTGAAAGGACCCGAAATCATGGGCAATCATCTCTTCGACCTGATCCGCTCGCGCATGCCGGAACCGGCGGCGCCCTTCGCGCTGCTCGACGACGGCCGGCGTTATTCCTACGGCGATATGGTCGACGTCTCCGGGCGCTTCGCCAATGCGCTGGTCGATCTGGGCGTGAAGCCGGGCGACCGTGTTGCGGTGCAGGTCGAGAAGTCGATCGAGGCCTTGATGCTCTATCTCGGCACGGTGCGGGCCGGCGCGATCTTCCTGCCGCTGAACACAGCCTATACCCCGGCCGAGATCGAGTATTTCCTCGGCGATGCGCAGCCGACCGTCTTCGTCTGCGACCCGTCGAAAGCGGAAGCGTTGCGGCCCTATGCGGAGGCTTCCGGGGCGAAGCTGGAGACGCTCGGCGTCTGGCGCTCGCATGACGTCTCCGCCGGCACGCTCGCGGACAAGGGCCTTGCGGCATCGACGGCCTTCGCCGACGTCGCGCGCGGGCCGGACGATCTCGCAGCCATCCTCTACACCTCCGGCACGACCGGCCGCTCCAAGGGCGCGATGCTGAGTCATGACAACCTGTCGTCCAACGCGCTGGCGCTGGTCGACTATTGGCGCTTCACGAAGGGCGACGTGCTGCTCCACGCCCTCCCGATCTTCCATACTCACGGGCTCTTCGTCGCGACGAACGTCATCCTGCTCGCCGGCGCCTCGATGATCCTGCTGCCGAAGTTCGACCCCGAGCAGGTCTTCAAGTATCTGCCGCAGGCCACGAGCATGATGGGCGTGCCTACCTTCTATGTCCGGCTGCTCCAGGATACCCGCCTGACCAAGGAGGCGACGAAGCATATGCGCCTCTTCGTCTCCGGCTCGGCGCCGCTTCTGGCCGAGACGCATCGCGAATGGCGGGAGCGCACCGGCCACGCCATTCTCGAGCGCTACGGCATGACCGAAACCAACATGAATACCTCGAACCCCTATGAGGGCGACCGGGTCGCCGGCACGGTCGGCTTCCCGCTGCCGGGCGTCTCGGTCCGCGTCACCGATCCCGAGACCGGCAAGGAGATCGCCCGCGACGAGATCGGCATGATCGAGGTCAAGGGTCCCAACGTTTTCAAGGGTTACTGGCGCAATCCCGAGAAGACGAAGGCCGAGTTCCGGCCGGACGGCTTCTTCATCACCGGCGATCTCGGCAAGATCGACCCCGCCGGCTACGTCCACATCGTCGGGCGCGGCAAAGACCTGATCATCACCGGCGGCTACAACGTCTATCCGAAGGAGGTCGAGACCGAGATCGATGAGATGCCGGGCGTGATCGAGAGCGCGGTCATCGGAGTGCCGCATCCCGATTTCGGCGAGGGCGTGACGGCCGTCGTGGTCTGCAAGCCCGGCGCCGAGATCAGCGCGAAGGGCATCGCCGCGGCGCTGGAGCAGCGTCTCGCCAAGTTCAAGCAGCCCAAGCAGGTCTTCGTGGTCGCCGAGCTGCCGCGCAACACGATGGGCAAGGTTCAGAAGAACCTGCTGCGCGAGCAGTACAAGGACATCTACGCCAAGCAGTTGAAGGCGGGGGAGTAGGCCCTTCTACCTTCATCGCGTCATCCCGGCCGGAGCGAAGCGAGAGCCGGGATCCATGCCTGAACCGTTCCGGAATGGATCCCGGGTCTCCCTATGGTCGCCCGGGGATGACAGCGCGTGTATTGAACGCCTAAACCAAAGCCGGCACGCCGAGTTCGATCGTCTCGCCATCGGCGGGGATGCGCAGGCGCCGCGTGTCGACCCCGCGCTCCTTCGCCGCCTTGCGCAGGGCGGAGCGGCTCACTGTGCAGTGGTCCAGAGCCTCCATGTGTGTTGCGATCACGGTCGCGCGCGGGAAGGCCTCGGCGAGATCGAGCGTCTGCGCTGCATCCATGATGATCAGCGTGTTATCCCACATCGCTCCGCCGGAATGGCTGACGATGACGTCCGGCCCCGTCGCCGTCGCGGCGTCGCGCAGCGGCGGGTAGAGCACGCTGTCGCCGCACCAGTAGAGCGTCGGCTCGCCCGGCGCCTCGAAGCTCAGCCCCATCACCGGCCCCATCTTGTCGACGACGGCGCCGGTGCCGTGCTGGGCCGGATGCCGCTTCAGGATGATCGGCCCCAGCCTGACATAACAGTCGATGGCCGTGATCGAGGAGAAGCCGGCCTGTGCGATCGCCGCCTCGTCGCCCGGTCGGCAGATGACGGCCAAGTCCTTCGGCAGGCGCTCCTTGGCGACCTCGTCGAAATGATCGGCATGGAGATGCGAGACGATGACGGTGTCGACGCCGGCGATGATGTCCTCGATCGGCTCGGGCAAATCGACCATCGGGTTCTCCGAGCGCCCGGTGAAGGAGCGCCGGCTATGGCGCGGACCGAAATCCGGGTCGATCAGGAAGGTCCTGCCGCCGAAGTCGAGCTTCAGCGTCGCGTTGCGGAGAAGTTTGAGCTTCATATCCGGTCCTCGTCCTCGGGCAGGCATTGTTCCGCATCCCGCCACGAAGAGACCAGTTCGGATTTGTGAAGCTCTCTCCACGTTCGCGTGACGTATCACGCGGCGGCGAACTGTCCGTAGGGCACGGTCTCGCGCGCCTTGCGCAGTGCGCTCGCCCACCAATGGAGCTGCGCCAGCATCGTCGCCATCGCCTGCTCTGCACGGTCAGCGTTGAGCAACTGCCCATCCGCATCAAAGCGGCTCCAGACATCGGCGAAAGCGACGCCGTCGCGGATCGGCGCCGCATGCAGCTCCCCGAAGACGAGGCGCAATTGCTCGACGGCGCGCAGCCCTCCCGAGATGCCGCCATAGGAGACGAACCCGACCGGCTTGCCGCGCCATTCCGGCCCGACCGCGTCGATCAGGAATTTCAGGATCGCGGGATAGCCACGGTTGTATTCCGGCGTCACTACGACGAAGCCGTCGGCCCAGCCGATGATGTTCCTGAGTTCTTCCAGGGCAGGGTGCTTGCCGCTGACATGGCGCGGCGGCAGGTCGATCTCGCCGGGGTCGATCACCGCGAGATCGAACGGGCCGTCGCCGGCGATCTGCGAGATCGCCCAGCCGGCGACCGTGTCGCAGAAGCGGCCTTCGCGGCTGCTGCCATAGATCAGGGCGAGCCTGATCCGCGTATCGACCTTCTGGTGCATGGAAACGCTCCGGTTTGCATCACGGGAGCGGGGCTTATAGAACCTCAACTAAGGTTAAGGTCAAGAGGCGCTCCCGATGCCCCGGCAGGCGTATTTGCCAATCGAGCTCAGCGTCGGCGACGTCGCTCGCCGCAGCGGTCTCGCCGTCTCGGCATTGCACTTCTACGAGGCGGAGGGGCTGATCCGCAGCCACCGCACGGCGGGCAACCAGCGCCGCTATGCCCGCGAGGTGCTGCGCCGGGTCGCGATCATCAAGGTCGCGCAGCGCGCCGGCATCCCGCTGAAGACCATCCGCGAGGCCTTCAGGGCCCTGCCGCAGGAGCGCACGCCGACCGTCGCCGACTGGGCGCGGCTCTCCTCCGCCTGGAAGCAGGAGCTGGAACGCCGCATCGACCGGTTGACGCGATTGCGCGATCAATTGAACGGCTGCATCGGCTGCGGCTGTCTCTCGGTGCGGGATTGCCCGCTGCACAACCCGCTCGACCGTTTGGCCGAGGAGGGGCCTGGACCGCGCCTCCTCGATCCCGAGTGAGGTTCAGCCCGCCTTGTAGAGCGTATCGAGCGGCATCCGCGCGACATCGGCCATCAACTGGGCGAAACCGTTCGCCTGCAGCGCAGCCGTCGCCTTGCCTTTCTCGGCAGTCGCGAGGCTGGCATCGCCCGCCGCGCCGGCGCGGTTCACGTCCTGGGCCATCCAGGCGAAGGCATGAGGGCCGGTCGGGCGCAAATGCGCATAGCCTTCCTCGGCCATCGTCACCGTATGCGGCTTGAACAGCGCTGCCTGGCCCATGTCGACGAGATCGGGCCGGAAATGCAGCATCAGCGAGGTCTCGACATCGCCGCCATGGATTCCGTGGCGGATGTCGAGCTCGCCATAGAGCCCGTCAGGCAGGCCGAAGGACATCCATGCCGTGCAGACGGCGAGCATGCCTTGCTCGACGCGCAGTTCCCGCGCCGCGATCTTCATCGGATCGACATTGCCGCCATGGGAGGTGATCAGCACGAGCTTGCGCAGGCCCGCCCGCTTCACGCTCTCGCCGATCTCGATCCAGGAGCGGATCGCGCTTTCCCAGCCGATCGTGACCGTACCCGGCGAATGCAGGTGCTCGTTCGACTTGCAGACGGCCTGCGTCGGCAGGACGAGCATGTCGAGATCATCAGGCACCAGCGGCATCGCCTCCGCCAGCATCCCGTTCATCACGGTGGTGTCGACCGAGACCGGCAGATGCGGGCCGTGCTGCTCGATCGCCGCCAGCGGCAGGACCGCGACGGTGCGCTCGGAGGAGAGGGCGGCGAAGTCGGAGCTTTTCAGGTCGCCCCAGAAACGTGCGGTCATGATCAGGCCTGTCAGGAGCCTGTGCGATCGCCTGTTTCTGTGCAGAAACCCGGCGGCACGGCGTTGCATTGTCCCGTCGTCCTATCGCATGGGATAAGGAGACGGGCCAGTGGTCGGAGCGGCCGCAGCGTGAGGGGAGATAGCGAGATGACGACGATGAAATATCGCGTGAACCGGCGTGCCGCGCTTGGGCTGATCGGCGGCTCGACCGCCTCACTGCTGATCCCCGTACCGGGCGCGCGCGTCAGCGCGCAGACGCTCGACAAGGTCAGCTACCAGACCAACTGGCGCGCCCAGACCGAGCATGGCGGCTTCTACCTTGCCGCCACCAACGGCATCTACAAGAAATACGGGCTCGACGTCGAGATCCGTCCCGGCGGCCCGCAGCAGAACCCGACGCAGCTCCTGCTCGGCGGCCGCGTCGACATGATCATGGGCAACTCTCTGGAGGCGCTCAGCTTCGCGCATGAGAACCTGCCCTTCCTCTGCATCGCCTCGATCTTCCAGAAGGACCCGCAGGTCCTGATCTCGCATCCCGGCCAGGGCAACGACACGCTCGCCGACCTCAAGGGCAAGCCGATCCTGATCGCGGCGCAGGCCCGCGTCGGCTTCTGGCCGTTCCTGAAGCTGAAATTCGGCTACCAGGACGAGCAGATCCGCCCCTACACCTTCAACATGGCCCCGTTCCTGGCCGACAAGAAGCTGACCCAGCAGGGCTTCCTCTCCTCCGAGCCCTTCGTGATCCGCAAGGCGGGCGTCGATCCGGTCGTGCATCTCCTCGCCGATGCCGGCTTCGAGAACTACAACACCACCATCACGCTCTCCCGGAAGATGGTCCAGGAGAAGAAGGACGTCGTGCAGCGCTTCACCGATGCGACGCTGGAAGGCTGGGCAGAGTACATGAAGGGCGGCCCCGGCAACGCCGCCGCCAATGCCCAGATCCTGAAGGACAATCCCGACATGGATCAGGAGAAGATCGACTACGCGCTCAAGGTGATGAACGAGCGCGGCATCGTGGTCTCCGGCGACGCGACGACGCTCGGCATCGGCGCCATGACCGATGCGCGCTGGGCGAGCTTCTACAAGACGATGAGCGAGGCGGGCGTCGTTCCGGCCGGGGTCGACGTGAAGAAGGCCTACAGCCTCGATTTCGTCAACAAGGGCATCGGCAAGGGCTGAGAAGAAGCCTCTCCGAAAGAGCGGGTCATCCCGGACAAGCCGCGAAGCGGCGCTGATCCGGGATCCATGCCTGAAGCGCCGGGCATGGATCCCGTGTCTCCCTTCAGTCGCCCGGGATGACGCGGCGGTATTGGTATCGAGATCGGATCATCAGGCTTTGGACACAGCCTATCTCAGCACACCCCCGGGCAAGGAAAGTGCCGGCACGCCGCTGGTGGCGGTCCGGCACGTCTCCAAGCGCTTCGCCAACGGCACGCTCGCCGTGCGCGACGTCGATCTCGAACTGGGGGCAGGGCAGTTCATCAGCCTGCTCGGCCCCTCCGGCTGCGGAAAGTCGACGCTCCTGCGCATGATCGCGGGCTTGGGCGCTCCGAGCTCCGGGACGATCACCTGGCCGGGCGAGACAGGCGAGGCACAGGGCAGCGCCGGCCACGGCGCCCGCGATCTCGGCTTCGTCTTCCAGGACCCGACGCTGATGCCCTGGGCCAGCGCTCTGGCCAATGTCATGCTGCCGCTCAAGCTCAAGGGCGTGGCTCGGGCCGAAGCCGAGGCGCGCGCCGCCGAGATGCTGGCGCTGGTCGGCCTCAAGGGGTTCGAGACATCCTATCCGCGCGAGCTCTCCGGCGGCATGAAGATGCGCGTCTCGATCGCCCGCGCGCTGGTTATGCGGCCCAAGATCCTGCTGATGGACGAGCCCTTCGCCGCACTCGACGAGATCACCCGCCACCGCCTCAACGACGATCTGCTGGCCCTATGGGAGCGCGAGCGCTTCACCGCGGTCTTCGTCACGCATTCCGTCTTCGAATCCGTCTATCTCTCGCAGCGCATCGTCGTGATGGCGGCGCGGCCCGGCCGGGTCATGGCCGATCTGTCGGTGGACGCCGCCTATCCGCGCGACGAGCTGTTCCGGACCTCCGGCGAATATGCCCGTCTCTGCCGCGTCGCCTCCACCAAGCTCAAGGAGGCGATCGGCCGATGAGCGCCCCTGTCGAAACCTTGCGCCCGGACGGCACCGACGCTCAGGCGCTGCCCGTCGCCATGGCCGAAGCCCGCATCCTCGGCCTGCCGGCCAGCGTCTGGCCACGCATCCTTGCGCCGCTGGTCATCGGCGTCGTCGTGCTGGCACTGTGGGAATTCGCGGTCCGCTGGAACGGGATTCCATCCTATGTGCTGCCGGGGCCGATCCTGGTCGGGCAGACGCTGGTCGCCGACTGGGGCACGTTGTCCGGCTCGCTTTGGGTCACCCTGAAGATCACCTTCATGGCGCTTGCCGCGGCGATCGTCGTCGGCGTGACGCTCGCCGTGCTGTTCAGCCAGTCAAAATGGCTGGAGATGGCGCTCCTGCCCTATGCGGTCATCCTGCAGGTCACGCCGATCGTCGCCATCGCCCCGCTGATCATCATCTGGGCGAACGACATCGATCTCTCGCTCCTGATCTGCGCCTGGATCGTTGCCTTCTTTCCGATTTTGTCGAACACGATCCTCGGGCTGAACTCAGCCGACCACAACCTCGTCAACCTGTTCGAGCTTTACGGTGCCTCGCGCTGGCAGACGATGCGCTATCTCAAGCTGCCGGCGGCTCTGCCCTATTTCCTGGCGGGATTGAAGATTTCGGGCGGCCTCGCGCTGATCGGCGCCGTGGTGGCGGAGTTCGTCGCCGGCACCGGCGGCAGCGCCTCGGGGCTCGCCTACCGCATCCTGGAAGCAGGCTACCAGCTCAAGATCCCGCGCGTCTTCGCGGCGCTGGTGATGATCTCCCTTTCAGGGATCGCGATCTTCCTGGCGACCAGCCTGGTCTCGTACCTGCTGCTGCATCGCTGGCACGAAAGCGCGATCCGTCGCGAGAACTGAGCGGCCGGCGGCTGCTTCCTGGGGGATCGGCCCGAAAACTGGAGCGCGCTGTTCGGATAAGGCCGATACGCTAGACGAAATAGGCGAGCTTGCGCTCGGCCGGCATCGCGTCGATCTCGCGCATGGCGGCTTCCGACGGGGGACCAGCCAGGCGTGCGGCTGTCGGCGCAGCTTCGGCCGGATCGCTGAACACGATGTCCTCCTCGAGCAACTGGACGGCGTTTAAGCGCGTTTCGTCTGCCGGCCGGTCGTTGCGCTCCAGCGGTACGGGCGCCTCGCCATCGGTCGCGACCTCAAGATCGTCGTAACGGCGGGGGGCTGTGGAGGGTGGTCGCACCGTCATCGCTTCCGCGGAGGCCGCCATGGCCTCGAAGCTCACGCGGCTCTCGCGCGAGACTTCGCCGAAGGCCCGCAGGCTCGAATCCAGCATCGCAATCGTGTCGGCGATCTTGTCGATGCGCTGGACCACGCTGTCGATGACGCCGATCGCCGTCGAGATTTCGGAGGCATGTCGGTCGAGCAGGTCGCAGGCTTCGGCTTCCGCTCCGCTCTCGCGCAGGCTCCAGGCCGTCTCCTGGACGTTCTCGGCTGCGGCGAGCACAGAGCCGGCGGCCTTCTCGATCTGGGCGGCGAGCCCTGAGGAACACTCTTCGGCCTTGCCGCTGATGCGCTCGAGATCGGTGCGCAGATCGCTGATCAGCGCGGCCGCCTCGATCAGATTGGTCTCCCGGCTCGTCTCCTGCACGCCAAGGCCGACGACCCGTTCGATCCGCTGGATGGCGCCGAGCAATTGCAGCGTGTCCGCCTGGCGGTTGCGCTTGGCGTATTCGACCATGAACCAGCGGCCGCGCGCCGTCTCCATCACCGCGGCTTCAATCGCCTCGTAATCGGCCTGGCTCAGCGGTGTCAGCGAGCGGACGTCGCCCATGACGGATCTGCCTTCGAAGGACTGCCGAATCAGCGGCGGCGGTCGTGACGTTACGCTTCGAGCCTGCCTTGCGATTTCTTAAGGAATTGCTGTCTTCGACCCGAATTGGAACAGATCGCCCCGAAAGCGGCGGTTCCCGGGCTCTCTGTCCATGCTTGCGGCACGGCGAACACCACCAGATTGCCCGAAGCTTGCCAAGCACGCGCGGCGCGGCAATACAGGTCATGGGGTGGAGGCTGATGCGGCCGGCGATGCGCGGCCGCGCGGGCGCATGGCCGTTTCGGCCAGGGGAACAAGGACCTCACGGCGACATGGCGAGCCTCGATACCGCCGAACCGCAGGCGACTATCCGCGATGACGCGGGCGCGCTCGCGGTGGCGCTCTCGGGCTCATGGAGCGCCGACCGCGCCCCCCGCATCGAAGAACTGATCGGAGAGATCACCGAGCGTCTGCCTGCGGAGGCAGGAGCTCGGATCGACCTGTCCGATGTGACCCGGCTCGACACACTCGGGGCGTATGTCCTCAACCGCCTGAAGGCCCGCGAGGAGAGAAAGGGCGTCGCGGTCGAGCTCGTGAGCAGCAGGCCCGAGCACGGCATCCTCCTCGCCGAGGTCCAGGTCCATGACAGCGATCCGCCCCAGCCCCATCGGCATGTCGGCGTCGTCGACATCCTTGTCGATATCGGGGAGAGCGTGGTGCGTTTCGGACGCGACATGGTCGGCGGCGCCATGTTCCTCGGCGAGGTCGTTGTCGGCTCGGCCAGCGTCGTCCTCGGGCCGCGCAAGTTCCGCGGGCCGTCACTGGTCAACCAGATCGAGCTGATCGCCTTCAACGGCGCACCGATCATCATGCTCATCTCGTTCCTCGTGGGCTGCATCGTCGCGCAGCAGGGGATCTTCCAGCTCCAGCAGTTCGGCGCCTCCGCCTTCGTCGTGAATCTGACCGGCATCCTGATCCTGCGCGAGCTCGCGGTGCTCCTGACCTCGATCATGATCGCCGGCCGCTCGGGCTCGGCCTTCACCGCCGAGATCGGCTCGATGAAGATGCGCGAGGAGATCGATGCCTTGCGGGTCATGGGCCTCGACCCGATCGAGGTGCTGGTGGTGCCGCGCATCCTCGCGCTGATCATCTCGCTGCCGATCCTGACCTTCATCTCGGCGATGGCCGGTCTGGTCGGTGCCGGGCTCGTCTCCTGGCTCTATGGCGGTATCGGCGTCGACACCTTTCTTGCCCGCCTGCAATCGGTCATCACCTGGAAGCATTTTGCCGTCGGCCTGATCAAGGCGCCGTTCATGGCCTTCGTCATCGGGCTGATCGCCTCGATCGAGGGGCTCGCGGTCAAGGGCTCGGCTGAATCGCTCGGCCGCCAGGTCACGGCCTCGGTGGTCAAGGCGATCTTCATGGTGATCGTCGTCGACGGCCTTTTCGCCATGTTCTTCGCTTCGATCGAGTTCTGACGATGCTGTCGCAGGGCCATTCCCATCACCACCGAATGCAGGCCGGCGGCGAGCCCGAGGTCGTCATCCGCGTTCGCGATCTCAAGGTCGCCTTCGGCGACAAGGTGATCATGGATGGATTGAATCTCGACGTGCTGCGCGGCGAGATCCTCGGCTTCGTCGGCGGCTCCGGGCAGGGCAAATCCGTCCTGACGCGCACCATCCTCGGCCTCGTCCGCAAGCGGCGCGGGACGATCGAGGTCTTCGGCGAGGATGTCGACGAGCTCAACCAGCAGCAGCGCCGCGTGCTCGAACGCCGCTTCGGCGTGATGTTCCAGCAGGGCGCGCTGTTCTCGGCGTTGACCGTGAAGCAGAACATCCAGGTGCCGATGCGGGAGTATCTTCAGCTCTCGCCGGACCTGCTCGACGAGCTGGCGATGGTGAAGCTCGATCTCGTCGGCCTGCCGCGCGACGCCGCCGACAAGGCGCCTTCCGAGCTCTCGGGCGGGATGATCAAGCGGGCGGCTTTGGCGCGCGCGCTCGCGCTCGATCCCGAGATCGTCTTCTTGGATGAGCCGACATCGGGGCTGGACCCGATCGGCGCCGCCGAATTCGACGACCTGATCATGACCCTGAAGCAGACTCTGGGCCTCACCGTCTTCATGGTAACCCACGATCTCGACAGCCTGTATCATGCCTGCGACCGAATCGCCGCTCTGGCGGACAAGAAGGTGATCGCGGTCGGGCCGCTGGCGACGATGCTGGCGTCCGACCATCCATGGTTGAAGGCCTATTTCGGCGGGGAGCGCGCCATGGCCAGGCTGCCGGCGGGAGAGCGGGGACAAAGCAGCTAGACGATGGAATCGCGCGCCAATTACGCACTCGTCGGCCTGTTCACGCTCGCGGTCCTCGCGGCGGCTTTCGGCTTCGTCTACTGGTTCAACAGCGGTGGAGCCGGGCGCAAGGAGAGCGTCCGTGTCATCTTCACCGGCACGGTGACCGGGCTCGGGCGCGGCTCGAGCGTGCTCTTCAACGGGCTTCGCGTCGGCGAAGTCACCAATATCGAGCTCCAGCCGGACGATCCGCGCCGGATCTACGCGGTGGTCCAGGTCGCCAACACGACGCCGCTGCGCGAGGACACGCGCGCCCGCATCGAGGCGCAGGGGCTGGCCGGCGTGGTGGCTTTGCAGCTCATCGGCGGGGATCCCGGCGCGCCGGTCCTGAAGGCGAAGCCGGGCGAGCCGATGCCGACGATCATCGCCGAGCGCTCCGAATTGCAGGACATCATCGAGACCGTGCGCAACGTGGCGCAGAAGGCCGACGGGATGCTCACCTCGCTCGACGGGCTGATCAAGCAGAACGCCACACCGATCAACAACACGGTCCGCAATGTCGAGAAATTTTCGCAGGCGCTCGGCAACAACGCTGACGGGCTCGACAAGCTGATGGCCGGCTTCGGCAACATTGCCGAGACGATCCAGCCACTGTCGCAGAAGCTGCAATCGCTCAGCGAGGAACTGACAGGCGTGGTCCGGTCGGTCGATCGCAACAAGGTCGCCCGCATCATCGAGAACGTCGACAAGTTCACGGGCGCGCTTGGCGGCTCCAGCGCCGATGTCGCCAAGGTGGTGAAGGACGCAGCGTCCATTTCGGCCAAGCTCGACAAGGCGGCCGATCAGGTCGAGGGCGTACTCAAGGCGGCGAAGGGCTTCCTCGAATCCGGGTCGGGCCCCGATGGCCGCAGTGCCTTCCAGGAGGTCGCGGATGCCGCCAAGTCGATCCGGACGCTCGCCGACAATCTCGACAAGCGCACGGCCGAGATCACCGCCGGCATCAGCCGCTTCACCGGGCCGGGACTGCGCGATGTCGAGACGCTGGTCTCGGACGGCAAGAGGACCCTGACGGAACTCAACCGCACCTTGCGGAATTTCGAACGCAACCCGCAGCAGTTCATTTTCGGCGGCAAGCCGCCGCTTCCCCAATACAATGGATCGCGCTAGCCCCATGACGACCGAGGTTCGCCTTCCTCCGGCCCGCAGGACGCGCCGCTTCCTCCCAGCGCTGGCTCTGGCGACCGCCGCGCTGCTCGCCGGCTGTGGCGGCGGGGCGACGCCGACCACCTTCGACCTTTCGGCTCCCGGCGGCTTCGGTAAGGTCGGCGGCTCGCGGGCCGCGATGGTCGTGGCCGAGCCGACGGCGGTCCAGGCGCTCGATTCCGACCGCGTCATCGTCAAGGATTCGAGCGGCGCGCTCTCCTTCGTCGGCGGCGCGCAATGGGCGGACCGGGTTCCGGCACTGGTGCAGGCGCGACTGATCCAGACCTTCGAGAATGCCGGCCGGGTCGGTTCGGTCTCGGGGCCGGGCCAGCGGATCTCTCCCGACGTCCAGCTCAACACCAATATCCGCAGCTTCAACATCGACGCGGCGACGGGCACGGCAGTGGTCGAGATCACCGCCCGGATCGTCGGCGATCGGACCGGCCAGATCCAGCGGGCGCGTCTGTTCGCAGCACGCGTGCCCGCCGGCGCCGTCGACGGGCCGGGAGCGACCCAGGCGCTCGACCGGGCGCTGTCGCAGGTCCTCGTCGAGATCGTGCGCTGGGCGCGCTGAGCGCTTCTGCCGGTGGCCGGCGATTCCCTTTGGAGCGCGGTTGCGCTAGGCTCTGATTCCGGCTCGGCCCGAGCCTCCCCCCTCCAGCCGGGGCAGCATTATCATGCAGGGCATTTCCATCGACCTGACCACTGTCCGGGCATCACGCATGAGGAGGGATTGCGCCAACTGCCTGCGATAGGAGGTTCACGTCATGAATTTGTCGGCCCCGATCCATCAGTTGAAACGCAAGGCCAGGCTGTTGAGCCGGGCGGAGCACATTCCGCTCCACGCCGCGCTTGATCGCATCGCGGCGGCGGAGGGCTATCGCAGCTGGAGTCTGCTCGTCGCGAAGCAGCCCGGAATGGCATCGATCCGCGCATTATGGCCTCTGCTGGAGCCGGGCGATCTCGTCCTGATGGCGGGGCGGCCGGGGCAGGGCAAGACGTTGGCGGGCCTCGCCCTTCTGGCCGAAGCGATGCGGGCCGGGCGCCGGGGTGTCTTCCTAACGCTCGAATACACGCCGGCGGACGTTCTCTCTCGCCTGCACGCGATCAACATCGAGCCAGCTGAATTTGCCGGCCTCTTCGAATGCGATTGCTCCGATGCGATCAGCGCCGGCTATATCGTTGCGAGACTGGCGGACGCGCCGCGTGGCACGGTGGCGGTCATAGATTACCTGCAACTGCTTGACCAGCGCCGCGAGACACTGGAACTCGCACAGCAGGTGAGTACGCTGAAGACCTTCGCGCGGGAGAGGGGAGTAATCCTCGTCTTCCTCTCACAGGTCGACCGTTCCTACGAAGGCTCAGACAGGCCGTTCCCCGAAATCGCGGACGTGCGGCTGCCCAACCCGCTCGACCTCACCTTGTTCGACAAGACCTGCTTCGTGAGCCGCGGCGAGGCGCGCTTCCGGGCTGCGGCTTAGGGCCTGCTGAATTCACTCGGAAACACGCGGTCATCCCGGGCTTGACCCGGGATCCATGTCGGAACGCTTCCGATCAAGGTTCAGGGGTGAATCCCGGCTCTCCGCTTCGCTCCTGCCGGGAAGACCCGCCGTTCCATTGAAAATCAGTGCGCCACAGGGCTCTGCGCAGAACCCCAAAAAAAGCAAAGGCCGCCCTCTCGGGCGGCCTTCCTCGTTTCGGCAGTGGTAGCGCCCCTATTCGAAGCGCCCGCTGGCATGGGCCAGCATCGTGTAGACCTTGCCGGTCTCCGAGGTCAGGTAGGTCTTGGCCACCATCGAGTCGCGGTCGTCCTTGGCGGCTTCACCGAGCAGGCGCTCGAACTCGTCGATATAGCGGTCGACCGTGTCCTTGAACTCGGGGTCGCGGCGGTATTTGCGACGCATCTCGTCGAAGGTCTGCTGGCCCTGCAGCGTGTAGAGCCGGCGCGTGAAGACATTGCGTTCGCCACGCTTGTAGCGGTCCCACAGCTCCACCGCGGCGTCATGGTCGATCATCCGCGCGATGTCGACGGAGAGCGAGTCGAGCTTCTCGATCGAATGCGTCGTCGGCTTGTTCGGCTCGGGCTGCTTGTCCTCGCGCGAGGCGCGGGTCAGCAGGTCCGATAGCCAGCCCGACTTGGCGGGTTGCTGCTGTGCAGCCGGCTCCGGCTGGCGGCGCGGCGCCTCCTGGACGGAAGCCGGGCGGGTCGGCGCTGTCGCGGTCTCGATCCGGACGGCCGGACGAGGAGCGGCCGGCTGCGGCTCGGGCTCGTTCGCCGCAGCGTCGATCGACGGCCGCAGCAGCGGCTCTTCCGCTGCGGGGGCGGGCTGGGGCGCAGGCGTGAACGCCTGGGCCGGCCGCGTCGGGGCGACCGGGGCCGGGGCGGCGGCCGTGGCCGCCGTGACAGGCCGGCGGCTGGCGATATGGTCGATCGGCAGCGAGACGTCGCCGCGACGGCCGGCCCGCGTCACGATCTCGGTGAGATCGTTCAGCGCCTTGATCTGTTCGGCAACGACGCGGCGCATGGCCGAAGTCGATTCCTGCGCTTCGGCCGGCAGTTCGAGCACGCCGCGCTTCAGCTCGGCGCGGGTCGCTTCGAGCTCGCGCTGGATCTCGCCGGTGATGCCGCGCATGTCCTGCGCCGCCTTCTGGAAGCGCTCGGTCACCTTTGCGAGCTCGCCGCTGATCTCGGTCGAGACCTGGGCATAGGCCGAGCGCAGGGCCTCCGCCGTGCGCTCCCGCTCCTTGCCGGTCGCGGCGCGGATCGTCTCGAACTGCTGGGCGATGGCGCTCGTGGTCGACTCGGCCGAGTCGGAGAGCACGGCGCCGATCTGGCGGGCCCGCGCCTCGGCGGTGCCGAGCGACTCGTCGATCAGCGAGGCGAAGGAGCGGGTGATTGCCTCGACATCGTCGGTGCGGTTGGCGATCAGCCCGTGCAGCTGCTCCAGCGCGTCGCGGCGCTCGGCGAGCGCCTTGCCGACGCGGGCCTCGATCTGCTCGAGGCGGCCGGCGACGGCGTTGAGCGCCGCGCTGCTGGCCTGTGTCGCCTCGTTGAGCGAGGTGCCGCGATTGTCGAGCTGGCTGATCAGCGCCGTCGTCTCGCGCAGCGTGCCTTCCGAGAAGCTCTTCAGCTCCGCGATCTGGGCCGCGACCTGCTGCGAGGCGTTGCCGGCTTCCGCCATTACGGTGCCGATCACGTTCTGCAACTCGCCGACGCGGGTCGACAGGCTGTTCTCGACGGCAGCGAGGTTCTTGTTCGCGCCGTTGACGATCTGCTGCATCAGCTTGTTGGCTTCGCCGAGGCGGCCGAGCATGCCGCCCAGCTCCTCGCGGAGCTGCTCGTTGGTGCCGACCAGCGCCTCGACCGACTGTTTCGAGCCGGCTTCGAGCGTCTCGCGCAGCGCGTTGGACGACGCTTCGACCGCATTGGCGATGGCCGCGCCGCGGTCGCGCAGGCCGGCGACGATGGCGTTGCCGCGGCTTTCGAGTGCGCGCACCACGCTCTCGCCGACCGAGGCGAATTCGTTGGCTAGCGCTTCGCCGCGCTCGTTCAGTGCCTCGACGGCACCATTGCCCTTGGCGTCGAACACGGCGCGCAGAGCCTCGACCCGTTCGTCGACCGCCTGGGTGAAGGTTTCGCCCTGCTGCCCGAGGGCCTCGACCAGGCCGTTGCCCTTGGCGTCGAACACGGCGCGCAAGGTTTCCACGCGCTCGTCGAGCGACTGGGTGATCGTCTCGCCCTGGCGGCCGAGAGCCGCGACGAGGCCGTTGCTGCTCGCGTCGAAGGCGGCATGCAGGGCATTGGTCCGCTCCTCCAGCGAGGAGGCCACGGCTGCACCCTGGCGCTCGAGCGCGGTGACGATGCCGGCGCCCTGGCCCTCGAAGATCGCGCGCAGCTGCTCGGCGCGCTGGTCGAGCGCGCCCGAGATGGCATCGCCCCGACGGCCGAGCGCGGCGACGATGCCGAGCCCGCGATCGTCGAACAGGGTGCGCAGCTGCTCCGCGCGCTCGGTGAGCGCGGCGGCGATCGCTTCGCTCTGGCTGGCGAGCGCCGAGACCATGCCGCCGCCCTGGTCATCGAACAGGGCGCGCAGTTCCTGCGCCCGCTCGGCGAGCGCCGCCGCAATGGCTTCCGAACGGCCCTGCAGAGTCGCGGCGATCTCGTCGCCGCGGGTGTCGAGCGTATGCGAGACCGTGTCGAGCCGGCCGACGACGCGCTCCTCGAAGCGCGCGACGCTCTGGTCGAGCGTATCGGCGATCTGGAGGGCGCGGCCGCCCAGCGTCGCGTTGATCGCATCGGCCTTGTCGCTGAGCGTGCGGGTGAGCGACTCGCTCTTGGAGGTGACGACCTCGCCGATCTCATCGGCCTTGGCGGCGAGTGCCTTGGTGACCTCGCGCCCGCCTTCGGCCAGCACGCGGGCGATATCGACCGTGCGCTCGACCAGTGCCTCGTTCAGGGCGGTGGCGCGCGAGCCCAGGCTGCCGTCGATGCGGGCGATCAGGCTGTCGAGCGTGCCGGCGATCTCGGCGCTCTTGGCGCCCGAGCGGTCCTCGAACAGCTTGATCTGGCTCTCCATCGCCTCCGCAGCCTCGCGGGTGCGGTTGGCGAGGAGCTCGGCCGCTTCCAGCGCACGGGCGCCGGCCTTGTCTGCGAGCACGACGCTGTCCTCGGAGATGAGCTTCTCGACCTGCGCGATGCCGGCATGGAGCGCCGCGGTGAGCTGCTGCGCATCGCCGGAAATCTTGGCGGTGAGCGTGCCGCCCTGGTTGACGATCAGGTCCTCGAAGGCGCCGAGGCGCGCGGCGAGCGCGCGCTCGACGTCGCGGCCCTGCGTGTCGAACAGCGCCGAGAACGCCGCGAGGCGCCCGCCGAGCGCGGCCTCGATCTCGTGTCCGCGTTCGTCGAAAAGCTTGGTCAGCGCATCATGACGCAGCGCCAACGCCTCGTTCAGCGCCTGCGCGCGGCCCTCGACCGAGCGCAGCATCGATTCGGCATTGGCCGAGAGCGCCTCGTTCACGCGCCCGCCCTGCTGGGTCAGCGCCATCACGATCTCGCGGCCGGTGCCGGCGAGCATGGTGCGCGCCTCCTCGGCATGGACGGTGAAGGTGTCGCGCAACCCTTGCGTCGCTTCGGCGACGCGGTCGGCGACATGGCGGCCGTCGACATTGATCGTCTCGGTGAGGGTACGGGTCGCCTCGGTCATGCGGCGCGCCAGATCCTCGCTCTGCTCGCCGAGCAAAGTGTGGACCTCGCGGCCGGTGTTGACGAGGTCGCGCACCATGGTCTCGCGCTGCTCGCCGAGCAGGGCGCCAACCTTTTCGGCCGTTTCGCCGATGCTGGCGAGGAAGCCGGTCTGCTGCTGTTCGAGCGCGCTCTTCGCCGCTTCGATACTGCCGGTGACGTGGGCGGCAAGCGTCGCGCCGCGCTCGTCGAGCTGCTGGTCGATGCTGGCGCCGGTCTCGGCCAGGCGGGTGATCAGCGCGTTCGAGCGCTCCGCCAGGATGCCGTGCACCGAGCGGCCGACATCGGCGACGCGGCTGGCCAGCGCCTGGCTCTCGTTGCCGAGCAGGTCCTTGATCTCGAGCCCGGCCTGCGAAACCTTCACGGTCATCGCGCCGGCCTGCTCTTCGAGCAGCGCGCTGACGCGCATGCCGGTCTCGGAGAGGCCGGTGATCAGGCGCTCGCTCTCGTTGCCGATGATGACGCCGACCTCCTGGCCGGCCTGGGTCAGGCGGCTGACGAGCAGCTCGCTCTCGTCGCGCAGGCGCGTCTCGACAGTGTTGACCGCGCCCGAGACGCTGGAAACCAGCGCTTCGCTGCGCTCCGACAGGAGCTTGGCGACATCGGCGCCGGCGTTGGAGACACGTGCGACCGTGGCATCGCTCTGCTCGCCCATCAGGTCCGCGAGGTTGCGGCCGGCTTCGGAGACGCTGGCGACCGCGGCTGCGCTGCGCTCGGTGAGCACGCGGGCCAGTTCATTGCCGGCCTGCGAGACGCGGCTGACGACGCCGTCGCTCTGCTGGCCGACGAGTTCGGCAAGCTCGTTGCCGGCGCTGGAAACGCGGCCGACCAGCTTCTCGGCCTGCTGGTCGAGCAGGGTATGGACGGTCTGGCCGGTCTCGTTGAGGCGGTCGACGAGCTTGCTGCCCTGATCGGTGAAGAGCCCGTTCACCTGGCCGGCGACATCGGTGATGCGGCCGGTAAGGATATCGCCATGCCGCGTGACGGATTCGCCGAGCGACTGGCTGACATCGCTGACGCGCAGGATGATCGCCTCGCTGCGCTCGCGCAGCACGTCGTCGACGGTGCGGGCGGTCTCGTTGAGGCGGCTGACCAGTGTGTCGCCATGCGTGCCGATCAGGCCGTGGACGCTCTCGCCGACTTCGGCGAGGCGGTTGGCGATAGCCTCGTTCTGGCGGACGAGCAGGCTGTTGACCCCGCGCCCGACCTCGGCGAGGCGCGTCGTGACGCTCTCGCCCTCGTCGGAGAGCGCGCTGCGTAACGCTTCGCCGGATTCCGCCAGACGGGCCTGCAGGGCCTCGCTCTGGCTCTCGATCAGGGCGACCATGTTGCGGCTGCTGGCCTCGAAGCGCTCGGCGGCTTCCGTGCCGCGCGCCGAGATGTCGCGGGCGAGGGTCTCGCCGGTGTTCTTGAGCAGTTCGTTGACCGTCTCGACGCGGCCGGTCAGCGTCTCGGCGACCTGGTTGCCGGTCTCGGTGATGGCGCGGGTGACGTCCTGGGCGCCGGTGGCCAGGCCCTCGGTGAGGACCGCGCCGGTGCGCTCCAGCGAGCTTGCGATCTCCTTGGCGCGGCCGTCGAGCATCTCCGACAGGTTGCCGCTGGCCCCGGCCAGGCGCTCGGAGACCTCCCCGGAGGTGATCTGCAGGCGCTCGACCAGGTCGTGGCTGCGGCCGCTGATTTCCTCGATCATCTTTTCGCCGGCGCGGCCGAGCGCCTGCGTGATCTGGTCGCCCTTGGCGCCGAGCGAGCCGGTGACGCGGTCGCCGGCTTGCGAGACCGCTTCCGCGATGGCGCGGCTGGCGCTGTCGAGGTCCTTGGCGAGCCCCTCATGGGCGCCGCTGATGGCGAGCTTCACGCGCTCGGCATTGCCGACCACGGCCTCGCGCTGGGTGACGAGCTCGTCGATCAGCGAACGCAAACGGATCTCGTTATCGGCATAGGCACGTTCCAGCGTCGAGATCTCGCCACGGACGATGGTTTCCAGCTCGCCGGCCCGCGCGACGGCGCGCTCGATGCCGTCGCCCATGGCGGCGACCTCGCGGCGGATGGTCTGGCTGAGCGACAGCACGGAATCGGCGCCGGCGACCTCAGGCTCGGCCAGGCGCAGCGCGACCTCGGTCATGGCGCGCGAGATCAGGCGCATTTCCTGGGTGCGGCGATAGAGGGCCGCCAGGACGAAGAAGAACACGATCGGCGCGCCGATCGAGAGGGCAAGCAGCGTCCACTCGCCGATGCCGAAGCTGGCGACCGGCTCCGGCAGGCCGTTGCTGAACGAGCCGTAGCGGCCGAGCAGGACGAAGGCGGCGCCGCCGAGCCAGGCGAGCGAGGCGAGCGCCGCGAACCAATAGGGCTTGCGCGACGGGCGCACGGCGAAGGCCTGGACGAGCGAGCTCGAATCCCGGCGGTCGTCATTGGCGACGCGGCTGGTATCGGGAGCGATCGCGGGGCGCGGCGACGCCGGCTGCTGCTGAGCGGGAGCGGTGGAGGCCAGCGGAGGCGAGGCAGGAGCCGGCTCGACGCGCGGCAGCTCGAGCTTCAGGTCGTTCTCGCTGGTCGCGGGCAGTCGCGGTTCGGTCTCGACCGGCGTCTCGGTGCTATCCTTGGGCTGGTCAAGGCGAAGCGCCTCTTCGATCGCCGACATCGCAGCTTCAGTGGGGTCCTGGAGCTTCTTGGGTCGATTCATCGTTGCCGCCTCGCCACGCTACTGAACATGGGCGCATACGGTGATCTCCGTCGCCCCATGCCGCCTCTGGCCGGGTGAACGGAGACACTGCGCCCATCATTTACCAATTGGAAGGGTAGTGGACCCCAGGACCATTGGAAACCCATTTGACTGCGCGATTCACAAACGTCGTTAACGCCTCGTTTACCATCAGGGCGCTTCCTGAAGGGCATCAGGCCGGCTCATGCGGCCCTGTGGAGACCATCGTTCGAGAGCTCCGGATATGACCGAGAAGGCCATCGATTTCGCCTATCTCTCCCGCCAGACCGCCGGCGACCACGAGCTGGAGCGCGAGTTGCTCACGCTCTTCGCCCAGCAATGCGTCGCTCATCTGCGGACCATCCACGGCAGCGCCGACCGGCAGGCGCGGATGGATGCCGCCCACACCCTGAAGGGCGCGGCACGTGCCGTCGGTGCCTGGCAGGTCGCGGAAGCGGCCGACCGCATCGAGGAGAGCCTGGCCGGGCCGCAGCGTGAGGCGAGCGAAGCTGCGCTCGATGCGCTGGCCCTGGCGGCGGCAGAGGCGAGGGCGGTGATCGCCCGCTTCGACTGTGCCGCCTGAACAGGCGGCTGCGGCACGAAATCCCGTTCCGTGCCGCTTTGAAATGCTCTAAGCGGTGCCGGAGATCGCGCCGCCGGAGTTCCCCATGCCGAACATCACCTTCATCGACGCTCATGGAGAGAGCCGCACCGTCGAGGCCGAAATCGGCTCGACCGTGATGGAGACGGCGATCCGCAATGCTGTGCCCGGCATCGAGGCGGAATGCGGCGGCGCCTGCGCCTGCGCCACCTGCCATGTCTATGTCGACGATGCCTGGACCGCTGCCGTCGGCCATGCCGAGCCGATGGAAGAGGACATGCTGGACTTCGCCTTCGACGTCCGCCCCAACTCGCGCCTCTCTTGTCAGATCCGTGTCCGCGAGGACCTCGACGGGCTCGTCGTCCGCACGCCCGCGCGGCAGGGCTGAAGGCACACCGACTTTTCCCGCAACCGCTTCGTCATCCCGGGCTTGACCCGGGATCCATCGGAGGGCTCCGGAGGTCCACGATGGATCCCGGATCGGCGCTGCTGCGCAGCTTGTCCGGGATGACGAGGTGTTCCCACCAGAAATCGGCAAGCTTCATGCTCCGCGCGCGGCGCTGCGCCGCAGCCCGCATTTTGCGCTGGATCATGGCGCGGGCGCTGGCAAACTCCATCATGGTTTCACAGCGGCCCGGATCGCCCGTCCTGTCGGACGCAAGAGCGATCTAAGCATTTGTGATATCATCGGATGTGCCCGAAAGCGGGGTCCGCTGTTCGGTCCGATGCCATGGAGAATGCGATGTACAGATCGATCATGGTCCCCGTAGACCTTGCCGAGGCCGAGCTCGCCAAGCCGGCGATCGCGGCAGCCGTGTCCTTTGCCAAGGCTTCGGGCGGGAGGCTGCGGCTGGTCTATGTCCGCTCGCTGATTCCGGTCACCTATATGGAATTCGTGCCGGCCGATTTCGATTCCGAGCAGCAGGAGGATGCCGAGGCCAAGCTCGCCGAGATCGCAGCGAAGGTCGATCTCCCGGCCGAGCAGGTCTCGGCCAAGGTGCTGATCGGCTCGGTCCATGGCGAGGTCCTGGCCGAGGCGGATGCCAGCGGCACCGACCTCATCGTTATCGGCTCGCACGAGCCGGGCATGCTTGCCTATGTCATCGGCTCGAATGCTTCGGCCATCGTGCGCCGGGCGAAATGCTCGGTGCTAGTCGTCCGCTGAGCCTCAGCCCGTTCCGCCGGGGACGAGGCTGTCCGGCACCTCGCCGGTCGCGAGTTCGCGCGGCCGGTTGAGGCTGATGAGCGGCCAGACCTGCCAGAACGAGGCGGCGACCAGCAGGATGCCGAGCAGGCCGGCATTGGTCGCGCCCTGCTGGAAGGCCCGTAGCGTGAACGCCGCCAGCATCAGCAAGGACAGCCCGCCGACAAAAGCGACGCCGAGCCAGATCGGTTTCGGCCGTCCGGCAACGAAGCGGGCGCGCGGATTGGCCCGCGCGATCGCGGCCGAGAGCGCTGTGACGAAGCGGTGATAGCGCGGGTCGTCGCGGTCGAGATCGGTCAGCGAGCGCCAGGACAGGTTGCCGAAGGTCACCGTTCGCCCGTCGCTGAGGCTGAGTTGCGTCTTGTAGCCTTTCGACGAGATATTGCCGGGCGCATAGACGAAGCGCACCTGCTCGACCGCGCTGAGCCGGATGCTGTCGACGCGGCGCGTCCGGTCGACCTCCAGCGTGTCGCCCTCGAGCTTGTAGGCGATCTCGAAGCCGACCGGCTTGGGGCGCTGGCGCCAGCTTGGGGCAGGGGCGTCGTCGTCTTCGTCCATGATGGTCGTCGTCACCGCGCCAGAACCTTCATCGCGCCATCGAGCCCGTCGAGCGTCAGCGGGAACATGCGCCCGCCGATCAGCCCGCTGATCTGGCGGATCGACTGGGTGTAGTTCCAGAGATTCTGCTGCACCGGGTTGAGCCAGACCGATTTCGGGAACTTGGTCGCCAACCGCTCCATCCAGACCTCGCCGGCCTCCTCGTTCCAATGCTCGACCGAGCCGCCGGGCATGGCGATCTCGTAGGGGCTCATCGAGGCATCCCCGACAAAGACGAGGCGGTAATCGGACGGATAGGTCCTGAGCACGTCCCAGGTCGCGATCTGCTGGTCGTGCCGGCGGCGGTTCTCCTTCCACACCCGCTCATAGGGGCAGTTATGGAAGTAGAAATGCTCGAAATGCTTGAACTCGGCCCGCGCCGCCGAAAACAGCTCCTCGGCCAATTCGATATGCCAGTCCATCGAGCCGCCGACATCGAGAAAGAGCAGAACCTTCACGGCATTGCGGCGCTCCGGCCGGAGCTTGACGTCGAGATAGCCGTGCCGGGCGGTTTCGGAAATCGTGTTGTCGAGATCGAGTTCCTCGGCCGCGCCGGTGCGCGCGAAGCGGCGCAGGCGCCGGAGCGCGATGCGCATGTTGCGCACGCCGAGCTCGCGCGTATCGTCGAAATCCTTGAACTCGCGCTTGTCCCAGACCTTCACCGCCCGGAAATTGCGGTTCTTGTCCTGGCCGATGCGGATGCCTTCGGGATTGTAGCCATAGGCGCCATAGGGCGAGGTGCCGGCAGTGCCGATCCACTTGCTGCCGCCCTGGTGGCGGCCCTTCTGCTCCTCCAGTCGCTGCTTCAGCGTCTCCCAGAGCTTCTCCCAGCCCATCGCATCGATCTGGGCCTTCTCTTCGTCGGTCAGGAATTTCTCGGCGAGCTTGCGCAGCCATTCCTCGGGAATGCCGGCTTCCTCGATCGCCTGCTGCAGCGTCTCCATGCCCTTGAACACCTGGGCGAAGACGCGGTCGAACTTGTCGAGATGGCGCTCGTCCTTCACCAGCGTGGCGCGGGCGAGATAGTAGAACTCGTCGACCCGGTGTTCGGCGAGATCGGCTTCCACTCCTTCGAGCAGCGTCAGATATTCGCGCAGGGTCACGGGGACCTTGGCGGCGCGCAGATCGGTGAAGAGGCGAAGGAACATGCCGCTAATGTGAGGGCATGGAGCGCCGGGTCAAGCAGCGTCCGCGCAACCAGGCACGAACGCCGCTCGAACCCGAACGTTGGCTGTTACGCCACCGCGTCGGCGAGGTCCTTGGTGACCTTGAACTTCACGACGGTCTTGGCCGGGACCTTGATGGTCGCGCCGGTCGACGGGTTGCGGGCTTCGCGGGCCTCGCGCTTGGCGGCGGAGAGCTTGCCGATGCCGCCGAGGGTGACGTCGTCGCCCTTCTTCAGGGTCTTGGCGACGGTCGCGCCGAGCGAGGCCAGGATGGCCGAGACGTCGGCCTTGGTCTTGCCGGTCTCTTCGGCGATGGCGGCGATCAGTTCGTTCTTGGTCATGAATTCCTCCTTGAGAAGGTGGTTCAGGCGTCGCGTGCAGGATGACGGCCGTTCATGCTCGTTTCCGACACGAGCGAC
Source organism: Allobosea sp. (assembly GCA_039808685.1). Lineage (GTDB taxonomy): Bacteria > Pseudomonadota > Alphaproteobacteria > Rhizobiales > Beijerinckiaceae > Allobosea. The sequence continues at coordinate 195,487 of JBDHTM010000001.1, read as the reverse complement.
CGCGACACATGGATGGCATTCGCGGCGCGCAACTCACGCAGTTGCCACGGTTACCGCGGAAAGACGATGCCCGCGGCGGTAGATACGCACAGGAAACGGCTTCATTCCAGCGGTTTCAGGCCCATAAGGCGCCAGTTGAGAACCAAAACAGACTGCCGGAGTGCGCTGACCAATCGTCAGTTGCAAGGCGCTTCGCGAATCGCGGCGGCGGCATGATCGGGCCACCGCCGCAGCGGGAACGGGGTCTCAGGCCTGGATGCCGTCGACGTACCAGTCCATCTTGGAGAGCATCTCGTCGCTGGCCTTCTCGCCGGCCTTGAGGCGGACCTCGCCCTTCTGGTCCTTGAGCTCGCCGGTGAAGGGGTGGAGCGTACCGGCGGCGATCGCCTTGGTGACCTCGTCGGCGGCGGCGCGGGCCGCCGGGGTGACGGCGTCGTTATAGGGCGCGATCTTGACGAAACCGTCCTTGATTCCGCCCCAGACCGCGCCGCTCTTCCAGGTGCCGTCCATGACGTCCTTGACGCGCTTGATGTAGTAGCCCGACCAGTCGTCGACGATGGCCGAGAGATGCGCGTTGGGCGCGAAGGACTTCATGTCCGAGGCCTGGCCGAAGGCGAAGACGCCGCGCTGCTCGGCCGCCTGGAGCGGGGCGGCGGAATCGGTGTGCTGGGTGATCATGTCGGCGCCCTGGTCGATCAGTGCCTTGGCGGCGTCGGCCTCCTTGGCGGGGTCGTACCAGGTCGAGCACCAGACGACCTTGGTCTTGAAGTTCGGATTCACCTTGCGGGCGGCAAGGTGGAAGGCGTTGATGCCCATCACGACTTCCGGGATCGGGAAGGAGGCGACGTAGCCGGCCTGGCCGGTCTTCGACATATGGCCGGCGATGGTGCCGATCACGGCCCGGCCCTCGTAGAAGCGCGCATCATAGGTCGCGACGTTCTCGGCGCGCATATAGCCGGTGGCATGCTCGAAATGGATCTTCGGGAACTGCTTCGCGACCTGGATGGTCGGGTTCATGAAGCCGAAGGAGGTCGTGAAGATCAGCTGGTTGCCGGCCTGGGCGAGCTGGCGGATCGCGCGGGCAGCATCCGGCCCCTCGGCCACGTTCTCGATGAAGCTCGTCTTGATCTTCGCGCCGTACTCCTTCTCCAGCGCGAGCCGGCCCTGGTTATGCGTCCAGGTGTAGCCGTGGTCGCCGATGGGGCCGACATAGACGAAGCCGACGCCGAGCGGGGCCTGCGCCGAGGCGCCTCGGCCGAGGATCGGCAGGGTAGAGGCGGCGGCCGCGCCGAAGGTCAGCCTGCGGCGGGTGATGATGCTGGTCATGTCCAAAAACTCCCCGTTATGGGTTGCGGCGTCAGGACGCCGAGAAGGGTTTGCCGAGGCAGGCGGGCGCGTCGAGCCGGCCGGTCTTCCGTCCTAGCGACATCATGGTCAGAACTGCAATCGTCGCAAGGTAGGGGGCCATCGCCAGGACCTCCGGCGCAAGCCAGGTGACGCCGGCTGCCTTCAACTGCAATTCGAGCGTCATCACGGCGCCGAAGAGATAGGCGCCGAGCAGCAGGCGCCCCGGCTTCCAGGCCGAGAAGACGACCAGCGCCAGCGCGATCCAGCCGCGGCCAGCGGTCAGGCGATCCGCCCACATCGGCGTCAGCGCCAGCGAGAAATAGGCGCCGCCCAGCCCCGCCAAGGCCCCGCCGAAGGCGACAGCTGCATAGCGGATGGCGACGACCGGGTAGCCGATGGCATGGGCGGATGCATCGTTCTCGCCGACCGCTCGCAGGATCAGGCCCGGCCGCGTCCGCCGCAGGAACCAGCTCACGCCCGCGACGAGCGCGAAGGAGAGATAGACGAGGATGTCATGGCCGAAGATCACGCGCAGGACCGGATGCTCCGAGAGCGCCGCGGGGAAGATCGGCTGGAGCCGCGTCACGGTGCGCCCGACGAAACCGGCGCCGATGAGCGAGGAGGCGCCGATGCCGAAGATCGTCAGCGCCAACCCCGTCGCAACCTGATTGGCCATCAGCGAGAGCGCGAGCACGGCGAAGATCATCGAGGCGGCTACCCCGGCGAAGGCCGCCGCGACGAGGCCGATGCCGGTGCTCCCGGTCGAGAAGGCGACAGCGAAGCCCGCGACCGCGCCGCAGAGCATCATGCCTTCGACGCCGAGATTGAGCACGCCCGCCTTCTCGGCGACGAGTTCGCCCAGGGAGGCCAGCAGCAGCGGCGTCGAAGCCGCGATCAGCGTCATCAGGATGGAGACGAGCATGGCGGAGGTCATGGAACCTCTCCGTCATTCCGGGGCTTCGCGCAGCGAAGAGCCCGGAACCCAGAACCGCAGGTCGCGGTATGGAAGGCGCGGTGAAGCGAACGGCTCATGAAAGCGGCGCATCGGTTCTGGGTTCCGGGCTCAAGCCTTCGGCTTGCCCCGGAATGACAGTGAGGTTCCGGTGCGAGCTGCCTCACGCCGCCCTCCGCTTCCAGCCGATCCGCCAGCTCACCAGCACGTCGGTCGCGAGCAACATGAACAGCAGCGTCGCCTGGAACAGCCCGGTCGCCGCCTGCGGCAGCCGGACCGTCGATTGCGCGATCTCGCCGCCGACATAAGTCCCCGCCAGCACGATGCCGCCGAAGACGATGCCGAGCGGGTTCAGCCGGCCGAGGAAGGCGACGATGATCGCGGTGAAGCCGTAGCCGACCGGGAATTGCGGCGTGAGCTGCCCGAACGGGCCAGCCGCCTCGAACAGCCCGGCAAGCCCGGCGAGCGCGCCGCTGATCAGCATCGTCGCCCAGGTCGTGCGCGCGGCGCTGAAGCCGCCATGGCGCGCCGCGGCTGGGGCAAGGCCGACGACTTTGATCGCATAACCGGCCGTCGTCTTCTCCATCAGCAGCCAGGCGATGACCGCGAGCACGAGCGCGGCGGGGATGCCGAGATGGACAAGTGTCCCTTCGAGCACGGTGGGCAGCGTCTGGTCGGAGGTGAACATCCGCGTCTGCGGGAAGTTGAAGCCGCCCGGGTCCTTCCACGGACCGCGCACGAGAAAATACAGGAACTGCACCGCGACATAGGTCAGCATCAGGCTGGTCAGGATTTCGCTGACCTGCAGCTTGACGCGCAGGAGAGCCGGGATCGCGGCCCAGGCCATGCCGCCGAGGATGCCAGCCAGCACCATGGCGGGCAGGATCCACCAGCCTGTCATGTCATAGGTCAGGAGCGCGACGCCGGTGCCGGCGATCGCGCCCATGACATACTGCCCCTCGGCCCCGATATTCCAGACATTGGCCCGGAAGCCGATGGCCAGCCCGAGCGCGATCATCACCAGCGGCGCGCCCTTGACCCCGATATCGCCCCAGCGCTGCGGCTCCAGGAACGGCGTCAGGAAGATGCTCTCGACCGCATGGAAGCCGTCATAGCCCATGGCGGTGAAGAGGATCATGCCGGTGAGCATGGTCAGCCCGATCGCGATCAGCGGGCTGGCGAGCAGCATCAAAGTGCTCGGCTCGCGGCGGCGGCGCCATTCAAGCATGGGCCGCCTCCACGCCGTGGACGCCGCCCATCATCAGGCCGATCTCGTCGATGCCGAGGCTGGCGATCGGGCGCGGCGCCGAGAGCCGCCCCTCGTTGATGACGCAGAGCCGGTCGGCAAGCTCGAGCAATTCGTCCAGATCCTGCGAGATCACCACGACGGCCGAGCCCTTGGCGGCGAGGTCGACGAGCTCCTGCCGGATTGCGGCGGCGGCTCCCGCATCGACGCCCCAGGTCGGTTGCGAGACGATGAGCACGGCCGGCTGCTGGCCGATCTCCCGGCCCATGATGAATTTCTGCAGGTTGCCGCCCGAGAGCGAGCGCGCGAGCGCGGCATTGCCGGTGGTCCGTACGTCGAAGAGCTTGATGACGCCATCGGCGAAGCGCCGGACAGCGCCTCGGCTGATGAAGCCGTGCGGCGCCAATGGCAGGCGGTGGCGCGCTGTCAGGACGCCGTTTTCGGCGAGCGAGAAATCCGGCACGGCGGCATGGCCGTTGCGCTCCTCGGGGACGCAGGCGAGGCCGAGCGCCCGGCGGGCGCCTGCGCCTTCCAGGCCGATAGCCTTGCCGTCGAGTTTGATTGCTTCGGCTCCGGCCGCGAACTGTTCGCCCGAGAGCGCGGTCAGCAGTTCGGCCTGCCCGTTGCCGGCGACACCGGCGATGCCGAGAATCTCGCCGGCTCGCGCCTCGAAGGAAACGCTCTCCAGATCGGTGCCGAAGGGCGGCTCGCCCGGCAGCGACAGAGTTTTGACCTCCAGCCGGACGGCGCCGGCGGTCGCCGCCTTGCCGTGCTCGATCTTGCGCAATTCCGCGCCGATCATCAGCTCGGCCATGCGCTTGGTCGTCTCGACCTTGGGGTCGCAGGTGGCGACGACGCGCCCGCCGCGCAGGATCGTGGCGTTGTCGCAGAGCGCTTTGATCTCGTGCAGCTTGTGCGAGATGTAGAGGATCGAGCAGCCCTCGGCGGCAATCTGGCGCAGCGTCGCGAACAGCCGCTCGACCTCCTGCGGCGTCAGCACCGAGGTCGGCTCGTCCATGATCAAAAGCTTCGGCTTCTGCAGCAGGCAGCGCACAATCTCGATGCGCTGGCGCTCGCCGACCGAGAGCGTATGGACCTCGCGCTCCGGGTCGAGCGGCAGCGAATAGGATTGCAGGATGGCGGCGACGCGCTGCTTGAGGTCCTCGCGATCGACGGCTTCGTCGAGTCCGAGCGCGATGTTCTCGATCACCGTCATCGCGTCGAAGAGCGAGAAATGCTGGAAGACCATGCCGATGCCGAGCTTGCGCGCGGCCTTGGGCGAAAGGATCGAAACAGGCGAGCCGTTCCAGGATATGGTGCCTTCGTCGGCCTGCTGGACGCCGTAGATGATCTTGACCAGGGTCGACTTGCCGGCGCCGTTCTCGCCGAGCAGGGCGTGGATTTCGCCGGGCCTGACGCTCAGGCTGATGTCCTCGTTGGCTTTGACGCCGGGAAAGCTTTTCGAAATATGGGCGAGCGCCAGCCGCGGCGGCACTTCCTGCTCACGCGGCTGATTCATGTCGCGACCGTCTCCCTTTCGCCGGCTCCCGGCGACCAAGCAAGCAACGCACCAGCTCGGCTGCCGTCAAGGCCGCGATCACCTCCGGCCGCTTGTCGTCCACATCCGAACCGCCGATCGGGCAGGTCAGGCGCGCCAGCGTCTCGCGCCGCCCGCCCGCGCGCAGGAAGCTCGACTCGAAGCGGGCGCGCTTGGTGGCCGAGCCGATCATGCCGACATAGGCCGCATCGCCGCGCGCCAGCGCCGCTTCCGCCAGCCGGTAGTCGAGCGCATGGCTGTGCGAGAGTATGACGAAGGCGGCCCTGGCCGGTGCGTTCGCGATCGCATCGACGGGATCGGCCATGCGGATGCAGGTGACGACGGAGGGAAGCCCGCTCATGACGCCGTCGCGATCGTCGACCAGCGAGACGGAGACGGGCAGGGGCGCCAATGCCTTCGCCAACGCCCTGCCGGTATGGCCAGCTCCGAAGATCAGGACGGGCGGCCGCGCCGCGGCTTCCGCCTTCTCACGGGAGCCGAACAGGGCGATCTCGGCCGCACTGGCATGGCGCAGGGACACGCGCACCCGTCCGCCGCAGCATTGCCCCATCTGCGGCCCAAGCGGGATGTCGAGCAACTGGTCCTCGGCATCGTCGCTGAGCATGTGCCGGGCGATGTCGATGCAGTGGAATTCGAGCTGTCCGCCGCCGATGGTCCCGGCGGTGGCGTTCGGGCTGACCGCCATGCAGGCGCCGGCCTCGCGCGGCGTGGAACCTTCCGCCGCCTCGATCCGGACGAGGATGATACCGTCGCGCTGATGGGCTGCGAGGAAGGCGGCGAGGGTCATCGCGTGGCCTCCGCCCTGACGCGCTCGACCGCATCCAGCACCCGCTCCGGCGTCGCCGGCGCATCGAGCCGGGGGCAAACCCGGTAGTCCCCGACGCTCGCCACCGCATCCGAGAGCGCATGCAGGACCGAGATCGCCAGCATCAGAGGCGGCTCGCCCACCGCCTTGGAGCGATGGATCGTCGGCTCTCGGTTCGGCGCATTTTCCAGCAGATGCACGTTGAAAATGCGCGGGCGGTCCGAAGCGACCGGAATCTTGTAGGTCGATGGCGCGTGGGTCCAGAGCCGGCCCTTCTTGTCCCAGACCAGCTCCTCGGTGGTCAGCCAGCCCATGCCCTGCACGAAGCCGCCCTCGATCTGACCCTTGTCGATCGCGGGATTCAGCGACTGCCCGCAATCATGCAGGATATCGACGCGCTCGACCTTGTATTCGCCGGTCAGCGTATCGATCGCAACCTCGGCCGCCGCCGCGCCATAGGCGAAATAATAGAACGGGTGGCCGCGCCCGGCCTTGCGGTCCCAATGGATCTTGGGCGTCGCGTAGAAGCCCGTCGCGGAGAGCTGGACGCGCGCCATATAGGCAGCGGCGACCAATTCCTTGAAGGCGATCTCGCGGGCGCCGACCTTCACGCGCCCCGGCAGGAAGGCGATGTTCTCAGGCTGCTCCTGCCAATGCCGCACCGCGAATTCCGTCAGCCGCTTCTTGATCGTCTCGCAGGCATCGAGCGCGGCCATGCCGTTGAGGTCGGAGCCGGAAGAGGCGGCGGTGGCGGAGGTGTTCGGCACCTTGCCGGTGGTGGTCGCGGTGATCTTGACCTGATCCAGCCCGATGCCGAAGGCGTGCGCCACCACCTGCGCCACCTTGATATAGAGCCCTTGGCCCATCTCGGTGCCGCCATGGTTCAGCGCGACCGTGCCGTCGGTATAGACATGGACCAGCGCGCCGGCCTGGTTGAACCATGTCGCGGTGAAAGAGATGCCGAATTTCACCGGCGTCAGCGCGATGCCGCGCTTGACGATCGGGCTTGCCGTATTGGCTTCGCGGATCGCCGCCTTGCGCGCCTGATAGTCGCTGCGCCGTTCCAGCTCGGCGATGACCCCGGCCGCGATATTGTCCTCGACCGTCTGGTGATAGGGCGTCACGTCACGCCCCGCGCCGCCATAGAGGTTGCGCCGGCGCACCTCCAGCGGGTCGAGCCCGGTGGCGTAGGCGACCTCCTCGATGAAGCGCTCGGCCCCGACCATGCCCTGCGGCCCGCCGAAGCCGCGGAAGGCGGTGTTCGAGCAGGTATGGGTGAAAAGCGGCTGCGAGCGGGCGCGCACCGCCGGGTAAAAATAGCAATTGTCCATGTGGAACAGGGCGCGGTCGGTCACCGGGCCCGACAGGTCGGCGTTCCAGCCGCAGCGCGCCGCATAGACGGCATCGACCGCATGGATGCGGCCATCCTCGTCGAAGCCGATTTCGTAGTCGCAGACGAAATCATGGCGCTTGCCGGTGATCGCCATGTCGTCGTCGCGGTCGGGGCGGAGCTTCACCGGTCGCTTCAGCTTGCGGGCGCAGAGCGCGGCGACGCAGGCGAAGAGATTGGCCTGCGTCTCCTTGCCGCCGAAGCCGCCGCCCATGCGCCGGACCTCGACGGTGACCGCATGTGAGCCGACGCCGAGCACGGCGGCGACCATGTGCTGGACCTCGCTTGGGTGCTGGGTCGAGACCAGCACCGCCATGTCCTCGTCCTCGCCGGGGATGGCGAGCGCGATCTGGCTCTCGAGGTAGAAATGCTCCTGCCCGCCGATCGCCATCGCGCCCTTGAGCCGGCGCGGGCTCGCGGCCAGCGCGGCCGCGACATCGCCCCGCTCCAGCTTGAGCGGGGCGGTGACGAGCCGGCCGCCGGCCTCGCGCGCCGCGGCGATGTCGATCAGTGGCGCTTCCTCGGCATAATCTGCCTTCGCCAGCGTCGCGGCATGGCGTGCCTGCTCGCGGGTTTCGGCCACCACGGCGAAGAGCGGCTGGCCGTGGAACAGGATGGCCTCGGTCGCGAAGACCGGCTCGTCGTGGAGATGCGTCGAGGAAATGTCGTTGGCGCCGGGGATATCCGCCGCCGTCAGCACGGCGACGACGCCGGGCGCAGCCCTGGCCGCTGCAAGGTCGAGCGAGCGCAGCCGGCCATGGGCAATGCCGCTCGTGCCGAGATAGGCATGCAGCAGCCCTTCGGGTGCGGCGATGTCGTCGATATAGAGCGCTTCGCCCGCGACATGCTTGGACGCGGAATCATGGATGCGGGAGCTGCCGACCGGCCCGCTCTCCAGTCCGATATCGAGCTTGCGGCGCGCGTCAGCCATGGGCGGCCTCCGCCAGCAGGCCGGCGACCCGCGTTTGCGTTTCGGCTTGCGTCGTCTCGATGAGGAAGCGGCGCAGCAGGTTGCCGGCGATCGTCAGGCGATAGTGCGCCGAGGCGCGCATGTCGTCGAGCGGCGTGAAATCCTGCGGGAGGGCCGCGATCGCGGCGGCGACGGCCTCTTCGTTCCAGAGGCGGCCGATGAGCGCGGCCTCCGCCGCCGCTGCCCGCTTGGGAATGCCGGCCATGCCGCCATAGGCGAGGCGAGCCTCGCCGATCCGACCATCGGCGCCGAGCGTCAGTTGGAAGGCGCCGCAAACGGCGGAGATATCCTCGTCGAAGCGCTTCGAGACCTTGGAGACGTGGAACAGCGCGTTATCCGCCAGCTTCGGAACCAGCACGGCCTCGACGAATTCGCCGGGGCGCCGGTCCTGCTTGCGGTAGTCGAGGAAAAAGCTTTCGAGCGGGATGGTGCGGCGTTCGATACCGGCCTCGGCGCGTCGTGCCAGCACTAGCGTCGCGTCGAGCGCGATCAGAGCCGGCGGCAGGTCGCCGATCGGCGAGCCGTTGGCGATGTTGCCGCCGATCGTGCCGGCATTGCGCACCTGCTCGCCGCCGAAGCGGCGCATCAATTCGTCGAGCTGCGAGGACAGTCCGGCCAGCGCGGTGCGAACATCGATATGGCTCGCCATCGCACCGAAACGGAGATGATCGCCCGCGTCGGCGATGGTGCGCAGTGCCTCGATCCGGCCGAGATAGATCACCGGGTCGAGCCGCTTCATCGCCTTGGTGACCCAGAGCCCGACATCGGTCGCGCCCGCCACGAGCGTCGCCTGGGGATACGCCGCGACGAGATCGGCCAGCGCCCCGATCGTCGCGGGTGCATGGAAGCAGCCGGCTTCGCCTTGCAGAGACAGCGTCTCGGTATCGTTCAGCGCTGCAAGCCGTGCTGCGACAGCCTCGCGCTCCTGCAGGAAGCGATCCGTCTCGCGCGGGGCGATCTCGTCCATGCGGCGGCCGGCGGCGATGATCGGCTCATAGCCGGTGCAGCGGCAGAGATTGCCGGCAAGCGCGTCCTCGATGCGGCCCACGCTCGGCCCGGCCTCGTTCAGCTTGAGCGCCAGCAGCGACATCACAAAGCCCGGCGTGCAGAAGCCGCATTGCGAGCCGTGGCACTCGACCATGGCCTGCTGGACCGGGTGCAGCCCGCCATCCGCATCCTTCAGATGCTCGACGGTGAGGAGCTGGCAGCCATCCAGCGTCGGCAGGAAGCGGATGCAGGCATTGATCGCCTCGTAGCGCAGCCGCCCGCGATCGAGCCGCCCAACGACGACGGTGCAGGCGCCGCAATCGCCCTCGGCGCAGCCTTCCTTGGTGCCGGTCATGCGCTGGTCGAAGCGCAGCCAGTCGAGCACGGTCAAGGTCGGGTCGCAGCGGTCGAGCTCGACCAGCCTGTCGCCGAGCAGAAAGCGTAGCGTCTCACGCATGGCAAAGACCTCCATCGGTCTTTCCATCAGCGATCGTCGTCCCGGGCGACCGAAGGGAGACCCGGGATCCATGCCGGAGCGATGCCGGCAGAGGTTCGGGCATGGATTCCGGATCTCCGCTTCGCTGCGTCCGGGATGACCATGGCCTGGCTATGCACGACTTCATGCCCGCAGATTAGGCACGATCCGCGCTTGGCCGGAAGCTTCGATTTGGTGCAGATGTGATGTGGATTTGTGCCGGAGCCGCCCGACGTGACTGCCCCCTCCGCCCTTCGCGCGCTGCGCGGCCGCCTGCTCTGGTTCGTCGATGATCCGCAGACGGCGGGCGAGGCCGCGCATCGCTATGTCGCGGACGGGCTGCTGGTCATCGAGAACGGGCTGGTCAAGGCGGCGGGCGAGGCGCGGGAGCTGCTGCGGACGCTGCCGGCCGAGGTCGAGATCGTCGACCATCGCCCGCATCTGATCATGCCGGGCTTCATCGACGCCCATATCCACATGCCGCAGACCCAGGTCGTCGCCTCCTATGGCGCGCAGCTGATGGAGTGGCTGAACAAATACACCTTCGTCGAGGAGCAGAAGCTGGCGCAGCAGGGCCATGCCGAGAAGCTCTCGCGCTTCTTCCTGGACGAGCTGCTCGCCAACGGCACCACCACGGCGGCGGTCTACTGCTCGGTTCATCCGCAATCGGCCGAGGCCTTCTTCGCCGAATCCGAACGGCGCAACACCCGCATGATCGCCGGCAAGGTGATGATGGACCGCAACGCTCCGGAAGCGCTGACCGACACGGCCCAGAGCGGCTATCGCGATTCGAAGGCGTTGATCGCGCGCTGGCACGGCAAGGGCCGGCAGCTCTACGCCATCACGCCGCGCTTCGCGATCACCTCGACGCCCGAGCAGATGGCGGCGGCCGGAAAGCTCGCGGCCGAGCATCCCGATTGCCACGTCCAGACCCATATCGACGAGAACCGGGCCGAGATCGCCTTCGCCCGCGAACTTTATCCGCAGGCGGCGGACTATGCCGACATCTATCGCGGCTACGGCCTGCTCGGGCCCAGGAGCCTGATGGGCCATTGCATCCATATGACCCATAACGAGTGGCAGGCCTTCGCCGAGACCGGCGCCGTCGCGGTGTTCTGCCCGACCTCGAACCTGTTCCTCGGTTCCGGCCTGTTCGACTGGGCCCATGCCCGCCAGCGCGGCGTCAAGGTCGCCGTCGCGACCGATATCGGCGGCGGAACCTCCTATTCGATGCTCAGGACCATGGCCGAGGCCTACAAGGTGCTGCAGCTGCAGGGCCAGTCGCTCTCGGCCTTCGCGGCGCTGCATGCGATCACACGCGGCAATGCCGTGGCGCTCGGCCTCGACCATCTCATCGGCAGCTTCGAGCCGGGGCGGGAGGCGGATGCCGTCGTCATCGATGTCGGTGCGACACGGGCGATGGCGCACCGGCTGGAAACGGTGCGCGATCTGGCGGAGGAGCTCTTCGTGCTGGTCACGCTCGGCGACGAGCGTACTATCGCCGCGACCTATGTGATGGGGGAGAGGGCGATTCTGCCGGCGTCGTGATCCGGGGGAACCCGTCATTCCGGGGCGCGCCGCAGGCGCGAGCCCGGAACCCATGAACACTGTCCGCGCCGGATGGGGCTGGCGGTTGCTGTCGCAATTCTTTCGGTCGCGCCGTGTTCATAGGTTCCGGGCTCAAGCGCTGCGCGCTTGCCCCGGAATGACAGGGGCGGCTCAGCCCAGAACGCCGCCCTTGCGCGCGTAGTCGATATAGATCTCGCGCAGGCGCAACGCGGTTGGCCCGGGCGCGCCGTTATGGATCGTGTGGCCGTCGATCGTCGTCACCGGCATGACCAGGCTGGTCGCGGAGGTGATGAAGGCCTCCTCGGCGTCGAGCGCCTCTTCCAGCGTGAACTCGCGCTCCTCGAAGGTGAAGCCGGATTCGGCGAGATAGGCCAGCACCGCCTTGCGGGTGATGCCCGGCAGCACCTTGTTGGAGAGCGGGCGCGAGATCAGCGTCTTGCCCTTGACGATCCAGGCGGTGGAGGAGGCGCCCTCCGTCACCACGCCGTCCTCGGTAAGCCAGGCTTCCTGCGCGCCGCTTTCCAGCGCGAACTGCTTGGCGAGCACGGGGGCGAGCAGGTTGACGCTCTTGATGTCGCGGCGCGCCCAGCGCAGGTCCGGCGTCGAGACGACCTTGATGCCGGTCTTGGCGCCCGGCGCGTTCACGAAATTGCGGGCCTGGGTGAACATCACCAGCGTGGGCGCGACGTCCTTCGGGAAGGGGAAATCGCGATCGGACGCGCCGCGCGAGACCTGCAGATAGATGCCGCCCTCGTCGAGGTTGTTGCGCTTGATCAGCTCCTCGTGGATCGCGACCAGCTCGGCCTTCGACCAGGGCAGGCCAAGGCGGATTTCGCCGCAGGAGCGCTCGAGGCGGGCCAGATGCGCCTCGCAATCGACGAGCTTGCCGCCGATCACCGCCGAAACCTCGTAGATGCCGTCGCCGAAGATGAAGCCGCGGTCGAAGACGGAGATCTTGGCCTCTTCCTCGGGAAGATAGGCGCCATTGACGTAGACGATGCGGCTCATCGATGCGGACTCGCTGATTGGAAGGGAACGCTGGATCTTCCTAGCGAAGCTTGGCGCCGCTTGCGAGCCTCAAGGCGGGGAAACGGCCCGGCGTCTGGTGCAGGGCCGGCCTTCAGGCCTTCAGGCTCAGGAACCGCGTCGGGATCGCGCCGCGCAGGTTCTGCTCGAAACCGATGAGCTTCGGCGAGACCAGGTTCTTGGTCGAGTAATGCATCACCGGAATCCAGGGCTCCTCGCGGATCACGATGCTGTCGGCCTCGCGCAGGATCGCGGCGCGCCGGGCGATGTCCAGCTCCTCGGTCGCCAGCTTCATCAGCGCGTCGAACTGGGCGTTCTTGTACTTTCCGATGTTGAAGCCGGCATTGTCGCTCTCGAACAGGAACAGGAAGTTCTGTGGGTCGGAATAGTCGCCGATCCAGCCGTAGCGGGCGACGTCGAAATCGCCGCCATCGCGCAGATAGGCGAAATGCGTGCGGAAATCGGTCTCGACGAAGCGGGTCTCGACACCGATGGCGCGCCACTGCTCCGCGATCGCCTCGGCAGTGTGGCGATTGTTGTCGGTGGTGTTGAAGCGGAACTCGATCTGGAGCGGCACGCCGCCGCCGAAGCCGGCCGAGGCAAGCAGCCGTTTCGCTTCGTCCTCGCGCTCCAAGACCGAGGCGTAGCGGAAAGCGAGCTCGGCACGCTCGCCGTAATTGCCGATATGCGGGGGGATCACGCCATAGGCCGGCAGCATCGTGCCGCCCCAGATCCGGTCGGCGATGAACTCGCGGTCGATCTGCAGCGAGAGCGCGCGCCTGACGCGCTCGTCGTCGAAGGGGGCCTTGGCGCTGTTAATGATCAGGAAATAGGTCGCGAGATAGGGGCCGATCTGCACCTGATCGCCGAGCTTGTCCTTCAGGGTCTTGAACTGGTCGGCCGGGATGTCGGTGGTGAGGTGCAATTCGCCGGCCTGGAAGCGCCGCGCCGCGGCCGCAAGGTCCGAGGCCGGGTAGAAGATCACCGTATCGATCTTCACCTCGGCGGCCGCGTGGAAATGCGGGTTGCGGTCGAGCCGGATATGCGAGTTCGGCGCCAGCTCCTTGAGCATATAGGGGCCGTTTGTGATCCAGTTTTCCGGCTTTTCCGGCTCCTGCGCGGCCCTGGCCACGCTGGCCGGATGCACGGGCAGGGTGCTCTGATGGGTCAAGAGCTCCAGCAGATAGGGCGTCGGTTGCTCCAGCGCGATTTCCAGCGTGCTCTCGTCCGGCGCGCTGACGCCGAGCGCTTCGAGCGATGAGCCCGCGGCGGCCTTGTGGATGGCCTCGGCGTTGCGGATCGGGAAGAGCAGGTTGGCGTATTTTGCGCCGGTTTCCGGATTGACGATGCGCCGGAAGGAATAGACGAAATCCGAGGCCTTGACCGGGTCGCCGTTGGACCATTTTGCGTTGCCGCGCAGCTTGAAGCGCCACGTCTTGCCGTCCGGGCTAATCGTCCAGCTCTCGGCGACGCCCGGTACGACCTCGCCCTTCATATTGTGGATGACGAGGCCTTCGCGCAGGTCGCGCAGCAGATGGGCTTCGGCGACCGTCGAGGTCTTGTGCGGGTCGAGCGTCTCGGGATCGCCATCATTGCCGCGGTGGAAGACGACCCTGCCCTGGGAGGCAGCGGCGCGGGTTGCGGCCAGGACGGCGGCAAGCACCAAGGGCGCGTGGCGGCGCGTGACGTCGAGCATGGCAACCTCCCTCGAATCGGGCGTCGTTGCGAGCGATGCCCGACTTCAGGGAAGTAGACCCTGTCGGATCGAGTCTGCCAAGCGCGAAAACGGCGGCGTTACCGTCGTTTTCGCGTCTTGATTGTCAGGAGCTGGCTACAGGCTCACTTGCCGGCCGCCGCGGCAGCGCTTTCCTGCGCCTCGACCACGGCGACGGCGGTCATGTTGACCACGCCGCGCGCCGTCACCGAGCCGGTGAGGATATGCGCGGGCTTGGCCGTGCCGATCAGGATCGGCCCGACCGGCAGCGCATCGGCCATCACCTTGGCGAACTGGTAGGAGATGTTGGCGGCGTCGAGATTCGGGAAGATCAGGACGTTCGCCATATCCTTCAGCGTCGAGGATGGCAGGACGCGCTCGCGGATCAGCGGGACGAGGGCGGTGTCGGCCTCCATCTCGCCGTCGCATTCCAGATTCGGCGCCCGCTCGCGGATCAGCTTCAGAGCCTTGCGCATCTTGAGCGAAGAGGGTGTGTCGGCCGCGCCGAAGTCGGAATGCGAGAGCAGCGCGATCTTCGGGTCGATGCCGAAGCGCTGGACATGGTTTGCGGCAAGCACGGTCATGTCGGCGATCTCCTCCGCCGTCGGATCGTGCTTCACATGCGTGTCCGACAGGAAGAACGCGCCCTTGTTGGTGATGATGAGCGTCATCGCGGCGATGTCGCAGACATCGGGCGCCATGCCGATGATGTCCTTGATGTGCCGCAGGCGCGACATGAACCGGCCTTCGAGGCCCGAGATCATCGCGTCCGCGTCGCCGCGCGCCACGGCGAGGGCCGCGATCACGGTGTTGTTGGTGCGCACCAGCGAGCGCGCGGCCTCCGGCGTGATGCCGCGCCGGCCGGCGATGTCGAGATAGGTCTGGACGTAGTCGCGATAGCGCGGGTCGTCCTCGGGGTTCACCACCTCGAAATCGACGCCGGGCTTCAGCGACAGGCCGAAGCGCTGGATGCGCGTCTCGATCACGCTCGGGCGGCCGATCAGGATCGGAACGGCGAGCCCTTCCTCCAGCGCGATCTGGGCGGCGCGCAGCACGCGCTCGTCCTCGCCCTCGGCGTAGATCACGCGCTTTGGATCGGCCTTCGCCTTCTGGAACAGCGGCTTCATCAGGAAGCCCGAGCGGAAGACGAAGCGCGAGAGCTGCTCGCGATAGGCCTCGATATCGACCAGCGGCTTGCGCGCGACGCCGGTCGCCATCGCGGCCTCCGCCACGGCCGGCGCGATGCGCATGATCAGGCGCGGATCGAACGGGTTCGGGATCAGCGAGGTCGCGCCGAAGGTCGAGGCCTCGCCGCCATAGGCGCGCGCCGCCACGTCGGAACTCGCCTCGCGGGCGAGCGCGGCGATGGCGCGCACCGCGGCGAGCTTCATCGCCTCGTTGATCGTCGTCGCCTGCACGTCGAGCGCGCCGCGGAAGATATAGGGGAAGCACAGGACGTTGTTGACCTGGTTCGGATAGTCCGAGCGGCCGGTGCAGATCATCGCGTCGGGGCGGACCGCGAGGGCGTCTTCCGGCGTGATCTCGGGATTGGGGTTGGCGAGCGCCAGGATCAGCGGCTTGGGCGCCATCTGCCTGGCCATCTCGGGCTTGAGCACGCCGGCGGCGGAGAGGCCGAGGAAGATGTCGGCGCCGCCGATGACATCGTTGAGCGTCCGCGCGTCGGTCTCCTGCGCATAGACCGCCTTCCAGCGGTCCATCAGCGTGGTGCGGCCCTTGTAGACCACGCCGTCGATGTCGCTGAGCCAGATGTTCTTCCGCTGCGCGCCGAGCTCGACCAGGAGGTTGGTGCAGGCGAGCGCGGCTGCGCCTGCGCCGGAGACGACGATCTTGACGTCGGCGATCTTCTTGCCCGCGAGGTCGAGGCCGTTCAGCACCGCAGCGCCGACGATGATCGCCGTGCCGTGCTGGTCGTCATGGAACACCGGGATCTTCATCCGGGCCTTGAGTTCTTCCTCGATCTCGAAGCATTCCGGGCCCTTGATGTCCTCCAGATTGATGCCGCCGAAGGTCGGCTCCAGCGCCGCGACGACCTCGACGAACTTGCCGATCTCCTTCTGCTCGACCTCGATGTCGAAGCAGTCGATCCCGGCGAATTTCTTGAAGAGGACGGCCTTGCCCTCCATCACCGGCTTGGAGGCCAGCGGCCCGATATCGCCGAGGCCGAGCACCGCGGTGCCGTTGGTGATGACGGCGACGAGGTTCTGGCGCGAGGTCAGCTCGGCCGCTTCCGCCGGATCGTCGACGATCGCCTCGCAGGCCGCGGCGACGCCGGGGGAATAGGCCAGCGCCAGGTCGCGCTGGTTGCCGAGCGGCTTGGTCGCCTGGATCTCCAGCTTACCCGGCCGCGGCTGCCGGTGATAGACCAGCGCGCCCGAGCGCAGATCGTTAGAGAGTGTGCTTTTCATCGCGCGCCATCATCCCCGCAGTCGGAATGTTGCTGGTCGCGCGAAAGCCCCCATGCCGTCAAGCCATCGACACCGCTAGCAGTTTCGCCGGCGCGGAAAGGGTGGCGCAGGCACGAACTTGAATCAATTTGGCAAGGTGCTGAATCGGCATGCGAGAAATCGCACGCAAGCGCCGGAAACGATTCGATAAATCTCCGGCGCCGTCGGCGCGAAATTCAGAACGCCTTGAAGGTGATGATCGTGTGGGTGTCGGCGATCTCCGGGATCGACTGCACCTTTTGCGCGACGAAATGGCCGATATCGATATCGGCCCCGACATGGAACTTGGCCAGGATGTCGTAATTGCCGGCGGTCGAGTAGATTTCGGAGGCGATCTCGCGATCGGCCAGTTCGCTGGCGACCTCGTAGGTCTTGCCGAGCTTGCATTTGATCTCGACGAAGAAGGTCTGCATCGCGCGCTCCGAAACTCTGTTGGGTCTGGATAGAATCCCAGGCGTGGAAAGATCAAGCGCCGGCGAGCGCGGCGATCCGTCGGGTCATCGCGTTCTCCGGATCGGCCAGCCCGGCGATCACGGTGAAATGGTTGGCGCCGGGGATTTCCTCGTAGCGCGTCGTCACGCCTTCCAGCCCCCAGACATCGACGAGCCGGCGGCTCTGCTTGTGATATTCGTCGCTCTCGGCGCCGCCGACCACGGCGTCCATCGTCAGGCGCGACGGCGCCGGCCAGAACAGCGGGCTCTCGCGCTCGGCCGCCTCCAGGTCGAGGCCCAGTGCATTGTTGATGCTGGTCTCGGTGAGGGGCTTCAGGTTGTAGAGCCCGGAGATGCCGTAGGCGGCCGGGACGAGCTGGTCGGGCAGGTCCGGGTCGAGATTCTTCCAATTGGTCGCGAGGGTGCAGGCGCTGAGATGGCCGCCGGCGGAATGCCCCGTCGCGATTACGGGCAGGCCGAAGCGCCGCCAGAGCGCCGCCGCCGCCTGCTGCAATTCCCAGACGATATGGCCGAGATGGACCTGCGGGCAGAGATCGTAGCCGACGACCGCGACCGGCAGGCCGAGCCGGTTCAGTCCGCGCGCCATATGCGAGAAATATGTGCGGTCAAGCGCCTGCCAGTAGCCGCCATGGATGAACATCACCAGCGCATTGCCGCGGATCACATCCGGCTTGAACAGGTCGTAGGCTTGGCGCGCACCCTCGCCGTAGGAGACGTCCAGCTCGCACAGGGCCTCGCTGCGATAGGCGGCGGCATCGGCCTGCCAGCCGGCAATGATGCCCGGATGTTCCGGCACGCGGGCGCGGTTGTTGTATTCGGTCTCGTAGTCAGGCGACATCGATCGTCCATCGCTGAAGGGCTTGGGTTTGTTGGGCCGCACCGTGGCAGTCCGGCGCGCTTCGCGCCAGCGCTTTTGACAGGACCCCCGCTCCGGCGCCAAAAGGCGGCAAGCCTGCGCGAAGCAGGCCATAATTCATAGCAGCTTCCGGGAGGTCGCCATGGAAAACCCTGTGCTTGCCGAGGTCACGCGCGGCAATGTCGTCGAATCTCGCCATCGCGGCGCGGCGATCGTCATTGATGCCGATGGCGGCGTGGTGTTCTCCGCCGGTGATGTCGAGCGCCCGGTCTTCCCGCGCTCGGCCGTCAAGGCGATCCAGGGCCTGCCGCTGATCGAGAGCGGCGCCGCCGATCGCTACGGGCTGACGGAGGCCGAGATCGCGCTCGCCGTTTCCTCGCATTCCGGTGAGCCGCTCCACGCCGAAACCTCGCTGGCGATGCTGCGCAAGGCCGGGCGCGACGCCGGCTGCCTCGAATGCGGCGCGCATTGGCCGTCGAACGAACTCGTCTCGCGCGCCCTCGCCAAGTCGGGGGCCGAGCCGAGCGCCCTTAACAACAACTGCTCCGGCAAGCATGCCGGCTTCGTCTGCCTGTCCTGCAACATGGATGAGGACCCGGCGGGCTATGTGAAGGCGGGCCATCCCGTGCAGCAGGCCGTGCGCGGCGCGCTGGAGGCCGTGACCGGCGCCGCCCATAGTGCCGACCGGATGGGCATTGATGGCTGCTCGATCCCGTCCTACGCCGTGCCGCTTTCGGCGCTGGCGCTCGGCTTCGCCCGGTTTGGCACCGGTCGCGGCTTCGGGCCGGAGCGGGCGAAGGCGGCGGCGCGCATCCGGGCGGCAGCGGCGGCCCATCCCTTCATGGTCGCCGGCACAGGCCGCTATGACACGCGCCTGATGGAACTGCTCGGCGCGCGCGCCTTCACCAAGACCGGGGCAGAAGGCGTCTATTGCGCTGCGCTACCAGAGCTGGGTTACGGCATCGCCCTGAAATGCGATGACGGCGCCGGCCGGGCCGCCGAGATCGCGCTCGGGGCGCTGATCGCGCGCTTCCTGCCGATGGACGACGCCATGCAGGCCGCCTTCGCGCCGCTGCGCGAGACCGTGCTGAAGAACTGGAATGGCATCGAGGTCGGCCGCATCCGCGCGCCCGCGGCCTGAGCAGTGCTCAACGCACCGCGTTGTTGGCGACCACGATCCCGGCGGCCTTGCTGTCGGGAGCCTTCGTCAGGTCGCCGGTGACCGGCTTGCCGTATTCGGTGCCGACCACGGCACCGTCGCGGGTTTCGGCGATGACGTTGTTGGCGATCAGCGCATTGCGTTCTTTCGGCACGAGCGAGACCGAGATGCCGACCCCGGCCTTGCGGACGACGTTGCCGGTGGCCGCGAGGTTGCGCATGCCCCAGGACCAGCCAAGCGCGATGCCGGCATCGCTCACGTCCTCGACGACATTGCCGGTCACCGCCGCTTCCGCCTCGACATGGATGCCGAAGCCGCCAACGGGGTCCTTGGCGTAAGGCATGCTGGCCCGCTTCGCTCTGCGGACGATGTTGTTGGCGCAGACCGCCATCCGCCCGCCCTGGTCGAGATTGGTCATGGTGGCGCCGGCCGCGCAGTCCTCGACGAGGTTGTTGGCGATGATGGTGCCCTCGAAGGCGAATTCGCTGTAGAGGCCGACCTCGCCGCAGCGCCTCCCCTGATTGCCGAGCATCTGCACGCCCGAGCCGGAATTGTTGCGGATGAAGGTCATCGCGCAGTCGCGCAACTGGTTGCCTTCGATGATCACGCCGCCGGCGCGGAAGACGCTGATGCCGTTGCCGTTCTGGCCGCTGCCACCCCCGTCGGCACGGATGCGCTGGACATGGTTGCCGCGCACGATCGAGCCGTCGTCGCCCGGCTGGTTGCGCCAGATCTGGATGCCGTTATTGCCGCAATCCTCGACACGGTTCCGCTCGATGGCGAGCCCCGTCGAATCGATCGAGAACAGCGCTGCGTCCCGCATGCCGCGGAAGCGGCTCGTCGTGATGTGCCCGCCGCAGCGATCGAGCGTCAACCCGACCGAGCCGGCCCTGGCGAAGCCGCATTCCGAAATCGCGATCTCGCCGACAGTCTCCGCCGCCAGCAAGCCGCTGCGCTGGGCCGCGGGAATGTCGAGCCCGTCGAAATCCAAGCCGGACAGCGTGGCCCGACCGATATTGCGGGCGATCAGGACGGGCTGGCCGCTGGCCGTGACGAGATGGGTTTCTCCGGGCACGCCGACAATCCGCGCGTTCTCGGGCAGGGTCACGGCGCCGATCCGGTAGCGGCCGGGCGGCAGCAGGAGCGGCGCTCCGCGCGCGGCTGCCTGCTTCAAGGCTGCTTGCAGCTGTCGCGACTGATCCTCGCTGACGCCGGGGCGCAGTCCGAGATGGCTTGCGTCAAGCCCGAGATGGCCGAGCGGGCCGGCAGGAGCTCCGCGCGATTGGGCATGGACAGGCAGAACGGCCGCGGTCGTGCCGAAAAGGCCCATCGCCAACACGCCGCGTCGGGAAAACACCATGGAAACTCCTGCTCCACCCGCCAGGATCAAGCCCCATGCCAGCACCACTTGTGTCGATCTGGAACCGCGCCGCCCGGTGCGGGCGCTATAATCCCAGCGCTTGCGCGATCTCGTCAGCGGCCGCTGTCGGAGGCAGGCGGCCGGCCGCGACCGCCGCTTCCAGCTCCGGCGTACGGGCCTTGAGCGCCGGGTCATGCCGGAGCTTCGCCTGCAGCCGGTCCTGCACCATCGCCCACATCCACTTCACGTCCTGCTTGCGGCGCTTCTCGGCGATCAGGCCCTTGGCCTGGAAGCGGGCATGGTGCCCCTCGACCTTGGACCAGAGGGCATCGAGGCCGAGCCCGGTCAGCCCCGAGATCGTCACCACAGGCGTGTTCCACAGCGGCGACGCCGGCGCCAGGATGTGCAGGGCGGCCTTGTATTGGGCGGCGGCCGCCCGCGCCGCGGTCGCGCCGTCGCCATCGGCCTTGTTGACGGCGATCATGTCGGCGAGCTCGATGATGCCCTTCTTGATGCCCTGCAATTCGTCGCCGGCATTGGGCAGCATCAGCACGAGGAAGAAATCGGTGAGATCGGCGACCGCGGTCTCCGACTGGCCGACGCCGACCGTCTCGACCAGGATCACGTCGAAGCCGGCGGCCTCGCAGAGCAGCATCGTCTCGCGCGTCTTGGCGGCGACGCCGCCCAGCGTGCCCGAGGAGGGGGAGGGACGGATATAGGCGTTGGGATCGACGGCGAGCCGGGCCATTCGCGTCTTGTCGCCGAGGATCGAGCCGCCGGTGCGGGTGGAGGAGGGGTCGACAGCCAGCACCGCGACCTTGTGGCCTTTGCCCGTGAGATAGGTGCCGAGCGCATCGATCGTGGTCGACTTGCCGACGCCGGGCACGCCGGTGATGCCGACCCGGATCGCGCGGCCTGTATGGGGCAGCAAGCGCTGGATCAGCGCCTGCGCCTGCACGCGATGGTCGGCGCGACGCGATTCCGCCAGCGTGATCGCACGTGCCAGCGCCGCCCGCTCGCCGGCGAGGATGGCATCGCCGAGCGGATCGGCTGGAGAACTGTTGTCGACCATGAAGCCAGTTAGCAAGCCGCGGGAGCGGCCGACAAGGCGTTCCGCGCGCTTCACTTGCTTCATCACTGTGTCATGCGCGCCTCTTGTGAATCCGCCATGGCGGTGAGACGACTCGGCGATGATGGGCGTGGCGATGCGGTTTCGTGCTTTCCTGTTGGTCCTGTTTCTGCCGCTGGCGCTCGTGGCCTGCGGCACGCCGCGTGTCCTCGAACTGAGCGAGGCGCCGAAGGCGGATATCGCCGGAACCGTCCAGATCTATGTCGCGACGACGCGGGAGGTCTCGGCGCAGCCGGTCTATTTCAGCGGGGAGCGCGGGCCGAAGCTCTCCTTCGCCCGCCTCGACATCACCGTGCCTCGCGGCCACAAGCCCGGCAATCTGGAGCTGCCTGATTCGGGGCCAGGCGACCCCGCCAAGCATTTCACCGCGACCTATATCCAGAGGCTCGACCTCGCGCCGATCGTCTCGGACGTACGCAAGGAATTGCAACAGCGACCAGCCTCCCAGCGCGACGTGCTGGTCTTCGTCCACGGCTACAACACCAACTTCGCCGATGCGGTCTATCGCTTCGCCCAGATCGTCTATGATTCCGGTTTCAAGGGCGTGCCGGTGCTGTTCTCCTGGCCCTCGCGCGGGCAGCTCCTGGCCTATCCCTACGACCGCGAAAGCGCGTTCTACTCGCGCGATTTCCTCGAGCTGAACCTGCGCGCCATTGCTCGCGATCTCGGCGCCTCGCGCATGGATATCCTCGCCCATTCCATGGGCACGCTGCTGACGCTCGAGACGCTCCGCCAGGCCGCGATCCGCGGCGACGGCAGCTTCGGCGGCCGGCTGCGCGACGTCATGCTGGCGGCGCCGGATGTCGACCTCGATGTGTTCAAGACGCAGATGCATGCGATCCGCCGGCCGATCACGGTCTTCGTCTCGGCCGACGACAAGGCACTCGACTTCTCCCGGCGCTTCGCCGGCGACAAGAAGCGGCTGGGTGCGGTGTCGAGCAAGGACACGGAAACGATCGCGGAGCTGGAAAAGCTCGGCGTGAGGCTGATCGACCTGTCGGAGGTTTCGTCCGGCGACAGCCTCAACCACGCGAAATTCGCCTCCTCCCCGAAAGTGGTGCAGCTCATCGGCCAGAGGCTGCAGCAGGACAGGGGCATCGGCTTCGCCGGGCCGCAATTCGGCGACAGGGTCGGCGACATCGCCGGCGGGGTGATGGGCACGGTGGGCTCGACCGTCGGGCTCGTCGTCACCGCGCCGATCCAAGTCATCTCCGGTGCGACGCAGTGATGTCGCCTTCATGCAACGCTGATGCTGCCGCGTATCGGGGGCGGCGATCCTGCCCCATTCTGGCCGCGGTGGCCTGCCTTTAGAGGTCCGGCCGCCAGCGCGGTCTCTCAAATTCTGACCGGATGCCTGTCCCCATGCCCGTTACAAGGCGCGCCTTCTCATGCCGCTCGCTGGCTGTTGCCGCGTTCCTGCCGCTCGGCCTTGCCGCTTGCGCCCAGAGTGAGGCGAGCGTCTCGCCCTTCCAGGAGCCGGAGCGGGCGGATACTTCGGCGTTGGGCAAGGACCCGCGGCTGCTGGTGATGACGACGCGCCGCTCGACCGGCAACGCCGCGCCTTATTTCAACACCGATCGCGGCCCGCTGACCTTCGCCGTGGCGCAGTTGTCGCCGCCGGGGCGCGGCATTGCGGGCCGGGTCTCTTCGGCCGTCAGCGGCGACTGGGCCGTGCTCGGCATATCGCGCGAAACGACCGGGGACGCGGCGCGTGCCTTCTCGGATGCGGTGAACGGGCGCGACGTGCTGCTCTACATCCACGGCTTCAACGAGACTTTCGAGACTGCGGCGCGCAGCGCCGGCCAGCTCTCCCATTCGCTGGAATTCCAGGGCCGGACCGCCCTGTTCACCTGGCCCTCGGGCGGCAAGCTCTTCGATTACGCCTATGATCGCGAGAGCGCGCTCTGGTCGCGCGACGGCTTCGTCCAGTCGCTGCAGGCGCTCGTCGCCAACCCGACCGTCGGCCGCATCCACATCGTCGCCCATTCCATGGGCACCTTCCTGACTCTGGAAGGCCTGCGCGAATTGCGCGATTCCCAGGAGATCTACGCCCGGATCGGCTCGGTCGTGCTGGCATCGCCCGATGTCGATATCGATGCCTTCGAGCAGACGGTGAAGCGGCTCGGTCCGCTGGCCCAGCGCATGACCGTGATCATCGATCCCGGCGATCGGGCGTTGGCCGTCTCCGCCCGCATCGCCGGAGGCGTCGCGCGCGCCGGCGCAGCGGACCGCTCGCGGCTGGAGGCCTTGGGCGTCAGGGTCGCGGATACCTCCGGCCGGGGCTGGAGCATGCTGCGCCACGACCTCTTCCTGTCCAATAGCGAGGTCACGCAGGTGGTGCGCCGCGCCATGGATCGCGGCGGCTAGGCCGAAGCGCGGATTCCGCCGAAAAGTGCTATCCATCTTCCGGTGCGGTGCACGAGAGGAGCAGGCGGCATGAAGCGGCTGGGCAGAGGATCGTTGGTCGCCGTGCTGATGGTGGGTCTCGGCCTCTCCGCCGCATCCGCGGAGACACCGGCGCTTTTCGCCCAGGCCGGGCCGGCCGAGGGCAGCTACGCCGACCCGCTACCTGCAGCGATCGCGGTTTCGAGCTATGCGCCGCCCATCTGCGCGGCCAAACCCTGTCCGCTCCTGATCGCGCTCCACGGCATGGGCCGCAATGCGAAAGGCGCGCGCGACGCCTGGAAGGCTGCGGCCGATCAGGCGGGTTTCCTCGTCCTGGCGCCGCGCTTCGACAACGACCGGTTTCCCAGCCGCCTGTTCCAGCAGGGCGGCGTCCGCGCCGAACCGGACAAGGCGAAATGGACCTTCGGCCTGATCGAAAGGCTGTTCGATGCCGCCCGCGCCAGCCGCCGCGTTGCGGGAAACACCTACATGATCTTCGGTCACTCGGCCGGCGCGCAGTTCGTGCATCGCATGGTGCTGCTGATGCCGGAGGCGCGCATCGCGACGGCGGCCGTGGCGAATGCCGGCTATTACACGCTGCCGGCTCTGTCCGGCGAGCGGGCCTATCCCTATTCGCTCAAGGGCACACCTGCCGCCGATGCCACTCTGGCTCGCGCTCTCGCCAAGCCGATGCTGGTCATGCTCGGCGATCAGGACATCGATCCCCATCACCACCAGCTCAACAAGTCCCGCGGGGCGGAAGAGCAGGGAGCGACTCGTTTCGCGCGCGGACAGCACTTCATGGCCGCGGCCGCCGGCGAGGCACGCCGACTTGGGGTGACGCTCCGCTGGCGCGAGATTGATGTGCCCGGCGTCGCGCATCAGCAGCGCGGCATGGCTAGGGCCGCGGCGGCGGAGCTGTTCGGCGTCCGCTGACCGTTGCTAGACAGGCGGCAGGCCTGAGCGCTTCTTGATCGTCGCCAGCGCGAAATTGGATTCGACCGACTGGATGCATTTCAGCCGTGTCGCCTTCTGCTTCAGGAAGCGCTCATAGCCCTCAATGCCGTCGGTGACGACGCGCAGCAGATAGTCCTGCGAGCCGGTCATCAGATAGCACTCGGCCACCTCGCTCCAGCTTTCGACGGCCTTCTCGAATTCGGAGATCTGCTCCTGGTTCTGCTGGGTCAGCCGCACCGAGACGAAGACGCTGAAGGGCAGGCCATAGGCCTTGGGGTCGACGACGGCGGTGTAGCCCTGGATGACGCCGGTCTCCTCCAGCCGCTTCAGGCGCCTGAGGCAGGGCGTCGGCGAGAGTCCGACGCGCTGCGACAGGTCCTGGTTGGTGATGCGCCCGTCCTCGCGCAGCACGGCGAGAATCCGGCGGTCGATGCTATCGAGCACGATATGCTCCGTCCCTGTCAAAATTGAGCAGAAAGCTGCTCAGCGCACATTAGGATGATGCTGATCGGCCAAGCAATGGCGCGCCGATGAGAATAATCTGGTGCCAGAAACCGGCCTGCGCCGCAGGATCGCAAGGGAGACGGCCATGAGCGAAGACAACTACCACAAGGACCGGATCGCCAACCGCAAGCTCCATCCCGAGACGCTGATGATGGGCTTCGGCTATTCGCCGGCTATGTCGGAAGGCTCGCTGAAGCCGCCGGTCTTCCTGACCTCGACCTTCGTTTTCGAGAACGCTCAGCAGGGCAAGGACTTCTTCGATTTCACCTCCGGCCGGCGCCAGCCCAAGCCCGGCGAGAAGCCCGGCCTGGTCTATTCGCGCTTCAACCATCCCAATATGGAGATTCTCGAGGATCGCCTGGCGATCTGGGACGAGGCCGAGAAATGCGCCGTCTTCGCCTCGGGCATGGCGGCGATCGCGACGACCTGTTTCGCCTTCCTGCGGCCGGGCGACACGATCCTGCACTCGCGTCCGCTCTATGGCGGCACCGAGACGCTGCTGAAGAACCAGATGGGTGCCTTCGGCGTCACGCCCTTCGGCTTCACCGACGGACTCGATGTCGCGCAGATGCGAGATGTCGCGCGGGCCGCCGCTGCCAAGGGGCGTGTCGCGATGATCCTGGTCGAGACCCCGGCCAACCCGACCAATGGCCTCGTCGACCTCGCCGCCTGCAAGATGATCGCCGACGAGCTGGAGACGTCGCAGGGCCATCGTCCGCCGGTCGTGGTCGACAACACCATGCTCGGTCCGAAATACCAGAAGCCGCTGAAACAGGGCGCCGATCTTTCCCTGCTCTCGCTGACCAAATATGTCGGTGGCCATTCCGACCTCGTCGGCGGCTCGATCAGCGGCTCCGAGGCGCTGGTGCGGCAAGTGAAGGCCTGGCGCGGCTCGCTCGGCACGCAGCTCGATCCGAATTCCTGCTGGATGCTGATGCGCTCGCTGGAGACACTCGACATCCGCATGAGCCGCGCCAACGAGAACGCCAAGCTGGTGGCGGAGTACCTGGAAAGCCATCCCAAGGTGGCCAGGGTCCACTATCTCGGCAACCTCAAGGAGGGTGATCCGCGCAAAGCCGTCTTCGACCGCCAGTGCACGGCGGCGGGCTCGACCTTCGCCTTCGACGTCAAGGGCGGTGAGAAGGAGGCCTTCGCGCTGCTCGATAACCTCCAGTTCATGAAGCTCGCGGTCAGCCTCGGCGGCACCGAGACGCTGGTCTCGCACCCGGCCGCGATGACCCATTCCGGCGTCGCCCGAGAACTGCGCGAGGAGATCGGCCTGACCGACGCGCTGATCCGCATCTCGGTCGGCATCGAGAATATCGAGGACCTGATCTCGGATCTGGCCCAGGCCTTCGAGGCGGTTTGACCGCACAAGGCCTTAGACCCCGACCCGTCCCCAGCCCGGCAGCTTCAGCGCCGGGCTGCGCAGGTCGAGCCCTGCGACGAGGCCGAGCAGGTTGATCTCGATGCCCTCGACCCAGCCGATAGTGACGCCGGCGAGCCCGTAGAGCGAGGCCTGGATGCCGGTGCGGCTCGCAGTCATCCCGGCGAAGAGGCCATCGGCGCGCCAGTCCTTGCCGAGCGCCGTCGGCGGCAGTGCCTGCCGGAGTTCAGGCACCGCGGCCAGCACATGCTGGACGAAGCTGTTCGAGTTCGGCCCCGGCCAGGCGAGATAGCTGCCGGGGCTGGAATAAGCATAATCCGCCACGGCCGCACGGATGCTCGGGATCAGGCGCTCCGCCGTCTCGCCGCGAATTTCGACGACGGATTCCGGTATGTTGCCGAACCAGCGGCCATCCGCCTCGCGATGGTTGACCCGGAGAGGCGCGCCCCAGCCGACGACGTCGAAACGCGTATAGGCGCTTGCGCCGCGCTCCTTCACCACGATCCAGGAATGATGGGCGAAGATGCCGCGCCAGCGCCCGACGCGGGCGGCGAAGACATGCACCGTCGCTTCAGGCTCCACCGAAGCTGCCGGTAGCAGCTTTGCGCTGGTCCAGTCGGCGCGCTGCCAGTCCGGCGCATGCGTCTGCCAGTACCACCAGCCCGCATGGCTCGCGAGCGGCAGCAGGAAGGCGATCGCGAAGAACAGCAGGAAGCGGCGGAGAAGACGCATCCGGTACGGTATGTGCATGGCGCTGTGAGCCGGCAAGAACCCGACCCATCACGCTTGCGTCAGGCGCAGCCTGCCTGTGCGTGGGCGTTCGGTCGCGCCTGTTGGCGGTTGATGCCGGGGGGAAAGCTGGTAGCGTGCGCGCGCCAACACGATGGAGGGGCGGATTGGGTAGGACGACGAAGCGACTGACCGAGGCGATTGCCGCTTGCGCGATCGGATTGGGACTTCTGGCCGCGCCGGTGGCCGCGCAGGACAAGCAACTGCGCATCTTCAACTGGTCCGATTATGTCGATCCGGAGGTGCTCGACGCCTTCAAGAAGGAAACCGGCATCACCGTCGTCTACGACACCTTCGACCAGATGGAGACGGTCGAGACCAAGCTTCTCGCCGGCAAGACCGGCTACGACCTGATCGTCGTCACCGCCTCCTTCCTGCCGCGCCACATCCCGCTCGGCCTCTATCAGCCGGTCGACAAGGACAAGGCGCCGAATCTCAAGAACATCTGGCCCGAGATCCAGACCCGGCTGTCGAAATACGATCCCGGCAACAAATACGCCGTGAACTACATGTGGGGCACCACGGGGATCGGCTATAACGTCGCCAAGGTGAAGGAGCGACTCGGCCCCGATGCGGTGATCGATTCCTGGAAGATCGTCTTCGAGCCGGAAACGCTGAAGAAGCTCTCCAATTGCGGCGTCCATGTGCTCGATGCGGTCGAGGAGATGTTCCCGGCTGCGCTTCGCTATCTCGGACTCGATCCCGACTCGAAGAACGAGGCCGATCTCAACAAGGCCGGCGAGCTCTTGCGCAAGATCCGGCCGCACATCCAGAAGTTCCATTCCTCGGAGTACATCAACGCGCTGGCGAACGGCGATATCTGCCTGGCCGTCGGCTATTCCGGCGACATCCTCCAGGCCAAGAAGCGCGCCGAGGAAGCCAAGAACGGCGTCCAGATCGCCTATTCCATCCCGAAGGAAGGCGCGCTGATGTGGTTCGACTCTTTCGTGATTCCGAAGGATGCCGGCAATGTCGAGGCCGCGATGAAGTTCATCGACTTCGTCAACAAGCCCGAGATGGCGGCGAAGAACTCGGACTTCATCCAGTATGCCAACGGCAACCTCGCCTCGAAGCCGTTCCTCTCGGCGGCGGTGCGCGACAATCCCGGCATCTATCCGTCGGACGCGGTCATGGCGCGGCTCTATACGATCACGCCCTATGACCAGAAGTCCCAGCGGCTGGTGAACCGGCTCTGGACCCGCGTCAAGACCGGCAAGTGACCGGCTTCGGACAGGTCGCTGGCACCATGAAGAAGACCTCGCCCGGCAGCGTGCGCCGGGCCTTCCAACCCTGGAACGATCCGACGGCGAAGCCGCTCGTCCAATTCCAGGGCGTGACCAAGCGCTTCGGCGACGTCACCGCCGTGGGCGATCTCTCGCTGGCGCTCTATCCGCGCGAGTTCTTCGCGCTGCTCGGGCCCTCCGGCTGCGGCAAGACCACGCTGATGCGCATGCTCGCCGGCTTCGAGACCCCGGATGCCGGCACGATCCTGCTCGACGGGCAGGACATCACCGGCGTCCCGCCGCATCTGCGGCCGATCAACATGATGTTCCAGTCCTATGCGCTGTTCCCGCATCTCAGCGTGGCCGGCAACATTGCGTATGGGCTGAAGCGGGAAGGGCTGCCGCGCGCCGAGATCGACCGGCGCGTCGAGGAGATGCTGGCGCTGGTCAAGCTCTCGGGCCTTGGCGGGCGCAAGCCGCACCAGCTCTCCGGCGGCCAGCGCCAGCGCGTCGCGCTCGCCCGCTCTCTGGCCAAGCGGCCGAAGCTGTTGCTGCTCGACGAACCGATGGCCGCACTCGACAAGAAGCTGCGCGAGCAGACCCAGTTCGAGTTGATGGACCTGCAAAGCGAGCTTGGCCTGACCTTCATGGTCGTTACCCACGACCAGGACGAGGCCATGACCATGGCCGACCGCATGGCGGTGATGGACCATGGCAAGCTCGTCCAGATCGGCCCGCCCGACGTGATCTACGAGGCGCCGGCCAATCGCCACGTCGCGGAATTCGTCGGCGACATCAATATCTTCGAAGGCCGGATCGCGGCCGTCGAGGGCGAGCTGGTCCGGGCCGAGGTTCCGCATATCGGCACGGTCGAGCTCGACGAGGAGGCGCCGGCCCTGAAGACGGGAGAGCCGCTCGTCGTCGGGATCAGGCCGGAGAAGATCGAGATCGCTCATGACGAGCCGGCGCAGGGCGCCAACAAGGTTGCTGGCGAGATCTGGGATATCGGCTATCTCGGCGACTCCACCATGATCCAGGTGATGCTCGGCGGAGAGGGGGGGCAGCTCGTCAAGGTCGCGCTCGCCAACCGCACGCGCCGGATGGCCCGACCCTTTGCCTGGGACGACAAGGTCTGGCTCTCCTGGGACGTCGAGGCCGGCGTGGTGCTGCCGCCATGAGCGGGGCGCGGAAACACTCCCGTCATTCCGGGGCGCCGCGTAGCGGCGAGCCCGGAATCCATATCCGCTGCGCAGCTCGAAAGGGGTGCGACGCGCATCGTGCCTTCTTTTGCCGTCGTGTTCATGGATTCCGGGCTCGCCGCTACGCGGCGCTCCGGAATGACGGTGGAGCGGGGGCATGAGTGCGGCCTCCTCTCCAAGGAAAGCGGGGCTCCGCCGGCTCGTCGTGGCCGTGCCCTATCTCTGGCTCGCTCTGTTCTTCCTCGTTCCCTTCGTCATCGTGCTGCGCATGGCCTTCTCGCAGGCTGCGACGGCCCTGCCGCCCTATGCGCCGCATTGGGAGGGGCTCGCCCAGCTCGGCGATTTCCTCTCGCAGCTCGATATCGCGAATTTCAGCTTGCTCGGCGACGACGCGCTCTATTGGCAAAGCTATCTCTATTCCCTGCGCATCGCGGCGCTGACCACGATCTTCGCCCTCGCGATCGGCTATCCGCTCGCCTATGCGATGGCCTCGGCGCCCGCGCGTTGGCGTGGCCTGCTGCTGGTCTTCGTCATCCTGCCGTTCTGGACCTCGTTCCTGATCCGCGTCTACGCCTGGATCGGTATCCTCAGGCCCGAAGGATTGCTCGACACGACGCTCGCTTTCCTCGGGTTCGAGGGTGAGCCTCTGCGCCTGCTCAACACCGAGACGGCGGTGCTGCTCGGCATGGTCTATTCCTATCTGCCCTTCATGGTGCTGCCGCTCTTCGCGACGCTGGAGAAGCTTGATCGCGGCCTGCTTGAGGCGGCGGCCGATCTCGGCGCCACGCCGGTCACGGCCTTTCTGACGGTGACCCTGCCGCTCTCGTTGCCCGGCATCCTCGCCGGCTCGGCGCTGGTCTTCATTCCGGCGGTCGGCGAGTTCGTCATCCCGGACCTGCTCGGCGGCCCCGATACGGTGATGATCGGCAAGGTGCTGTGGAACGAGTTCTTCTCGAACCGCGACTGGCCCTTGGCTTCGGCTGTGGCGGTCGTGCTGCTCGTCGTCCTGGTGCTGCCGCTCGTCCTGCTCCAGCGCGCGCGCCTGAGCCGGGAGATGGCGGCATGAGCCGGCTCGGTCCTGGATTGATCCTGGCTCTGATCGTCGGCTTCGCCTTCCTCTACCTGCCGATCCTGACGTTGATCGCCTATTCCTTCAACGCCTCGCGGCTGGTGACGGTCTGGGGCGGCTTCTCGACGCATTGGTACGGCGCGCTGATGCAGAACCAGCCGCTGCTCGATGCCGCCTGGCTCTCGATCCGGCTCGGCTTCGTCTCGGCGACACTGGCGACGATCCTCGGCACGCTGGCGGCGTTGGCTTTGGCACGCCATGGCCGCTTCATCGGGCGCACGCTGTTTTCCGGCATGGTGCTGGCGCCGCTCGTCATGCCCGAGGTGGTGACGGGCCTGTCGCTGCTGCTGCTCTTCGTCGCCGCCGATGTCGAGCGCGGCTTCTGGACGGTCACGATCGCGCACGCGACCTTCAGTCTCGGCTTCGCCTGTATCGTCGTGCAGTCGCGGCTCGCCGGCTTCGACCGGTCGCTTGAAGAAGCGGCGCAGGATCTCGGCGCCACGCCCTTCGTCACCTTCTGGACCGTGACCCTGCCGCTGATCTGGCCTGCGGTGGTGGCGGCCTGGATGCTCGCCTTTACGCTCTCGCTCGACGACCTCGTCATCGCGAGCTTCACGACGGGGCCGGGCGCGACGACGCTGCCGATGCGGCTCTATTCGGCCGTGAAGCTCGGCGTCTCGCCCGAGATCAACGCCGCCTGTACGATCATGATTGGCGCCGTCGCGGTCGTCGTGATCGCCGCTTCGCTGCTTTTGAAGCGCGAGCAACTGGCCGGCAGTTAAACGGCGGCTGAACGGCGCCCTCAAAGCCCGTTCAGCCACGCCATGCGAATGTCCGATCCGTGGCAGGGCGATCCCTGCCGGAACAGGACATGAGACCATGTTTGGCAATCGCGCCCGGATCGGTTTGGCAGCGCTCGCGCTCAGCGCTGCCGTTCTCACGGCTTCGGCCTTCGCCGGAGCGGGCGAGGCCCAGGCCTTCGGCGGCTATGAGCGCTCCTATGATCGCCCGGCCTACGGCTATGGCTGGCGCCCGGCGCCGCCCGCCGTCCACGGCTTCTGGGGCCAGCGCCGCTGGCATCGGTACTATGACGGTTACGGCATGCGGCCGCCTCCGCCGCGCTACGGCTATGGTTACGGCTGGCGGTAAGTGTCGCCACGTCGGTCGTGATCATGGGGCGGGCGCTGCCGGCTGGCAGCGCCCGCCTTCTTTTATTCAGCCGCCGTCCGCTGGGTGTAGCCGAGGCGCTCGTTCAGTTCCTGCAGCAGCTTTTCGGCGGCGTCGGCGATGACGGTGCCGGGCGGGAAGATCGCCGAGGCGCCGGCCGCGATCAGCGCGTCGAAATCCTGCGGCGGAATCACGCCGCCGACCACGATCATGATGTCGGGCCGACCGGCCTTGGCGAGCGCCGCCTTCAGCTCCGGCACGAGTGTCAGATGGCCTGCCGCCAGCGAGGAGACGCCGACGATATGGACGTCGTTCTCGACCGCCTGCCGCGCCGCCTCGTCGGGGGTGGCGAAGAGCGGACCGATATCGACGTCGAAGCCGAGATCGGCGAAGGCCGAGGCGATGACCTTCTGGCCGCGGTCATGCCCGTCCTGCCCCATCTTGGCGACGAGGATGCGCGGGCGGCGTCCATCCGCCTCCTCGAAGGCCTCGCACATCAATTGCACGCGCGTGACGGCTGGGTTCATGTCGCCGACCTCCCGCTTGTAGACGCCTGAGATCGCCTTGATCTCGGCGCGGTGGCGCCCGAAGACCTGCTCCATCGCCATGGAAATCTCGCCGACGGTGGCTTTGGCGCGGGCGGCCTTGACCGCGAGATCGAGCAGGTTGCCGTTGCCGGCCGCGCCGTTGGTCAGGGTCGTCAGCGCAGCCTCGACCTCGGTCTCGTTGCGTTCGGCCTTGAGGCGCCTGAGCTTGTCGAGCTGCTGGGCCCGCACGGCAGCATTATCGACCTTGAGCACGTCGATCGCCGCTTCGTTGTCGGGCTTGTAGCAGTTGACGCCGATGATCGCCTGCTGGCCGCCATCGATGCGGGCCTGCGTCTTGGCTGCGGCCTCCTCGATGCGCAGCTTCGGAATGCCGGCCTCGATCGCCTTGGCCATGCCCCCTAACTTCTCGACCTCCTGGATATGGCCCCAGGCCTTCTCGGCGAGTTCGGCGGTGAGCCGCTCGACATAATAGGAGCCGCCCCAGGGATCGATGATCCGGGTCGTGCCGCTCTCCTGCTGCAGCAGGATCTGGGTGTTGCGGGCGATACGGGCCGAGAAATCGGTCGGCAGCGCCAGCGCCTCGTCGAGCGCGTTGGTGTGCAGCGACTGGGTGTGCCCCTGCGTCGCCGCCATCGCCTCGATCATCGTGCGCGGCACGTTGTTGAACACGTCCTGCGCCGTCAGCGCCCAGCCCGAAGTCTGGCAATGCGTGCGCAGCGGCAGGGATTTTTCGTTCTTAGCGCCGAAATCCTTGACCAGCTTCGCCCAGATCAGCCGGGCGGCGCGCATCTTCGCGACTTCCATGAAGAAGTTCATCCCGATCGCCCAGAAGAAGGACAGGCGCGGCGCGAAGACGTCGACGCTGAGGCCTGCCCGCTGGCCGGCGCGGATGTATTCGACGCCGTCGGCGAGCGTGTAGCCGAGCTCGAGGTCCTGCGTCGCCCCGGCCTCCTGCATGTGGTAGCCGGAGATCGAGATCGAGTTGAACTTCGGCATGTTCGCCGAGGTGAAGGCGAAGATATCGCCGATGATCCGCATCGAGGGTGAGGGCGGATAAATATAGGTGTTGCGGACCATGAACTCCTTGAGGATGTCGTTCTGGATGGTCCCCGAGAGCTTGGCCTGCGGCACGCCCTGTTCTTCCGCCGCGACGATATAGAGCGCCAGAACCGGCAGCACCGCGCCGTTCATCGTCATCGAGACGCTCATCTGGTCGAGCGGGATGCCGGAAAACAGCGTGCGCATGTCGTAGATCGAGTCGATCGCGACGCCGGCCATGCCGACATCGCCGGCCACGCGCGGATGGTCGCTGTCATAGCCGCGATGGGTGGCGAGGTCGAAGGCGACCGAGAGCCCCTTCTGTCCGGCGGCGAGGTTGCGCCGGTAGAAGGCGTTTGAGTCTTCCGCCGTGGAGAAGCCGGCATATTGCCGGATCGTCCAGGGCTGGTTGACATACATGGTCGGGTAGGGGCCGCGCAGATAGGGCGCGATGCCCGGCAGCGTCTCGACGAAGGGAAGGCCGTCGCGATCGGCAGCCGTATAGACCGGCTTGACCAGGATATCCTCGGGCGTCTGCCAGGCTTCGCCCGTGGGCAAGGCGCTGGCGGCAGGCCGAGCTCCTGCGAAAGCGAGCTTCGTGAAATCCGGGATCGCGGTCATGACTGGCCCCCCTGGTCCCACCAATGGTGGAAATGATGCACCGGTCCGTGGCCGTGGCCAACCTCAACCTGATCGGCCGCGGCGATGGCGGCCGAGATATAGGTCTTGGCGTGGCCGACCGCCTCCGGCAGCGCCAGCCCCTTGGCGAGATTGGCGGCGATGGCGGAAGACAAGGTGCAGCCGGTGCCATGCGTGTTGCGCGTCGCCAGGCGCGGTGCGCTGAAGCGTTGGCGCGCACCGCCGGCTAGCAGCAGGAGGTCGCTGCTGACATCGCCGGTGCCGTGCCCGCCCTTGACCAGAACGTTCGCGGCACCGAGCGCGGCGAGCTTCTCGGCCTGCTCGTCCATCGCCTGGTCTGTCTCGGCCATGCTCGTGCCAAGCAGGGCGGCGGCTTCCGGCAAGTTCGGCGTGATCAGGGTCGCCAGCGGGAAGAGATGCGTGCGGATTGCCTCGACCGCCGCGCTTTCCAGCAATCGCGCGCCGGAGGCCGCGATCATGACGGGATCCAGCACGATGTTCTTCGCGCCATGGCGCTTCAGCCCGGCCGCGACGGTCTCGATCAGCTCGGCCGTCGCCAGCATGCCGATCTTGACCGCGCCGATATCGAGATCCTCGAACACGGCGTCCATCTGCTGGGCGACGAAGTCGCGCGGTACGGCATGGATGCCGCTGACGCCTCTGGTGTTCTGCGCGGTCAGCGCGACGATGACGCTGGCGCCATAGACCTGATGCGCCGCGAAGGTCTTGAGATCGGCCTGGATGCCGGCGCCGCCGCTCGAATCCGAACCGGCGATGGTGAGGGCGATGGCAGTCAAACTCTTGTCTCCGGTCAGGCGCCTGCGATGGCCTGCGCTTGCGCGAGCGTCTCGACCACGTCGCAGCCCATGTAGATGAACGAGGTCACGCCAGCCTTGTTCAAGGTCTGGGTCTCGACGGGACGGCCGGCGAGCCACACCGTTGCGCCGGCCTTCGCGAGCGCCTCGGCCGCCGCCGCGCCTTCGGCAGCATAGGCGGCATCGGAACCGCAGAGGCAGGCGAGCTTTGCGCCCGAGGCGCGGAAGGCGCCGACGAGCGCATCGAGATCGGTCGCACCGTCCTTGGCAAAGCCGTCGCCGGTGGGTGCCGCGAGGCCGCCGGCCTCGAACAGGTTGCGGGCGAAGCCGGCACGCGCCGTGAAATCTGCGATCGGCCCGAGTGTCGCCAGAAAGACGACCGGGCGCTTCGGCTGGGCATCGGCCTTGTCGCGCAAAGCCTCGAAGGGCTCCGCCAGCCGGAGCGAGGGCAGGGGCTTCGCATGCAGGCCCGCGGCAGGTGCCGCCAGCGCGTCGGCCCGGCCGGCGCCGTCGACGAAGGAGCGGATGATCTCGCCCTGGTTGCGCTCGGCAAGGCTGCCTTGCACGCGCTTTCCGTCGAGCTTGACTGGCGCAACGGCGAGCATGGCCGCCTTTTCCTCGCGGATGTTCGGGAATTCGCTCGTGCCGGTGATCGGCTCGCGCCGCGTCGCCACGGCCTTGCTGCGGGCGGCACGCTGCTCGGCGAGTGTCTTCTGGAGATGGCCCTCGACCAGGGATGCGACGATGCCGGAAAGATCACCGCTGCGTTGCCTCTCGATCTCCTGGAAGGCCAGCCAGCCCTGCTCGCACAGGGCCTGCGTCAGCGCCTCGAAGCCGCCCGCGCCGGCAGCGGGGTCGGCGACGCGCCAGAGGTTGCTCTCTTCGAGCAGGATGAGCTGGGTGTTGCGGGCGATGCGGCGCGCGAAGGCGTCGGGCACGCCGAGCGCCGCGGTGAAGGGCTGGACGGCGATCGAATCGGCGCCGCCGACCCCCGCCGCGAAGGCTGCAACCGTGCCGCGCAGCAGGTTGACGTTCGGATCGCGCTTCGTCAGCGAGCGCCAGGCGGTCTCGGCATGGATACGGGCGGGCTTCGGCGTCAGGCCGCAGGCCTGCTGGATGCGGTTCCAGAGCAGCCGCGCGGCGCGGAACTTGGCCACCGTCAGGAATTCATCGGTATCGGCGACCAGCGTGAAGGCCAGCGCATCGCGTGCCTCCGACAGGCTCATCCCCTGCGCTTCGAGCGTGCGCAGATAGGCAACCGCCGTGGCGAGCACTGCGCCGAGTTCCTGCGCTTCGCTGGCGCCGGCTTCGTGATAGGGGCGGCTGTCGACTTCGATGAACGGCCCGGCGAAGCCGCGCTCCTTCAGCGTGCGGATCGTCGCGGCCAGCCGGCGGCCGAGCTCGGGCCAGGCCATTGCCAGCGTGCCGCGGCCGGCGAAGACGCCGATCGGATCGAGGCCGAAGGAGACTGAGAGCTCGCTCGGCGCATGGCCGCGCTTTTGGATCAGGGCGGCGAGCAGCAAGGCGTTGATGCGGGCCTGCGGGGCCGGGTCCAGCCGCAGGTGGATCAGGTCCAGCATCACGCCCTGCAGCGCAGCATCGAGCGTGGCGACATCATCGGCGAGGAGGCCATAGCCGCGCGCCGCCTGCGCGCCCGCGAAGCTGATGGTCAGGGTATCGGCCCCGCCTTCAAGATCGGCGAGAGCGAGCCCCCGCGCTTCGCTCGGCCGCGGATGATCGAGCCGGGCCGCGACATGCCAGCGCCCCGCCTCGGCGCGCAGCGCCCGTGCGGATGTCGTTGCCGCAGGATAAAGCGGCTCGATGCGGATGCCGTCGGCGGTGTGCCCGACCAGCTTCTTCTCGAAATCGGCGCCCTTCAGGACCTTGTCCACCGCCGCGCGCCAGGCGTCATGCGACGGCGCCGCGAAAGCGTCGAGATAGGGGAGGTCGGATGGGGCAGCCGAGTTCATGCGCGCCTAAGCTCCTCTTCCGCACAATGTGCAGCCGTGGAGCGCTGATTGCCATGGGCGCGCGCGCACCGCCATCCCTACTTGGTCGCAAAGCGGGTGCGGGAATGCAAAAACGCCGCAGCGCCATCCTGAGACGGCGCCGCGGCGATCCCGGAATTTCCGTGGAATCAGACGAACTGGCCGAGGCCCGGAATCGCGCCGACGATGGCACCCATCGCGTCTTCGCCGGCTTTCTCGCGGCCGACGGCAAACATTTCCTTCGAGACGCTCTGGATCTGGCCCATCGAGAGACCCGCGCCCATGAGCTGGCCACCGAGCGCCATCACGCCGCCACCGCCGCCCATCAGCCCGCCGATCGCGCCCAGCATGCCGCCCTTGGCTCCACCTTCGGCATCGGCGAGCTCCTGCGCGCCCGGCAGCGCCGCCATCAGCTGGCTGATTTCGGCGGTCGGGCCTTCCTTCTGCAGGAAGGCGAGGATGATGCCGACCGCCTTGCGGGCGAGCTCTTCATTGATGCCGGCGACAGCCGCCACGCGCGTGAGCAATTCTTCCATGGAACCCAAACCCCTCGCCAAACGGCTTCGCCACGAAGCCTTCGAAAAATAGTTTACATGTTTACGATCTGATTTCCAACGGTCCCGGGCTTCCGCCTTCTGCGTCGTTTGGTTACACCCTTGCCGTACCGGCACGAAACCTGATGGGCGAATTTCAATGGCGAATGACGGCGCGATTCTGATCGGCAAGAGCGGCAAGCCTGAAAATCTCTTGCTCAAGCTCGCCAATCGCCATGGGCTGGTGACCGGCGCGACCGGCACCGGCAAGACGGTGACACTGCAAGTCATGGCCGAGGGCTTCGCCCGCAACGGCGTCCCGGTATTCGCGGCCGATATCAAGGGCGATCTTTCCGGCATCGTCGCACCTGGCGATTCCAAGCCGGCCTTCGTCAACCGGGCCAAGGAGCTCGGCCTGAAATACGAGCCGGACCAGTTCACGACCGTGTTCTGGGATGTGTTCGGCGAGCAGGGCCACCCGGTCCGCGCCACCATTTCCGAGATGGGGCCGCTGCTGCTGGCCCGCCTGCTCGACCTCAACGACACGCAGGAAGGTGTGCTCAACATCGCCTTCCGCATCGCCGACGAGCAGAAGCTGCTGCTGCTCGACCTCAAGGACCTGCGCGCGATCCTGACCTTCATCGCCGAGAACGCGCAGGACCTGACCACCAAATACGGCAATGTCAGCGCGGCGACGGTCGGCACGATCCAGCGCGCCTTGCTGGTGCTGGAGAACCAGAAGGGCGATCTCTTCTTCGGCGAGCCGGCGCTCGACATTGCCGACCTGATGAAGACCGATCGCGACGGCCGCGGCATCGTCAACATCCTCGCCGCCGACAAGCTGATGAACAACCCGCGGCTCTACGCGACCTTCCTGCTCTGGCTGCTCTCGGAGCTGTTCGAGCAGCTTCCGGAGGTCGGCGATCTCGACAAGCCGAAGCTCGTCTTCTTCTTCGACGAGGCGCATCTGCTGTTCAACGGCGCGCCCAAGGCCCTGCTGACCGCGGTCGAGCAGGTCGTGCGACTGATCCGCTCGAAGGGCGTCGGCGTCTATTTCGTCACGCAGAACCCGCTCGATATTCCCGATACGGTGCTGGCCCAACTCGGCAACCGGGTCCAGCACGCGCTGCGCGCCTTCACCCCGCGCGACCAGAAGGCCGTGCGCGCCGCCGCCGAGACCTTCCGCCAGAACCCCAA
Organism: Allobosea sp.; assembly: GCA_039808685.1. Taxonomy (GTDB): domain Bacteria; phylum Pseudomonadota; class Alphaproteobacteria; order Rhizobiales; family Beijerinckiaceae; genus Allobosea. Next base: position 156,589 of record JBDHTM010000001.1, on the reverse strand, counting down.
GATCAACACCGAGGAGGCGATCAGCCAGCTCGCCGTCGGCGAGGCGCTGGTCTCGATGCTCGAAGGCAAGGGCTCGCCGGAAATGGTCGAGCGGGCGCTGATCGCGCCGCCGATGGCGCAGGTCGGCCCCTGCACGCCGCAGCAGCGCCAGCAGGCGATCAACGCCTCGCCCGAGAAGGGCAAGTACGACACCATGGTCGACCGTGAGTCGGCCTATGAAGAGCTGATGAAGCGCAAGAACCTCAACCCGGACGGCTCGCCGGTCGAGGCATCCGCTGGCGGGGGCGGCGGCATCCTCGATACGATTGGCGGCTGGCTCGGCGGCGGCGCTCCGCAGCAGCGCCCGAAGACGGGGCCGGGTTCGCGCGGCGGCCCGCTGCCGCAGAGCATGGCAGAGAAGATCATCACCTCGGCCGCCCGCTCGGCCGCTACCTCGATCGGCCGGCAGGTCGGCACCGCGATCCTGCGGGGGATTCTGGGCTCGATGTCCGGGAAACGGTAAGGCGCAGCTTCCGAACGTCATCTCGGGCGGAGCGAAGCGCAGACCTGAGAATCTCATGACGAGAAATAATGTCATTCCGGACAAGCCCCGAAGCGGCGCCGATCCGGAATCCATCGTAGAACTTTGTGCTCTACAATGGATTCCGGGTCTCCCTTCGGTCGCCCGGAATGACGAATTGGTCCTGAGATGCCCGGGTCGAGCCCGGGCATGACGGCGGTTGTTCACGCCCCCGTGGCGAAGTCGTAGATCAGCTTCATGTTCAGCACGATGATGATCGCGGCGATGATGCCTGCGGTCAGGCTGAGCCAGCGTGGGGCGACGAGCGCACCCATCTTCTGCTTCGAGGCCGTGAACATCACCAGCGGCACTACCGCGAAGGGCAGCTGCAGGCTCAGCACGACCTGGCTCAGGATCAGCAGCTTCGCCGTCTGGCTCTCGCCGTAGATCAGCGTCACGACGATCGCCGGGACGATCGCGACGAGACGCGTCACCAGCCGTCGCATCCAGGAGGGCAGGCGGATGCGCAGGAAGCCTTCCATCACGATCTGCCCCGCCATGGTCGCGGTCACCGTCGAGTTCAGGCCGCAGCAGAGCAGGGCGATGGCGAAGAGCGAGGGCGCGATCGAGGCGCCGAGCAGCGGCTGCAGCAGTTCCTGCGCCTTGCCGAGTTCGGCGACGTCATGGTGGCCGGCCTTATGAAAGGTCGCGGCGGCCAGGATCAGGATCGAGGCATTGATCAGCAGGGCGAAGCAGAGCGCGACGGTGGAGTCGATCGTCGCGAATTTCAGCGCCTCGCGCTTCTCCGGCAGCGTCTCGCCATAGGCGCGGGTCTGGACGATGCCGGAATGCAGGTAGAGGTTATGCGGCATCACGGTTGCGCCGATGATGCCGAGCGCGATGTAGAGCATGTTCGGGTTGGTGACGATCTCGGTCGTCGGCGCGAAGCCGCGGATGACCTCGCCCCAGTTCGGGTCGGCGAGCGCGATCTGGATGCCGAAGCACAGCGCGATGACGCCGAGCAGTGTGATGATGAAGGCCTCGATCCAGCGGAAGCCGCGCGTCTGCAGCCAGAGGATGACAAAGACGTCGAAGGCGGTGATCAGCACGCCGATCTCCAGCGGGATGCCGAAGAGCAGGTTGAGGCCGATCGCGGTGCCGATCACCTCGGCGAGGTCGGTGGCGCAGATCGCGAGTTCGGCGAGCAGCCAGAGCGGCCAGGCCATGAAGGGAGGATAGGCGTCGCGGCAGGCCTGGGCGAGGTCGCGGCCGGTGGCGATGGCGAGCCGCGCGCAGAGCGATTGCAGGATGATCGCCATCAGGTTCGAGATCAGCGCGACAACGAGCAGCGTGTAGCCGTACTGGGCGCCGCCGGCGAGCGAGGTCGCCCAGTTGCCGGGGTCCATATAGCCGACGGCGACGAGGTATCCGGGCCCGAAGAAGGCGAGGAACTTGCGCCAGCTGGATGAGGTCGGCGTCACCTTGATGGTGCGGAACACATCCGTCAGGGACGGCTCGCCCCGCGATCGAAGCCAGATCGACGGGGATTCCGGGGCGCTTTGCGTCATGACGAGGCCTTGCTGCAACTTGATTGCAATAAGAGGTAATGGCTCCCGGCGGCCCTGTCAATGTAATTGCGAATGATTGGCAATTAGGGTTGGGAGAGGAGGCGCGATCCTGTCCGTCATGCGCGAATAGAAGCTGACGCCCGGCCCACGCCTTGCCATGATGGCGTCACCTGAATCGCATCCGATGGCTGCCATGACCAAGCTTCCCGCCATTCTCGCCCGCCTTGACGACGGGCTTGACGCTTCGCTCGACCGTCTCTCCGCCTGGCTCGAAATCCCCTCGATCGGCACCGATCCGGCCTATAATGCGCAGACGCGTGCCGCCGCCGAATGGCTGCGGGCCGATCTGGAAACGCTCGGCTTCAAGGCGGAATTGCGCGAGACCGGCGGACACCCCGTCGTCCTCGCCCATCGTCCCAAGCCCGGCGCGCCGCATGCCCTGTTCTACGGCCATTACGACGTCCAGCCGGTCGATCCTGTCAGCCTCTGGGATACCGACCCGTTCAAGCCGGTGGTCCGCGAGCTGGAGCCCGGCCGCAAGATCATCTCGGCGCGCGGCGCCTGCGACGACAAGGGCCAGGTGATGACCTTCATCGAGGCCGTGCGCGCGACGCTGGCCGAGACCGGCGACCTGCCGATCGGGCTGACCATCCTGGTCGAGGGGGAGGAGGAATCCGGCTCGGTCAACCTGCCCGGTTACATCAAAGCCAATGCCGCCGAGCTGAAGGCGGATTTCGCGCTGGTCTGCGATACCGGCATGTGGGACCGCGAGACCCCGCTGATCACCTCGACTTTGCGCGGCATGGTCTATCAGGAGGTCACGCTGACGGCGGCCGATCGCGACCTGCATTCCGGCCTGTTCGGCGGCGCGGCCGCCAACCCGATCCACATCCTCGCCCGCATCCTCGGCGAGATCCATGACGAGACCGGCCGCATCACCATTCCCGGCTTCTACGAGGGCGTGCACGAGCCGACCAATGCCCAGAAGGCGGAATGGGCGGATCTCAACCTGACGGAGAAGGATTTCCTCGGTCAGGTGGGCTTGAAGCATTCCATCGGCGAGAAGGGCCGGATGCTGATCGAGCAGATCCAGTCGCGCCCGACCTGCGACGTGAACGGCATCTGGGGCGGCTATACTGGCGAGGGCAGCAAGACCGTCATTCCCGGCAAGGCCTCCGCCAAGGTTTCGTTCCGGCTCGTCGGCGACCAGGACCCAGCCAAGATCGCCGCCGCCTTCCACCAGTTCATCCGCGAGCGTCTGCCGGAGGACGTGACCGCCGAGTTCATCAGCCATTCCGGCTCCCCGGCGCTGGCGGTGCCGGTGGATTCGCCGGTGCTGCAGAAGGCGCGCGTCGCGCTTGCCGACGAGTGGGGTGGGCGCGTCGTCTCGATCGGCAGTGGCGGCTCGATCCCCGTCGGCGGCGATTTCAAGCGCACGCTCGGCATCGACACGCTCTTCGTCGGCTTTGGCCTCGATGACGACCGGGTCCATTCGCCGAACGAGAAATACGATCTCTCTTCCTTCCACAAGGGCCAGCGTTCCTGGGCCCGTATCTTGCAGGCTCTCGGTTCATGAGATCGGTTTGCGTCTTCTGCGGCTCCAATCCCGGCAATGACCCGGTCTATGCGGCCGGCGCCCGGGCCATGGGCGCCGAGATCGCCCGGCGCGGCCTGACGCTGGTCTATGGCGGCGGCGCGGTCGGGCTGATGGGCATCGTCGCCAACGCGGCGATGGAAGCCGGCGGCGAGGTCCATGGCGTCATTCCCAAGGCGTTGAAGGACAAGGAGGTCGGCCATGTCGGGCTGACTCGGCTCGATGTCGTCGACACCATGCACACCCGCAAGGCGCGCATGGCCGAGCTTTCGGACGGCTTCATCGCCATGCCCGGCGGCATCGGCACCTTCGAGGAATTGTTCGAGATCTGGACCTGGGGACAGCTCGGCATTCATGCCAAGCCGCTCGGCCTGCTCAATGTCGCCGGTTTCTACGATCCGCTGGCGACCTTCCTCGACCGCACCGTCGAGGCCGGCTTCCTCAAGCAGAACCACCGCGCGATGGCGATGACCGACACCGAGCCGGCGACGCTGCTCGACCGGATGCAGAACTACGTGCCGGCCGCGACCTATAAATGGATCGAGAAGGAACAGGCCTGACGTATGTTGGATGCATCTCAAGATTGTAGGAATTTTATCCTTGACATCGTGACGCTGATCCGCTAGACATCAGGAACGCTCACGAAATCTGCCCGAACGAAGCCGCCGCGCTCCCCAGCCGGCGGCTTTTTCGTGCCCGTCATCGGGAAGGACGCGATGGCCGAACAGGACGATACAACGCTGCGGCCGACCGCCGGGCCGAAGTTGAAACGCAAGACCATCTCCCGCAGGGCGGTGGTGGGCCAGCTCTGGCGCGCCGCCAAGCGCCAGATCGACACGCATGAGGAGCATCTCGCCGACCTTCCGAAAGGCACGACTGCCAGCGAGGCCGACGCCAAGGCGCTGGCCGTGCTCGCCCGCACCGTCCGCGAACTGGTCGCGATCGAGGAACCCCCGGCTACGAGGAAGGACAAGCGTTCGGATGACCCTTCCGCTGCCGACGACCTGCGACATGTCGCACAGCTCCGTCAGGATCTTGCTCGACGTCTTGAAGCCCTTGCCGCTCAGGACGCGTGTGAGAATTCTCAGGAAGCTGATGCCGACGGCGACGGCGGATGACGTTGAACTCATTCGCAGTACCTGGGAGATCTGGGCACGGCCCGATCAACTGCCGCCCGAACCGCTGAAGCCGATCTGGCTGGTGCTGGGCGGGCGCGGCGCCGGCAAGACCCGCACCGGCGCCGAATGGGTCAAGGGTATGGCGCTGGGCCATCCGCCCTTCGCGGAGATGCCGACGGAGCGGATTGCCCTCGTCGGCGAAACGCAGGCCCAGGTCCGCGACGTCATGATCGAGGGCGTCTCCGGATTGCTTTCGATCCATACGCGCTGGGAGCGGCCGACATGGCAACCCTCGCTGCGCCGCCTGCAATGGACGACCGGCGCGATCGCGCAGGTCTTCACCGCCGAGGATCCGGAAGCGCTGCGCGGTCCGCAATTCGGCGCCGCCTGGTCCGACGAGCTGGCGAAATGGCCGAACCTTCAGGAGTGTTGGGACATGCTGCAATTCGGCCTGCGCCTTGGCGATCATCCCCGCCAGGTCGTGACGACGACGCCCCGCCCGCTGCCGCTGGTGACGCGCCTGCTGGTCGAGCCGCATGTCGCGGTGAGCCGGGCGCGGACGCAGGACAACCGCTACAACCTCGCCGCCGAATTCGTCCGCACGGTCACGCAGGCCTATGGCGGCACGCGGCTCGGCCGGCAGGAGCTCGACGGCGAGATCGTCGAGGAAAGCCCGGACGCGCTCTGGACGCGGGCCATGATCGAGTCGGCTCGCGAGCGCGAGAAGCCGGCGCTGGCCCGGATCGCGGTCGCGGTCGATCCGCCCGCCACCTCCTCGCAGCGGGCCGATCGCTGCGGGCTCGTCGTTGCCGGCGTCGACCATGACGGTATCGGCCATGTGCTTGAGGACGCGACGCTGGCCGGCGCACGGCCGCAGGAATGGGCGGAGAGGGCGGTCGCGCTCTATCGCCGCCACGAGGCGGATGCGCTGGTCGTCGAGGTCAACCAGGGCGGCGAGATGGTCGAGAGCATCATCCGCGAGGTCGATGCCGGCGTTCCCGTGGTCTCCGTGCGGGCGACGCGCGGCAAGTATCTGCGCGCCGAGCCGGTTGCTGCGCTCTATGCACAAGGCCGGGTACGCCATGCCGGGGCTTTTCCCGAACTCGAGGACGAGATGTGTGCCTTCGGTCCGCGTGGCCTCGAAACCGGCCGCTCGCCGGACCGGCTCGATGCGCTGGTCTGGGCGCTGACCCATCTGATGCTCGCGCCGAAGGCCCGGCCGCGGGTGCGGGGCATCTAGCCCTTCGCTTCCTTCACGCTCCAACAGCGAGACATCCATGTTCGATTTTCTTCGCAGCCTGCGCGGCCGAGCCGCGCCGGGCCAGAAGCGCTCGCGCGTCGGGCCGCTGATCGCGCTGCACGAGGCCGGGCGCGCCGTCTGGACGCCGCGCGACTATGTCGCGCTCTCGCGGGAGGGCTATGAGCGCAATCCGGTCGTGCATCGCTGCATCCGCCTGATCGCGGAGGCGGCGGCGCAGACGCCGCTCGTCCCCAAGGTCGGCTCGCGCGAGGTGCCGGAGCATCCGGCGCTCGCGCTGATCGAGCGGCCCAATCCGCGCCAGGGCGGCATCGCCTTCCGCGAGATGCTGGTCGGGCACCTGCTCGTCGCCGGCAATGCCTATGTCGAGGCGGTGAGCGCCGGCTGCGAGCCGCGCGAGCTCTATGCGCTGCGGCCCGACCGGATGCGTGTAGTGCCCGGCCGCGACGGCTGGCCGGAAGCCTATGACTACACGGTCGGCGGCGACACGGTGCGCTTCCGGCAGGATGAGGGCGGCCTGCCGCCGATCCTGCACCTGACGCTGTTCCACCCCGTCGACGACCATTATGGCCTGTCGCCGATCGAGGCGGCCGCCGTGTCGCTCGACATCCACAATGCCGCCGGCAGCTGGCACAAGGCCCTGCTCGACAATGCCGCCCGGCCTTCCGGCGCGCTGGTTTATGACGGGCCGGAAGGCGCGACGCTGACCGAGGCGCAGTTCGAGCGGCTGAAGCAGGAGCTGGAGGAATCCTTCCAGGGTGCCCGCAATGCCGGCCGCCCGCTCCTGCTCGAAGGCGGGCTGGACTGGAAGCCGCTTTCGCTGACGCCGGCTGAGCTCGATTTCGTCGCCGCAAAAGGAGTGGCGGCGCGCGAGATCGCGCTCGCCTTCGGCGTGCCGCCGCTGCTGCTCGGCCTGCCCGGTGACAATACCCACGCCAATTTCGCCGAGGCCAACCGTGCGCTCTGGCGCCAGACCGTCATTCCGCTGGTGCGCCGCACCGCGCAGTCGCTGGCGCAATGGCTCGGCCCGGCCTTCGGCGACGAGCTGGTCCTGGAGCCCGATCTCGACGCCATCGAGGCGCTGGCCGAGGAGCGGGAATCGCTCTGGCGCCGGCTCGGGGCCGCAACCTTCCTCGACGAGGACGAGAAGCGCGAGGCCGTCGGCTACGGCCGGCGCGCCCCGGGGAAGGAGGCCTCATGAACATGCTCGAACAGGTGGTCGCGGCCTTCGTCGGCCGTGCCGATGTCGGCCATCTCGGCCTGCTGCTCTGGGCGGCGAGCGCTTCGGGACTGGCCTGGCTCGTCCTGCGTGAACTCGCCGCCGCCAACCGCCGCTTCGACGATTTCGTCCGCGAGCTCAACCGCTTCAACGCACGCCACGAGGGGGACCCGTCATGAAAGGCAGAAACGGCGCGGCCAAGCCGCCGCCCAAGGCGTCCGCGGCGACCGGCCGCACGGGGAGGGCGTCGCGCAGCGGCGCGCCAGTCGAGACCTTCAGCCGCTTCGTCAGCCAGCTCGCCAAGCTCGAAACCGGGCGGACCAAGGGCGGTCGGGACGGCGCGGAGGGGGAGCGATGACACCGGCTCGCGCCCCGTTAGAATCCAAGCTGCTGCCGATCCAGCCCGCCCGGATCGGGCTGGATGGCGTCTTCGAGGGCTATGCCAGCCTCTTCCGCATTCCCGATCTCGGCAAGGACATCGTCGAGCCCGGCGCCTTCCGCGAGAGCCTGCAAAGGCGCGGGCCAGGCGGCGTGAAGATGCTCTGGCAGCACGATCCGGCCGAGCCGATCGGCCGCTGGTCGAGCCTGATCGAGGATAGCCGCGGCCTGTTCGTGCGCGGCCGGCTGTCGCTCGCCGTCGCCCGCGCCCGGGAAATCCACGCACTGATGCTGGACGGTGCGATCGATGGGCTGTCGATCGGCTTTCGCCACGAGAAGGCCCGCACCGAACCGCGAACCGGCCTGCGCCGGCTCGAGCGCATCGATCTCTGGGAGGTCTCGGTCGTGACCTTCCCGATGCTGCCCCAGGCCCGGATCGCCGCCGTCAAGGCGACCCGGCCTTCCGCCTTCATCTGACCCCATCATCCCCCAAGGAGAGACCATGAGCCATCCCAACACCGCGCCCGAGACCAAGGCCGCCGGCGGCGATCTCGCGCTGGCCTTCGAGGACCTGCGCTACACGCTGGAGAACTATCGCGCCACCAATGAGGAGCGCCTCGCCGGGCTGGAGGCGCGCCAGGGCGTTGATCCGCTGACCGAGGAGAAGCTGGTCCGCATGGATGCGGCGCTCGACGATACCATGCGCCGGATCGACCGGCTGACGCTGGAGCGCGCCCGCCCGGCGCTGGGCCACGACGGCCCGCGCGATCCGCTGACCGCCGAGCACAAGGCTGCGTTCGGCGCTTACGTCCGCACTGGTGAGGCCGGCGGCCTGAAGCGGCTGGAGGCCAAGGCGCTTTCGGCTGGCTCCGGCCCGGATGGCGGCTACCTCGCACCGGCGACCGTCGAGGGCGAGATCCTGCGCCGCCTGGCCAGTGTCTCGCCGATCCGCTCGCTGGCTACGGTCCGCACGATCTCGTCGGGCACCTACAAGAAGGCCTTCTCCACGACCGGCCCGGCCTCCGGCTGGGTCGCCGAAACGGCGGCGCGACCGCAGGGCGCTTCGCCGACCCTGGCCGAGCTCTCCTTCCCGGCCATGGAGCTCTACGCCATGCCGGCGGCGACGCAGACGCTGCTCGACGACGCCATCGTCGATATTGACCAGTGGATCGCCGAGGAGGTCGAAAGCGCCTTCGCCGAGCAGGAGGGCGCCGCCTTCGTCAATGGCGACGGCGTCGACAAGCCCAAAGGCTTCCTGGCCTATCCGACGGTTGCCGATGCGAGCTGGAGCTGGGGCAATATCGGCGTGCTCAATACCGGTGTGGCCGGAGCCTTTCCGGCCTCGAACCCATCCGATGTGCTTGTCGATCTCGTCTATGCGCTGAAGGCTGGCTATCGCCAGAATGCCTCCTTCGTCATGAATCGGAAGACGCAGAGCGCGATCCGCAAGTTCAAGGACGCCGCGGGCAATTATCTCTGGCAGCCCCCGGCCTCGGCCGGTGCGGCGGCGACCTTGCTCGGCTTCCCGCTGGTCGAGGCGGAGGACATGCCGAATATCGCCAACAACGCGGTCTCGATCGCCTTCGGCGATTTCCGGCGCGGCTATCTCGTCGTCGACCGGGCGGGCGTGCGCATCCTGCGCGATCCCTATTCGGCCAAGCCCTATGTGCTGTTCTACACGACCAAGCGTGTCGGCGGCGGCGTCCAGGATTTCGCCGCGATCAAGGGGCTGAAATTCGCCGTTTGATGTCGCTCAGCGCGAAAACCACCAGATGAAGGCGGCGCGCGGCTCTGAGGCCTGCTCCGGCGGCGGTTCGCTGCCGAGCATCCGCAGCCGTGCGCTGCCTTCGCTGATCCAGTTGCGATAGTCGCTGACTGGGGTGATCGCAGTGAAGCCGCCGCAGATCCGCTTCGCCTGCGTCTTCAGCGGGCCGCTCGACCAGCTGACGATGCCGACGAGGTCGCGCGAGCGGGCTCCGCTGCCGCGCAGCACCGGCCCGCCGGAATCGCCACGGCAGGCGCCGGCTCCCGGCGTCTCGCCACGATTCTCGGCATCGACGGCGACCTTGACGGTGTTCTGCGTGGTGTAGTTGCCGGCGTTGACAAGCTGGGTCTCACGCAGGCGCCGCGCCGTGTGCTTGTTGTTCTCGGCCGAGAGGCCATAGCCGGCCATGGTGACGGTCTCGCCTTGCCAGAGGCCGCTGCCGAGCGTCAGAGGCTCGATGTCGCCAGGCAGGGGCTGCGCCAGACGCAGCAGGGCGAGGTCCGTGCCGGGCTGGGTGCGCGGCGTGGTCCCAGGCACGAAGCTTGGATGCGGCAGCACCGCGACCACCATCTGGCGGCGCGCCCGGAAGCGGGTGTCGAGGCTGACGACGCTGATCGAGCCGCCGCCCATCAGGCAATGCGCGGCGGTGAGCACGATCTCGGGGGCGATCACCGCGCCCGAGCAGAGCTCGCCGCGGCTGGTTTCAACCCGGACGGTCGAGGCGCGGGCGCCGAGGGTGTCGCGGGAATCGACACCACCGACGACGGCCCAGGCCGGACAAGCGGCGCTGACGGCCAGGAAACACGCAAAGGCGACTGACGAGCGAGAGATCATGAAACGAACCAATGGACCGGCTGATCAATCTAGGCAGTGGCGCGCTACAGTCCAGCCTTTCCGTCAGCGGCCGCGAGTCCAGCGGGCGCTTTCGCCCCATTGCGACAGGGTGGAATCGATCCAGCTGCGCTGCGGCGCGACGAGAACGCCCTGGCTGAGCAGGCCGCACTGGCGCCGGGAGGGCCCGGTCGACCAGCTCGTGACCGCGACGATGCCGTCGTCGCCGAAGATCGGTCCGCCAGAATCGCCCTGGCAGGCGCCGGCGCCGGGGCGCTTGCCGCCGCCGGCGCTATCGGCGGCCCAGAGCAGGATGCGGCCAGGCCCGTAAGGCTCGACGGTGGTCAGAGCTGCCGAGCGATACGTGCCCGTGCTGCGCGCCTCGCCCTCGCGGGAGACGCCATAGCCGGCGAGCGTCACGCTGCTGCCGGCGCGTGGCAGCGAGCCATCGACGAGATTGGCCGCGTTGAACCGGCCGGGCAGAGGCTCGGGCAGGCGGATCAGGGCGAGGTCGATCGTGCGGCGGCGGCTGCGGATCGCGTCGGCATCGAATTCCGGATGCAGCGCGACGGATGCCGGCGCGACGAGGACCGGCTCTCCGCCTTCGCGCCAGTGAACGCGCAATTCCGCGCCGCCCGCCGCACAATGCGCCGCGGTCAGGATGGTGCGGGCCGACAGGACGATGCCGGTGCAGACACCGCCACGGGCGTTGAGCACCATCAGGGTCGAGCCGGCTGCCGGTCCACCTTCCTGTCCGGCCACCACGGCCTGTGCCGGGTGCCCTCCGAAGCCTCCGGCCAGGGCACAGGCGAGACCGACAGCGGCAGTTCCATGGGCGATGCGCATCGAGTGCTCCTCTCCGAGAGAGCGCTGATAGCGCGTCGCACGATCCAGATGAACCCTCTCGGCTGCGGCTTCGCGGTCGGACCCATCCAATCGAACGAATGAAGGGAGCGCTCATGACCCCGCTTGCCTTGGGCCCGCCGGCGATGGAGCCGGTGACGCTCGCTGAGACACGCCAGTTCCTGCGCCTCGACCAGACGGACGAAGACGCTTTGCTCGCCACCCTGATCACCGCCGCCAGGCTGATGATCGAGGCGGCGTCGGGTCGCTGCCTGGTCGAGCAGCCTTGGCGCATCGTGCTCGACCGCTGGCCGGCGAGCGGGGAGATCCGCCTGCCCCTCTCGCCACTGCTGCGGATCGACGCTGCGCGCGCCTATGACGTGCTGGGCGCGCCGCAGGCCGTCACGGCCGCGTCCCTGACCCCGGACAAGGCCGCCGACCCGCCGCTCATCCGCCTGACGGGCGAGGTGCCCGAGATCGGGCGTGCGCATGGCGCGATCGAGATCGATGTCGCGGCCGGCTACGGAGCGACGGCTGCGGCCGTTCCGGCGCCGCTGCGGCAGGCGGTCTTGCGCCTCGCAGCACGCTGGTTCGAGCAGCGTGGCGATGTTGCCGGGCGCGATGCGCAGGCTCTCCCTGCATCCATTGCCGCGCTGGTCGCGCCGTTTCGCCGCGGGAGGCTCTGAATGGCGCAGGAACCTTCGGCCATCGGCCGGATGCGGCGCCGGCTCGTGCTGGAGGCGCCGGTGGCATCGCCGGACGGTCTCGGCGGCGCGACGCAAAGCTTCGAGGCCGTGGGTGCTCTCTGGGCACAGCTCGAATGGATTTCCGGCACCGAAGCCTGGCGGCAGGGCCGGCCGGAGCAGTCCCGCAACTATCGCATCACCATGCGCTGGCGCGGCGATGTCGATGCCGGCCGGCGGCTGCGCGACGGCGATCGCCTGTTCGACATCCGCTCCGCCGCCGATCCCGATGGCGCGCGCCGGCGGCTGGTCTGCCTCGTCGAGGAGGTGGCGCCATGAGCGATGCCATCCTGGCCCTCCGCGCGGCCATTCAGGCGCGGCTCGCCGCGGATGCGGACCTGACGGCGCTGATCGGCCCTGATCGCATCTTCGACGAGGCGCCGCGCGCGGCGCGCGGGCTCTATGTCGTCCATGGCGAGGTCGAAGCCCGCGACTGGTCGACCGGTAGCGATCGGGGTTGCGAGCAGGAATTCGCGCTCATGGTCTGGGCCGCGCAGAGCGGCTCGTCGCGGCAGGCGCTGGAAGCCGCAGGCCTGATCGTCGCGGGGCTCGATCAGGTCGACCTCGCCCTGGACGGGCATGCGCTGGTCAATCTGCGCTGGCTGTCGAGCCGGCTCGCCCGCGAGACGCGCAACGGGTTGCCGCAAGTGACGATCCGCTTCCGCGCGGTCACCGAAACGCTCTAGCTCATAAAGGAGAAGCCGCATGGCGGCACAGAAGGGCAAGGACCTGCTGCTCAAGGCGGGGGATGGCGCCGGCGGCTTCGTCACGGTCGCGGGATTGAGGGCGCGCCAGATCGCCTTCAACGCCGAGACCGTCGACGTGACGCATTCGGAATCGGCTGGGCGCTGGCGCGAATTGCTGGCGGGAGCAGGCATACGCCGCGCCAGCATCAGCGGTGCCGGCATCTTCAAGGACGAGGCCTCCGACGCGCTCGTCCGCCAGAGCTTCTTCGACGGGACGATCCGCGACTGGCAGATCGTCGTACCCGATTTCGGCACGATCTCGGGGCCGTTCCAGCTCACCGGCCTGGAATATCGCGGCGACCATGCCGGCGAGGTCACCTTCGACCTGTCGCTGGAATCCGCCGGGCTGCTCGCCTTCGCGGCGCTTTGAGGAGGCGGACATGGTCAATCGTCATCGCGGCGAGACCGCGCTCATGGTCGCCGGCGAAACCCTGCCGATGCGCCTGACCCTCGGCGCACTCGCCGAGCTTGAGCATGCCTTTGCCGTCGACAACCTGCCCGCGCTCGGCGAGCGCTTCGTCGAGGGCAGGCTGTCCGCCCGCGACATCATCCGCATCATCGCCGCAGGTCTGCGCGGCGCGGGCAGGGCGATCCGCGACGAGGATGTCGCGGAGCTTTCCTTCGACGGCGGTTTGAGCGGCGCGATCAAGGCGGCGATCACGCTGCTCGAGGCGACTTTCGGCGAGGGCGATGCGCCCCGCCCTCCGCAGCCGCCGGTGTAGGCGCGCCGGCGGGTTTTCCCTGGGACGAGGTGATGGCCTTCGGGCTCGGCCGGCTGGCCTGGGCACCCGATCGCTTCTGGGCGGCGACGCCGCGCGAGATCGCGGCCGCCTTGCGGGCGCATCAGGGCTTGTCCCGAGGCTCCGCCCCGGACCGCCCCGCGCTCGCAGCACTGATGGACGCCTTTCCCGACGCCTGAGCCAGGCAGTTCCAACCAAACGATCAAGGTGATGGCCATGACGGATGACGACGGTGTCGAGTCGGGAGGGCGCCTCTCCGATCTCAGGACGATGGACCGCTTGACCCAATCGCTGAGCCGCTCTTCGGAGAGTTTCGGGAAATCGATCGTCAGCGCCTTCTCGCGCGGCATCGTCGAGGGCAAGCGCTTCGAGGACGTCCTGCGCAGCGTCGGGCGCTCGATGACCGACAGCCTGCTCAAGACCGCATTGAAGCCGCTCCAGACCGGCCTGTCGAGCTTGCTCGGCACGGGCGTCAAGAGCCTGAGCGGGCTATTCAGCGGTATCGGCCTGGGCGGTTCCGGCGGAACTGTACCGATTGCGCCCTTCGCCGAGGGCGGCATCGTCGCCTCGCCCTCCTATTTCCCGACCGGGCGCGGACTCGGCCTGATGGGCGAGCGCGGCGCCGAGGCGATCATGCCGCTGGCCCGCGGACCCGACGGGCGCCTCGGCGTCCGTGCCGGCGGCGGGCAGTCCAGGCCGCTCAATGTCGTGGTGCAGGTTTCCACTCCCGATGCCGAGAGCTTCCGCCGTTCGGAGGCGCAGGTCTCCGCCGCCATCGCCCGCGCTGTCGCGCGTGGCCGGCGCGCGCTCTGAGGGAAAGAAGCATGCCGGATTTCCACGAGGTCCGCTTCCCGCTCGATGTCGCGCGCGGTGCGCGCGGCGGGCCGGAACGCCAGACCCAGATCGTGACGCTCGCTTCCGGGCGCGAGGTGCGCAATAGCCGCTGGGCGCATTCGCGGCGCCGCTACGATGCCGGGCTCGGCATCCGCAATCTCGATGCGCTGGCCGCCGTAGTGAGCTTCTTCGAGGAGCGTCGCGGCCGGCTCCATGGCTTCCGCTGGCGCGATCAGCTCGATTGGAAGAGCTGCTTGCCCTCGCAGGCGCCGGCCGCCACCGACCAGGTCATCGGGGTCGGCGATGGCGTCGCGGCTACCTTCCAGCTCTGCAAGGCCTATGGGGCAGGTGCGTCCGCCTATAGCCGCGAGATCACCAAGCCCTGCGACGGCACGGTTAGGGTTGCCATGGATGGCGTTGAACTGGCTGGCAGCACCTTCTCCTGCAACCCCTCGACCGGGCAGGTCATCTTCGCTGCCGGTTCGACCCCGCCGCCGGCGGCCGTCCTGACCGCCGGCTTCGCATTCGACGTGCCGGTTCGCTTCGACACCGACGCGATCGAGGTCGATCTCTCCGCCTTCGCCGCCGGCGAGATCCCGCGCGTTCCCGTGATCGAGATCATCCCCTGAGGCCTGTCCATGCGCGATATTCCATCTGGTCTCGCCGCCCATATCGAGGCGTCTGCGACGACCCTCTGCCATTGCTGGAGCCTGACGCGTCGCGACGGCCTGGTGCTCGGCTTCACCGACCACGATCGCAAGCTGTCCTTCGACGGCATCGATTTTGGCGCGACCACCGGTCTCGAAGCGGCGGAAAGTGCGGCGGAACTCGGCTTCGCCATCGGCGGAGGCGAGGTCGCCGGTGCCTTCGCCGCGCTCGGATTGAACGAGTCGGATCTGGCGCGCGGGCTCTATGACGATGCCCGCGTCCGCGTCTGGATGGTCAATTGGGCCGATCCGAGCCAACGGGTGCTGCTGGAGGAAGGCTTCATCGGTGAGATCAAGCGCGGCGAAGCGAGCTTCACGGCCGAGGTCCGGAGCTTTGCGAAATCCTTCGACGAGGAACGCGGCCGGCTCTACATGCGCTCCTGCTCCGCGGATCTGGGCGATGCGCGCTGCGGCGTCGCGCTCGTCGCAGTCGAGGCCGATGTCGTCGAGAGCGATGGCCGCTTGTCGCTGTCGGCTGACGGCATGGACTCTTATCCGGACGGACATTTCACGGGCGGCCGGCTGATTTTCGTCAGCGGCGCGAATGCCGGCTTTGCCACCGAGGTGAAGCGGCATGGCCGCCAGGGCGCGCAGGCGCTGTTCCAGCTCTGGCAGGCGCCGGCAGTGACGATCGCGCTGGGCGATGGCTTCCGCGTTACGCCGGGATGCGACAAGAGCTTCGCGACCTGCCGCGCGAAATTCGCCAACGGCGTGAACTTCCGTGGTTTCCCGCATATGCCGACGACCGATTTCATCATCGGCGGCGTCCGTGCCGGCGACGGGACGCTCGACGGCGGGAGCCTGTTCCGATGAGGCGCGCCGAGATCGTCGAAGCGGCACGGCTCTGGCTGGGCACGCCCTATCATCACCAGGCCTCGCTGCGCGGCGTCGGCTGCGACTGCCTCGGGCTGGTACGCGGCGTCTGGCGCGACCTCTGCGGGGCCGAACCGGAAGAGCCGCCGCCCTATTCGTCGAACTGGGCCGAAAGCCTGCGGCAGGAGACGCTGGCCTTGGCGGCGGCGCGGCATCTGCAACCGCTGGCGGTGACGGAAGCAAACCCCGGCGATGTCCTGCTTTTCCGCTGGCGCGGGCATCTGCCGGCCAAGCACTGCGCGATCCTCGCGACGCCCGACCGCATCATCCATGCCCATGACGGCGCGGCCGTCGCCGAAGTCGCCTTCACCCCCTGGTGGCGGCGCCATCTCAGCCATGCCTTTTCTTTTCCCGGAGTAACCGACTGATGGCGACGCTTCTTCTCCAGGTTGCCGGCGCTGCCCTTGGGTCCGCTCTCGGTGGACCGGTCGGCGGCGTCATCGGCCAGGCTCTGGGCGGGCTTGCCGGCGCGACGATCGACCAGGCCTGGCTCGGCAGCTCGGGTGGAAACAAGATCGTGGACGGCCCGCGTCTCAAGGAGGTCAACGGCCTCGCCGCGACCGAGGGCGCCGCGATTCCGCGCCTCTACGGCCGCGCACGGCTTGGCGGGCAGTTGATCTGGGCCACGCGCTTCGAGGAGGAGGTCACCGTCTCGGTCACGCGCACCAAGAGCGGTGGCAAGGGCGGGCGTTCGAAGAAGACGTACGAGACGACCTATAGCTACCATGCCAATCTGGCGATCGGCCTCTGCGAGGGGCCGATCGCCTTCATCCGGCGCATCTGGGTCGATGGGCGCGAGCTCGATGTCCAGACCGTGCAGATGCGTGTCCATCACGGCTACGAGACGCAAGAGCCCGATCCGCTGATCGCGGCGAAGGAAGCGGGCGAGGCGCCGGCCTATCGCGGACTCGCCTATGTCGTATTCGAGCGCTTTCCCCTGGCCGATTACGGCAATCGCGTGCCGCAGTTCGATTTCGAGGTGGTGCGCGCCGTCGACGGGCTGGGCGGCATGATCCGGGCGGCCGCGCTGACCCCCGGGGCCGGTGAGTTCGTCTACGATGTCCGCCCGGTCAGCCACGAGCCCGAGGCCGGCGTCAGCGAAAGCCTGACGCGCCATCAGCTCTACGGCGGCAGCGACGCCGAGACGGCGCTTGGCCATCTTATCGCGCTTTGCCCCAACTTGCGCCGTGTTTCGCTGGTCGTGCCCTGGTTCGGAGACGATCTCCGCGCCGGAGCCTGTACGGTCGCTCCCCGGGTCGAGGTGCCGCACAAGCCGACCGTCGGGGCGGAATGGTCGGTCGCCGGGCTGTCGCGCTCTTCGGCCCGCGTCGTCAGCCAGATCGACGGAAGGCCCGCTTTCGGCGGCACGCCCTCGGACGAGAGCGTCGTCGCGCTGATCCGGCGCCTGCGCTTCGATCACGGCCTCGAGGTGATGCTCTATCCCTTCCTGATGATGGATATTCCAGCCGGAAATGCGTTGCCGGATCCCTATTCGGATGCGGCCGACCAGCCGCGCTATCCCTGGCGCGGTCGCATCACCTGCGACCCGGCGCCCGGCAAGCCTGGAAGCCCGGAAGGTGGTGCGGCGCTTGCGGCCCAGATCGCTGCCTTCGTCGGCACCGTTGCGCCCGCCGATATGGCCGTGGCTTGCGCGAGCGTAAGCTGCGCCAAGCCGGACGAATGGTCCTATCGCCGCCTTGTGATGCATTGCGCCGCGCTGGCGCAGGCCGCCGGGGGCGTGGAGAGCTTCGTCATCGGCTCCGAGATGGTTGGGCTCACGCATCTGCGCGGCGCGGCCGGCTATCCGATGGTCGATCAGCTCGCGGCCATCGCGCAGGACGTGAAGACGATGCTGCCGGGCGCCACTCTGACCTATGCCGCCGACTGGACCGAGTATGGCGCGGATGTCCGCGACGATGGGGAGAGCGTCGATTTTCCGCTCGATCCGCTCTGGGCCTCGTCCGCCATCGGCGCGATCGGCATCGATTTCTATCCGCCGCTCTCGGACTGGCGCGATTCCGGAAACCATCCCGACGCTGCCATAGCGCGCGGCCCGGCCGAACTCGCCTATCTGCGCCAACGCCTGACCGCCGGCGAAGCCTATGATTGGTACTATACCGACGAGGCCGACAGGGCCATTCAGGCGCGGCGGCCGATCACCGACGGCGCCTATGGCAAGCCCTGGATCTACCGGCCGAAGGATCTCTGGGGCTGGTGGAGCCAGGCCCATATCCGCCGCGCGGGCGGCATCGAGACGGCGGCGACCGCGTTCGTGCCGGGTGCGAAGCCGATCTGGCTGACCGAGATCGGCGTTCCCGCGGTCGACAAGGGCGGCAATGCGCTCAACATGTTCCCCGATCCGAAATCGGACGACGGCGGCTATCCGCCGTTTTCAAGCGGCGCGCGCGACGACCTGGTGCAGGCGCGGGCGCTGGAGGCGATCATTTCCGGCTTCGATCCCGCGCGGGTGGGATTCGACCCTTCCCGCAACCCGGTCCATCCGGTCAGCGGCATCCGCATGGTCGATCCCGACAGGATCTTCGTCTGGAACTGGGATATGCGGCCGTTCCCCGCCTTTCCGGACCTCTCCCGCATCTGGGCCGATGGAGCGAATTTCGAGACCGGTCATTGGCTGAACGGACGCCTGGAAGGCACGCCGGTCGACCGGCTGGTCGCGAAGTTGCTCGCCGATTTCGGCTTGCCCTCGGCCGATCGGATGGCGGTCTATGGTTTCGTCGACGGCTATGTGCTGGACCGCCCGATGTCGGCCCGGCAGGCCCTGGAGCCGCTCGCCCAGAGTTTTGGTTTCGACGCGGTCATGAGCGCGGGCGCCTTGCGGTTCGAGGGACGGGGCGGCAAGGTTTCGCGCCTGCTCGGCGCCGACGACCTGGTTCCGGATCGCGACGGCGAACCGTTCACGTTGCGCCGCAGCCAGGAGACGGAATTGCCGCTCGAGCTGCGCCTCGGCTTCAGCGACAGCGAGGCCGATTATCGCAGCGCAGCCGCGCGCTCGCGCCGTCTGGCCGGGGCGGCCCGGCGTGAAATCACCGTGGAAACCGCGATCGTGACACGTTCCGCGGAGGGGCGGCGGCTCGCCGACCAGCGCCTGCAGGAAGCCTGGGCGGCCCGCGAGACGCTCGAATGCGAGCTCTCGCCGCGCTGCATTGCCATCGAGTCCGGCGACGTCCTGTCGGTTCCGACGGAAGCCGGCAACCGCCTGTTTCGCGTCACGCGCATCGCCGACGGTCCGACGCGACGGGTCAGCGCCCGTGCCGTCGAGCCGGCGATCTATATTTCGACGGGAGCAGCCGGCGGCACGCGCCCGCCGCGAAGCCCGCCCGGCTTGCCTGGGCGTCCATTGGCCGTGCCGCTCGCTTTGCCGATCGTCACCGTGCAGCCGCCGCCCTTGCTGACGCTTGCTGCCTTCGCCGCTCCCTGGCCGGGCGCGCTGGCGATCTGGCGCGCCGACGAGGCCGGGCTGTTCGCGCTGGATGGCTTCGTCGAGGCGCCCTCGATCGTCGGCGAGACCTTGACCACGCTGCCGCCGGGGCCGCTCTGGCGGACGGATCGACATGCGGTGCTGGAAGTCCGGCTGCGTGGTGGCGTGCTGTCCTCCGTCTCGCCGGAGGCGGCTCTGGCCAGGGCGAACGCGCTCGCGTTGGTCGGAGCTGACGGCACGGTCGAAATCGCAACGGCCTCGCAGGTCGAGCTCATCGGGCCACAGCGTTTTCGCCTGTCCGGCCTGATTCGCGGGATCGGGGGCAGCGAGGCAGCGGCTGCGCGCCTTCTGCCGGCCGGCGCTCGCGTTGTGGTGCTGGATGGCGCGACCGTCGCGTTGACGAGCGATCTGGCCGATCTTGGCCGGACGCGGCGCTACCGCGTCGGCCCGGCCCGCGACGATGTCGGCGATGCGACGATGGTCGAGTTCGAAACCGTGATTACCGGTGAGGCGCTCCTTCCGCTGTCCCCAGTCAGGCCGAAAGCACAGCGAACCGGAGCCGGGATCGCCATAAGCTGGCTCCGGCGGACGCGAATCGACGGCGATTCCTGGGAACTGGCGGAAGTGCCGCTGGGGGAGGAGAGCGAGCGCTATGAGCTCGGCATTCTCGACGATGAGGACGTGCTTCGTACCCAAATCGTGAATGCGCCCGAATGGTTCTATCCGGCCGCGCAGGAGCTCGCCGATTTCGGCTCACTTCAGCCGAATATCGCGCTTTCGCTCCGGCAGCTCAGCACCACGGTCGGGCGCGGGCGCGAATGGCGTGGACGGATCTCGGTACGCTGATCTACTGTGAGTTGTAAACGAGGTGAGGCATTCATGGCGCATTCAGGCGGATGGGATTAGCCCATGTCGATGATGCCGGTCGAACCGATCCTTGCTTTTGCGCTCATGGCCTCCTCGCCGATGCCGGTGATCCGCGTCGACGATGCGACGCCGATCTCCTGCCTGTCCTCCGAGGAGACGCGCGATGCTGTCGCCGAAGGGCGCGTCATGCAGCCGGCGGAGGCCTCGCGCCATGCCCGCCACGCCGCGCCGGGCGAGGTCGTCCGCATCAGGCTCTGTCGACAGGGCGATGATTTCGTCTATGTGGTGACGACGCTGAAGCGTGACGGGCGCGTGGCGAGGGTGACGCTGGAAGGACAATCCGGCAAGATCGCCACCATCCGCTGACAGCCGTCGCGGCTATCCCCAACTGGAGCGACCCACTGTGAGATTGCTCGTCGTCGAGGACGACAAGGACCTCAACCGCCAGATCGTCACCGCGCTGGAGAATGCCGGTTATGCCGTCGACAAGGCCTTCGACGGCGAGGAGGGCCTCTATCTCGGTGAAACCGAGCCCTATGACGCGGTGATTCTCGATCTCGGCCTGCCGAAGGTCGACGGGGTCGCCGTGCTGCAGGGCTGGCGCCGGGCCGCCAAGACCATGCCGGTGCTGATCCTGACCGCGCGCGACCGCTGGAGCGACAAGGTCTCGGGCTTCGACGCCGGCGCCGACGACTATGTCGTGAAGCCTTTCCATATCGAGGAATTGCTGGCCCGCGTCCGCGCCCTGCTGCGCCGCGCGGCCGGTCATGCGACCTCGGAGCTGGTTTGCGGCCCCGTCCGGCTCGACACCCGCGCGAGCCGCGTCGTCGTCGACGGCAATCCGGTGAAGCTCACCTCGCATGAGTACCGCCTGCTCTCCTACCTGATGCACCATCAGGGGCGGGTGGTATCGCGCACCGAACTGGTCGAGCATCTCTACGATCAGGATTTCGATCGCGATTCCAACACGATCGAGGTCTTCGTCGGCCGGCTGCGCAAGAAGCTCGGCGTCGACATCATCGAGACCGTCCGGGGCCTTGGCTATATCGCCGCCGCTCCGGAAAAGGTCTGATCGCGGGCGATGCCGCTCAAATCCCATCGCTATTCGCTGGGAACGCGGCTGTTCTTCTCGGCGGCCCTCTGCTGCGTGCTGATCCTGGTGCTGGCCGGCGTCGGCCTCACCACCTTCTATCGCCGCTCGGCCGAGCGCGGCTTCGACGAGCGGCTCTCCGTTTATATCAAGCAGCTGGTCGCGGATCTCGCTGCGCCGCCCGAGACCGAGCGCCAGACGGTCGGCGATCTCGGCGAGCCGCGCTTCGATCTGCCGCTGACCGGCTGGTACTGGCAGATCACCCGGCTCGACGGCGAACGGCCGAATGTTCGTGCCTCGCGCTCGCTGGTCGGCGGGCAATTGCCCAAGCTGCTAGATCAGTCGATCGCACCGAACAGTCGCGGTCTGCGCGAGAGCTATGTCTCCGGCCCGGACGATCGCCGCCTGCGCGTCCTGGAGCGCGAGATCGATGTCGGCGAGGATGGGCGGTTCACCGTCGCGGTCGCGGCGCCTGCCGACGAGATCGAAGGTGATATCCAGGATTTCCGCTTCGCGCTGGCGATGACCTTTGTGCTGCTCGGCATTGCCCTGGTGGCGTCGACGCTCGTACAGGTCCGCTTCGGCCTGCGCCCGCTGGTGCGCCTGCGCGCTGCCGTCGGGGCGGTGCGAACGGGGGAGCATTCCCGGATCGTCGGCCAGTATCCGCCCGATCTCGCGCCGCTCGCCAGCGAACTCAACCAGCTCATCGATGCCAATCACGAAATCCTCGACCGTGCCCGCACCCAGGTCGGCAATCTCGCGCATGCGCTCAAGACGCCGCTCAGCGTGATGCTGAACGAAGCCGACACGAGCGGCGACGGCCAATTGCCCCAGACCGTACGCGCACAGGCCGCGATCATGCGTAATCAGGTTCAGTATTACCTTGATCGTGCTCGGGCTGCGGCACTCTCGGGCGCGCTCGGGGGCGTGACTGAGATCGCACCCTCGCTCGATGCCTTGCTGCGCACCTTCACCAAAATATCGCAGGGCAGGGGCATTTCCGGCTCCCACACGATATCGCCCAGCCTGCGCTTCCGTGGCGAGAAGCAGGATCTGGAGGAAATGCTCGGCAATCTCCTCGACAACGCCTTCAAGTGGGCGTCCTCGACAGTCGAAGTCTCGCTTGCCGGCGAGAAGGCATCGGATACCGAGAGGATCGCTTTGCTGATCGACGATGACGGTCCCGGCCTGCCGGAGGAAGCGATGGCGGAAGTCCTCAAGCGCGGTCGCCGGCTCGACGAGACCACGCCGGGCTCGGGGCTTGGCCTCTCCATCGTCGTGGATATCGCAAAGCTCTATGGCGGCGGCTTGAGCCTGCATCGTTCGCCGCGCGGCGGGTTGCGGGCGCGCCTTGAGCTTCCTTCGGTTTAGACAATTCTGTGCCGCGTGACCCTTTGTCACCATGAACCCGAGCGGATGATTGGCTAAGAACCGCGCATGATGATCTGGGCCATCTTTGCAGCCATGACGGGAGCGGCGGTTTTCGCCTTGCTCTGGCCGCTCAGCCATGGCCGGGCGCAGGGCTTCGCCGACGTCGCCGATGCCCGCAGCCTCTACCGCTCCCAGCTCAAGGAGATCGACCGCGATCTCGCTCGTGAGCTGATCGGCGACGAGGAGGCGCAGGCCGCGCGCACCGAAGCCGCCCGCCGTCTCCTGCGTGCGGCCGGTGACGAAACCGGCCCTCACGGCGAGACCGAGCCTTCGCTGCGCCGCCGCCGGGCGAGCTCGGCCCTGATGCTATCGGTCGTGCCGCTGCTCGCGCTTCTGATCTACGGCCTCTACGGCTCTCCCAACCTGCCCGATCAGCCGCTTGCAGCACGGCTGGAAAAGGCCGGGCCGCAGCAGGATTTCGCCCTCGTGCTCGCACGCATGGAAGCCCATCTCGCCGCCAATCCGGGCGATGCCAGGGGCTGGGCGCTGCTCGCGCCGATCTATCTCCGCCAGGGCCGCTACGACGAGGCGGCGAAGGCCTTCGCCGCCGCAATCCGCTCCGGCAAACCCGATCCGGAGCTCTATGCCGGTCTGGGCGAGGCCCGCATCATGGAAGCCGGCGGGGTCGTGACGGCTGCGGCGCGCGAGGCTTTGGCCGAATCCGTCAAGCTCGACCCGAAAAGCCCCCGCGCTCGCTACTATCTCGGCCTCGCCAAGGAGCAGGATGGCGATGGCGAAGGCGCACAGGCCGCACTGACCCAGCTTTTGGCCGAGGCGCCCGCAGGCGCCGACTGGGCCGGTGCCGTCCGTGCCCGGTTGGAGCGCATGCAGGCCGATGCCGGTCGCAAGGCGGTCGCGGCCCTTCCCGAAGCCGAGCGTCAGCAGGCCATCAAGGCGATGGTCGACGGGCTCGCCGAGCGCCTGAGCGCGGGCGGCGGCAGTTTGCCCGAATGGAGCCGTTTGATCCGTGCCCGCGTTGTTCTGGGCGACAAGCCTGCGGCGCTGCAGGCCCTGAAGACCGCGCGTGAGCGCCTCGCCGGGGACAAGGATGCGCTTGCAGCCATGGACGCGCTCGCCGATGAATTGGCCTTGAAGGAGGCCGCGCCATGACGATTGCCCAGCCGACGCGGCCGCTCCCGGCGAAGCGCCGTTTCACCCGCAAGCAGCGCAGGTTGACCTTGATCGGGGCCGCAGGCGCCCTCCTGTGCCTGGCGGCCGGCCTCGTCCTCTTCGCCATGCGCGACACCATCGTCTTCTTCTATGGCCCGACCGAGATCGCCGAGAAGGGCGTGCAGCCCGGCACGCGCATGCGCCTCGGGGGGCTGGTCGAGACCGGCTCGGTCCAGCGCAAGGGCGGCCAGCGCGTCACCTTCGCCGTCACCGACGGCAAGAACGCGATCAAGGTCGCCTATGAAGGCCTGCTGCCCGATCTCTTCCGGGAAGGGCAGGGCGTCGTCACCGAGGGCGTGTACGAGGGTGCTAGCCGTTTCAAGGCGGATTCGGTGCTGGCGAAGCATGACGAGACCTACATGCCGCGCGAAGTCGCCGACACGCTGAAGAAGCAGGGGCATTGGCAGCCGGGTGGCGCCGGCGCGCCCGCAGCCGCGCCGGCAAAGCCGTGAGCCGAGCATGATCGTCGAGATCGGCCACTACGCGCTGGCGCTCGCGCTCGGCGTCTCCGTGATCCAGGCGGTGGTGCCGTTCTGGGGCGTGTTCCGGCAGGACCGGACGCTGGCCTCGGTCGGCAGCAGCGCTGCGCTGGTCTCGTTCGGATTGGTCGCGCTGTCCTTCGCGGCCCTGGTCACGTCCTATGTCCGCTCCGACTTCTCGGTCGGCAACGTCGTCGCCAATTCCCATTCGGCGCAGCCGCTGATCTACAAGTTCACATCCGTCTGGGGCAACCACGAAGGCTCGATGCTGCTCTGGGTGCTGATCCTGACGTTGTTCGGGGCGCTGGTCGCCTTGTCGCGCCGCTCGCTGCCGCCGCGCCTGCGGGCGGGGGCGCTCGCCGCGCAGGGGCTCGTCGCGGTCGCCTTTCTCGCCTTCACCCTGCTCACCTCGAACCCGTTCCAGCGGCTCTCGCCGGTGCCGGCCGAGGGGCAGGACCTCAACCCGATCCTGCAGGACCTCGGCCTCGCGATCCATCCGCCGCTGCTCTATATCGGCTATGTCGGCTTCTCGATCACCTATGCCTTCGCGGTCGCTGCCCTGATCGACGGCCGCATCGACGCGATGTGGGCGCGCGCCGTGCGGCCCTGGACGCTGCTGGCCTGGACCTTCCTGACGCTCGGCATCGCGATGGGCTCCTACTGGGCCTATTACGAGCTCGGCTGGGGCGGCTGGTGGTTCTGGGACCCGGTCGAGAATGCCTCGTTCATGCCCTGGCTCGCCGGCACCGCCCTGATCCACTCGACCGTTGTGATGGAGAAGCGCGATGCGCTGAAGGTCTGGACGATCCTGCTCGCGATCCTGACCTTCTCGCTCTCGCTGCTCGGGACCTTCATCGTCCGCTCGGGCGTGCTGACCTCGGTGCATTCCTTCGCCACCGATCCGGCACGCGGGCTCTTCATCCTCTTCATCCTGATCTTCTTCGTCGGCGGCTCGCTCGCGCTCTTCGCCTGGCGCGCTCCCCTGCTGCGGCAAGGCGGGTTGTTCGCAGCCGTGTCCCGGGAGAGCGCGCTCGTCGTCAACAACGTCTTCCTCGCGACGGCCTGCGCCACGGTCTTCGTGGGCACGCTCTATCCGCTGCTGCTGGAGATGGTGACCGGCGACAAGATCTCGGTCGGCGCGCCGTTCTACAACGCGACCTTCGTGCCGGTGATGGTGCCGCTGCTCCTCATCCTCCCGATCGGCCAGTCGCTGGCCTGGAAGCGCGGTGATCTGCTCGGCGCCGCGCAGCGCAATGCCTTCGCCTTCGGGCTCGCTGTATTGGCAGCTCTCGCGTTGCTGTTCTTCATGCGTGGCGGGCCGGTCCTGGCGCCGCTCGCCGTCGGTCTCGGCGTCTTCCTCGTCCTCGGTGCCGGCTTCGACCTGGGCGAGCGCATCGTGACCCGCGCCAGCGGCTGGCGGGCGATGCTGTCGCGGGCGCGCGGTCTGCCGCGTTCGGCCTGGGGCACGGCGCTGGCCCATGCCGGCATCGGCCTCAGTATCATCGGCATCGCCGCCCAGGCCTGGAGCAGCGAGGCGATTGCTGTCCTGAAACCCGGCGAGCGCCTCGCGAGCGGCCGTTACACTATCGTGCTCGAGGGCCTATCGCCACGCACCGGGCCGAATTTCCGGGCCGAGGTCGCGCGTTTCCAGCTTTTCACGGGCGATCACGAGCTTGCGCCGGTCGAGGCGTCCAAGCGCGTCTACACGGCCCGCGCGATGCCGACGACTGAAGCCGGCATCCGCACGGACGGTCTGAGCCAGGCCTATGTCAGCCTCGGCGAGGCGCAGGATGGCGGAGTCGCGGTGCGGCTCTACGACAAGCCGTTGATCTTGCTGATCTGGATCGGCTCGCTCGTCATGGCGTTGGGCGGCGGGCTCTCGCTGACCGACCGGCGCTTCCGGCTCGCCGCGCCGAAACGCGCCGCGCCAGCGGCCGCCGTGCAGCCGGCGGAGTAGGGCGATGCGGCGGATCGTTCTTATCCTCGGGCTGATGCTGCTGGCGGCGCCCGCCGCCCGGGCCGTGCAGCCCGACGAGATCCTGCCCAATCCGGCGCTGGAGCAGCGCGCGCGCGCCATCTCCGGCGGCCTGCGCTGCCTCGTCTGCCAGAATCAGTCGATCGACGATTCGGATGCGCCTCTGGCCCGTGACCTGCGCATCCTCGTCCGGGAACGTCTCGCCGCCGGCGACGACGACAAGGCCGTGGTCGATTTCGTCGTCGCCCGCTACGGCGATTTCGTCCTGCTGCGCCCGCCATTCAACGCGCGTACGCTGCTGCTATGGGGCGCGCCTTTTCTCGTTCTCCTCGCTGGCGCTGCCTTTGTCTGGCGTCGCGGCCGGCAACGTGCGGCGGAGGACAATGTCGCCCTTGCGCCTCTGACGGAGGAGGAGCGCAGCCGCGTAGACAAGCTGCTGCGGGACGAGCAGGGCTGAGCACAGCCGTATCAACGAACCTTACGAAACCGTCATCTTCAGGCCAAAGCCGCGTAAGGCGGCGAACGTCATGGTCCTCGTCACGAGCAGGGGAAAGCACCCTGTCGCTCCAAGAGGTTTCCGCCATGACGACACAGAACGAAAATCGCAAATCCATCCTGAAGCGCGGCGCCCTTCTCGCCGGCACCGCCATTCTCGGCATCGGCCTCGCCGCGGGCCTCGCCGACAGCGCCCTGATGCAGAACCACAACGCCCTTGCGCAGCCGATCCAGCTGTCTGGCACGCAGGCCACGCTGCCCTCATTCGCCGACCTCGTCGACAAGGTGAAGCCGGCCGTTGTCTCGGTCCGCGTCAAGACCCAGGTCGCCTCAGCCAATGACGGCCAGAGCCTCGACGACCTGCCGCCGGAGCTGCGCCGCTTCTTCCGTGACTTCGGCGGCGAGAATGGCGGCCGTCAGGGCAAGCCGCAGCCACACCAGGGCATGGCGCAGGGTTCCGGCTTCTTCGTCAGCCAGGACGGTTATGTCGTGACCAACAACCACGTCGTCGAGAACGCCGTCGAGGTCCAGCTCGTCACCGATTCCGGCAAGACGCTCGACGCCAAGGTGGTCGGCACCGATCCGCGCACCGATCTGGCTCTGCTGAAGGTCAAGGAGGCCGGCGACTTCCCCTTCGTGCAGCTTGCCGACGGCAAGGCGCGCATCGGTGACTGGGTCCTGGCGATCGGCAATCCCTTCGGCCTCGGCGGCACGGTCACGGCCGGCATCGTCTCGGCCCAGGGCCGCGACATCGGCTCCGGTCCCTATGACGACTTCATCCAGATCGACGCGCCGATCAACCGCGGCAACTCGGGCGGCCCGACCTTCAACCAGAAGGGCGAAGTCGTCGGCGTCAACACCGCGATCTTCTCGCCCTCCGGCGGCAATGTCGGCATCGCCTTCGCGATTCCCGCTTCGACGGTTCGCCAGGTCGTCGACTCCCTGAAGAAGGACGGCACGGTGGCGCGCGGCTTCATCGGCGTACAGATCCAGCCGGTCACCGGCGAGATGGCCGATGCCATCGGCCTGAAGGAAGCCAGGGGCGCGCTCGTCGCAGAGGCGCAGGGCAACGGCCCCGCCGCCAAGGCCGGCATTCGCCGCGGCGATACCATCACTGCAGTCAACGGCGAGGCGATCAAGGATGCCCGCGAACTCTCGCGCAAGATCGCGACCTTCGCGCCGGGTACCAAGACCACGATCACCCTCTTCCGCGAAGGCAAGTCGCGTGACGTGACCTTCGAGGTCGGCCGCCAGCCTGCGGCCTGATCGGGATTGCAGCGGAATTTCCCGGAAAGCGGGTTCCGCTTTCCGGTCCGATGCTCAAGCAGGGTCTCTTCGGTTTCCTGTCGCCCCAGCCGAAAGACCCTGCCGTCGCGGCGGCAGGCCGGATGCGTATCCTCCGGCCTGCCGTTTTCGCGTTTCTTGATATAGGCTTCGCCGATGCGACTCCTCATTGTTGAAGATGATACCGAGGCTGCGGCCTATCTGACCAAGGCGTTCCGCGAGGTCGGTCATGTCGCCGACCATGCCGCGGACGGGCTGGAAGGCTATGCCATGGCGGAGGGCGGGGGCTACGATGTGCTTGTCATCGACCGCATGCTGCCCCGCCTCGACGGGCTCTCGCTGATTCGCTCCCTGCGCGAGCAGAAGGACGAAACTCCCGCCTTGATCCTTTCCGCGCTCGCCCAGGTGGACGACCGCGTGAAGGGCTTGCGCGCTGGCGGCGACGATTACCTGCCCAAGCCCTATGCCTTCTCCGAGCTGCTCGCCCGCGTCGAGGTCCTGGCGCGCCGCCGCGGCGCGCCTGCCTCCGAACCCACCACCTATCGCGTCGGCGAACTGGTGCTCGACCGGCTGGCCCATCGCGTCACGCGCGAGGGACAGGAGGTCGTGCTGCAGCCGCGCGAGTTCCGCCTGCTCGAATACCTGATGAAGCATGCCGGACAGGTCGTGACCCGCACCATGCTGCTGGAGAACGTCTGGGACTATCATTTCGATCCCCAGACCAATGTCATCGACGTGCATGTCAGCCGCCTGCGCGCCAAGGTCGACAAGGGCTTCGAGCCGCCGATGATCCACACCATCCGCGGCGCGGGATATATGGTCCGTGACACCGCCCGCTGACAGCAAAGCATTTTCGAGCGAAGTGGGTACCGGTTCGCGTGAAGAAAATGCGGCCAAGGAAAAGAATGGAGCCATTTCGCGGCTCGAAGCGCCGCGAAATGGCTCCATTCCACCCGCGCCCAAGCGCCAAAAGTTCCTGCCGACGCTGTTCCGCACGACGGCCTTCAAGCTGACGGCGGCCTATCTCGTCATCTTCGCGCTCTTCGCGGCCTTCGTGCTCGGCTATGTCGCCTGGAACGCGCAGCGCCTGCTGGCCGATCAGATCCGCTCGACCATCGATGCCGAGATCCAGGGCCTAGCCGAGCAGGCGCGCCAGGGCGGCATCCGCCGGCTGGTGAACATCGTCGAGCGTCGCTCGCGGGGCCCCGGCGCTTCCCTCTATCTCGTGACGACGCCGGTCGGCGAGCGCGTGGCCGGCAATGTCGAAGCGATCCCGCCGGGCACGCTCGACAAGCCCGGCGAGAGCGAGATCGAATATTCGCGCACCGCCGAGGGCATCGAGACGCCGAGCCGTGCCATCGTCCGCGTCTTCGTGCTGCCCGCCGGCTTCAGGCTCCTGGTCGGGCGCGATCTCGAAGAGCGCGACCGGCTCGGCGCGGTGATCCGCCGCGCGATTGGCTGGTCGTTGGCCCTGATCTTCATCCTCGGCTGCTTCGCCAGCTGGTTCGTAGCGCGGCGCGTACTGAAGCGCATCGACGGCATGAGCGAGACGGCGCATGGCATCATGGAGGGCGATCTCAAGGGGCGGCTCGCGATCACCGGCACCGGCGACGAGCTCGATCGTCTCGCTCTCAACTTCAATGCCATGCTCGACCGCATCGGCGAACTGATGGCCGGCATGCAGCAGGTCACCGACAATATCGCCCATGACCTCAAGACGCCCTTGACCCGCCTGCGCAACCGGGCCGAAGAGGCGCTGCGCAGCGCGCAATCCCCGGATGAGCTGAGGGGCGCGCTCGACGGAGCGATCGAGGAGGCGGACAACCTGATCCGCGTCTTCAACGCGCTCCTGATGATCGCCCGGCTGGAGGCCGGGCGGATCAGCGAGAACATGAGCGAACTCGACTTGTCGGAAATCGTCTCCGGTCTCGCCGAACTCTATGAGCCGCTGGCCGAGGAGGCCGGCCTCTCCCTGACCTGCGAGGTCGCGCCGGGCCTGAAGGTTCACGGCAACCGCGAACTGATCGGGCAGGCCCTCAACAACCTGATCGACAACGCCCTGAAATACGGGGCGCCGGAGCAGGGCGGAGACGGCTCCGTGACGGTTTCCGCCCGGCAGATGGGCGACCAGGTGGAGCTCTCGGTGGCCGATCGTGGCCCCGGCGTCCCGGAGGCCGATCGCGGGCGCGTGCTCGACCGGTTCGTGCGGCTCGATGCCAGCCGCAGCAAGCCGGGCTTCGGCCTCGGCCTGTCGTTGGCGGCCGGCGTGGTGCGACTGCATGGCGGTGGGCTCAGGCTGGAGGACAATGCGCCGGGCCTGCGCGTCGTCATCCTCCTGCCGGCCGGAAGTCCCAAGCCTGTGGACACGCCGGCCCTCGCGGAGCCTGCCGCCTCGACAGCGGCGCCAAACCCTGCTGGCCTGCCCAGCCACTGAGGCAGGATGATGCATGATGGTGGAACGGCTCTGCGACAGGCTCTCGGCGGCGCCGGCCCTGCCGGCGAAGGCCAAGGCCGAGGCGCTGCTGAAGCGCGAGCTGATCGAGCGGCTCCATGACGAGGACGCAACCGAGGCGCTGAAGGCTCATCTGGCCGAATATCCGCCGAGCGCGGCGCTGGTCGCCGGCATCCTCGCCCATTCGCCCTTCCTGACGCAGATCATGCGCTTCGACCCGACCGGGCTGCTGGCCAGCCTGACGGAGGCGCCTGAAGCCCGTCGCGACGCGCTGCTTGCCGCGATCTCGGCTTTCGGCGAGGCCGGCTGCGAAACCCCGGATCTGATGCGTGAACTGCGTCGCTTCCGCCGCTCGATGGCGTTGCTGATCGCGCTCGCCGATATCGGCGGCGCGTGGGATGTCGAGACTGTGACGGGCACGCTCACTGCAACCGCCGACATGGCGACGCGCCTCGCCACCAACCACGTCCTGCGTCAGGCGGCCGATCTCG
Organism: Allobosea sp.; assembly: GCA_039808685.1. GTDB lineage: Bacteria > Pseudomonadota > Alphaproteobacteria > Rhizobiales > Beijerinckiaceae > Allobosea. The sequence continues at coordinate 125,700 of JBDHTM010000001.1, read as the reverse complement.
GGCGGATCAATCTTGCCGATCCCGCCAATCCCGGCCCCGGCTCCGGCCTCGTCGTGCTGGCGCTCGGCAAGCACGGCGCCGGCGAGCTGAACTATTCCTCCGATATCGATATCGTCGTCTTCTTCGACCCCGAGGCGGCGGAAGCGGCCGGCGTCGGCGAGCCCACGAGCTTCTTTGTCAAGCTGACGCAGCAGATCGCGCGCATCATCCAGGAGCGCACGCCGGACGGCTATGTCTTCCGCGTCGATCTGCGCCTGCGGCCGGACCCGGCCTCGACCCATGTCGCGGTCTCGCTGCCCTCGGCCTATTCCTATTACGAGACGGTTGGGCAGAACTGGGAACGGGCCGCCATGATCAAGGCGCGGCCGATCGCGGGCGATATCGAGCTAGGCCGGCGCTTCCTTGGGGATCTCGCTCCCTTCATCTGGCGCAAGTATTTCGACTTCGCGACCATCGCCGACATCCACGCGATGAAGCGCCAGATCCAGACGGTGAAGGGCCACGAGACCATCGCGGTGGCCGGCCATAACGTGAAGCTCGGCCGCGGCGGCATCCGCGAGATCGAGTTCTTCGTCCAGACCCAGCAACTCGTCTTCGGCGGCCGCCGCCCGGCCTTGCGCGGCCCGCGTACGCTCGACATGCTCGGCGAGCTGACGAAGGAGGGCTGGATCACGCCGCAGGCCCGCGACGAGCTCTCCGAATCCTATCGCTGGCTGCGCACCATCGAGCATCGCCTGCAGATGCAAGCCGACGAGCAGACGCAGACCCTGCCCAAGACGGCGGCCGATCTCGAAGGCTTCGCCCGTTTCTGCGGCTATCCCTCGTCCGCTGCCTTCGGCAAGGCGCTGACCGCCCACGCGAAGCGCGTCGAAGGGCATTACGTCCTTCTGTTCGAGGAGGGGCCGAGCCTTGCTTCCGAAGCCGGGACATTGAGCTTCACCGGCTCGGTGGCCGATCCGGAGACGATCGAGACGCTCGGCAAGCTCGGCTTCCGCGATGGCGCGACCGCGGCGGAGACGGTGCGCGGCTGGCATTTCGGCCGCCGGCCGGCCGTTACCAGCGCGCGTGCCCGCGAGGTGCTGACGGAGCTGACACCGGCTCTCCTCGTTGCGCTCGGCCGCACCGCCGATCCCGATGGCGCGCTCGCCCATCTCGACAATGCCTTCGTCCGGATGCCGGCGGCGGTCGAACTGCTGACGCTCCTGCGCTCGCATGATTCCCTGCTGACGCTCTTCGCCGAGATCCTCGGCAGCGCGCCGCGCCTCGCCAAGGTCGCGGCCCTGCATCCGCATGTGCTCGATGGGGTCATCGATCCGGCCTTCGGGCAGGCGGTGCTCGATGTCGCGGCCCTGGAACGCCGCATCCGCAACTATGTCGGTTCGCCCCCGCCCAGCGTCGAGGACGGGCTCGACCGCCTGCGCGATGCGGCCCGGCAGGAGAATTTCCTTGTCGGCGCTCGCTTGCTCTCCGGCGTCTATCCGGCGCAAGGGGCGGGGCAGGCCTATTGCGCGGTCGCCGAGGCTTGCCTGCGCGTCGCCTTCGCAGATACGCGCCGCTCCTTCACGGAAGACCATGGCGTGATCGAAGGGGCGGAGACCGTGGTGCTCGGCCTTGGCCGCCTCGGCGCGGGCGAGCTCACGCCGTCATCCGATCTCGACCTGATCCTGCTCTACGATCGCCCTGAGGAGGCCGGGCCGAGCGACGGCGCCAGGAGCCTCGATCCCGTCACCTGGCATGTCCGCTTCACCCAGCGGCTCGTCGCGGCGCTGACGGTGCCGACGCGGCGCGGAACGCTCTATCAGGTCGACATGCGCCTGCGCCCGACCGGCAACAAGAGCCCGGCGGCGACCCAGTTCGCCGGCTTCGAGGCCTATCACGCGGGCGAGGCCGAGATCTGGGAGGAGATGGCGCTGACCCGTGCCCGCGTCGTCGCCGGCGATCCCGAACTGGCGAAACGGGCGGAAGCCTCGATCCGCGCGATTCTCTCGCGCAAGCGCGAGCCGGCCAAGGTCGCGGCGGCCGTCGCCGAGATGCGCGCCCTGATCGCCAAGGAGAAGGGTGATAAGGACCCCTGGGACCTGAAGCTCGCGGCAGGCGGCATCACCGATCTCGACTTCCTCGCCCAGTTCCTGCTGCTCGCCTATGCCAGCGAGCACCCTGGCCTGATCGTGAACGACACGGCTTCGGTCTTCGCGGCGGCAAAGGCTGCCGGCCTGCTTTCGGAAGGGGATGCTTCCGCCTTGCTGGAGGCGCATCGCCTGGTCGGCGACGTCCAGCTCTGGCAGCGCTTCACGGTGGAGGAGGCCTTCGACCCCAAGGCCGTGCCGCCCCGCGTGCTGCGCCGCATCGCGACGGCTGTCGGGAGGCCGGATGCGAAGGTCCTGAAGGCGGAGCTGGACGAGGTGCGCTCCGGTGTGCGGGCGATCTTCACGCGCATCCTGTCGCAGGCGAAGGCGGGCTGAGCTTCCCTCGCCGTCATTGCGAGCGCAGCGAAGCAATCCAGGGGGACTGGGCCGAGGCGTTCAACCCAGTCTCCCTGGATCGCTTCGTCGCTGTCGCTCCTCGCAATGACGAAGAAGTGGTGGCGAATGGCGAAGGTTACGCCGCCTGCGCGGTGACGCGGCCGTTGCCGCCGTCGAGCGGGAGGTGGACCATGACGATGGTGCCGGCGCCCATGGCCGAGCGTAGCCGGAGCGAGCCGCCATGCAGCTCGGTGAGCGACCGGGCGATGGCGAGGCCCAGCCCCGAGCCCTTGTAGCTGCGGACGAGGTCGCCCTCGACCTGCTCGAACGGGCGGCCGACGCGGTCGAGCTTCTCCTTGGGGATACCGATGCCGGTATCCTCGATGAAGATGTTGAGCGCGCCCGGGACATGGCGGGTGCGGACCGCGATCCGCCCGCCTTCCGGCGTGAACTTGGCGGCATTGTCGAGCAGGTTGCCGAGGATCTGGTAGAGCGCGTGCGGGTCGGCCTCGAGATGGGTGTCGAGCGGGCCTTCGATGGCGAGCACGAGCTGCTTGCGCTCCACCTCCGGCTGGACCTTCTGAAGCGCCTGGTCGAGCACGGGGCCCAGCGCGATCTCGGCCTTTTCCAGCCGCATCCGGCCGGATTCGATACGGGACATGTCGAGGATGTCGTCGATGATCCCGAGCAGATAGCCGCCGCTGGTGCGGATGTCGCGGACATAGTCGGTGTATTTCTCGCCGAGCGGGCCGAACAGGCCGTTCTCCATGATCTCGGAGAAGCCGATGATGGCATTGAGCGGCGTGCGCAGCTCATGGCTCATATTGGCCAGGAATTCCGACTTGGCACGGTTGGCGCTCTCGGCGACGGCCTTCTGCTCCAGGTAACGCTCGGCCAGTTCTGCGAGCTGCTGGGCCTGGGCTTCGAGCTTCTGGCGCGAGGCCTTGAGATCGGTGACATGCATCAGGAGCTGATGCTCGGACTGGGTCAGCCGCTCTTCCTGCTGCTTGAGCTTGGTGATGTCGGTGCCGACCGAGACCGAGCCGCCATCCTTGGTGCGGCGGCCGTTGATCTGGAGCCAGCGGCCATCGGAGAGACGGGCCTCGTAGGAGGCGCCGGAGGTGCCGCGCTGGACCCGCATCGGTTCGCGGTCGATCTGCGGCTGGGCGGAGCGCTCCATGATCTCGTCATAGGAGGCGCCGGATTGCAGGGCCTCGGCGGGAAGTTGATGGAGCTGCTGGTACTTCGCGTTGCAGAGCACGAGGCGGTTGTCGGCATCCCACAGCACGAAGGCTTCGGAAATCGCCTCGACGGCGTCGCGCAGGCGGGCATCGGCGGTGGCGGTGCGCTCGGCCATACGGCGCTGCTCGGAAATGTCGACGACGATGCCGACGAGATGGCGCGAGCGGGTGCGGCGGTCGATGACGAGCTCGGCGCGGGCCTTGAGCCAGATCCACTCGCCCGAGGCGGCGCGGACGCGGAATTCGCGGTCGAGATGGTCGGCCTCGCCGCGGCTGACCGCGTCGGCGAGCGCATAGAGGTCGACATCCTCGCGGTTGATGAAGCTCGAAACCTCGCCGAAGGACATGTATTCGCCGGCGCGATCGTAGCCGAGCAGGGCATACATCGAGTCCGACCAGTAGATGCGGCCGCGGGCCAGGTCCCAGTCCCAGAGGCCGCAATGGCCGCGGTTCAGCGCGGTGTCGATGCGCTCGCGCACGCAGTCGCAATCCTGGTCGGCAGCGCTTGCCCGCTTCGACTGGAGCATGAAGGCGAGCGTGATGAAGCCGAGGACGAGGCCAGCCGCGCTGAACAGGATGACGAGGCCGGAGCGACGGATCTGCCAGGTCGAGAGCGCCTGCGAGACCGGCTGCAGCACGGCGACCTGACCGAGCGGGGCGGCAAGGTTGCGCACGCTGGCGAAGACGTCGGCACCGTTCGGCAGGGTGATGCGCATGACGCCGGCGCGGTCGCCGAACACGGTGAGCGGCTGGGTCTGGCCGAGGAAATCGACCAGCGTGCGCTGGGTCTGGCCGATCACGGGCTCGCTGGCGATGACGCGGCCATCGGCGCCGCTGACATGGACGAAGCGGCCGCGGGCCGCGAGATGGCGGGTGGTCAGTGCGGCGAGGACGGCGGCCGGCTCCCGGCCTGCCAGTGTGGCGGCGTCGAGCTCACGGGCGACGAGTGCCGAGACCAGATCCATGTCGCCGGCGGCGTCGGTGAGGGCGTCCTCGCGCATGGCCGAGGTCTGGAACAGCGCTCCGGCGCCGAGGATGACGAGGAACAGCCCGACCAGCGCAGGGATGGCGGTGCGGAAGGCGGGCTCGAGGCTTTCGAAGCGATGATACAGCGGGTGCGTCAGCGATCGCGCTACACCCAGAATCGTATCGGCGCGCACAGGTGCGCAGCCCGCGTTGGCACGCGACATGCCCGGTCCCCCTTCGGAACTTTACCGTCAGTAAGATCGGGAGACGTGCCGCATCCCCGCGAATCACTGTCAGTTGAATCCCGGCGCCTCGGTTTGTCTAGCCCTGAGTTGAGTCAGGAGTGTCGAATTCTCCTTTAGGTTGTAGAGCTTAAGGTGATGAATCCTGAGCGGGTAATGAAACGTTAATCTTTTGGACAGGTCGGCGTTAACCATCCCGGAGAGCGCTCAGGCGAGCGCTCTTTCGGCGATGTCGGCGACGTCCCGCGACAGGTTCGGCAGGCGCGCGACGGTGCTCAACGCCTCCTGCGCGAGGCGCTTGCGGCCGGGCTCCAGCATGCGCCAGCTCTTGAACGAGCCGAGCAGGCGCGATGCTACCTGCGGATTGGTCTTGTCGAGCGCGACGACGATATCGGCGACGAACGCGTAGCCCGCGCCGTCGGCCCGGTTGAACTGGGTGAGGTTCGCCGCGAAGCCACCGATCAGCGCCCGCACGCGGTTCGGATTGCCGAGCGAGAACGCGGGGTGCTGCATCAGCTTCTTGACCCGCTCCAGCGTGCCGGGTTCGGCGATCAGCGCCTGCGCCATCAGCCATTTGTCGAGGACGAGCGGCTCGCTGGCGTAGGTCTGGGCAAAGCGCGCGATCAGCGCCTCGCGGCGCTCGCCGGGGATCAGCGTCATAGCCGCAAGCGCGGCAAGCCGGTCGGTCAGGTTGTCACCGGCGGCGAACTGTTCCTCGCAGAGTTCGATGGCCTCGGTCGGAGCGGCCAATGCCGCCAGCCCGAGCAATTCGTTGCGCAGCGCCCGCCGCCCGGCCGAGGCCGCGTCGGGACGATAGGTCCCGCTGGCCGCGAGAGCGCCGCGCAGGCCCGGTAACTCGTCGAGCAGCGCCTTGCCGATCGCGGTCGAGAGGCTGCGATGGGCAGCGAAAATCGCATCGGGGTCGACGTCCCGGCCGATCTCGCGGGCAATATCGGCGGGTGCGGGCAGGCGCAGCACTTGAGCGGCGAAGGCGGGGTCGCCCAGCGCATCGGCCCTGAGGAAAGCCTTCAGCGCTTCGCCGAGCTTGCCTGCGGTCGCGGCCAATGCCCCCGCATCGGCGCCGGGCCTGCCGGCGGCGACAAGCAGGCGGGTGGCGACGCTCTGCAGCGACTGCCAACGGTTGAAGGAATCGCTGTCGGCCGAGAACAGCCGCAGCAGGTCGCTGTCGGAGAGGTCGAGATCGAGCCGCGCCGGAGCCGAGAAACCGCGCATCAGCGAGGGGATCGGCGCCTCCGTGACATCCTCGAAGGTCACCGACAGGGAGGGCTGGTCGAGCACGACGAGCCCGTCTCCGGCATAGGCATTCGAGGCCGTCTTCAGCGGCAAGTCGCCCTTCGCGCCGACGAGGCCGAGCTTGATCGGCAGTACGACCGGCTGCTTCTCGGCCTGGCCAGGCGTCGGCGGCGTGCTCTGCGCGAGATCGAGCGTGTAGCGCTTCGCCGCGGCGTCGTAGCGGCCCGAGGCGACGATGGTCGGCGTGCCCGCCTGCTCATACCAGCGAGCGAAATGGTCGAGATTCTGGCCGGAAGCTTCGGCGAAGCAGGCGAGGAATTCCTCGATCGTCGCGGCGGTGCCGTCGCAGCGCTCGAAATAGAGGTCCATGCCGCGCTTGAAGGCGTCGTCGCCGATCAGGACCTTGAGCATGCGGATGACCTCCGCACCCTTCTCGTAGACCGTCGGCGTGTAGAAGTTGTTGATTTCCTTATAGGCCCGCGGCCGAACCGGATGGGCGAGGGGGCCGGCATCCTCCGAGAACTGGGTCGAGCGCAGGGTGCGGACATCGGCGATGCGCTTCACCGGGCGCGAGCGCTCGTCGGACGAGAATTCCTGGTCGCGGAAGACGGTGAGCCCTTCCTTCAGGCAGAGCTGGAACCAGTCGCGGCAGGTGATGCGGTTGCCGGTCCAGTTGTGGAAATACTCATGCGCGATGATCGCCTCGATCGAGGCGTAGTCGCCGTCCGTCGCGGTCTGCGGATCGGCGAGCACGTATTTGTCGTTGAAGATGTTGAGGCCCTTGTTCTCCATCGCGCCCATGTTGAAGTCCGACACGGCGACGACGTTGAACACGTCGAGATCGTAATTGCGGCCGAAGACCTGCTCGTCCCAGCGCATGCAACGCACGAGCGAATCCAGCGCCCAGCCGGCGCGATCGGCTTTGCCGGGCTCGACATAGACGGCGAGTTCGACCTTGTGGCCGTCGGCCGTGACGTAGTCCTGCCGGACATGGTCGAGCGCCCCGCCGACCAGCGCGAAGAGATAGGCGGGCTTGGGGTGCGGATCATGCCAGACCGCGAAATGCCGCTCGCCGCCGGGCAGTTCGGCGGCTGCGACGAGATTACCGTTCGAGAGCAGCACCGGCGCCTCGGCCTTCGCCGCTTCGAGCCTGACGGTGTAGACGCTCATCACGTCCGGGCGGTCGAGGAAATAGGTGATGCGCCGGAAGCCGTCCGCCTCGCATTGCGTGCAATAGACCTTCGAGGAGCGGTAGAGCCCCATCAGCTTGGTATTGGCGGAGGGGTCGAGCTCGGTCTCGATCGTCAGCGTGAAGTCGTGCGGCGGCGGGTTCGGGATCGTCAGCGCCTGCGGCGTCGCCGTATAGGCGGAGGCGTCGAGGGGCTTGCCGTCGATGGCCAGCGACTTCAGCACCAGTTCGTCCCCGTCGAGCTTCAGCGGCGCGCCGGGCTGCCCTGCCGGATTGGGGCGTAGCGCCAGCAGCGCCCGCACCCGCGTCTTCTGCGGATGCAGGCTGACATCGAGATCGACGGTGTCGATCAGCCAGTCGCTAGGGCGGTAATCCTCGAGGCGGATCAGCGGGGCGTCTTCGGTACGCATGGAATCCCTGGTGGCAAAGGTCAGGGTGCGTTTCTAGAGCATGCCGGCGCGAGAGGGAAACGAGGCAGCATTTCGTGATGCGGCGCAGCTCCAGCAAGCGCGGGGAACCCGATCCCGGAGGGAGAGGGCAGGTGAGGGGTAGGCCGTTGGACGTTTTTGGCTGTGACCTGACCGTTGCTGCGGGAGGGCGTTCGCAACTGGTCCAGGGGCCTACACCTCACCCCTGCCCTCCTTTCAGGAGAGGGGTTCCCGCGCTATCCGAGCTTTCTGGAAGAGTACGTCGCGCTGCCGTCGACTTGTGCCTGCAGGCAGAGATTGGAAGTCTTAGCCGGCCGGAACCGCCGGCTCCGCATGGCTCACCAGCCGGCAGACCTGCGGTCGTGCAAGGCGGACAGCCCGCTCGATCGCGTCGACCGCATCATGCACGGCGGCGACGTTGAGCTTCGGATCAAAGCGGCAATGGTAGTTGACCACCAGCCCCTTCGCCGTCTGGCGCACGCGCACGCTGTGGATGTCGTGGACCGGCCCATCGAGCTTCGCAGCCTCGCCCGCTAGCGCCTTGCCGATATCCTCGACCGTCTCCCAGGCGGCGTTGTGGCCGTGGGGCTGGCCGGTCTCCATCGGCTCGATATGGGTCTCGACCTCGGTCTCGCCGCCGAATTCGGCGCGGATCGCGCTTTCCAGCCGGGTCGCGATCTCATGCGCCTCGCCAAGCGGCAGGCTCTGGTCGACCTCCATGTCCAGGCTGACGGAGAGTTTCTCGCCGATGCTGTGGACGGTGACATGATGCACCGGGATCTTCAGCTTGAGCGCGATCAGCAGCACCCGTTCCAGCGCCGTCTCGTCGTCGACCTGCACGGGATCGGCCGTGATCGTGATCTCGGCGCCGGGCTCCGCCTTGAGCAGGGCCTCGCCGAGCTGGGCCTTGATCGCCACCACCCGGTCGAGCGGCAGGGTGCGCGAGACGCTGATGCCGATCTCGCCATGGACCCGCCCGCCGGCCGGGCGCACGCGCAGCCAGTTGACGCCGACCACGCCGGGCACGCTGCGCGCGACCTCGCGCAGCTTCTCGCCGACGCCTTCCGGGGCCGTGTCCATCAGCGTGTCCAGCACGCGCCGGGCAAGGCGATAGGCCGAGAAGGCAGTATAGGCCGCGATCGCGAAGGCGGCCGCGGTATCGGCCCGCTCGAAGCCGTACCAGACGCCGACGAGACCGACGAGCACCAGCGTCGAGCCGATGAAATCCGCCGAGAAATGCGTGGCTTCGCCGGCCAGCGCCTCGCTGCCGGTCTCCCTGGCGACCTTGGTCAGCGAACGCCAGCGGATGGCGTCGACGATCATCGAGAGCACGAGCACGCCGATGACCAGCGGCGTCACCTCGACATGCGCGATGACGTTGGTCCAGAGCCGGTTGCCGGCCTCCCACAGGATCGCGCCGGCGAGCGTGAACAGGATCGCGGTCTCGACCAGGGCTGCGAGCGCTTCGACCTTGCCATGGCCGTAATGGTGCTCCTCGTCGGCCGGCTTGTCGGAGGCGCGCACGGCAAACCAGGTGAACAGCGTCGAGCCGACATCGACCAGCCCCTGCAGCGCATCGGTGAGCAAAGCGAGCGAGCCCGAGATGATGGCTCCGACGATCTTCGCCGCGGTCAGCAGGACCGTCGCCATCACCGAGAGGATCGCGGCGCGCTGCTTGATCTGTGCGATCTGGGCGGGCGTGGCGCGCACGGCCGGTGCCGTCGCCGGCCCGTCTTGCGTTGTCGTCATGGCGCGTCCTGTTCAGATGGCTTGGCGAGTTGGTCTGGAGTGCCGATGCTCTTGCCTGATTTGGGAAACGGATCAACCCTGCCGCCCCTCAACGAGGAACGACGATGCGATATCTCCACACCATGGTGCGCGTGACCGACCTGGATCAGGCGCTGGATTTCTACGTCAACAAGGTCGGGCTGGTCGAAACCCGCCGCATCGAGAACGAGAAGGGCCGCTTCACGCTGGTCTTCCTCGCGGCCTCCGACGATCTGGCGGAAGCCAAGGCCGGCGCCTCGCGCGGCCGCCCGACGCTGGAACTGACCTATAACTGGGACCCGGAGAACTACACCGGCGGCCGCAATTTCGGCCATCTCGCCTATGAGGTCGACGATATCTACGCGACCTGCGACAAGCTGATGAAGGCCGGCGTCACGATCAACCGCCCGCCGCGCGATGGCAACATGGCCTTCATCCGCTCGCCCGACAACATCTCGATCGAATTGCTGCAGAAGGGCGAGCCCAAGCCGCCGGCCGAGCCGTGGGCGAGCATGCAGAACACCGGGAGCTGGTGAGTTCCGCGTTTGTCCAATGACAGCCTCCATGATATCATTTGATGATATCATGGAGGCTGAGATGGGCATTCTCGTCCGGGACCCGAAGATCGACCGGATGGTCCGGGAGTTGGCGGAGCGGGACGGCATCAGCTTGCAGGCGGCGATCGGAATGGCCGTGGAGCGCGAGTTGAAGCGCCGCGAGGAGCGGCGCCGGCGGGTCGACGAGGCGACGCGCAAGGCGCAGAAGAGACTGGCGGCTTATCCGACCATTGATGACGGCTTGACCCATAAGGAGTTCTTCGATCGCGAATACGGTGACGGCTGATGTTTCTGGATGCCTCCGTCATCGTGGCAAATTTGCTCGAAGAGCCTGAGGCGCCAGCGATCCGGGCAGCGCTCGTTGATGAGAGTGAGGTCGTGACGTCGCCTCTCGCCATATTCGAGGCCTCGACGCGCCTGGCGGCGGTGAAGCGCTTCGGCATCGACGAAGGGTGCAAGGTGGTACGTGATTTTCTAGAGGATGCCGGAATTCGCATTCTCGCGATCGATGATGCGGTCGGTCAGGTCGCCCACGCCTGCGCGGCTGCCTATCACCATTCGACCCGGCATCCTGCACGTCTCAATATGGGCGATTGCTTCGCCTATGGGTCAGCACGGTCGGCCGGCATGAAGCTCGCTTACAAGGGCGATGACTTCGTCCATACGGATATCGAAGGGCAGCGCTTTGGCTCGTGAATTTGCCGGTGCAGGCGTCTTCTGCCTGGGCATCGCGACGCTGGACTATGTCTACAGCGTCGAGACCATGCCCACGCGCGGCGAGAAATATCGCTCGCGCGGGCTCGCCGTCGTCGGCGGCGGCTGCGCCGGCAATGCCTCGGTCGCAATCGCGCGCCTCGGCGGCGCCTGCTGGCTGGCGACGCGCCTCGCCGACGACCTGACCGGCGACCAGATCGTCGCGGACCTGCAGGGCGAAGGCGTGGATACAGCCTTCGCCCGCCGCGTCGCGGGCCTGACCTCGCCGGTCTCCGCTATTCTGGTCGATGCCGAAGGCGAGCGCATGGTGATCTCCCATTCCGACCCGGCCATGCCTGAGGATGTCGATTGGCTTCCCCGTAGCCTTCCAAAGGGCGCTGGCGCCGTGCTCGCCGATACGCGCTGGGGGGAGGGGGCGCTTGCCGCCCTGAAGCTCGCCCGTGCCGCCGGCGTGCCCGGCGTGCTCGACGGCGACCGCCGGCCGCCGCATCCCGATCTGGTGGGCACGGCCAGCCATGTCGCCTTCAGCCAGCAGGCCTTGCGCGAGATCTCCGGCGAAGAGGACCCGCGTGCAGGCCTCGCTAGGGTCGCGGCCGCCGTTCCGACCTGGCTCGCGGTCACGCTCGGCAAGGAGGGCGTGCTCTTCATGGATGGCGGCGTGGTCCGGCACAGCCCGGCTTTCGTCGTCGAGACGGTGGATACGCTCGGCGCCGGCGATGTCTGGCATGGGGCCTTCGCGCTCGCGCTCGCCGAGGGGCAGGCCGAGCCGGCGGCGATCCGCTTCGCCTCGGCCGCCGCCGCGATCAAATGCACCCGCTTCGGCGGACGCAGCGGCGCTCCGCGTCGCGACGAGGTCGAACGCTTCCTGGCTCAGGCCGCAGGCTAGCCGGTCAAGGCTACCCAGCTCCTTTCATCTCCAGCGTCGTGCAGTCGTCACGCGCGTCGGGCATCTCACCGGCGCGCGCTGCCGCGTATCGGTCGAGCTCAGGAGAGAGCATCATGCTGGCGATCCAGGGTCTGAAATGCATCTATGACACCACGGGGAAGGGGTGGTCGATCGAGCTCGTCCTGCGGGCCGATGGCGAGGACGCCGTGCGCCGCTTCGATGTCGACGGAGCCGAGGATGCCGAATTGCTGATCGAGGCCTTCGAGGATTCCTCGGCCAGCGCCTTCGATCCGGAAACCGGCGAGATCGTCTTCGGCTACGAGTATCTCGACCTCGACGAGCTGAATGAGGACGGCGAGGAAGGCGAGGACGAACACGGCGAAGCCGATGAGGAGGAAGAGGAGGATTCCGATGCCTCCGAGGGAGGCGAGAAGCCGAAGGGCTGAAGCTGCGACGTTCGGCTGGCCGGCCATGGCCCGGCGGTGACCATGAGCCCGGAGAGGCAGCGCCTCGCCGGGTTATTCTGCTGCGATGGCGCCTGCCATCGGCAGGGCTTTTTCCGGTGCTGGTATCGGCGTGAAGATCATGCGCAATCTGCGGCATGCGCGGGACGGGGTGATGGGCAGGGAATGACAGAGGAACAGGATGAAGATCAGGTCGCGGAGACGCCGTCGGCTGCTCTTGCGACCGTGGCCGACCCGGCGAGCCTCGCCGGTGCCGCCAGCAAGAAGCGCGGCGTCTGCGCCATCAGCGGGCAGGAGATGGCGCGCAAGAACCTCATCGAGATCGGCACCCTGCGCCCGGCTCTCGTGGAGCATATCCGCAACGACTTCCCCGATCTGCCCGACCACGCCCTGATCAGCCTGAAGGAGCTCGCGCGCTACCGCACCCGCTATGTCGAGGAGATTCTGCGCGAGGAGCACGGCGAATATTCCGATCTCGACCGCGAGGTCGCCGAGAGCATCGCCCGGCAGGAGACCATCGCCGAGAACGTCGAGGATGATTTCGAGGAGCATCGCACGCTCGGCGAGCGGCTCTCGGACAATCTCGCGAGCTTCGGCGGCTCCTGGGCCTTCCTGATCAGCTTTGGCTTCGTGCTGGTCGTCTGGATGGCGATCAACGCCCTGATGGGCGAGGCCAAGGCCTTCGATCCCTATCCCTTCATTCTGCTGAACCTCGTCCTGTCCTGCCTTGCCGCGGTGCAGGCGCCGATCATCATGATGAGCCAGAAACGGCAGGAAACGAAGGACCGGCTGCGCTCGCTCAACGACTACCAGGTCAACCTCAAGGCCGAGCTCGAAATCCGCCACCTGCACGAGAAGATGGACCACCTCGTCACCCGGCAATGGCAGCGCCTCGCCGAGATCCAGCAGGTCCAGCTGGAAATGCTGCAGGAGGCGCAATTGCCGAAGGTCCGGGCGAAGCGGCGCAAGAAGCCCGCGGCCAAGAAGAAGCGCGCGAAGCCGGCCGAGGCGCTGGCGGCACCAGTCCCGGCGCCGGACAAGCCGGAAAGCGAGGTCTGACAGGCGATTCCTCTGCCCCGCTTGACTCCCCATTGGCCCATCGGTCTTTTCGTCGGCAAACGAATCCGATCGGGAGGGTGATGATGGTTGCTTCGCGTTTTGCGCCGGTCGGCGCGCTGTTCGCCGGCCTGGCTTTCACGGCCCCGGCCACGGCCCAGGGGCAGGTGACCGTCTATTGCTCGATCCTGGAGGAGCAATGCCGCGAGGGCGCGGCGATGTTTGAGAAGGCGACCGGCATCAAGGTTTCGATGGTCCGCAAGAGCACCGGCGAGGTCTATGCGCAGGTCAAGGCCGAGGCGAGCAATCCGCGCGGCGACGTCTGGTGGGGCGGCCCGGGCGAGCCGCATCTCCAGGCCGCCGACGAAGGCCTGCTCGACGAGTACAAGTCGCCGAAGCTGCCGGAGCTGCATGATTGGGCGCAGCGACATGCCGAGCAGTCGAAATTCCGCACCAACGGCATCTATCTCGGCGCGCTCGGCGTCGGCTACAATACCGAAGTCTTGAAGAAGAAGGGCATCGCCGCGCCGAAATGCTGGGCCGACCTGCTCGACCCCAAGCTGCGCGACGAGGTTCAGATCGCCGATCCCAGCTCGTCCGGCACGGCCTATGTCTTCCTGGCGACGACGGTGCAGCGCCTCGGTGAGGAGAAGGGCTTCGAGTTCCTCAAGAGCCTGCACAAGAACATCAGTCAGTACACCAAGTCCGGCATCGCCCCGGTCAAGGCGGCGGCGCTCGGCGAGACGGCTGTCGGCATCGCCTTCATCCACGACATGCTGACGCAGAAGCTGCAGGGCGCGCCGATCGAGACGGTCGCCCCTTGCGAGGGCACCGGCTACGAGACCGGCTCGGTCTCGATCATCAAGGGCGGCAAGAACCCGGAAGCCGCGCGCAAATTCGTCGATTTCACGCTCTCGCCGGATGCGCAGAACATCAATGCGAAGCTGAAGATCAACTCGATCCCGTCGAACAAGAATTCGCTGCTCTCGCCGGACGCGCCGAAATTCGCCGAGATGAAGCTGATCGACTACGACACGCCGCGCTGGGGCTCGCCGGCCGAGCGTTCGCGCCTGCTCAAGAAGTTCGACACCGAGGTCAAGGCGCTGCCGCGCTGAGAGCCGGAAAAGCGCCCGTCATTCCGGACAAGCGACGCAAGTCGCGCCGATCCGGAATCCATCGAAGGGCAATGTGCTCTACGATGGATTCCGGGTCTTCGCTTCGCTGCGCCCGGAATGACCGAGGGCTCTTGCGCGGTAGCACGGCCGCCGGTTTGTGCTACTAAGCTGCGATCCGGGCTCGGGCGCGTGGTGCCTGAGCCTCAAGCCATGGGATCGCCGCCGATGCTTCGCGCCACCTCCGTTCTCCGCAAGGCCGCCGTCAAGGCTGAGCGCGTTGTCGATACCCTGCCGCTGGGCCACCGTGATCGTGCGATCAATGGCGTGAGCGTACGCGCGACGGGCGGGCTGGAATTCGCGATCGCGCTGGACAAGGCGACGGTGCTGAACGACGGCGACGCGCTGAAGCTGGAAGACGGCACGCTGGTCCAGATCAAGGCCGCGCCCGAAAGCCTGCTGGAGATCCGTGCCGAGAACCCGCTGCGGCTCGTCCGTCTCGCCTGGCATCTGGGCGGGCACCATGTCCCGGCCGAGATGACGGCCGATGCGCTCTACGTTCCGAACGACGCTGCGCTCGGCGAACTGGTGCGTGGGCAGGGCTGCGCGATGACGGTGGTCGAGCGCCCGTTCCAGCCGGAGGCGGAGGTCCATCACCACGCCCATGGCGATGATTGCGGCTGCGGGCACGACCATCACCATGACCATCATGATCATCATCATCATGGCCACGACCATCATCAGGCGCACCATGGCCATGATCACGCACATGACCATAAGCACAAGCATGACCATGCGCATGGCGAGGGCTGCGGCTGTGGCCATGACCACGATCATCACGGCCATGGCCACGGTACAGTGCATGGCCACAAGGGTCATTCGCGCGATCACTGAGGCGGACCTTTCCCGGCTCGGCGCTCGACACTGCCGATGAGGGCTTTTCTGCGGAAATCACCCTCCATGTCGCGCTGTCGGCTTCCGCTTGCAGTGGCCTGCTTCTTGCTGGTCCTCTTCTTGTCAGGACGATCCGGTGTCGCGAATATCCGGTAGGCTGGCTCGTCAAGGGCCTGCGGCGGCATGGAGGAGAGGCAGATGGACATGAAGATCAGGACGACGGGCCTTGTCGGCGCGGGGATGCTATGTGCCGGCGAGGCGATGGCTCATACCGGCGCCGGTTCCGTGCACGGTTTAGCGGCAGGCTTTGCCCATCCGTTGCTCGGGCTCGATCATCTCACGGCGATGCTCGCCGTCGGTTTCTGGGCAGGATTGGTCGGGGGGAGGGCGCGCTTCGCCTATCCGGCTGCCTTCGTCACCGTCATGATCCTCGCCGGCATCGGGGGCATGACCGGCGTGTCGCTGCCGGGGGTCGAGATCGGCGTCGCCGCCTCGATCATCGTCCTCGGCCTCGCCATCGCCCTGGATCTGGCACCGCCGCTGGCCGCAGGCATCGCGGCCTGTGCCGTTTTCGCCGTCTTTCACGGCCATGCCCATGGCGCCGAACTGCCCGAGAATGCGAGCGGATTGAGCTATGCCGCCGGCTTTGTCCTGGCGACCGCGGCCTTGCACGGCATCGGCCTCGCCATCGCGGCGCAACTGGCTAGCCATGCGCCGCGCCTTGTCCGTTTTGTTGGCGGTGCGATGGCCGTTGCCGGCGTCGCCTTTATCGCCGGCTAGGAGCGAAAGCGGCTGTTCGCCTGAAAGGCTGCAGCCCCACGCGCCTCAGGCTGCGTAACCCTTGACCTGCGCCAGCGCGGTCATGACGCCGCGCAGTTCCGCCAGGCCCCGCAGGCGCCCGACGGCCGGATAGCCCGGGAAGCTGCCCTTGCCGACATCGTCGAGCAGTTCGTGGCCGTGGTCGGGCCGCATGGGAATCTGCCAGTGCGGGTGACCGGCAGCCTTGCGGCGCTGCTCCTCGGCCATCAGCGCATCGACCAGCGCGACCATGTCGGTATCGCCGCCGAGATGCTCGGCCTCCATGAAGGAGCCGTCCGGGTCCTTGGCGACGTTGCGCAGATGCGCGAACCAGATCTTGTCGGCGAAGCGCCGCGCGATCTTGGGCACATCGTTCTTCGGGTTCGCCCCGAGCGAGCCCGAGCACAGCGTCAGCCCGTTCGCGGGCGAGTCGACGCAGCCAAGGATGAAGGCGATGTCGTCCTCGGTCGAGCAGATCCGCGGCAGGCCGAAGAGCGAGCGCGGCGGGTCGTCCGGGTGGATGCACATGCGGATGCCGACCTCTTCGGCGGTCGGGATGATAGCCTCCAGGAAGCGCTTCAGATTGGCGCGCAGCTTGTCGTGGGTCATGCCGGCATAGCGCTCGAGGATGCGGGCTAGGCCGGGCAGGTCGTAGCGGTCGAAGGCGCCGGGCAGGCCGGCCATGACGCTGGAAAGCAAACGGTCGCGGTCGGCCTGCGAGGACTTCTCGAACCAGGCTTTGGCCTTGTCCATTACTTCGGCGGAATGACCCTCGTCGGCGCCCTTGCGCTTCAGCATGAAATGGTCGAGCGCGACATATTCATGCAGGTTGAAGCGCAAAGCCGTGCCGCCACCCGGCAGCTTGTGGGCGAGCTCGGTCCGGGTCCAGTCCAGCACCGGCATGAAATTGTAGCAGATCACCTGAAGGCCGCAGGCGGCGAGATTGCGCATCGACTGGCGGTAGTTCTCGAAGACGGTTTCGAGATCGCCTTCGCCGATCTTGACGCTTTCGTGGATCGGCAGGCTCTCGACCACCTTCCATTCGAGGCCGAGGCTCTTGTCGGCGCGCACGATCGCCTGGCGCTTCTCGATCTCCTCGACGCTCCAGACCACGCCATAGGGAATCTGGTGCAGCGCGTTGACGATGCCGGTCGCGCCGGCCTGCCGGGCCTGCGCGAGAGTCACGACATCATCCGGCCCGAACCAGCGCCAGCATTGTTCCATAGTGTGATATCCTCGTGAGAAATGTCGCTATGCGGGAAGGCGGCGTCAGGGGTCTTCCTGGGCGAGGCGGGAATCGTCGAAGGCGTCCGCATGGTCCTTCGCGATCGTGTCGATCGTCGCGAAGACGGTGCGCAGATGCGCGCGCATCGCGGCTTCCGCGCCTTTCGCGTCGTGCTTCATGACGCAGGCTGCGATGATCCTGTGCTCGTTCAGGATCACCTCCGACCAGGACGGCGTCTCCAGCGAGAGGCAGCGCACCCGGTCCATCTGGGCCTTCATGCCCTCGATCATGCTCCAGACGGCGCGGTGGCCGGCAATACGGGAGATCTCGGCATGGAACACTTCGTCGAGGCGGAAGATCTCGGGGCGATCCTGTCGCCGCACGGCCTCCGCCTGCTCCTCGACCAGGGCGGCCAGCCGGCGGCAATCGGCATCGTTGATGCGTTGAGCGGCCAGCACCACCGTGCGGCATTCCAGCGTCTCGCGGACGAACTGGCTGTCATGGACGGCGGCGAGGTCGATCGGCGCGACGAAGGTGCCGACCTGCGGCACGGCTACGAGGAAGCCTTCGTCGACCAGCCGCTTGAACGCCTCGCGCACCGGCGTGCGGCTCACCCCGAAGCGCAGTGCCATCCGCGCCTCGGACATCGATTCGCGCGGTTTCAACACGCCGCTGATCACGTCGTTGCGCAGGACGCTGTAGATCTGGTCGGTGCTATGCCGGGTTGCGGGGTGGGCCATTGCCAAGCTCTCGACGACTAGTATACTAGGATACCGATCTATCGGGGGCTGCGTCAACTTGGCAGGTTTCCGGGTTCGCGGGGCAGGGGCCGGATCGGAGAGGTCGGGCCGGCGCAACACAATAAAGCTCGTAAACGGGCATTCCCATCTGGAGGAGGAATCATGGCTCACGACAGCATCAATCGGCGTCATTTCATTGGCGGCGTTGCCGGTCTCGGCGTCGCCGCCCATGCACCGGGCGTCTTCGCGCAGCAGCTCAAGCTGCCGGCTTCCCCGCTGACCATCAGCATCATCGACGTCGGCGGGGCGCTCGCCCTCGTCCAGACGCCGCTGGAGAATTATCCGAAGGCCAATCCCAAGGCCGTCTCGCGCATGGTCTTCACGAAGGCCCCGGCGCCGGAATTGCCGGCGAAGATCAAGGCCCAGCAGAATGCCGGCCGCCTCGACATCGACATGGTCATCGGCGGTCTGGACGTGCTCTCGGCGGGCATCGAGCAGAAGCTCTGGGTCGATCTGTTGCCGCGCCTGCAGGCCGAGCTGCCGAAGCCGGAGGAGATCTATCTCAAGCCGGCGCTCGCAATGCACAATCTCGGCCAGGGCCAGGGCATGGCCATGGTCTATTACCCCTCAGGCCCGCTGCTCGAATACATGCCGGACCGCGTCAAACAGGTGCCGACCACGGCCGAGGAGTTGCTCGCCTGGACCAAGCAGAACAAGAACCGCTTCTTCTATGGCCGCCCGGCCAATTCCGGCCCCGGCCGTACCTGGATCATGGGTCTGCCCTATCTCCTCGGCGACAAGGATCCGAAAGATCCGGAGAAGGGCTGGGACAAGACCTGGGCCTATCTCAAGGAGCTCGGCGAGAACATCGAGTACTATCCGGGTGGCACCGGCCAGACGATGAAGGAGCTCGGCGACGGCTCGCGCGACATCATCGTCTCGACCACCGGCTGGGACATCAACCCGCGCGTGCTCGGCATCGTGCCGAAGGAGGCCAAGGTCCAGGCGCTCAAGGGCTTCCACTGGGTCACCGACGCCCAGTACATGATGATCCCGAAGGGCGTCTCCGACGAGAAGCTCAACGTGCTGCTCGACGTGATCCGCCATATGCTGACGCCGAAGCAGCAGGCCTACACCTATGACGAGGGCTATTTCTATCCGGGCCCGGCGGTGAAGGACGTGCCGCTCTCGATGGCGCCGGAATCCAGCCAGAAGGCCATCGCCGAGTTCGGCCGGCCCGAATACGAGAAGCTCATCGCCGACAACCCGATGGAGACCCCGCTCAACCCGGACAAGATGGTGATCGCTTTCCGCATCTGGGACGAGCAGGTCGGCGGCGCCAAGAAGAAGTAACTGCGATCGCAGCGGCGGGCCTCGGCCTGGTCCGAAGCCCGCCGCCTGCTGTTCCGACCCCGTTTCTCAGATCCATCCGGAAGCCATGACCATCAACGCAGCCTCGTTCCGCGAGCTTCGGCTCGACCGTCTGAGCCGTGACTTCGGCACCCATAACGCGCTCAAGGACGTCTCGCTGACGATCGGCAAGGGCGAGTTCATCGCGCTGCTCGGCCCCTCCGGCTGCGGCAAGTCGACTACGCTGAACCTGATCGCGGGGCTGCTGCCTGCGACGGGCGGCGGCATCTGGCTCGACGACAAGCGCATCGATCCCTTGAGGCCGGAGGAGCGCGGCTTCGGCATGGTCTTCCAGAACTACGCCCTGTTCCCGCACATGAGCGTGAACAAGAATATCGGCTTCGGCCTGAAGATGCGTGGCGTGCCCAAGGCGGAGATCGACAAGCGCGTCGCGGAGGCCGCAGCGCTGGTGCGTCTGCAAGGCCAGACCGAGAAACTGCCCGGCCAGCTCTCCGGCGGCCAGCAGCAGCGCGTCGCCATCGCCCGCGCCATCGTCGTCGAGCCGCCGCTGGTGCTGATGGACGAGCCGCTGTCGAACCTCGACGCCAAGTTGCGTCTGGAGATGCGCGCCGAGATCCGCCGCATCCACAACACGCTCGGGGCCACCACGATCTACGTCACCCACGACCAGGAGGAGGCGCTTTCGCTCGCCGACCGCATCGTCGTGCTGCGTGACGGCCAGGTCCGTCAGGTCGGCACGCCGGAGGACCTGTTCTCGCGGCCGGACCATCTCGACGTCGCGGAGTTCATGGGCTTCCGCAACAAGGTCAGGGGCAAGGTCGCATCAGTCGGCGAGGGCAGGGCGACGGTTGCCGTCGGCGATGCGCAGCTCTCCGGCCGGGCGCGCAATGCGGTCGCCGCCGGTGCCGAGGGTTATCTGGCGATCCGGCCCGAGGACCTGCACCCTGTCGCGGCCGGCCAGCCCGGCCTCAAGGCCCAGGTCGTCTCCACCGAGTTCCGCGGCCGTGAATTCGTCGGTTTCGCCCGGATGGCCGATGGCACGGACCTGTCCTTCCTTGCCCATGACAAGCTCTCGCCCGGCGAGGCGGTGACCCTCGCCGCCGATCCCGACCGCGTCCTCGTCTATGGAGGGGCGGCGTGAGCACAGACACCTCCTCCATTCCGCTCAAGCAGCGGCTGGCGGCGCGCGGCCTGGACGGGCTGACGCTGCTCGTCCTGCCGGCGGTCCTGTTTCTGCTGGCGCTGTTCATCTACCCGTTCCTCTACGGGCTCGTGCTCTCCTTCGAGCCGAAGCAGGGCGGCATCTTCGCCAATTACCAGCGCTTCTTCTCGGATCGCTTCCTCTACGGGACGATCGCGACGACGCTCTGGCTCGCCTTGCCGGTGACGGTCGCGACGCTCCTGCTGGCGATCCCGATCGCCTTCCGCGTCCGCCTGATGCGGAACCAGCGCCTGCTGACCACGATCCTGGTGATCCCGATCACGCTCGGCACCGTGCTCGTCGCCGAGGGCCTGCTGAACTATCTCGGGCCGCAGGGCTGGTTCAACCGCGTCCTGATGACCCTCGGCCTTATCTCCTCGCCGGTGAAGCTCTTGCACAACTACTGGGGCGTGATGCTCTCGCTGGTCATCACCGGCTTCCCCTTCACCTTCCTGCTGACCCTGTCCTATCTCTCCGGCATCGACCCGGCGCTGGAGCAGGCGGGCGCGACGCTGGGGGCAGGACCCTGGGAGCGCTTCAAGCACATCCTGTTCCCGCTCCTGCTGCCGGGCCTGGCGATCACCTTCTGCCTGAGCTTCGTGCAGGCCTTCTCGGTCTTCCCCTCGGCCGTGCTGCTCGGCGCACCTTCCGGGCCGACGCGCGTGATCTCGATCGCGGCCTATCAGGCGGCCTTCGAGGAATACGACTACTCCATGGCCTCGGCCGTCGCGATGATCATGGGCGTGGTCCAGCTCGCCATCGTCGTCGTGGTGCTCGCCGCGCGTGGGCTTCTGTATCGCGGCCCTGCCGGCGGCGGAAAGGGCTGATCCTATGGTGAAAGACACCCGTCTTTCGACGAAGCTCTGGGCGGCCGCCAACTGGACGCTGATCGGCTTCTTCGTCGTCAACCTGCTCGCGATGATCGCGACTGTGGTGACCTCGTCCTTCTCGACGCGCTGGCTCGGCACCTGGCTGCCGGCCGGCTGGACGACGCGCTGGTATTCGGCCGCCTGGGCGGAATTCCAGCTCTACGACGTGCTGCTCGTCACCTTCCAGATCGTCTTCCTGGTGGTGGCTCTCTCCGGCCTGATCGGCGTGCCCGCGGCCTATGCGCTGGCCCGACGGGACTTCCCGGGCAAGAAGCTCGTCATGCTGCTCTTCCTGCTGCCGCTGCTGGTGCCGCCGATCACCTTCGGCATTCCGCTCGCGACGGTGCTCTACCAGACCGGCTTCGCCGGCCAGATGTCGGGCGTCGTGCTGGCGAACCTGGTGCCGACCGTGCCCTTCGTCATCCTGGTGATGATCCCGTTCATCGAGCAGATCGACACCAAGATCGAGTCGGCGGCGCGCGTCTTCGGCGCCAACACCTTCAAGCTCTTCGTGCACGTCCTGCTGCCGCTGCTCATGCCGGGCATCCTCGCGGCGCTGCTCTTGGTGCTGGTCAGGACGCTCGCCATGTTCGAGCTGACATTCCTGACGGCTGGCCCGACCAGTCAGACGCTCGTCGTCGCGCTCTACTACGCGGTCTTCGCCGCCGGCGTCCGCGCGGTGCAGTCGATCGATGCCATGGCGGTGATCTACATGGTCACCACCCTGATCTGGCTCGTGATCGCGCTGCGCTTCGTCAACCCGACGCAGATCGTCGCCCGCGCCAAGAAGTGACAAGGACGGCGACGCTTCCCGCGAGCGCCGCCGTCGCTTTCACGGGACTTCCGCGCGCTCGTCCTCATTGGCGGCGCTGCGGCTCCTGAACAGCCGCCACAGCGATTTCCTGAGGCGCCGGGATGTCAGATGGGCGCCGGCGGCCCGGCGCTCCAGCGTGATCTTCTGCTCGTGGTAATCCTCGAGACCCGGCCGATGCCCGACGCTGATCAGCGTCGCCGCAGCGAGCTCCGCATCGAACAGGCCGAGCAATGAAGCCTGGCTTTCCTCGTCCAGCGCAGAGGTCGCCTCGTCCATCACGATGATATCGGGCTGTTGCAGCAGCAGGCGGGCGAAGGCGACGCGCTGGCGTTCGCCGCCGGACAGGACGCGGTCCCAATCCTCTTCCTCAAGGTCGAGCTTTCGGGCGAGATAGCCGAGTCCGCACCGTTGCAAGGCCGCGACGACCGCTTCGTCTGGCACGACGCGATCCGAATCCGGATAGAGCAGGATGCTGCGCAAGGTGCCGTGCGGCAAATAGGGCTTCTGCGGCACGAAGGCGATCGATTGGCCGGCCGGAACCCGGATCGAGCCGGAGCCCCAGGGCCAGATCCCTGCCAGCGCCCGGATCAACGTGCTCTTGCCTGTCCCGCTCTCGCCGGCGATCAGAACCTTCGCGCCCCGCGGGATCGTGACGGTGGCATCGGCGACGACGATGCGGCCATTGCTATGGGCGATGGACAGGTTCTCGAGATGGATCGCGTCGTCCTCGCTTTCTCCGAGTACGATCTGCTCGTCCTTCTCCATGATCGTGCCGATATCCAGCGCTTCCAGCTCCTCCACGAGCTCATCGACGCGTGTGACCGAAGCGAACCATTCGGCCAGTCGCACGAAATTGTCGACGAACCAGATCAGTGCCGCCTGCACCGCGCTGAACGCTCCGACGACCTGCACGACCGCACCCATCGTGATGGCGCCGGTCAGGAATTTCGGTGCGATCAGCAGCAGCGGCACGATCGGGAACAGGGCGCTGTTGGTATTGAGCACCAAGGCGATCACGCCTTGCTGGCGCACGATCCGGAGCCAGGCGGCGACGACCTGCCCGTAGCTTTCGCCGACGGAGCTGCGCTCGTCGGCATCTCCCTTGATCAGCGCGATGCTCTCGGCATTCTCGCGCAGCCGCGTCATCTCCGCCCGGAACTGCGCCTCCATCTCGTTCTTGTGCGCGACGCGCGCGACGAGGGGCCGGCCAGCTAGATAGGCTCCGAGCGAGGCGATCGTGGCATAGACCACCGCTGCGATCGCCATGTAGCTGGGGATCACGATCAGGGTGCCGCCCAGCGTGAACTCCGCCGCCCCGGCGACCTGCCAGAGGACGGCGGCGAAGGTCGCGGCCGTGACGAAGGCGGTGATCAGGCCGATGGCGAGCTCGACCAGAGGCTCGATCGCGAGGCGGGCGTCTTCGGCGATCCGGTATTCCGGCGCGGTCATCTCCCTGCTGAGAAAGCCCAGGCGGTAGTAGCGCTGATCGGCGATCCACCAGCCGGCGAGGCGGCGCGTCAGGCTCTCGCGCCAGCGCACCTGCAGCAGCATCCGGCTGACGACGAGGCCGGACATCGAGAGGGCGGTCGCTCCCAGCAGGAAGGGCAGCCAGCCGATCGTCCCCCAGACGGCATCGACATCGCGTTTTTCGAGGGCATCGAAGAACCAGCGGGTCCAGCGGTTGATGCCGACGGCGGCGGCGGTCTGCGCCGCGATGAAGGCAAGGACGGTGATTGTCAGGGCCCAGGCGCGCCACCGCGTCTCGCCGCGCCAGTAGCCCAGAGCGACGCCGAAGAACTGGCGCATGCGAGAACGTCGCGAGGCAAGCGGAGCATCGGCCATGTCTACTCCGCCTTTCTACTGTAGCCGCGACCGCGATGCGCGACCTCTGCCCTTTCAACCGCGCGCCGCGGGCGCAGTTCCATGGGGTCCGTCCGCACAGCTATGCCGGCACGCCGCGCGATCCTCAGCCTCGCCGCGCCACAGCAAAGCGGGCGCAGCGTAGATGTCCATCGGAACGGTCTCCTATGGGACGTCCATCACAGGGATTGGCCGAGGCTCATTGCATCCCGATTCCGCCCTGGACCTCCCCCTTCCCAACCTCAAAGCCGTGGCCGGCGGGCGGCACTTACGAACCTGCAGGCCACCGGCCATAAACTCGCCCTTAACCTCGATCGATCATCTCATTGGACCTGGGTTGGTTTCGCGCGGGCTGTCCCTGCTGCGGCGCGGGGGTAGAAACGATGCGGCTGATCGTCGGCACAATCATCGTCTTCGTCTGTGTCTTCGGCAGTTACGCGGCGATGGGTGGCCATCTCGAGGTCCTCTGGCAGCCGTTCGAGTTCGTCATCATCCTCGGTGCGGCGATCGGTGCCTTCGTCATCGGCAACCCCGCGCCGGTGCTCAAGGCCGTGCCCGCTATGCTCGGCACGCTCATGAAAGGCCCGAGGTACACGCAGGAATGCTATGTCGAACTGCTGGGGATGCAGTACTCGTTGTATAAATTCGTGAAGCAAAAGGGCATGCTCGCGGTCGAGGAGCATATCGAGAATCCGAGCGAGTCGACGCTGTTCAACGCCTTCCCGACTTTCGCAGCGAACCATCACGCGGTCGAGTTCGTCTGCGATTACATGCGCATGCTGACGATGGGCGCCAACAACGTCCACGAGATGGATGCTCTCATGGACGAGGAACTGGAGACGCACCACCAGGAGCAGGAGCGTATGGTTGCCGCCATGCAATCGCTTGCCGATGGAACACCGGCGCTCGGCATCGTCGCCGCCGTGCTCGGCGTGATCAAGACGATGGGGGCGATCACCGAGCCGCCGGAGGTGCTGGGGCATCTGATCGGCGGCGCGCTCGTCGGCACCTTCTTCGGCGTCTTCGTTGCGTACGGCTTCTTCGGGCCCATGGCGCAATCGCTCAAGGGCACCTTCGAGGCGGAAGCCAAATACTTCCTTTCACTCAAGGCGGGCCTCCTCGCCCATATCAGCGGCCAGCCGCCGGTGATGGCGGTGGAATTTGCCCGCAAGGCTCTGATGAGCGACGTCCGCCCGACTTTCAGCGAAGTGGAAGCGGCGACCGCCAATCTGGCCGCCTAGTCCGCCCCGATCTCCAGCAGGGACTCGATGAGCAAGCCCCCCCGGCCGATTATCGTCAAGAAGGTCAAGAAGGCCGCTCACGCGCACCACGGCGGGGCCTGGAAGATCGCCTATGCGGACTTCGTGACCGCCATGATGGCGTTCTTTCTGCTGATGTGGCTGATCAGCATGACGACGCAGGAGCAGAAGATCGGCCTGGCGGAATATTTCGCGCCGGCGGCTGCCAGTCTTTCGAACAGTGGTGCTGGTAGCGTTCTGATGGGCAGCGCCCTGGACAAGGCAGGCAACAGGTCATCCGTGCCGCGTGATGTGGCAAGGGGCACGACGGGGGAGGACGACAAAGCGCGCCCGGCCAATTCGAACCGAGCTGGCGATCGCGAGGTCAGCCGCCCGGCCGCCGGCGTGCAGGCCAACTACAGCGCCGTAGCCAGCCTGCGGCAGGCGCTCCAGAAGATGCCCGAAATTGCCGAGCTGTCACGCAACATCGTGATCGAGCCGACCAAGGAGGGGGTGAACGTTTCCCTCGTCGACGAGTACGGCCGCACCATGTTCCCCGAGGGTTCGGTCCAGCCTTACGAGCGCACGCGTCTCGTGCTGGAGGCGCTCGCGCCTACCCTGCGCCGGCTGCCCAACCAACTGTCTGTTGCCGGCCACACGGCCGCCGCGAGCCCGGGCTCGGTGCAGGCCGTCGATTCCTGGAGCCTCACCGCCGGGCGCGCGCTCGCCGTGCGCGAGATCCTGTCGGGTGCCGGGCTCCCCAGCAGCCGCTTCACTTCCGTGGTGGGACGCGCCGACACCGAGCCGCTCTTCGTCGACAACCCGTACATCCCGCCAAACCGACGGGTGACGATCACGCTGCTCAATGCCGAGCCGCCGCTGCCACAGGGGGCCCTTCCCTGACGACAAGAGGCCCCGCCCGCCTGGGAGTCCGAGCAGGGACTCGTTTCTCGCAGTCCCCTGTTTGTCTATATCCATCCGTTCGAAGATAGGAATGGGCCGCCTGCACCGCTCTCTCATCGATCATGTCCTGGCCGAGCGCGGCTTCAATCCACCAGGTCTGGTCTTCCCCGTCTCGGCAGCTCTGCGATGACCTTGACCGGCTTTTCGTCGACGACCGGTCCGAGCTTCAGCTTCGTCATCGGGCAGCTCGCCAAGGCTCCGTGGCTAGCGGGCGGTGACCTCTAATAGACATCCGCTTGATAGCGGCCTGCCTTTCGCAGCCCGGCGACATAGGCGATCGCCTCCTCGCTGGATCGCCTGCCATGCTCCACCACGATATCGACCAGAGCGCGCTCGACATCCCTCGCCATGCGCTTGGCGTCGCCGCAGACGTAGAAATGCGCGCCTTGTTCGAGCCATGACCAGAGCTCGCCGCCGCGTTCACGCATGCGATCCTGGACATAGACCTTGTCGCCATCGCGGGACCAGGCAAGCGTCAGGTTGGTCAGGAAGCCGGAATCCTTCATCGCTTGCAGTTCCTCCTCGTAGAAGAAGTCGCAGGCGCGGCGCTGGTGGCCAAAGAACAGCCAGTTGCGGCCGCTCGCCTTCGTCGCCTGCCGATCATGCAGGAAGGCGCGGAAGGGCGCGATCCCGGTGCCTGGACCGCACATGATGATGGGCGTCGCGGGGTCGACCGGCAGGCCAAAGCCGTGGGTGCGCTGGACATAGACCGGCACCTTGTCGCCCGGCGCGACGCGCTCGGCAAGGAAGGTCGAGGCCACGCCCCAGCGCGGGCGGCTGCCGATCTTGTAGCGGACCGCGTCGACCGTCAGGGAGATGAGGCCGGGCGTGGCGTTGTGCGACGAGGAGATCGAGTAGAGCCGCGGCTGCAGCGGATCGAGCGCCTCGACGAAGGCCTCCGCCGACAGGCGCGCCTGTGAGAACTTGTGCAGCGTGCCCAGTACGTCGAGACGATCAAGGTCGCCATCAGGGTCTTCGCCGGCGGCAAGGCGCCTCGCCTTGGCACGTGCCTCACCGCCCGTGACATAGGACAGGAGCTGGAACAGGGCATCGGGGGCCGGGCCAAGGGCGCAATCAGCCAAAAGCTTGTCGCGCAGGGACTTGCCGCCGATCACGGCGTCCGGCCGCGCACCCAGCAGCGCGAGCACCGCGTCGACGAGGCGCGGATCGTTCTGCGCGACGACGCCGAAGGCGTCGCCGACGATGTAGTCGAGCCCGCATTCGGCGAGATCGAATTCGACATGCCAGGTCTCCTTCTCGGAGCCCTCGCCATTGAGCCTGCGGCGCGACAGGAAGGTGGCGATCGCCGGGTTCTCGCGGGAGCGGCCGACCGGGCCTTCAGGGACAGAGGCAGGCTCGGTCGCCGCAGCAGCAAGCGGAGCTGCTCCGCCTTCCTCCATCAGAGCCTTGATCTGGCGTAGCGTCTCCTTGCCGCCCGGCGCGCAGAGATTGAGCCGCCCCTCGGCGCCCGACGCGATGGCGGCGGAATAGGTCTCGCAGACATAGCCGCACTGACCGCAATCCTGCTGGGCCATGGCGGCGTAGAGTTTGCGTGGCAGCGGCTTGCCCTCGGCCAGCGTCATGCGCTCGGCCAGGTCCAGCGACGGATCGTGCCAGGGCGCTCCGTCTGCCGCCTCGGCCATGACGGCGGCGTTCTCGGCCGGCGAGAGCGCGGTTACCCCTACATTGTCCAGCGACAGCAGCCCGGCGAAGAAGCCGTTCAGCCAGGAGCGCTGTTCCTCGCTGAATGGTGCGGTTTCCGGGAGGACCTGGACGATCGGGTTCGGGCTTTGGACGGTCATGCAGCCTCTCCGATCTGGTCGACCAGCGCTTGCAGCACCGCGATGTCATGGCGGCGGGCGAAGGCAACGAAACTTTCGTCCGGAGCGATACGATGTGCCTGCCAGCTGCGCAGGATCGCCTCGACCAAGGCCGGAGCCTCCTCCGCCTTCACATTGGTTCGAAGCTCGCGGCCGATGCCGCCTTCGACACCAAAGCCGCCGCCGACAAAGACATGGTAGCCGGGCACGGTATCGCCCTCGTCATTGATCGGGATCCTGGCGCCGATCAGCCCGAGATCGCCGATATAATGTTGGGCGCAGGAATTGTGGCAGCCGGTGAGGTGGATGTTGACGGGCTGATCCAGCGTGACGCGCGGCTCGCAATGGGCGGCGATAGCGAGCGCGTCCTCCTTGGTGTGGGCGGCGGCGAATTTGCAACCGGTCGCGCCGGTGCAGGCGATCAGCCCGGCACGTAGCACCGAGGTTTCAGCGGAGAGGCCAACGGCCTGCAGATTGGCCAGCACGTCGTCGATCCTCCCATCAGGCACACCGGAGATCAGCAGGTTCTGCCAGACGGTGAGGCGGATATCGCCGTCGCCGCATTGCTGCGCGATCGCCGCGATGGTTCGCATCTGCGCGACTGTAAGCTTGCCCACCGGCAGCGCGACGCCGACCCAGTTGAGGCCGGCCTGCGCCTGCGCATGGACGCCGATATGGGCGAGGCGGTCGTAGATCGGCCGCGGCCTGACCAGCGCGCTATCGAGCCGGATCAGGCGACGGCCGAGCTTCTCCTCGACGGCGGCGAGGAATGTGTCGAAGCCCCAGGCGTCGACCACGTATTTGAGGCGCGCCTTGGAGCGGTTGGTGCGGTCGCCATGGGCGATGAAGACGCGAACGATCGCATCGGCCACCGCGACCGCATCGGACGGAGCCACGATCGCCCCGGTGTCGCGGGCGAGGTCCTTGTGGCCGGTGATGCCGCCGAGCGCGAGCCGGTACCAGATGCCCGGTTCGAGCGGTTGCCCCTCAAACGTCGCCCCCTCCATGACCTCGATAGCCTGAAAGCCGATATCGTTGGTGTCTTCCAGCGTCGCGATCGAGCCGGCACCGTCGAAAGCGACGTTGAACTTGCGGGGCAGCCCATAGAGCGAGCGGTCGTTCAGGATGTGATGATGCCAGGCGCGAGCATGCGGACGGGTGTCTAGCAGTTCGAGAGGATCGATGCCGGCGGTCGCCGAGCCCGTGACATTGCGAATGTTGTCGGCACCCGAGCCTTTCGCGGTGAGGCCAAGATCGGCCAGGCCTTCCAGCAGCAGCGGGGCGTTCTCGGCGACGATCTCGCGGATCTGGAGGTTGGCGCGGGTGGTGACGTGACTGTAGCCGCCGCCGAACCGCTCGGCGATGTCGGCGACCCCGGCGAACTGCCAGGCCTTGAGGATGCCGTTGGGAATGCGCAGCCGGCACATATAGCTGTTCTGCGCCGGCGCCACGTAGAACAGGCCGTGATAGCGCCAGCGGAAATTGTCGTCCGGCTTGGGGTAGGTGCCGGCCTCGGCCTGTCGCTTGAAGCGGGCATAGGCGTCGAAAGGATGCTCGGCGGCTTTCCACTTCTCCTGATCGACGAGCTCGCCACCGGCGGCGACAGTCCTGGCCTGCGCCTCGACATGCTCCCTGTCGGGGCCGGCCGGCTTGGCCGGAGCGCTGCCCGGTGCGCCGCCGAGCGGGCCGAGGCCGCGCGCCGTGCGGGCCGACTGCATGCCACTGACGAAGCCTTCGAGATAGCGCTTCTGATCGGGGGTGAAATCGTCGCTCATGGCCGGTGCCGTCACGCCGCCTCCACGAACCTGTGGCGCTCGTAGAGAAACTTCAGCACCGCCTCGCGCGCGGCGATGTAGGTGCGGTCGGTGACCAGCTCCAATCGCTTGCGCGGGCGGGCGAGGCGCACGTCCAGCACCTCGCCGACGCGGGCCGAGGGGCCGTTGGTCAGCATCACGATTCGATCGGAGAGCAGCACCGCCTCGTCGACGTCGTGGGTGATCATGATCATGGTATTGCCGAGCGCGGCATGGATCTGCATCACCGAGTCCTGCAGATGGGCGCGGGTCAGCGCGTCGAGCGCCCCGAAGGGCTCGTCGAGCAGCAAGATTTTCGGCTCCATGGAAAGGCCGCGCGCGATGCCGACGCGCTGCTTCATGCCGCCCGAGATCTCGCCGGGCCGTTTATCTTTCGCATGGGCCATCTGGACAAGATCGAGATTGTGCATGATCCAGCCATGCCGCTCGGCCTTGCTCTTCTTGGCCCCGAAGACCTTGTTCACGGCTAGCGCGACGTTGTCATAGACGGTTAGCCAGGGCAGCAAGGAGTGGTTCTGGAAGACCACCGCCCGGTCGGGGCCGGGCGCATTGACCTCCTTGCCTTCGAGCAGGATCGCGCCAGCGCTGACCGGCGCCAGCCCCGCGATGAGATTGAGCAGGGTGGACTTGCCGCAGCCGGAATGGCCGATAATCGAGACGAACTCGCCTTTGTCGATGACGAGCGTGACGTCCTTGAGGACTTCCGTCGTGGCGGCGCCGCGCTGGAAGCGTTTGTCGACATGATCGATCTTGAGATAGCTCATCGTTCCGCTCCTCAGTTCGTCGCGGTGCCGCGGGTGATGACATGGCCGGCGAGGGCGACGAGGCGGTCGAGCAGGAAGCCGACCACGCCGATATAGACCAGCGCCACGATGATGTCGGAGAGGCGCGAGGAGTTCCACGCATCCCAGATGAAGAAGCCGATGCCGACGCCGCCGGTCAGCATCTCGGCGGCGACGATGGCGAGCCAGGACAGGCCGACGCCGATCCTGAGGCCCGTGAAGATGTAGGGTGCGGCCGAGGGCACCATGATCCGGTAGAAGAACTCGATCTGATTCAGCCGCAGCACCTGCGCCACGTTGCGGTAATCCTGCGGGATGTTGCGGATGCCGACTGCGGTGTTGATGATGACCGGCCAGATCGCGGTGATGAAGATCACGAAGATCGCCGAGGGCTGGCTGTCGCGGAAGGCGGCGAGCGACAGCGGCAGCCAGGCGAGCGGCGGCACGGTGCGCAGCACCTGGAAGACCGGATCCAAGCCCCGCATCGCCCAGACCGACTGGCCGACCAGCGTGCCGAGCAGGACGCCGACCACGGCCGCCAGGCTGAAGCCGATGGCGACACGCTGCAACGAGACGAGGATGCGCCAGCCCAGCCCGATATCCTGCGAGCCCGCCCAGTAGAACGGCGCGACGATCAGGTCCTTCGCCTCCTCCCAGATCCTGGTGGGCGGCGGCAGCGAGGATTGCGGCCCGGACGCCGCGATCTGCCAGAACAGCAGGATCAGCGCGACGGTAATCAGCGGCGGCAGGAGATTGACGAGCGCATTCTTCCCCCAAGGAACGAGCCGCGCCGCGAAAGGCTTCGCCGGAGCGGCCGGCAAGGCGACGACCTCCGGCGTTTTGCCCGGGAGCGTGATGACGGCTGTACTCGCAGTTGAGCCTTTCAAGACAGGCTGCCCCATGTTCCAGTCTCTCCTCTGACCGGGTTCTTCCGTCGCATTCGTCATGCCGCCGCGCTCGCGCGTGCCTGCGCGCCGATGCGGCGGATTTCGGGAAGGCAGGAACCGCAATTGGTTCCCGCCTTGAGCTGAAGGCCAATCTCCTCGGCTGTCGCGGCGCCGGCCGTGAAGGCGACGCGGATCGCGTTCAGCCCGACGCCGAAGCAGGCACAGACGGTTGGTCCGGCGCCGCCGCCGCCGGGATTGCGTCCCGAAAGCAGGGCAAACCTGCTCTCCACCGTCGCTGCCGGATCGGCGAAGACGGCCTTGACCGTGTCCCAGAGCGGCGCGCGGCCGGCGGGAGCGAGGAAGAGGGCGGCGAGCAGCCGGCCTTCCCGGAGCACGGCGCAGCGATAGCTGCCGCCGTCGCGATCGATCAGCTCTGTCAGCTCGTCCGCGCCGAAGCGCTCGCGCATGAGGATCGCCAGGGCGTCTACGGAGGCGTCAGTGGCGAAAAGCCGGCCCTCGCCGCCTTGCACGGCCAGCAGCGACCACCAGCTTCCGGCCGGAAGGACCAGGGGCTCACGCGAGAGGACGAAGCCTTCGAAGCGATAGGCGACAGGCACGATGGCGACTGGCGTCGCTTTCATCTCGGGCTGGCCGGAGAAGGGATCGCAGAGCGGCTGCGTCAGGGCGCCAATGCGCGCGTCGGAGGCGGTCTCGCCGGACCAGTGGATCGGCGCAAAGGCCGCGCCCTCGGCGATCCCCTGGTCGGGTACGACCTTGAGGACGGCTGAGCCATGGACGCTGGCGAGACGCGCGAAGCCGCCTTCGGCCAGCCCGAAGCGCGCGACGTCGGCCGGATGAAGATGGACCGAAGGCTCGGCGATATGCGCGCTCAGCCGCGGGCTGAGGCCGGTGCGGGTCATGGTGTGCCAGTGGTCGCGCACGCGGCCGGTGTTGAGCAGCAGCGGAAAAGCCTCGCTGGGCTCGGATGCCAGTTTCGGCGCGGCGAGCGGGCGCATCTGCGCGCGGCGCCCGGGACCGAAGAAGTTGCCGCCGCCGAAGAGCCGCGCGGTGCCTCGCGGCTGGTGGGCGGATACCGGCCATTGCATCGGCGAGAGCTCATCATAGCCGGCCTTGTCGAGGCCGGCATTGGCGCCGATGTCGAAATCGCGTGTGCCGCCGTTCTCGAAGGCGGAGAGCGCGGCGTGCTCGGCATAGATCTCGTGCGGGCCGGCATAGGCGAAGGCCCCGCCGAAACCGAAGCGCCGGGCAACCTCGCAGATGATCCACCAGTCAGGCTTCGCCTCGCCCGGCAGGGGCAGGAAGGCGCGCTGGCGCGAGATCCGGCGCTCGGAATTGGTGACGGTGCCGTCCTTCTCGCCCCAGGCGGCTGCCGGCAGGATGAAGTGGGGTTTGGCCGCGAGCGTGTCGTTGGAGAGAACGTTCTCGGAGACGACGAAAAGATCGAGGCCTGCTAGCGCGGCACGGACCTTGTCCGCATTGGGTAGCGAGACCGCCGGGTTGGTCGCCATCACCCACATCGCGCGGATGCGGCGCTCGGCGACCGCGTCGAGCATCTGGACGGCCTTCAGGCCTTCGCGCCGGGCGATGTTCGGCGCCTGCCAGAAACGACGGACACGATCGACCTCGTCAGCGCCGTAGCCCATATGGGCGGCGAGCATGTTGGCGAGGCCGCCGACCTCGCGCCCGCCCATGGCGTTGGGCTGGCCGGTCAGGGAGAAGGGGCCGCAGCCAGGACGTCCGATACGGCCCGTGGCGAGGTGGCAGTTCAGGATCGCGGTGACCTTGTCGGTCCCTTGCGCCGACTGGTTGAGGCCCTGGCTCCAGGCGGTAACGACGTGGGGCGTGCTCGCCCAGAGTTCGTAGAAGGCCGCGATCTCGTCAGGCCTCAGGCCGGTGGCGACGGACACCGCGGCGATATCGGGCGCAATCTCCCGCGCATTGGCGAGCGCCTCGTCGAAGCCGGCGACATGGCGCGTGACATAGGTGCGGTCGACGAGGCCGCGATCGGCGAGATGGACGAGCAGACCTGCGAACAGCGCGGCGTCGGAGCCGGGCTTCAGCGCCAGAACCATGTCGGCGTCTTCCGCCGTGGCGGTGACGCGCGGATCGATGACGACGACGCGCGCGCCGCGCTCGCGCCGGTTGTCCTGCATGCGCCGGAACAGGATCGGATGGCACCAGGCGGTATTGGAGCCGACGAGGACGATCAGGTCGGCGCTGTCGAAATCCTCATAGGCGCCGGGCACCGTATCGGAGCCGAAGACCCGGCACTGCGCCGCGACCGTCGACGACATGCACAGCCGCGAATTGGTGTCGACATGGGGCGTGCCGATGAAGCCCTTCGCCAGCTTGTTGGCGACATAGTAGTCCTCGGTCAGGAGCTGGCCGGAGAGGTAGAAGGCAATCGCCTCGGCCCCATGCCCGGCCGCTATCGCACGAAAACCGGCAGCGACGGCATCGAGCGCCTCGTCCCAGCTGACCCTGTCATAGCTGCCGGCGGCGTTGCGCTTCAGAGGATGTAGCAAGCGGCTGCCGAGCCCGAGCGTCTCGCCGAGCGCGGAGCCCTTGGAGCAGAGCCGCCCGCGATTGGCCGGGTGGTCCGGATCGCCTGCGATGGCGGCCCCGCCCATGCCGTCCGGCGTCGCCTTCACCCCGCAGCCGACCCCGCAATAGGGGCAGGTCGTTGAAGTCGCAGCCGGGGCGAGGGAAGCGTCGTGGCGCATCACGCAGCCATCCCGATGCAATAGCCCTCGCCGAAGGGCAGGTCGGCGCGGATCGCGCTGATGTCCTGGCCCGAGCGGATCAGCTCGAGATAGAACAGCGCACCGGAGGTGTCGCCGACGAGGACGCAGCCGGCGAGCCGACCCGCCCGCAGCACGAACTTGCGATAGACCCCCATGGCCGGGTCGCGCAGCAGCAGGACTTCCTCGCTTTCCCCCGGCTCGACAGAGCCCGCCGAGAAGACGCTGACGCCGCTGACCTTGAGATTGGTCGCCGGCAGCGAGCCGGTATAGCGCGCCGTTCCGCCGGCAAGCCGCGTTGCCAGCACACGGGCCTGTTCATAGGCGGGCTCGACCAGGCCATAGACCGAGCCACGGTGCTCGGCACATTCGCCGATGGCGAAGATCGAAGGGTCGCTGCTGGCGAGGCCGTCGTCGATGTCGATACCGCGATTGACGTCGAGCCCGGCCGCGACGGCGAGATCGACACGCGGGCGCACGCCGATGGCGACGACGACGAGGTCCGCCGGGATCACGCCGCCATCGGTCAGCTCCACCGCCTCGACCCGTTCCCCGCCGACGAAGCGCTCGGCGGTGCAGTTCAGGCGGATGTCGATGCCACGCGCCGCGATCTCGCGGGCGAGCAGGCCGGCACCCTCGCGATCGAGCTGGCGTTCCATCAGCCGGTCGGCGAGATGCAGCACAGTGACCTTGCCGCCGATTCTGGCGAGCCCGTAGGCCGCTTCCAGCCCGAGCAGGCCGCCCCCGATCACCACGGCGCGAGCGCCAGTCGCGGCGACCATGCGGAACTGCGCGACATCGGCGACGTCGCGGAAGCTGGCGACGCCGGGCAGATCCAGCCCCGGCACCGGCGGCATCAGCGGGCGCGAGCCGGTGGCGAGCACGAGCTTGCCGTAAGGCAGGACAAGGCCGTCGGCCAGGGTCACGTTCTTCGTCGCCCGGTCGATGCCGGTGACCGGCTTGCCGTAGAGCATCGAGACGCCGCGCGCCTGCCACCAGGCCGCGGGCTTGAGCTCGATCTCGGGCTCCCCGATCTCGCCCGCCAGCAGCGGGGAGAGCAGCACCCGGTTATAGGCCAGCCGCGGCTCGTCCCCGATCACCGCGACCGCATAGCGTCCGAGCGCCTGCCGGCTCAGCTCGTCAGCCAGCCGGGTCGCGGCCATGCCATTGCCGACGATGATCAGGGGCTCGGCCATGGCGTCAGGCCACCCGCTTGATCTTCAACGCCTTGAGATAGTCCATGGGCGCGGCGGGATCGAACTTGGTGCCGTCGAAGAAGGTCTCGACGCCGCGGGACTCCGCCGTCGGGGCGCCGGCGACGCCGAGCGTCTTTGCCGCCTCGCGCCAGAGATCGGCGCGGTTGGTCTTGTCGACCAGGGCTTTGATGTCGAGCGTCGGCTCGAACTTGCCCCAGCGGATGTTCTCGGTGACGAACCAGCTATCGAGGCTCTTCCAGGGATAGGAGGTCGAGCCGCCTTCGCCCCAGAACTTCATGTAGAGATTGGTGCCCTTCGCCTCGCGGCCATTGCCGTAGTTGATGTCGCCGAGCAGGCGCTTGTTGATGTCACCGGTCGGGACGTTGAACCATTGGCGCCTGCCGACGATCTCGGCGAGCTCCTGCCGGTTCTCCATCTTGTCGGCCCACATCTGGGCTTCCATGACGGCCATCAGGATGGCTTGCGTCGCCCTGGGGTTGGCGTCGACGAAATCGGCGCGCATGCCGAGGATCTTCTCGGGATGACGGAACCAGAGCTCGCCGGTGGTCAGGGCGCTGTAGCCGATGTTCTGGTTGACGAGCTGCTCGTTCCAGGGCTCGCCGACGCAGAAGCAGTCCATGGTGCCGACCTTCATGTTCGCCACCATCTGCGGCGGCGGCACGACGATAACCTTGATGTCGGTGTCGGGGTCGATGCCGCCGGCCGCGAGCCAGTAGCGGATCCAGAGGTCGTGGGTGCCGCCCGGGAAGGTCATGGCGGCGGTCAGCTCCTTGCCCGCGGCCTTCTTGCGCTCGAAGGCCTGCTTCAGCGGCGAGGCGTCCTTTCGGACATCGAGATCCTTGTACTCGTTCGAGACCGAGATCGCCTGCCCGTCCTCGTTGAGGTTGAGCAGCGTGTACATCGGCAGCGGCTGGCCGTTCTGCATCACCTTGCCGGCCGAATAGAGATGCGTCTTCGGCCGCAGGATGTGGCCGCCGTCGATGCCGTTGTTCTTGAAGCCGAGCGCCATGTTGTCGCGCGTCGCGCCCCAGGAGGCCTGCTTGGCGATCTCCATCTCGGGCAGGCCGTGCTTGGCGAACAGGCCTTTTTCCTTGGCGATGATCAGCGGCGAGGCGTCGGTGAGCGCGATATAGCCGAGGCGGGTGCCCTTGACCTCGGGGCCAGACCCTTGCGCGAAGGCGCCGGCGGGCAGGGCGGTTCGCGCTGCAGCGAGCAACGCGGCCGCGCCGGACAGATTCAGGAAGCCGCGGCGGCTTGGACCCGCCTGCCGGATTGCGACGGCCCTGGTCCGGGTCTTGGAGCTGTGCGTCATCGATCGCCTCTCGGTTGCTGAGCTGCCGCCTGCCTGAAATCAGCCCCGAAACGCGAAAACGCCGCGCGAAAGACGCCTCGACAGGCGCATTCCGACAGCGTCGTTGCTGTGTCTTCCGGATCGGGGATGGCGCGGGCAGCGTTGGCCGCGTCCCGACATACCTTACAAGGATCGTGCCAACCGCCTCACGACGAGCCTAGCCTTGAATTGCTATAGCTTGCCGATGGTGTGGCGCAGGAGACGTGGGGGGCGGTAATCTTGTTGCAGCGCACAATCGGAGCGCATTTGCCTAATAAATGAGCTATTCGTTGACCTGAGCCAAAATGCCCTCGAAAGCGGCAGGCAGGAAGACATGGCGCGCGGCGTCGCGCATCTGCGGTGTCGCCACAACCTGTCCGGCGCGCTCCATGCCGGCAAGAACCCAGTCGGCATCGCTAGGGTCAGGACGGAGGGCATCCCGGTCGAAACGGATGAACTGTCCGATCCGGCGCGTCGGCCGGTCAGCGCCCTGGATCAACTCACCCTGCAGAATGCGCTCGATGAGCTCGGCCGGCAGCGCGAGCCGGTCGGGTGCGGAGAGATGATGCGCCATGCGCGAGAAATTCTCCGGGCGGCAAGCCCAGGCGCTGGCCTTCAGGATCGCGGCGCCCAGTTTCGAGACGGCGGCCGGGCGCTTCTGCACGTCGTCGGCACGCCAGGCCAGGACCTTGTCGTGACAGTTACGCCAGAGGTCGACGCTGGCATGGACCATCGCGCCGAGGCCGGCGGCCACCGCCGCCGAATTCCAGGGCGCCCCCGCGCAGAAGCCGTCGATCCGCCCGCTGGCGAGTGCTTCGACGGTCTGCGGTGGGGGCACGACCTCGAAGCGGACGTTCTCGCCGAGCCGGAGCCCGGCCTTGTTCAGCCACTCGCCGAGCAGATAGGTATGGGTCGAGAAGCCGAAGACCGCGGCGAAGGTCAGCGGCGGCAGGCCGGCCGCCTTGCGGCGCGCGACCATGGCGGCGAGCGCTTGTCCCGAGACAGCCGTATCGGCCAGGTCGCCATCGGCCAGGCGTGCCAGCTCTTCAAAGCGCCGCAGCGAGAGGGTGATCGCGGCGCCATCGCGATTGAGCGCCAGCGGCGCCGCCATCGGAGCCTTGACCCCGCCGATGCCGAGCGTCGCGGCGATGGCGGCCGGGCCGAGCATATGGGCGGCGTCGAATAGGCGCACATTCAGCTTGTCGCGCAGATTGGACCACGAGACCTCACGGACCAGTTCGAGATTCAGCCCCTCGGACTCGGCGAAGCCCTCGTCCTTCGCTAGAGCGACCAGCGCGCAATCGACCAGCGGCATGAAGCCCACCCGCAGGTGCAAAGTCGTCATTTCAGCATCTCCGCGGCGGTGATGAGGGAGCGAGCGATGTCGACGAGCTTGCGCTTCTCGTTCATCGCAGTGCGGCGCATGAGCGCATAAGCCTCGTCCTCGGAGAGACCCTTCAGCCGCATGACGATGCCCTTGGCGCGGTCGATCGTCTTGCGGTCATCGAGCAGGGAGCGGACCTCGTCGAGCTCTTCTCGCAGCTTGCGGAAGGCATTGAAGCGGCTGATGCAGGTCTGCAGGATCGGCTGCATCCGCTCCTTCTTCAGCCCGTCGACGATATAGGCGGAGACGCCCGCCTCGACCGCAGCCTCGATCGAGGCGGAATCCGACTGGTCGACGAACATGGTGATCGGCCGGCGGACACGCCGGCTGACCAGGAACATGTCGGCCAGCGCGTCGCGGCTGGGATCCTCGAGGTCGATCACTACGACATCGGGATCATGGGCTTCAATGGCAGCGACCAGACCGGTCGTCGCCGTCATGCGGATCAACTGATCGTAGCCCGCTTCCCGCAAGCCCTCCTCAATGATGGTGGCTCGAATCTGGTTCGCGTCGACGATCAGGATTCGCAGATTGGGCACCATGCCTTTCGATCGTTCCTTTGGAGTGAGCCGGCATCACTCAATCAGGAATCGTGCCACCGCTGCTCCCTGGGGGCGAGGAATGGGGAAAGCCCGATGAGGTCGGTTTGGACCGCCCCAGCGCTGACGAAACGGCCGCATACCGCATTCAGGATGCGAGGAGACGCGTGACCGGTCCTGCCCCTGCGCTGCCCGGTCGCTACCGAAGCGAATGAGCCGCTCTCGGTCGAGGGACACCATGTTGCACTTTCCAAGTTGCCGCTTCAGTCGCTCCAGTGTGGCGGCCTTGGAGCGCAAAGGAGCCTTGCCGACATCACGCATGTCGTCGATATGAAGGTCGATGAGGTCCCCGATGTCTTCAGGCAGGCGATGCGCGAGTCGTACGGGTCTCACCACGATCAATCTGGCGCTCGGCCTCGGTGGCCCAGCGCCGCGCATCATCCCGGCGCAGGAAGGTCTCGCTCACGTAGCGTCCCTTGCGTCGGCCCTGGACGCGCCAGGATCCGGAGGAGAGCTTCGTGAAGGTGGCCATTTTCGTGTGCGATCCGTGTGCACTCAGCCGTCGAAACGTGGCGAAAAGCGTCGCATCACGGCGTGCTTTCGTGTGCATTCGGACCGACTTAACGATTTGATGTTGCACAAAAAACTATGAAAAATCAAGAGTTTAGATTCGCCGTTGCGCCTATGATGGATTGGACCGACCGGCATTGTCGGGTCATCCATCGCCTGATGTCGCGCCATGCGCTGCTCTATACCGAGATGGTGACGGCGCAGGCGGTGATCCGCGGCGATCGCCAGCGTCTGATCGGCTTCGATGCCGTGGAGCATCCCGTCGCGCTCCAGCTCGGCGGTAATGACCCGAAGCTCCTGGCGGAGGCTGCGAAGATCGGCGCCGATTTCGGCTATGACGAGATCAATCTGAACTGCGGCTGTCCGTCGGACCGCGTGCAGGGTGGGGCCTTCGGCGCCTGTCTGATGCGCGAGCCGGCGCTGGTCGGCGATTGCGTGGCGGCGATGAAGGCGGCTGTCGCGATCCCCGTCACGGTGAAATGCCGCACCGGCGTCGACGACCAGGACCCGGAGCTCGCGCTCGATGCGCTGACCGCTTCGGTGCGCGCGGCCGGCGTCGATGCGCTGATCGTCCATGCCCGCAAGGCCTGGCTGCAAGGTCTTTCCCCCAAGGAGAACCGCGAAATCCCGCCGCTGGACTATGAGCGCGCCTATCGTCTGAAGGCCGCCAATCCCGACCTGCCGATCGCGATCAACGGCGGCATCAAGGCGCCCTCCGAATGGCCCGCGCATCTTAAAAAGGTCGATGGCGTGATGGTTGGCCGCGAGGCCTATCAAAACCCCGAGATCCTGCTTCAGGTCGATCCGCTGATCTTCGGCGAAGATGCGCCGGTGGCCGATGCTTTCGCCCTGCTGGAGGCGCTGGAGCCGCATCTCGCCGCGCATCTGGAGCGGGGCGGGCGGCTGCACGCCTTCACCCGCCATCTCGTCGGCCTGTTCCCCGGCCGCCCCGGCGCGCGCATGTTTCGCCGCCATCTCGCCGAGCACTGCGTCGGCGCCGATGCCACGCTGGACGACCTGCGCGCCGCCACCGCCCATGTCTCGCGCCACGAGGCCGCCGCCGCGGCCTGAACCGAGCCGAAATCCCTCGCCCCAAAACATCGGCTTGACGGGCGAAGCGGCTTGCGCTTACACTTAACTCAATGGTTAAGTTTCAAGACGTGCAGCTCGACCGGACCTTCTCCGCTTTGGCAGACCCGACGCGGAGGGCTCTGCTGGCGCGCTTGGAGCGGGAGGATGGACTCTCGGTCAGCGAACTGGCGAAGCCCTTTCCGGTCTCGCTCACGGCCATCATGAAGCATCTCGACGTCCTCTCGGATGCCGGGCTGCTAACGCGGACCAAGGCAGGACGGACTGTGTCCTGCCACCTGAATGTCGGGCCGATGGAGGAGGCGATGGGCTGGCTGGCGCGCTATCAGCGGTTCTGGACCGAGCGGCTCGATGCGCTGGAAGCGCTGCTCGAAGCGCGGCGCAAGAGCGAAGGCTAGGAGCCTCTAAGGGCAGGAGAGGGCGCATGCATCAACCGGTGACACCCAGTCTCACGATGAAGCGCCGTCTCAATGCGTCGCCAGCCGAGGTCTACGAAGCCTGGACCAATCCGGATCTGCTCGTCCGCTGGTTCGGCCCCGAGAATGTCGTCGCGCAGGAAGCGGAAATCGATCCGCGCGTCGACGGTGCCTATCGCGTCGTGATGATCGAGAATACCGGCGAGCGCCACGAGGTTCTCGGCCGCTATCTGGAGGTCGTCGAGAACCAGCGCCTCGTCTTCAGCTGGTCCTGGATCACGACGCCGGAGCGTGTCTCGCGCGTCACCGTGACGCTCAAGCCGGACGGCGACGGCACCATCCTGACGCTTTTGCACGAGAAGCTCGCCGACGATGCCGCCGTCCGCGGCCATACCCATGGCTGGACGGGAACCATGGTCAAGCTCGAGGCCTATTTCGCCTGAGCGATCGCGCGCCGGGACATGGACCGCGCCGCGCCGAAGAAGCCGCCAGCATCGCGCTGGCGGGAAGCAGAGGAGAGGAGACGATGGAACACAGGATCGTATCCCGTGAGGAGTGGCTTGCCGCACGCAAGGTGCATCTCGCCAACGAGAAGGAGCTGACCCGCCGGCGCGACGCGCTTTCGGCCGAGCGGCGCGCGCTGCCCTGGGTCAGGATCGAGAAGACCTACAGCTTCGAAGGCTGGGACGGTGCGTTGACGCTGGGCGATCTCTTCGCCGGCAACAGCCAGTTGATCGTCTATCACTTCATGTTCGGGCCGGGCGCTCGGGAAGGTTGCCCGGGCTGCTCGTTCCTCGCCGATCATTTCGACGGCGCCAACCGGCATCTCAGGCACCATGATGTCAGCCTGGTGGTTGTCTCGCGGGCTCCCTACGCCGAGTTCCAGGACTTCCGGCATCGCATGGGCTGGGATTTTCCCTGGGTTTCCTCGGCCAACAGCGATTTCAACTATGATTTCCACGTCTCGCCGAGCCCGGAGGAAAAGGCGGCCGGTCGCTACGAATACAATTACGCGATGCATGATGGGCAGGGCGGCGAGATGCCGGGCTTCAGCGTCTTCTATCGCAACGATGCCGGCGAGATCTTCCACACCTATTCGACCTATGCCCGTGGCGGCGACCTTCTGATTGGCGCCCATAACTTCCTCGACATGACCCCGAAGGGGCGCAACGAGGTCGGCATCATGGACTGGGTCCGGCATCACGACCGCTATCCCGACAAGCCAATGGGCGCGACGAGCTTCCAGCCGGAGCTGGCAGTGAGTTCCTGCTGTGGCTGAGAGCCATTTTTTTGGACCCATTCCGGGTCGATATGATTGATATCAACATTTCTGGTGCGGCCGTCCCCGGCGGTCGCGCGCAAAGGAGAAGCGCAATGGCCTATGTCGATGGTTTCGTCCTGGCGGTTCCCGCCGCGAACAAGGATGCTTATCGCAAGCAGGCTGCCGATGCGGCGCCGCTGTTCCAGGAGTTCGGCGTCCGGCGCCATGTCGAGGCCTGGGGCGACGATGTCCCGGACGGCAAGGTGACGGATTTCAAGGGGGCGGTGAAGGCGACGCCCGACGAGGTCGTGGTCTTCTCCTGGTTCGAATATCCCGACCGGGCGACGCGCGACGCCGCCAACGAGAAGATCATGAGCGATCCGCGCATGAAGGCGATGGGCGAAGCCATGCCCTTCGACGGCAAGCGCATGATCTATGGCGGCTTCGCCCCGATCCTCGACGAAGGCGAGGGCGGCGCGATGGGATATGTCGACGGTGTCCTCGTCGCGGTGCCCGACGAGCGCAAGGCTGATTACCGCGACTTCTCCGCCGGGCATGCGGCCCTGTTCAAGGAATACGGAGCCCGGCGCGTCGTCGACGCCTGGGGCGACGATGTCCCGGACGGCAAGCTCACGGATTTCAAGGGCGCGGTGAAGGCCGAACCCGGCGAGACGGTGGTCTTCAGCTGGGTCGAATGGCCGTCCAAGGAGGCGCGCGCCGCCGCCTGGGGCAAGATCATGGCAGACCCGCGCATGGCCGAGCTCAAGATGCCCTTCGACGGCAGGCGCGTCGTCTATGGCGGCTTTGCGCCGATCTTCGACACCGGGCGCGGCTGAGGTAGCCGAGCAGCTCGAGATTCACGCAACGGCCATGCGGGAGCGGTATCTTGCCCCCGCCGGCCAAATCGCCGAGAGATCGGGCGGCTTCACCGGATCTCTCGTCATGCTTGCTGGAATCCCCATCGGCGATCTCGCCTTCCTCGCCGTCTCGCTCGTGCTGGCCGGTGCGGTCACCGGTCTTTTGGCCGGTGTGTTCGGCGTCGGCGGCGGCGCGGTCATCGTGCCCGTGCTCTACGAGATCTTCCGCGTCATCGGCGTGGCGGAGGAGGTGCGCATGCCGCTCAGCGTCGGCACCTCGCTCGCGATCATCATCCCGACTTCGATCCGCTCCTTCAACGCCCACCGCGCCAAAGGCCTGGTCGACCTCTCGATCCTCAAGGTCTGGGCCGTGCCGGTGATCCTCGGCGTGCTCGCGGGCAGCTGGATCGCCCGCTTCGCGCCGGCCGACCTCTTCAAGATCGTGTTCGTCGCCGTGGCGACGATCTCCGCCATCCGCTTGCTCTTCGCCGCTGATCGCTGGAAATTCGGCGAGGATATGCCGGGCAAGCCGCTGATGGTGGCGTATGGCGGTATCATCGGCGTGCTTTCGGCATTGATGGGCATCGGCGGCGGCCAGCTCTCCAGCCTGTTCATGACCTTCTACGGCCGGCCGATCCACCAGGCGGTGGCGACTTCCTCGGGGCTCGGGGTGCTGATCTCGATCCCCGGCGCGCTCGGCTTCATCTATGCCGGCTGGCCGAAGATGGACATCCTGCCGCCGCTCTCGCTCGGCTATGTTTCGCTGATCGGCATGGTCCTGTTCATCCCGACCTCGATCTGGACGGCGCCGATCGGAGCGCGACTGGCGCATCGGCTCTCCAAGCGCCGCCTCGAGATCGCTTTCGGCCTGTTCCTGCTTTTCGTCGCCGGGCGCTTCCTCTGGTCGCTCATCCACTGAGAACCTGTAAGGGCGAGGGCATGAGCGAGACCATGATCCGTTTGCTTCAGCCGACAGACCACAAGGCGCTGGCCGCGCTGATGGTCGAGATGCAGGGCCATTACAGCGTGCCGTGCCCGGCTCCCGAGGATATCCTCGCCGGGCTGGCTACGCTGCCGGCGGGGGTCGATATTCTGATCGCCGTGAAGGGAGACGCCGTGCTCGGCTTCGCCTCGGCCTGCAATCTCTATCCCGGGCCGGGTCTCAAGAGCGGCTTCTTCCTCAAGGAGATCTATGTCGCCGATGCAGCGCGCGGCGCTGGACTCGGCCGGAAGCTGATGACCGCGCTGGCGGAGCTCGCCTTGGAACGCGGCCATCGTCGCATCGACTGGACGGCCGATGCCGACGATGCGGCGCTGCTGCACTTCTATGACGGCCTCGGCGCCGTCGCCTATCCCAAGAAGGTGTTCTATCGTCTGACCGGCGCCGCGCTGGCCGATCTGGCGGGTGCAAAAAGCTCCTGAAACTCCCATCATACCGGGCTTGAACCACCCGGATCCATCGCAGAGCGTCGAGCCTTCCGATGGATTTCGGATCGGCGCCGCGGATCGGCGAGGTCGGACCCGACGGCGGCTGGTCCGGAATGACGGGAGGGTCCCCATCCTCGTGGGGCCCTCTATCCTTCAGCCTTTGCGATCCGCCAGCCGCTCCGGCAACAGGGCCATGATCGCCAGCCGCTCGGGCTCGCTCAGCCGGCCCCATTGCGCGATTTCAGCCA
This sequence comes from Allobosea sp., assembly GCA_039808685.1. Classification (GTDB taxonomy): domain Bacteria; phylum Pseudomonadota; class Alphaproteobacteria; order Rhizobiales; family Beijerinckiaceae; genus Allobosea. The sequence goes on along the minus strand of JBDHTM010000001.1, from coordinate 80,985 downwards.
ATGTCCGGCCGCAGCCTTCGCAGAGCTTGCTTGCCGGGTCGATCACGCAGATCCCGATGCAGGGCGTCGAGACGGCGCTCATCGGCTCAACCGTCCCGGTGCCAGCGTGACCGGATGCGGCGCTTACCAGGCGACGCAGCGGCGCACGCCGCCGACGATCCCATAGCGCCGGCAGACTGCGCCGTGCGTGCGCGGAGCGACAGGGCCACGTCTGGCGACCACGGCGCCGTTCGGCCCGGCGCATCCCGCCCGGTAGACGCCCTTGGCACAGACCACGGCGGAGGCGGTCGAGGGCAGGACGAGGCTGGACGCGGCATAGGCGAACGCGACGGCGATCAGTCCGGCCGGGAGACTGAGAATGGCTTTGCGCATAGTGGTATCACCTGACGTAAGTGAGTGAGTTGGAAACAGCCTGAGCCAGCGTCAAAGAAGCGTTCCCGTCAAGTCGCAACGGACAATGAAGACTTTCCGTCCCGATACGGGAGGGCGGTTCGCAGCGGCGCGTGGTCAAGCGCTCACAGGCCCGGCCGGAGCATCAGCGCGATTCCGAGATAGATCGCAATCTCGGCAAGCTGCTGGGCAGCGCCGAGGATATCGCCGGTCTGCCCGCCGATCAGGTGCCGCGCCATCCGCGACAGCACCGCCGCGGCGCCATGCGCCAGCGCAAAGCCGATCAGCAAACCGGCGATCGGCATTTGCGCCGCGAGCCCGATCCCCGTTGCGAGGAAGAGGCTGAGGCCCAGCGCGATTCGCGCCGTCAGCACAGTCGGCTGGCCGACCGCCGCCGCCGCGCCGGTGTTGCGCGCCGGCGGCTGGGTTGCCAGCATGAAGAGCCCTTCGGCGCGGGACCAGGGTGCCGCGGCAAGCAAGGCGGCGGCCGCTGTCCAGGCACCGGAGCGATCGAGGATCATCGCGATCAGGCCCGCCCGCAGCAGCAGCGACAACCCCAGCGCCAATGCGCCATAGGAGCCGATGCGGCTGTCCTTCATGATCTCCAGCCGGCGCTCGGGCGTAGGCCCGCCGAACAGCCCGTCGGCGGTGTCCGCCAGGCCGTCCTCATGGAAGGCGCCGGTCGTCAGGGCCATCGTTGTCAGGGCGAGCGCAGCGACGACGAAGCCGCTCAAGCCCGCCAGCCCCGCGCTCAGCGCGACGAGCGCGGCCGGCGCGGCGATGACCAGCGCGGCGAAGGGCAGGGCGCGCGGCACCTCCCGGAAATCCGGGATGCCATGGCCGTCGCTCTCGCCCGGCAGCAAGGGCACCGGCAGGCGGGACCAGAAGCGCAGGCAGATCGCGGTCGCGATTCCCCAGCCCGGCCAGCTCGGCGGGGGCGCCTCGCTCGTGGTTTCGGCCTCTGCCATGCCTGCCGCGTCGTCTCGCTCGATTGTCTTCACGCTCCCGACCCTATAGCAGCAGCGTCAATCCTGCCGCCATGCCGATGCGCTGATGCGGCGTTCTCGCGTGATGGATTTGAACATGGCCGCCTCAGGATTGCCCTTCGACGATATCCGCGACCTCATCGCCGCGATGCCCGGCCCTGACATGGCGGCGGCGAATGCAGTGCGTGCCCGCGACGCCAACCTCACCAAGCCGGCCGGCAGCCTCGGCCGCCTGGAGGAGATTGCCGAATGGCTCGCCGCCTGGCAGGGCAAGGCTCCGCCCGAGGTGCGGCGTCCGCTGGTCTGCGTCTTCGCCGGCAATCACGGTGTGGTGGCGCAGGGCGTTTCGGCCTATCCGCAGGCGGTGACGCGCCAGATGCTGGAGAACTTCGCCGCCGGCGGCGCGGCGATCAATCAGATCTGCGCGGCTTATGATCTTGGCTTCAAGGTTTTCGACCTCGCGCTCGACCTGCCGACGGGCGATTTCACGCAAACCGACGCGCTCGACGAGCGCGCCTGCGTCGCCACCATGGCCTTCGGCATGGAGGCGCTCGTCGGCGGAACGGACCTGCTCTGCCTGGGCGAGATGGGCATCGGCAACACCACCTCGGCGGCGGCGATCTATGCCGCGCTCTATGGCGGCGACGCCGCGCATTGGTGCGGGCGCGGTACCGGCGTCGACGACGCGGGCCTGAAGCGCAAGGTCGCGGCGGTGGAAGCGGGGCTTAGCCTCCACCGCGCCCATCTCAAGGACCCGCTTGAAGTCCTGCGCCGCCTCGGCGGGCGCGAGGTTGCGGCGATCTGCGGCGCGATCATCGCAGCCCGCTCGCAGCGCATTCCGGTGATCCTCGACGGCTATGTCGTGACGGCTGCCGCCGCGATCCTGCACGCGATCGAGCCCTCGACCATCGATCATTGCATCGCCGGCCATCTCTCGGCCGAGGGGGCGCATGCCGACGTGCTCGCCCGCCTCGGCAAGGTGCCGCTGCTGGCGCTCGACATGCGCCTCGGCGAAGGCTCCGGCGCGGCGCTTGCGGCCGGCATTGTTAAGGCCGCGGCCTCGATCCATTCCGGTATGGCGACCTTCGAGCAGGCGCAGGTCGCGCGGAAGGATTGATGCCGGCCGGTCATGCTCCAGCTCGCCTGAAGGTGATCTACCGAGGTGGAAACGCCGCGCTGCTTCAGAAACCGAGGGGAACCCTTTCCCGTAGGAAGAGGGCAGGGTTAGGGGTAGCCGTTGGACGTCTTGGTCTTGTCCTAATCGCAGGAGCGGGGAGGGCGTCCGCAACTGGTCCAGGGGCCTAGACCTCACCCCTGCCCTCTCCTCACAGGAGAGCGGTTCCCGCGCTGTCCGCGCGGGTGAATTCGCCAGCTACCCCGCGTAATCCGTCTTCAGGCCCGCCCGCTCGGCATGGCGCTCTTGCGCCAGCTCGATCAGGCGGGTGATGAGGTCGGGATAGGGCAGGCCGGAAGCCTCCATCATCTTCGGATACATGCTGATCGCGGTGAAGCCCGGCAGCGTGTTGATCTCGTTGAAGTAGAAGGCGCCGCTCTGGCGGTCGAGGAAGAAGTCGACGCGCGCGAGCCCGCTGCATTCGAGCGCGACGAAGGCATCGATCGCGAGCTGCCGCACGCGCGCCATCTGCTCGGCGTCGAGCTTGGCCGGCAGGTCGACGCTGGCGCCGTCCTGATCGATGTACTTGGCCTCGTAGGAGTAGAATTCGTGCTGCGGGCCGGCATTGAGCTCGCTGGCGACGCTCGCCACCGGCGGATCGCCGTCGAGCACCGCGACCTCGATCTCGCGGGCGTCGATGCCCTGCTCGATCAGGACCTTGGTGTCGTACTGGAAGGCGTCGTCGAGCGCGGCGACGAGAGCCTCCCAGCTTTTGACCTTATGCACGCCGACGCTGGAGCCCATGTTGCAGGGCTTCACGAAAATGGGGAGCGTCAGCTTCCCCTGTGCCATCTTGGCTGCTCCCGCCGGATCGCGCCGCCAGTCGCGCCGCGACAGGGCGAGATAGGGCGCAACCGGCAGGCCGGCGAGCGCCGCCAGCCGCTTGGCGATATCCTTGTGCATGCCGACCGCCGAGGCCAGGACGCCAGAGCCGACATAGGCCGCACCGGCGAGCTCCAGCAGGCCCTGCATCGCACCGTCCTCGCAGAGCGGGCCATGAATCACCGGGAAAACCACGTCGACCGGCGCGATTGCCGGTGCCGCGCTGTCGGCCGGCAGGATCGCCGTGCGCTCGCCCTGGGGCTCCAGCCGGATCATCGGGGAATCCGGCGGGATCGGCAGGCTGTCGCCATTCGTCGCCTCGATCCGGCGCAGGTCGTGGCACTGCCAGCGGCCCTGTTTGTCGATGCTGACCGGCACGGGCTCGAAGCGCTCTCGGTCGATATGGCGCAGGACCGAGGCCGCCGATTTCAGCGACACCTCGTGCTCGCCCGATTTCCCGCCATAGAGCACGGCGACGCGCGTTTTCCGGTTCATGATCCGAGGGTCCGACAGGCTGGAGGAAATGCTGGAGTGAGGTGATGGGGAGATGTCGCCGAGCGGTGAGGCGGGATTCGGGCAAAGGCCTCAGGCCGCGCGCGTCTTCGGCTCGGGCAGGGCGGCGAGCGTGTCCATCACGCGCTCGGCCGGCAGGGTGATGGTGACTTCGGTGCCGGCGCGCGGCCTGGACTTCAGATGGAAGCCGCCGCCATGCAGGTCGATCAGCCCCTTGACGATCGGAAGGCCCAGCCCCGAGCCCTGCTCGGCCGTCTTGATCGCCAGCGAGCCGCGCCCGAAGCTCTGCATCACGATCGGGATCTCGTTTTCGGGAATCCCCGGGCCGGTATCCGTGACCGAGACATATTGCCCACCCGTCGCGGTCCAGCCGACCTTGATGGTGATCTCGCCGCCCTGGGGCGTGAACTTGATCGCGTTCGAGAGCACGTTGAGCACGGCCTGCCGGATGGCGCGTTCGTCCGCCCAGACGCGCGGCAATTGCGGCTCGGCCAGCGCGCGGATGCTCTGGCCCTTGGCCTTGGCCCGGAGCGCAAGCATGTGCTGGCAATCCTCGACGATGGTGGGGAGCGAGAGCGCCTCCTCGTTCAATTCGTATTTACCGGCCTCGATGCGCGAGAGGTCGAGGATCTCGTTGATCAGGTTGAGCAGGTGCTGGCCCGAGCCGTGGATATCGGCCGAATATTCCTTGTAGGCGGCATTGGCATGCGCGCCGAAAATCTCGTTCTTCATCACCTCCGAGAAGCCGAGGATCGCGTTGAGCGGCGTCCGCAATTCATGGCTCATCGTCGCCAGGAAGCGCGACTTGGCAAGATTCGCTTCCTCCGCCTTGCGGCGGGCCTCGTCCGAATTGGCGTTCGCGGTTTCCAGCTCCGCGATCAGCGCGTCCTTTTCGGCGCGGAAGGTGATCGAGGCGACCGAGCTCGCATAGAGCCGGTTGGCGAGGAAGATGAAGAAGAGCTGGGCCGAGGCCGCCATCAGCGCCATGGTGACGCTGTCCATGTCGCGCCGGTCCCAGAAGAAGACCATGATGCCGGCGATGATCGGCGTCAGCCCGGCATAGACCGCCATCGGGATCGTCGCGGAAAGCATGACGGTGAGCGCGCTGACGATCAGCAGGGCGGTGGTGACGAAGACCTTGGCGCCGGGCGCGTCGACCGGGACGAACAGCAGCAGCAGGAGCGACCAGGCCAGGCCGTGCATGCCCTCGGCGGCGGCGAAGAGCCGGCGCCAGAGCTTCAGCCGGACCTCGTCGGGAGCCTTGGCAAGGAAGCGACGTGCCATCAGCACGATGATCATCGTCGTGAGCAGCACCGCGCCGCTCCAGACCGCCACGAGCGGCGGCGGCAGCCACAGGCAGGCGCCGGCCGCGATGCTGAGCACGAGAACCAGCGTGCCGGCCGAACCGGCGATACGGTATTGCGCGAAGACGCGTAGCAACTCGTTGTCGAAGGCGCGTTCCAGCCCGGTCGAAGAGGTCAGCCGTTCGCGCGCGGATTTGACCTCGCGCGTGACCTGCTTGCGGCGGGCCACGACAGAGGGGTCGGGGCCGCGCCCGCGCTGCACCTGTTCGGCCGTCACTTCCGCCATGATCGGGAGCGTGTATCCTCGTTCGGTCGCTGCGGCATGCAGGGACCGGCTCGTCATCATGGACACCAAATCGTTAAGCTCTTCCTGATGGCACCCTTCGGATTTGGTCGCTCGCGTTCTGGACCCTTCGGCTGGCGCCGCGTCGGCCGGCCGGTCGATTTCGTCGTGGCGCTCGGCCTGCTCGGCTTTCTCGCGCTCGCCGGTGCGATCCTGCAATACCGTCTCGGCCCGGCGCGCGAGCTGATGGGGGCGGCTCAGGCGATCGATGGCGATTCCGTGCGCCTGCTCGGCGAGGAACTCCGGCTGGAGGGAATCGACGCGCCCGAATACCGCCAGAGCTGCACGGCGCGGGACGGCAGGCCCGTCGCCTGCGGGCGCGAAGCGCGGCGCGCCCTGCAGGCGATGCTGGCGCGCGGCGTGACGCGTTGCGAGATCGGCAAGGCCGACCGCTACGGCCGCGGCCTTGCCCGCTGCCGGCAGGGCGATACCGATATCAACGCGACGCTGGTGCGCGAGGGTCACGCGGTCTCCTATGGCGCCTATCGCGCCGAGGAGGACGAGGCGCGGGCCGCCGGCCGGGGCATCTGGGCGACGCAGTTCGAGCGTCCGGAAGCCTGGCGGCGCAGCCATCCGCGCTGACCGTCGCCATGTTCGCGTCATGAAGCGCCGGCAATCCGGTTGACCTCCCGGCGTGGCCCGTGATCGGGTACGGCGGAGGATGGAGAGGACCTGATGAAGCTCTATGACGGCGGGCGGGCGCCGAATCCACGACGGGTCCGCATCTTCTTCGCCGAGAAGGGGGTGCCGCTGCCGGAGCTCGTCCCGGTCGACATCGCTAAAAAGGAACACCGCAGCGAAGCTTTCACCCGGATCAATCCGGCCCAGCGCCTGCCCGTTCTCCAGCTTGACGACGGTACGGCGCTCGCCGAGACCATCGCGATCTGCCGCTATATCGAGGCCCTGCATCCGCAGCCGGCAATGTTTGGCCGCGATGCGAAGGAGCAGGCGATGATCGAGATGTGGAACCGGCGCGTCGAGCTCGGGCTCTTCGCAAGCGTCGCCGCCGTCTTCCGCCACAGCCATCCTTCGATGGCGGAGCTGGAGGATCAGGTTCCGGAATGGGCCGAGGCCAATCGCGACCAGATGGACGATCATCTCTGGCTGCTTGAATTGCAGCTCGCGGCCAATCCCTTCATCTGCGGCGAGATGCTGACGGTGGCCGACATCACTGCCGGCATCGCCATCGATTTCATGAAGCCGTCGCGCATTCCGCTTCCGGAGGATTTCGTCCATATCCGCCGCTGGCATGGCGCTCTGTCGGCCCGCCCGAGCTGGAGGGTCTGATGCGACGGCTGCTCCTGGCGCTGCTTGCTGTCCTGGCCGTGCCGGTGCATGCGCCGGCTGCCGAGAGGCTGAGCGGCGAGGCGATCGAGCGTGCCTTCCGGGGCAATACGGTCTCGGGCCGCTACACCAATGGCGGCTTCTTCACCGAGTATCACGATCCCAACGGCCAGGCGCTCGGCCATAACGGCTGGCAGCCCAATACCGATGCCTGCTGGATCACCAAGCCGGATCGCATCTGCTACTATTACGGCCCGCCGAGCGACCGGACGGTGCACTGCTTCTCGGTCGAGATGAGCGGCGATCTTTATGTCCTGCGCAACAGCGGCAACGGCATGGTCAACGCGCTGGCCAAGGTCGAGCTCGGCAACCCCCGCAACCATACCGACAACGGCACGCCCTGGTACTGCGACGGACTGATCTCGCGGGCGCCCGGACCGCAGATGAGCCGGAAGCTGGCGCAGCGCTGATGGCCCGGTCGGCACGCATCGCAGCCGTTGCGCTGGGACTGATCGCTGTGACGCAGGCAATGGCGGCCGAGCGGCTGACCGGCGAACAGATCAAGCAGCTCTTCGAGGGCAATACCGTCTCGGGCCGCTATTCCGGCACCAACTTGCCTTTCAGCGAGTATCATCACGCCGACGGCCGGGCGAGCGGGCACAACCGTCATGTGACGAACACCGACGCCTGCTGGATCACCACGCCGGATGCCGTCTGCTACTACTATGGCCCGCAGGAGACGCGCCGCACCTATTGCTTCACCATCGAGACCAGCGGCGACCTGATCGTCATCCGCAACCGCCCGAGCGGCCGCATCAACGGCCTCGCGCGTGTCGAGAAGGGCGACCCCTACAATTACGCCGCGAAGAAGTCCGACTGGGTTTGCGATGGGCTGATCTCGCGGGCGCCGGGCCGGTCGAGGCTGGCGGGTCGATGAGCGCTGAGGAGACGCTAGACGAGGTGCTGGCGGCGTTGCGTGCCTGCCGCATCTGTCGCGACGCGCCGCTCTATCTGCCGCCGCTGCCGCATCAACCCCGGCCAGTGATCCAGGCTTCCGCCACGGCACGAATCTGTATCGCCGGCCAGGCGCCGGGTACGCGCGTCCATGCCAGCGGCCGGCCCTTTACCGATCCGTCGGGCGTGCGGCTGCGCAACTGGCTCGGCATCGACGAGGCGGCTTTCTACGATGCGGCGAAGATCGCGATCGTGCCGATGGGCCATTGCTTCCCGGGCCTCGACGCCAAGGGCGGCGACAAGCCGCCGCGGCGGGAATGCGCGCCGGCTTGGCGGGGCCGTGTCTTTGCGGCACTGCCCCGGATCGAGCTTGTCCTGGCGATCGGGCGTTATGCCCAGGACTGGCATCTCGGTCCGAAAGCGGCGGCGGGTTTGTCCGCGACTGTCGCGAACTGGCGCGAAATCCTCGACCGGCCGGTCTTTCCACGCGTCCTGCCGCTGCCGCATCCGTCCTGGCGCAACAATGCCTGGCTTAAGCGCAACCCGTGGTTCGAGGCCGAGCTTGTGCCCGTCCTGCGTCAGGAAGTGGCGCGGCTGTTAGGGCCAAGGGCGGGAGATATCTGATCGCAGTCGCGCCGCGGCCCGTTGTCACTCCCGGGGGCGCCGCAGGCGCGAACCCGGAATCTACGGCTGGATGGATCTCGGATATTCAGGTGCCGGCGGCTCGGTCGCGGGGTCTTCACTGCGTGAAGCCCCGAACGACAAGCGTGGCTCTGACGAGTTCAGTAGCGGAAGGGGTCGGAATTGAGTCCGCGATTGACCTGGCCACGCACGCTGAGCACCGAGCGGACAGGGCCCATCGCCGTCTGGCCGCGGCTTTCGAGATAGACCATGCCGTCGGTCCGCGTCCCGGTGCCGTTATGCGAACTCCTGCCGAATTCGGCGCGAACCGCCCCGCCCGCCTTGGTGCAGAACGAGGAGCCTTCCATCCGGACGAAGCCTGCGCCGTATTCGGGGCAGGGACGGGCCGCGGAGCCGGATTTCGCGGCAGGCTTCGCCGGAGATGCATAAGGCTCGCTCTTCCGCGGCAGCGGCTGACCGATCGACTGCGCCGAAGCTGCGGTCGCAAGCCCGGTCAGGAGCAAGGCAAGGGTGATGCGAAGCATTGTTGTGATCCGTTGAACGGTTTCCGTTACTGAGCCAGCAAGGCGCAGTTATGGCAAGATCGAACGGTCTGACCGCCCTATGGAAAAACCCCGGCTCGCGCCGGGGTGAGTATCCCTCGCGCTGTGGGCTCCGTTGGATCGGAACTGGTTCGGAATGCGCAAGCGGATCGTGAGACTGTCGGAGACCTTAGGCGGGCGCAAGTTCTATCCGCATGGCACGGATGCAGATTTGTCATGAGTCCGCCTGGGATTCCGCGACGACGCGATCGATGGTGCTGATACGCCTCGCCGCCGACGAAAAAGGCCCGGCTTGCGCCGGGCCCGTGTGAAGGTTGCCGTGCCGGCGGCTCAGCGGGCGCGGGTGCGGACCTGGAAGACGTCGAAGCTGAGCTCTGCGACCTGCCACCAGAGATACTGGTCGGAGCGGAAGGCAGCCATCGCCTCGATCGCCTTCTTGAAGTCCGGGTTCTTGGCCGAGATTTCGGCATAGAGCTCGTTGGAGGCCTTGAGGCTCGCTTCCATCACGTCCTGCGGGAAGGGGCGCAGCTGTGTGCCGGCCGCGACCAGACGCTTCAGCGCCGGCGGGTTCACCACGTCGTACTTCGCCGCCATCTGCGTGTTGGCATAGGTGCAGGCGGCGGTCAGCGCAGCCTGATAAGCCTTCGGCAGGGCGTTCCACTTCTCGAGGTTGACGAAGGCGTGGACGGTCGGGCCGCCCTCCCAGAAGCCCGGATAGTAATAGTAGGGCGCGACTTTGGAGAAGCCGAGCTTCTCGTCGTCATAGGGGCCGACCCACTCGGCGCCGTCGATCGTGCCCTTTTCCAGCGCCGGGTAGATGTCGCCGCCGCCGAGCTGCTGCGGCACGACGCCGAGCTTCTGCAGCACCGAGCCCGCGATGCCGCCGATGCGCATCTTCAGGCCCTGCATGTCGGCAACCGACTTGATCTCCTTGCGGAACCAGCCGCCCATCTGCGCGCCGGTATTGCCGCAAGGCAGGCCGTAGGCGTTGAACTTCTTGTAAAACTCGTTGAACAGCTCGTTGCCGCCGCTCTGGAACAGCCAGGCGTTCTGCATGCGGGCATTGAGACCGAACGGGACGGAAGCCGCGATGGCGAAGGTCGGATCCTTGCCGACATAGTAATACGAGACGGTGTGGCACATCTCGACGGTGTTGTTGGTGACGGCGTCGAGCGCCTGCAGCGCCGGGACGATTTCACCGGCCGCGAAGACCTGGATCTGGAATTTTCCGTCGGTCAGCTCGGAGACCATCTTCGCCATGACCTCGGCGCCGCCATAGATCGTGTCGAGCGACTTCGGGAAGCTCGACGCCAGGCGCCACTTGATCTCCGGATTCGACTGGGCGACGGCCGGCATGGCGACGGCGGTCGCGGCGGCACCGGCCGCAGCGGTCTGGATAAACTGACGGCGCTTCATCTAGGCACTCTCCTCGGATGTTTGGCGGGTGCGGGCGTTTCGAAATAGCTTCTGCCGCCCGGCGTTCGGAATCGGGTTGTAGCGAATGGATTTTCGAAGCGCGAGGGATTTCATCGCTGATTCTTGCGACTTTCGGCTAGTTTGCGCCCTTGTCTTGGCGTGCATCTCCCGCGGTGGTTAAAGCGGGCATGATCGAGACCGAAAACCTGTACCTGCGTCGTCCCGAATTCGACGATCTCGACGCAATCCATGCGATGCGAAGCGACCTCGCCGTCGTTCGTTTCCTGGGCGGCCGGGCGCTCAGCCGCGAGGAGGCCTGGCATCGGCTGACCCGCCTCGTTGGCCAATGGACCCTGCGCGGCTACGGCATGTTCGCGGTCGTCGAAAAGCGCAGCGGCACCCTGGTCGGCGAAGTCGGCCTGTTCGACGGCTGCCGGGGCCTGTCGCCGGATTTCGACAATGCGCCCGAAGCCGGGTGGATCCTGGCGAGCGCGGCCCATGGCAAGGGCTATGCGGGCGAAGCGGCGACCGCGGCGCATCGCTGGTTCGCCGCGACCCATGGCGAAAGACGTAGCGTCTGTATCATCGCGCCTGAGAATCTGGCCTCCTTCCGGGTGGCGCACAGGCTCGGCTACAAGAGCTTCGGGCAGGTCGATTACCAGAACAAGCCAGTGACGATGCTCGAGCGCGTTCCAGGCTGACGGACGGGGTAGGGAGAATTCGCATGGACCAGGACAAGCTCGCCAAGCTGCGCCAGCGCTATGTCGGCGCCGGCGGCGGCGACATTCATGATCCGCATTTCGCCAGGGTGGCCGCAGCCCAGTTCACCGGCGACAAGCGCAAATGGCCCTTCGCCGATATCGCGACCTTCGTGGGCGCGCCTTACCGTCCCGACGCCCTGGCGACGCCCGGCGTCGGCGGCCTCGATGTCGCGATCATCGGCGTGCCCATGGATCTCGGCGTCACCAACCGGGCCGGCGCGCGCCTCGGTCCGCGCGCGGTGCGCGCCATCGAGCGCATGGGGCCGATGGACCATGTGCTGGGCACCGCGCCCTTCACCATGCTCAAGGCGGCCGATATCGGCGACGTGCCGTTCCGCTCCCGCTATTCCCTGGAGAGCTGCCATGAAGATATCGAGGCGACCTTCAGGACGATCGTCGAGGCCGGCGTTTCGCCGCTCGCCGTCGGCGGCGACCACTCGATCACCTATTCGATCCTGAAGGCCGTGGGGGCGAAGCGCCCGGTCGGCATGGTCCACATCGACGCCCATTGCGACACCTCGGGCCCCTATGAAGGGTCGAAGTTCCATCATGGCGGGCCGTTCCGCCAGGCCGTGCTCGACGGCGTGCTCGATCCCGAGCGCGTGATCCAGATAGGCATCCGTGGCGGCGCCGAATATCTCTGGGAGTTCTCCTACGAATCCGGAATGACCGTGATCCACGCCAACGAGGTCGACGATCTCGGCCTTGACGCGGTGGTCGCGAAGGCGCTGGCCGTGATCGGCGACGGGCCGACCTATGTCTCCTTCGATGTCGATTCGCTCGATCCCGGCTTCGCGCCCGGGACGGGAACGCCGGAGGTCGGTGGCCTGAGCCCGCGCGAAGCCCTTGCGATCCTGCGCGCGCTGAAGGGACGCGACATCGTCGCGGCGGATGTCGTAGAGGTGGCGCCGCAATATGACGCCACCAGCAATACGGCGCAGTGCGCGGCGCAGGTGCTCTTCACCGAGCTTTGCCTCCTCGCCGAAGCGCGCGCCTTGGGAAAAGGAAGACCATGATTCGGATTCGATCGATCGCACGGATCGCCGCGATGGCCGGGCTGTGCCTGCTCGCCCCGGCTGTGCGCGCCGAGCTGCCGGCCAATGGAAAGGCCTATCACGACGCGGCTTTCGCTTCCGTCGAATCGCTGCTCAGATTGTATAACGGCAAGCCGACGCCGCCGCGTCTGTCGGATCCGGTCGACGGCAAGGTCCTGGCGGATATCTGGAATGTGCCGGCCATTCTCGGAAAGCCGCCTTATCCCGCCGAGAATCTGTCGGCGCTGCTCGACATCATCGAGAAGCAGGCTCGCGTCCTGCAGGCCTACGCGCTGTTCTCGCCGCAGCCGGGCCGGAAGCAGCCGGACCAGGCGGCGAACGCGGTCGAATTCCAGGATGAACTGACCCGTGGGCGTGTCTTCCTGCTCCAGGCCGTCGGCGGCGCTTCGTCGGCGCTCTACGATTTCGCTTCCAATCTGCAGGAGGCGGACAAGACCGAGGCCCGTGTGAAGGGTTTGCGGCAGATGCGGCTCGGCCTTCAGGAGATCGTCGTCGGCTCCGCGCTGGCCCTGCGCGGCACGGGTCTGCGCGATTCGAATCGCCTGCTGATCGCGCGGGCCTTCGCGGAGAATGCCGCGGGCATCGCCGCTTCGCTGACGCCGCCGGACCGCAATGCGCTCGTCAGCGCGCTCCAGGCGGTGAGCCCGTCCCTGAAGCCGGATGCGCAGAAGGCGATCTCGGATTTCGCCGCTGCGATAGCTGCAACCCCCTGTGAGGGCTTCTGCACGGTCAACTGAGCCGCCCGATCGTCGATCCCGATCGGGCCGCGGCGATCCGGGGCTCTCAGGGCTTGGTCGCCAGCCAGATCACATGCCTTGCCCCACCGCCGGTGCGGCGGGCGCGGGCGGTGACCTCCTCGGTGGCGAAGCCCGCCTGGCGCAAGCGCCGGGTGAAGCCATGGTCGGGGCCCGAGGACCAGACCGCGAGAATGCCGCCCGGCCGCAGCGCCGCCTTGGCGGCTTGCAGCCCCTCGGCCCCGTAAAGCTGGTCGTTGCCGGCGACGGTCAGCCCCTCCGGGCCGTTATCGACATCGAGCAGGATGGCGTCATAGCGCCCCGGGCCGGCGGCGATCGCCGCCGCGACGTCGGTGACGTTCACACGCACGCGGGCATCGTCGAGGCAGCCGGCAAATACGGCTGCCATGGGCCCTCGCGCCCAGGCGACCACCGCGGGAATGAGCTCGGCAACCTCGACCTGCGCATCCTCCGGCAGATGGGCGAGCGCGGCCCGGAGCGTGAAGCCCATCCCCAATCCCCCGATCAGGACGTTCGGCTGCCGTCGCTGGCCGAGCCGGTTGCAGACCAGCGTCGCCAGCGCCTCCTCCGAGCCGCTGAGGCGGCTGTTCATCAGCTCGTTGCTGCCGAGCATGATCGAGAATTCGCTGCCGCGCTGCTTCAGCCGGAGATCGCCGCTGCCGTCCGGAAGGGCAGCGGTGTCGAGGGTGGTCCAGGGTATCACGTCGTTCTCGCCTGTTTGGAATGCCCCCTTATAGCCCATCCGCCCGGTCCGCTCGGTCGGCAAAATGATATGCGCTGAATGCATGAAATATCGCCATATGCGTCGTTGATCGTTTGATGGTGCATGGCTATTTCATGTTGCGGCGCAGCATGGCGCCGGCTCTTCCGTGAAAGCCCGTTATGACGCTCGCCGCGAACGATCGCAGCCTGGATGCATCGGTATCCGCCCATGCGCCCGCTTCGGCGGGGCTCGTGCTGTTCGCCCTTGCCATGGGCGGCTTTGCCATCGGCACCACCGAATTCGCGGCGATGAGCCTGCTGCCCTATTTCTCGGTGGGGCTGGGTGTCGACGAGCCGACGGCCGGGCATGTCATCAGCATCTATGCGCTCGGCGTCGTCGTCGGCGCGCCGCTGATCGCGGTAATGGCGGCGAGGATCCCGCGGCGCACGCTGCTGATCGGCCTGATGGGTGTCTTCGCGCTCGGCAACGGTTTGAGCGCGCTTGCTCCGAACTATCACTGGATGCTGGCCTTCCGGTTCCTGAGCGGCCTGCCGCATGGCGCCTATTTCGGCGTCGCGGCGCTGGTCGCGGCTTCGCTCTCGGCGCCGAATCGGCGGGCGCAATCGGTCGCGCGCGTCATGCTCGGCCTGACGGTCGCGACGATTCTCGGCGTCCCCGTGGCAAGCTGGACGGGACAGGTGCTGGGCTGGCGCTCGGGCTTCGCCATCGTCGCCGGCCTTGCCCTGCTGACGGCGCTCCTGATCGCGCTGTTCGCGCCGCGTGACGCGGTGCAGCCGGGCGCGAGCCCATTGCGGGAGCTCGGTGCGCTGAGACGTCGGCAGGTCTGGTTGACGCTGGCGACGGGAGCGGTCGGCTTCGGCGGCCTCTTCGCCGTCTACACTTATGTCGCCTCGACATTGATGGCGGTGACCGAGGTCTCGCCTGCGCTCGTGCCCGTGGTGCTCGCGATCTTCGGCCTGGGGCTGACGGTCGGCACGCTCGTCGCCGGCTGGGCGGCGGACAGGGCGCTGGTTCGCGCAACGGCTGCGCTGCTGCTCTGGAGCGCCTTCTGGCTCGCGGCCTTCCCTTTCGCCGCCGGCAATGTCTGGGCGGTCTCGCTGGTCATCTTCATGATCGGCAGCGGCGGCGGGCTCGGCGCCATGCTGCAGACGCGGCTGATGGACGTTGCCGAGGACGCGCAGACGCTGGCGGCGGCCCTCAACCACAGCGCCTTCAATACCGCCAATGCGCTCGGTCCCTGGCTCGCCGGCATGGCGATCGCGGCCGGCTACGGCTGGACCTCGACCGGTTGGGTCGGTGCGGCGCTGGCGCTCGGCGGTCTGGCGATCTGGATCGTGGCGGTTCTCGACGCCCGCCGCTGAGCCGTTGCCGGCATGTCCCGGGGCGATTGTCCTCTGCTCTTTGGTCCCTGACAGCCTCCAGCCGCTCGTTTGAGCGTGCACGCTGCGAAAAGCTGCGCCGCACCCTCTTGCGAGCGAGATGAAACTGCGCCCAATCTGTCGCGACAGAGCCGGACCGGGACAACAGCAAGACCGGCCGGACTGCATCGCGGAGGTTCCATGAAGAGTTTCGTTCGTTTCATCGCCGCAGCGGCGTTGACCGTTGTCGGCGCCACCGGCGTGCTTGCTCAAGCCAAAGAGTGGAAAGAGATCCGGATCGGCACGGAGGGCGCCTATCCGCCCTTCAACAACCTCAACTCCAAGAAGGAGCTCGAGGGCTTCGAGATCGACTACGGCAACCTGCTCTGCGAGCGGATGAAGGTGAAGTGCACCTGGGTCGTGCAGGACTGGGACGGCATCATCCCGGCACTGCTGGCGAACAAGTATGACGTCATCATCGCCGGCATGAATGCGACGGATGAACGCAAGAAGCAGGTCGATTTCACCACGCCCTACAACAAGACGCCGATCTGGGTCATCGGTCCGAAGAGCACCACCTCGACCGATATCTCGCCGGCGGCGATGAAGGGCAAGTCGATCGGCACGCAGGGCTCGACCATCCACGCCAACTATATCGAGAAATACTACAAGGACTCCACGGCCCGGCTCTACCCGACGCAGGAAGAGGCCAATCTCGACCTGAGCAACGGCCGGCTCGACTATATCATCGCCGACGGCCTCTCCCTCTCCGACTTCCTCATCGGCAAGGGCAAGGATTGCTGCAAGTTCATCGCCGAGGTGAAACGCGACGACGCGATCCACGGCCCCGGCGTCGCTGCCGCCCTGCGCAAGTCCGACACCGCGCTCAAGGCCATGTTCGACAAGGCGATCGCCGAGACGATCGCTGACGGTTCGAACCAGAAGATCCAGGACAAGTGGCTGAAATTCGCCAAGTGATGCCTGCAAGCCTCTGACCCTCGCCGGCGCGACAGCGCCGGCGAGCCTTCCTCACCTGCGCGGCCCCCCATGCTCGACAGATTCGTATTGCTCGGCTTCGGCCCCTCAGGATGGGGGCCGGCGTTGCTCCAGGGTGCCGCGACGACCCTTTCGGTCGCGCTCGCAACCTTGCCCTTCGGCCTGGGGCTCGGCCTCTTCATCGCGCTGCTGAAACGCTCCGACAATGTGCTGCTGCGGGCGCTGGCAACGATCTACACCACGGTGTTCCGCGGCGTGCCGGAGCTGCTGACGCTCTACATCATCTATTTCGGCATCCAGATCCTGATGCAGCGGATCTGGCCCGAGTTCTCGATTCCGCCCTTCGTCGCCGGCATGGTCGCGCTCGGGATGGTGCTTGCCGCCTTTTCCAGCGAGGTCTGGGTCGGCGCGCTCAACTCGATCCAGAAGGGCCAGCGCGAGGCCGCCGCCGCGCTCGGCCTGTCGAAGGCGCAGGCCTTCCGCCTCGTCGTCTTCCCGCAGTTGATCCGCGTGGCGCTGCCCGGCCTCGGCAACAACTGGATGGTGCTGCTGAAGGAGACCTCGCTGATCTCGGTCATCACCTTGCAGGACATCATGTTCATCGCGACGCGGGCCAATGTCGTGACCAAGGAACCGTTCATGTTCTTCGGCACGGCGATGCTGCTCTACTTCTTCTTCTCGCTGGTCTCCGCCTGGGGCATCGAAAAGCTGGAGCAGCGCACCAATCGCGGCCAGGCCGCCTTCGGCGGAGCGACGCGATGAACTGGTGCGAATATCCCGGCTCCTGGCTCGGCAGCGAGGTCCTGCAGAACTACGGCTGCCGGATGGCGAACGGCCTATGGGTCACCTTCGAGCTCGTGGCGATCTCGGTCACCATCGGCTTCGCGCTGGCGCTCGGCCTCGCCGTCACCCGCCTCTACGGCCCGCGCTGGGCACGGATGGCGGTCAGCGGCTACACCACCTTCCTGCGCGGTACCCCGCTGCTCTGCCAGCTTTTTCTCGTCTATTACGGGCTCGGCCAGTTCCGCGGGTTCTGGCAGGATACCGGCCTGTGGTGGTTCTTCCGCGAGCCGTTCTATTGCGCGGTCTTCACCTTCACCATCAACACCGCCGCCTATCAGGCCGAGATCCTGCGCGGCGCCATCCAGGCGATTCCGCGCGGGCAGTTCGAGGGCGCGCTTTCGCTCGGCCTGCATCGCTGGGCGACCTTACGCCTCGTCGTGCTGCCCCAGGCGATGATCCTGGCGCTGCGCCCCCTCGGCAACGAGCTGATCGTCATGATCAAGTCGAGCGCGATCGTCTCGCTGGTGACGCTGTTCGACCTGATGGGCGCGACGCGGCTGGCCTTCGCCCGCTCCTTCGATCTCTCGATCTATCTCTACGCCGCGCTGATCTATCTGGTGCTGGTCGAGATCATCCGGCGTGTCTGGGACAAGCTCGAGATCAGGCTGAGCCGGCATATGGCGCTGCGGTGAGCGGAAGGCCCACGGACGCGCATGCCGGCTTGGCCGAGCCGGCGCTTCCCTCGCTGCAGCCTGCGCGCTAAGCCGCTTGCGGAGCCACGGAACAGCAAGCGGAGGGCAGCATGGCCAAAGTCGCATTTATCGGTCTCGGCGTGATGGGGTTCCCCATGGCCGGCCATCTCAAGGCCAAGGGCCACGAGGTCACCGTCTACAACCGCAACCCGATGAAGGCTCAAGCATGGGTCTCCCGGCATGGCGGCGTCTCGGCGCCGACCCCGGCCGATGCGGCCAAGGGCCAGGACATCGTCTTCTGCTGCGTCGGCAATGACGACGATCTGCGCTCGGTGACCATCGGAGAGAACGGCGCCTTCGCCGGGATGGAGAAGGGCGCGATCTTCGTCGACCACACCACGGCCTCCGCCAATGTCGCCCGTGAGCTCTACGAGGCTGCCAAGCAGGGCGGCTTCGGCTTCGTCGATGCGCCGGTCTCCGGCGGGCAGGCCGGCGCCGAGAACGGCGTGCTGACCGTGATGTGCGGCGGCGAGCCCGAGACTTATGCCCGGGTCGAGCCGGTGATCGCGAGCTTCGCGCGCATGTGCAAGCTGATGGGCCCGGCCGGTTCCGGCCAGCTCACCAAGATGGTCAACCAGATCTGCATCGCCGGTCTCGTCCAGGGGCTGTCCGAGGGCGTCCATTTCGCCAAGCGCGCCGGGCTCGATGTCGAGACCATGCTGGAGGTCATCTCCAAGGGCGCAGCCGGTTCCTGGCAGATGGAGAACCGCGGCAAGACGATGAACCAGAACAAGTTCGATTTCGGCTTCGCAGTCGACTGGATGCGCAAGGATCTCGGCATCGTCCTCGATGAGGCCCGCCGCAACGGTGCGCAGCTTCCGGTCACCGCGCTGGTCGACCAGTTCTATGCCGAGGTCCAGAAGATGGGCGGCAATCGCTGGGACACGTCGAGCCTGATCGCCCGCCTCGAAGGCTGAGGGCGTTATTCACTCTGTCATTCCGGGACATGGCGAAGCTATGGGCCCGGAATCCAGAACCACTGTACCCGGTCGCGAAGCGAATAGACCGGTGCGCTTTTTTGAGATGCGGCATCGGTTCTGGATTCCGGGCGCGATCCTTCGGATCACTCCGGAATGACGGCGATGCTTGGTGAGCGGCTTGAGCCAAAAGCGTTCGCCGATGGAAATTAGCCCGCGCGCTCGGGCCGCTTCTTCACGAAACTGACGGCGGCGAGGCCCGCCGTCGTCAAAAGCCAGACGAACAGGTTCATCGATTGCGGCCAGAGCGTCACCAGCCAGCTGATCAGCACGGTCAGCGCCGCGCTGAACCCGAGCTGGGTCGCGCCCAATAACCCGGCCGCCGAGCCTGCCAGCTCCGGGCGGGCCGAGAGCGCTTCGGCCGTTGCGCCGGGGATCGTCATGCCGTTGCCGACTGCATTCACCGCCAACGGCAGGAACAGTGCGAGCGGCGACCACCAGGGCGAGAAGGACAGAGCAAGCGCCGCTGCGGTTCCGGCGAAGGAGATCACCAGGCCGCGGCGCACCATCCTCTGCGTGCCGACACGCACCGCCAGCCGCGACATGGCGAAGTTGCCGATCATGTAGCCGAGCGCGTTCAGGATGAAATAGGCGCCATAGACGTCGGAGCCGCGCCCCATCGTCTCGACGACGATATAGGGCGTCGCGGCGATGAAGACGAAGAAGGCCGACGAGGCCGATGATCCCGCGACGACGTTCAGCATGAAGTCGCGGTTGCGCACGAGCTCGGGAAAGACGCTGAAGACGCCGAAGAACGAGCTCTGCCGGCCGAGATTGGGCGCGGTCTCCGGCAGGTGCGCGAGCGTGAAGACCAGTACGGCGCCGCCGAACAGCGTCATGAACCAGAAGATCGCGCGCCAACCGAAGGCGGTCTCGATCTGGCCGCCGAGCCAGGGCGCGAGCATCGGCGCCACCACCATGACCATGGTGACGGTCGCGATCTGGCTTGCGGCATGGTCGCGGTCGGCGGTGTCGCGGATGATGGCGCGAGACAAGGCGAAGACGGCGCCGCCGCCGGCGCCTTCCAGCACCCGCGCGATCAGCAGGATATGCGTGGTGGGTGCGAGCGCGCCGAGCACCGAGCCAAGCGCGAACAGGGCCGTGCCCGCATTGACGCAAGGGCGGCGCCCGAACCGGTCGGAGAGTGGCCCGATGACGAGCTGCGTCAGGGCGACCGCGACCAGGAACAGCGTCAGCGTGAGCTGGATCGTCGCGTAGTTCGAGGCGAAATGCCGGGCGAGCGCGGGCGTTGCCGGGGCGAGCAGATTGAGCGCGATCGGCTGCAGCGCCGAGATCGCGACGAGGATGGCGAGCGTGGGCTTGATCGCCGCACTCGTCACGTCGCGCTCTTCCCAGTGAGCTTCAGGTTGGAATCGGACCGCACGCGCTGGCGATGCATGGTGTAGAGCCCGCTGCCGACGATCAGCGCGACGCCGAGCACGGCGAAGAGGTCCGGCACGTCGCCCCAGACCACGTAGCCGAGCACGGTCGCGAAGACGATGATGGCGTAGCGATATTGAGAGATCACGCCGACATCCGTGCGCCGGAAGGCGCTGATGATGAAGAAGGTGCCGATCGTGACCAGCACCGCAGCGACCGCGATATAGATGGTTTCGATCCGCCAGATCGGCAGCCAGGTCTCGGTGAAGCCGTAGGCGACGGCGACAAGGCCGACGAGGACCGTCGTGGTCAGCGACACCACCGTCGAGGGAACCTCGGCGCCGATGGTCCGTGTGGTCAGGTCCCGGCCCGCGACGAGGATGGCGCTGATCACGGCGACGATCGCCGCGGCATTGAAGGATTCGGCGCCCGGTCGCACCACGAACAATACGCCGAGGAATCCGACGGTCAGCGCTGCCGCACGTCGCCAGCCGACCTGCTCGATTCGCAGCATCGCCGCCAGCGCGACGATCAGCAGGGGAGAGGCCATGTTGATCGCAGTGAGGTTGGCGAGCGGCATCAGGCCGAGCGACCAGCCGAAGGTCAATGCGCTGAAGGCTTCAAGGACGCCCCGCTGCAGGACGCGGGAACGGAAGACCATGTGCAGCCGGTCGTTTTCTCTTGCGACAAAGACGAGTGCGAGGCCGACGATGACGGCGAACGATGCCCGGATGGTGATCGCCTGGCCGGCCGGATAGGTTTCGCGCGCGAGCTTCATGAACACGTCGTTGACGACGAAGAGCGACATCGCCACGAGCATGAAGACGATGCCGCGGCGGTTTTCGGCTGCGCTGGCCAAGGGATGGGATCCAGTTCGGGAGGCTTCAGGCTGGCAGCCTGTCAGTGCGGCGTCGGAAATGCAGCCATACAAGGGCGCAGCACGCGGGTCCAATGCGTCCCCGGCAGGGGCGCCGTGCGGCGGCGTGCGGATGGCGTATGGCTCACGCGGAACATCGTCGTGCTGGACGATTCAGCCCGGAGCCGCCTGTCATCCCGCACGCGCTGCGGCGCGAAGTACCGCTGCGCAGGTGCGGGACCGTTCTCCGGAAAGGGCGCCTTCTTGTCGCATGGGATGACAGCGTACTTCGCCGGCGATGAGCTGCGCCCTTCTATAACCGGTCCCAGTTCACACTGATGTTGAGCTTCTGGAACGCCTGCTTCCACAGCGCGGCCGCCTGCTCGAGGCGGGCAGCATCGTAGACGCCTTGGACCTGGTGGATGCTCAGCTCCCAGCTCGACGCGCCCGAATCCTGCCAGACCTTGCCGAGCAGCCGCCGCAGCTTTTCCGGGTCGCGCGCGCCCGCTCCGTTGCCGAAGACGGTGAATTGGTTCGAGTTCTGCAGCATGTCGGAGACGAGCAGGAGCTTGCGGTCCCCGTTCGGGACACGGTTCTCGCGGCGCGAGACGACGTCGCCAATGGCCTCGACGATGGGCGACTGGTTGCCCTTGGCCGGCTGGGTCAGCACGGTCAGGGCCTCGTCGAGCGGCCGGCCGAATTTCTCGACCCATTTGACATATTCGCGCCGCGGGTTGCCGATCAGCTCGCTCGCGGTCTTGCCGGGATTGCAAAGCGAGACAAGTGATGGGAAGCCCGGCTCGAACACGTCATTGAACACATAGATCGACAGCAGACGGTCGGCCGGCAATTCGTCGCCGACCTGCTTGACCAGCGTCTTCAGGCGCTTCGCCTGCACCTCGCTCCATGGATCCGTCTTGTCGACCAGGATGAGCGTGTGGCCGACGGGGCCCGTCTTCGGGCACAAGGTCTCCTGGTCGCGCGGCGGGCCGCGCAGCAGGGAAGGGGCCGCGAAGAAGCCGACAAGGCCAAGCCCGGCGAGCACGGAGGCGACGATCGCCCAGTTCTCGGTCTTCATTTCGTCAACCGCTCCGCTGACCTTCGTCATGCTCGCCTTTGTGGCGAGCATTCACGTCTTGAGCACCGTCTTCGACCGGTGAAGACGCGGATGGTCGGGACAAGCCCGGCCATGACGGGATCGAGGTCGTGTTCATCACGAGAGGTCTCAGGGCTTCATGGCGGCGAAATCCTCCGCCGCCTGCTTCTGTGCCGCCTCGTCCTGCTCGAAGGCGTCGCGCCCGGCCTGTGCCGCGCGGAGCTTCACCTGCTCGACCTCGCCGGCAAGGTCGATGCCGCGCAGCAGCACCAGCCGGTCCTTGAGCTTGGCTTCGATCAGCGCCGGCATGCTGGTCAATTGCTGCTCGAAATCGTCGATCTGGCGCCGCACCGCGACATATTCCGGCAGCTCGGCCGGCTGGTCGATCTCGGCGAGGTTGAGCGATTGCGTGAAATAGGCCGGCGGCAGGTCGGTGCGGACCCTGAGATTGGCCTCGCGATACTGCATCATCGCGGCGTCCTTGGCCGCACGTAGTTGCCCGAGACGCGAGAGATAGAGGTCGCGCGCCTTCTCGGCGGCCGCCTTCACGCCCTGCAGCTTGCCGAGCTCGTCGCGGCAATCCTCGCGGAAGCCGTCGACCTGGGTCCGGATCGCCTCCAGCTCCGGCAGCAATTCCGCGTCGAGCCGGCGCCTTTCCTCCTCGACCGCGCTCCAGCGCTGGCGCCAGCGCTTATAGACGGCGGCGTGGCCCGGATAGGTGCCGAAGGCGGTATAACCCTTCGTCGCCGAAACGAAGGCGACGAGGCAGCCAATGATGACCAGCGCCACCGATTTGATGTCGTAGATCGCGAACGGGTTCTCCATCATGCGGGGCATGACCTGGAAGGAGCGCGCATCCGGATTGGCGATCAGCATCTCGCGGTAATGCCCGACGGCGAGGTTGAAGAGGACGATCAGCGCGATCATCCCGGCATAGGCCGGCAGAGCCCAGAACAGGTGCGAGCTCTTCACATGCTTGCAGTAGCGCGCCGGCCCGACACCCATGAAGAAGCCGAGCGCGATGTTGAGCGCCGAAATGATGACCGCGGTCGCGGCACCGCCGACCAGGCCGAAATCGCTGGCCTCGGCGAAGAAATTGCCGTTGAGCAGGCTCTCGATCACCAATGGCACGACGAGGAAGAACAGGATGAACTGCCATTTGTCGAGCTTGGGATCGGCCCAGCGCTTGTTCTCGTAATTGAAGAACGCGTATTCGCGCTTGGCGCGGAGCGCGTCATAGACGCGCTGCTCCAGCTCGCCGCCATGCTTGTTCAGCATCGCGCGCATCGTCGCCTCGACGCCGCGCACGCGGCCCTCGAAGCGCTGCTGCGTGAACAATTCGCGCCGGCTCGCGACCTCGGCCTGGATGGCGTTGAGGCTCGCCGCCGCCTCCTGCCGCAAGGTGGCGAAATGCTCGCGCGCCCGGGCGATCAGCGTCTGCTCGGTCTGCGAGAGCATCGTCGTATGGGCCGGCGGCTGGTTCTCGACGGCATCGCTCGCACCGTGATGTCCGGCCTTGACCGCTTCTGCCAGATGATGGGCTGTCGGAGCGGGCGTCATGCGCACGACCCGCGAGGTTGCGCCGTCGTCATTCGCCATGGGCGGCTCGCATCAGGAAATGGCGGGCATCGACGATATCGACCCAGAAATCGCGAAAACCGGGATAGGCAGGACGCAGATAGGCACGCTTGAACCAGATCGTCAGCGCGACGAGTCCGCATAGGCCGAGAATCGGCAGGATCGCGCCTGAAAGCGTCACGGCTCGATCCGCCGCAAGCTGCCGGATCATCGCCGCCAGCCCGAGCGCACTCGTGATCGCCAGCAATGCCAAGACGCAGTGGCGGCCGGTGTCGTAGGCCAACCGCAGCGCCGCTGTGATCATGACGATGGCGAAAGCGGCGCAGAGTTCGAGCACGGCGACCCCTGCGACGGCCGCGGCGATACCGGCGCCGATCCCGGTCGGCGAGGCCGGCGAGAGCATGGCGAAGATGCCGCGCGCCGAAGACCAGGCCAGGAACAGGCAGAGCAGGAGGATCGCAAGCATCAGGATGGCGAGAAGGGGCAGGGGGCGCCGCAGGCGCGCAGCCATGATGGCCAGCCGCGCCACATGGGTCTGCCTGACGGCACCGTCGATCGCGCTCGCGATCGTTTTCGCCCGGCCGACCATCGCCTTGATTGAAGACCGCATGCAACTCCACCCGTCGGCGAAACGGTGACCGCATTCGGCCGAAGGGTCAAGCGAGGGCATGCGCCCCGGCAGGCTCAGCCGCCGGTGACGCTCATGTGCCGGCCGACGGCGGGGCCGGAATGGTGGCGGTCGATGATGAAATCGTGTCCCTTCGGCTTGCGCGCGATCGCCTCGTCCATGGCGCGGAAGAGCAGGGCATCGTCCTGCGAGGCCCGGACCGGTGCGCGCAGATCGGCGGCGTCCTCCTGGCCGAGGCACATGTAGAGCGTGCCGGTGCAGGTCAGGCGCACGCGGTTGCAGCTCTCGCAGAAATTATGGGTCAGCGGCGTGATGAAGCCGACGAGCCCGCCGGTCTCCTTGACGCGGACATAGCGGGCCGGCCCGCCGGTCCGGTAGGGATCGTCGACCAGCGTGTACTTGTCCATCAGGCGCCCGCGCACCACCGAGAGCGGCAGGTATTGATCGACACGGCCGACCTCGATCTCGCCCATCGGCATGACCTCGATCAGGGTCAGGTCCATGCCGAGGCCGTGCGACCAGAGCATCAGGTGCTCGATCTCGTCGTCGTTGATGCCTTTCAGGGCGACCGCGTTGATCTTCACCCGCATGCCGGCCTTGCGTGCGGCCTCGACGCCGTCGAGCACGACCTTGAGGTCGCCCCGGCGGGTGATCTCGCGGAACTTGTCGGGATCGAGCGTGTCGATCGAGACGTTGATGCGGCGCACGCCGTAGCCGGCGAGCTCGTCGGAATAGCGATGCAGCAGCGAGCCGTTGGTGGTCAGAGTCAATTCGTCCAGCGCGCCCGAGGTGAGGTGGCGCGAGAGCGAGCGGAACAGGCTCATGATGTCGCGGCGCACCAAAGGCTCGCCGCCGGTCAGGCGCAGTTTGCGCGTGCCGCGCGCAACGAAGGCGCTGGCGATCCGGTCGAGCTCCTCCAGCGTCAGCAGGTCCTTGCGTGGCAGGAACTTCATGTCCTCGGACATGCAATAGACGCAGCGGAAGTCGCAGCGATCCGTCACCGAGATGCGCAGATAGGAAATCTTGCGGCCGAACGGGTCAACCAGGGGCGACCGCGTCAGCGGCTTCATGTCGTCGAGCAGCACGTCTGCCTCACGTTCCCGCAAGATGGAGCGGCCCGTCCACGCAGGATGCGGGCGCGCCTTCACATTGCTATAGCATGACATTGGCACTGCTTTGGCGAAGGTCAAGCGCTTGCCGGTTGCTGCTTGCGAAGGACGAAGACCGCCCCATGTCATCCTGGCCGACCGAACTGCGCCTCTCGAAGGACCGTCGGACCCTGCACGTCACCTTCGACGACGGCGCGAGTTTCGCGCTGCCGGCCGAACTTCTGCGCGTCGAAAGCCCCTCCGCCGAGGTCCAGGGCCATCATCCCAGCCAGAAAACGATCGTGCCCGGCAAGGCCGAGGTCGAGATCCTGCGGATCGAGCCGGTCGGGCATTATGCCGTCAGGCTCGGCTTCGACGACATGCACGAGAGCGGCATCTACGCCTGGGACTATCTGCGCGAGCTCGGCGAGCAGGCCGAGGAGAAGATGCGCGCCTATGTCGCAGCTCTCGCGGAGAAGGGCTTGTCGCGCGAGCGCAAGCATTGACGGGGATTCCACCGTAGAGCGGCGAGCTCAAACGAAAAAGACCGGCGTTTCCGCCGGCCTCTTCATCGAAATCTGTCTGTCGCTCAGCGCGCCACGACGACGCGGGTGCCGACCTTGGCACGCTCGTAGAGGTCGATCACGTCCTCGTTGAGCATGCGGATGCAGCCCGAGGAGACTGCCTGGCCGATCGTCTCCGGCTCGTTCGAGCCGTGGATCCGGTAGAGGGTCGAGCCGAGATAGAGCGCGCGCGCGCCCATCGGGTTGTCCGGGCCGCCCGGCATGAAGCGGGGCAGGTCGGGACGGCGCTTCAGCATCTGGGCCGGCGGCGTCCAGGTCGGCCATTCCTGCTTGCGCGAGACGACCTGGGTGCCCGCCCAGTCGAAGCCGGGGCGGCCGACGCCGACGCCGTAGCGCATCGCCTTGCCGTCGGGCATCACGAAATACAGACGACGCTCGTTGGAATCGATCACGATCGTGCCGGGGCTGTACTTCGTCGAATAGTTGACGATCTCACGCGGAATGGCGGTGGCCTGGGCCTTGGCGGGGTCCACATACTGGACCAGCGGCTGGCGGGTCAGCGGGTCGATTTCGGCTCGGGCGGCGGAGCCCAGAGCGAGCAGGCCTAGGCCAGCGAGCAAGGCCAGACGGGTGGAGCGGATCATCGGAAGAACCTCGGGCGGATCGGGACGGCTTGGGTCGCGAAAATGACGCAGAAAAGTCAACGTCTCCTCAACGTCCTGTCAGCTTCCCCAGGGCCGTGCAATGCAGCCGCAATCACATCGCCGGGAGCAATCAAGCTTTGCCGTGCTGCGTTGCGCGCATGCAACATCGCTGGTTCGCCGTCAGCTCCGCAGCACGACGCAGGCGCCGCGATCGGCCTGGATGCGCCGGCACAGGGCGATGGCCTCGGCCCGCGTCGCGGCGGGCAGCCGCACCCGGTAGAAGGCGCGCGTGCCGCGGCTGCGCAGGCGCGTCCCGATCACCATCGGCGGCAGGGACCCGATGATGGCGCGATGACGGGCAGCGGCTCGTTGGAATGTGGCAAGCGCCCGCGCCTTGGAGAAATTGCCGGCGAGCTGCACGCCCCAGGGCGCGAAAGGAGCTTCCGCGATCGCGGGTAGGGCAGGGCGGGACCGCCGGATGGCGACGAGCGTCGGGGCGCAGCTTGCTTGCGGATCGCCATCGCGGGTGGCCGGCGGCATCGGCGGTGAGCGCCCGTCGCCATTGGCGCGGTCGATCGCTTCCTCCGCCCAGTCCTCGGCGGTCCGGCCCGTGATGGCGAAGACGTAGTTTTCGGTTTCGCTCGGCAGGAAGCGCGCCTGGCCGGCCTTGCGGGCCGCGAGCCAACCCGCGACGCGGTTGGGCCCGCCATTATAGGCTGCCGCGGCGAGGCCCCAATTGCCGAAGCGGTCATGCAGCTCGGCAAGAAAATGCGCGGCCTTTGGCACGGCCTGTTCGGGATCGAACGGATCGATAAGCCCGCGCTCGCGCGCGGTCCCCGGCATGAACTGGGCGAGGCCCTGCGCGCCGGCCGGGCTGGTGACGCCGGGGCGGAAGCTCGATTCCTGGAAAATCAGCCGGGTCAGGAAGGCGGCGGGCACGGATTGCGCCCTGGCCGCGTCGTCGATCAGGCGGCACAGCGCGTCCTGAATGCCTGACGAGGCCGGCAAGGGCTCCTCCGCCGCATGCGCCGGGCGACATAGCAGCGCCAGGGCGAGCAGCGGCGCCAACAGTCCTGTCGGCAGGCGGATCGGGCGGATGAGGCGGCCGGGCATCATCGGCCTTCTCTGCCATGTTCGCCGGCTTGCGACCATGCGGCGCGCCTTTCGCGTTGTGACGAGGCGGCGGCCTGTGCGATGAGGGCGCCGCGCGCCGCCGGCTCGTCGGGCAGCCGCGTCTTGGTTCGGTACAGTGTCGGAGCGGAAGGCCGGAATGGCGAAGGCCTGGATCCTGTGGTCGCGATGGTTCCTCGGTGCGGTGGCGGTCGGTGCCGGGCTGCTCTTCGCCTTCGTCGCGGTGCTCGATCCTTTCGGCATGCGCGTCCATGCCGGGCGGGCGCCGCGGCCGATCATGGATATCAACCAGCGCTTCATGTATCCGCAGCTCGTCCGCTCCGGGCGCTTCGATGCGGCGGTGATCGGCACCTCCACCATGCGGCTGCTCGACCCGCAGGTCCTGTCGCGCGGCCTTGACGCCCGCTTCGTCAATCTTGCGATGAATGCGGCGACGCCCTGGGAGCAGACGCAGATGGCGCGGCTCTTTCGGGAGCATGTCCGGACGCCGCAGCGCGTGATCTGGGGCATCGACGCGACTTGGTGCGAGGCCGATGCGACCGAAGAGGCCAAGCGCCTGACGCCGCGGCCTGTGCCGGCCTGGCTCTCGCGCGAGGTTGGCTGGACCGATTGGCCGAAGCTGCTCAACCTGACCAATCTGGAGATCGCCGGCCGGCTGATGGCTTACCGGCTCGGCTGGTCGCGCGAGCGCATCCGCGGCGACGGCTACGAGGTCTTCACCCCGCCCGAAGCGACCTATGACCTCGCTCGGGCGCGCGGCCATATCTATGCAGGCAATGCCGGCACGATCGCCGAGCTCGCCCCGCTGTCGCCGCCGGCGGCCGTTGCGGCTGCCGAGAGAGCCGGTTGGCGCTTCCCGGCCCTGTCATGGCTGGAAGAAAGTATTGCCGCCTTCCCCAAGACGACGCAGGTGATGCTGGTGCTGCCGCCAGCCCATCTGATGGCCTATCCGCGCGAGGGTTCCGTCGCCTGGCAGCGCTACGCCCGCTGCAAGACGGAAGTCGCTGCGCTGGCTCGCCGCCACGGAGCGACGGTCGTCGACTACGCCCACGCTTCGGCGATCACGACGCAGGACGACAACTACTGGGATCCGCTGCATTTCCGGCTGGCGATCGCGGCCCGCTTCGGCGAGGAGCTCGCCCGGATCGGCAAGGGCGACGCGCCGCAGGCCGATGGCGCGGCGGTCGTGCTGCGCTGAAGATCGGCCGGCGAGCGGCAACGCGACCGAACGGCGACATAGTGCGGGCCCACCGGACCCTATGCTTTGAGCGGCGCTTTTTCGCGGCAGTGACAGCGGTGGCGGGCCTTTTGCGTTCCGGAGATGCGGTCGGTATTGGAGCACGGCGGGCGGTGGGCCGAAAATTCTGCCGCGCTGCCTGACGAGATGCCTGCAGCACAGGACCCGAGCCGATCATGCCGAAGCTTTGCAGATTCACCTCGCCGGCCGACGGAAAGCCGGTTTACGTCAACCCGGAGCAGGTGGCGGTCGTCTATCAGTTCAAGGGCGAGCCGCCGGACACGATCATCGCCTTCCGCAAGGACTTCCTCCTAGGCGTGAAGGAAAGCGTCGACGAGGTCGTGGCGGCGTTGGAGCGAGCATCCTCGGCCAAGGCCGAATAAGGGAACTGAGGCGGTACGGGGACGGCTTCCCCCAGCTTACCCCCAGCAGATCACGCATATTCGTGTGCTGGCGCGAGGGAGGTTGGGAGAAGTCCGGGAAAGATGGTGGGCGATACAGGGATCGAACCTGTGACCCCTCCCGTGTGAAGGGAGTGCTCTACCGCTGAGCTAATCGCCCGGACCCGGCCTCTCCTAGTCGGCGCGCCTCATGCCGTCAAGGACGTGCGCGGGGGAGATTTGAAGACGCGGTCGACCGCGCCGATGAGCTCGTCGAAATGCTGGATGATCCAGTCCGGCTCGAGCGTCTCGATCGGCACGTCGGTATAGCCGAAGGGCACGCAGATTGACGGAATGCCCGCGGCCCGCGCGGTTGCGATGTCCGTGCGCGAATCGCCGATCATCACGGCCCGCGCCGGATCGGCTTTCGCGGCGGCGATCGTCAGGGTGAGATGGCGCGGATCCGGCTTGAAATAGGGGAAGCTGTCGCGCCCGGCGACCGCCGCGAAGCGGCCGGCGATGCCGAAATGGTCGAGCATCAGCTTCGTGTGCCGGGTCGGCTTGTTGGTGCAGACCGCAAGCGCATAGCCTTCGCCCGCCAGGGCATCGAGTGCGCCGAGCACGCCGTCGAAGAGATGGCTGCTCCCCGCCGTGTCCTGCGCGTAGATTTCCATGAATTCCTCGAAGAGCCGTTCCAGCGTCGCCGGATCGAGCGGCTGGCCGGAGACCTTGAAACCGCGCTCGATCAGGACGCGCACGCCCGCGCCGACGAGTTCGCGTGCCCGCTCCAGCGGCAGCGCGGCAAGCCCTTCGCGCACCAGGATCAGGTTGAGGACCCGCATGATGTCCGGCGCGGTCTCGGCGAGCGTTCCGTCGAGATCGAAGACGACGATGGGGGGCAGACTCATGGTCGGAACCTTCGGGGTGATTCGGTTAAGGCGAGATTCGGTTAGAGGTCTTCATGGCCGGGCTGGCAAGTCCTGCGGCGGTACCTCCCCAAATTTGCCCCGGGGAATGGTATCCTAGCCGCGATTCGTCGCGCGGCTGGCGGCAGGGAAGATTGTCATGTGGAAAATGATGGAAAAGCGGGCGGGACTCATCGGCGCCGCGCTGGGCGCGGGATGTGCGCTCGTGGGGGCGGTGCCGGCCTGGGCCGGCCCGTTCGAATTCGCGCCTGCGCCGCAGACCGATCTCAATCGCGTCTATCGGATCGACAAGGCGACCGGTGAGGTCGGCGCCTGCCAGTTCCAGCTCAAGGAAGGTGGCGTCGGCCTGACGGTCTGCTTTCCTGCGGGCGAGGGGGCCGGCCCCCAGGCGCCCAGCGATTACGGTCTGATGCCCTCTCGCCATGAGAAGGAGGGCGGCATCTTCCGCGTGAACATCCGCACCGGCGAGATGAGCATCTGCTACGTCTTCGACGACAAGACGGTGTGCACGCCCCAGACGAAATGACGTCCCGCGCCTTTCGCGCGCTGGACTCGTCCCCCTTGTCGGGGCAGGAGAGCGCCGTCGTCCGCAGCGGCCGCTGGGATGGGACGGCGGGCGTTTTCCACAACCTGAGCCGGACGAACCATCATGAATGCCGACGATCTGAAGAAGCAGGCTGCCGCCCGCGCGCTGGAGCTCGTGCAGCCGGGCATGCGGCTTGGCCTCGGCACCGGCTCGACGGCGAAGCATTTCGTCGACCTGCTTGGCGCTAAAGTCGCTGCCGGCTTCGATATCCTCTGCGTTTCGACCTCCGAGGCGACGCAGGCCCAGGCGGTTTCGCTGGGCATCCCGATGTCGACGCTCGACCAGACACCGGAGCTCGATCTCACCGTCGACGGCGCCGACGAGGTCGATCCGCAGCTGCGCCTGATCAAGGGCGGGGGCGCGGCGCTACTGCGCGAGAAGATCGTCGCGGCGGCTTCCGCCCGCATGATCGTTATCGCCGATGACGGCAAGCTCGTGCAGACGCTGGGCCGTTTCCCGCTGCCGATCGAGGTCGTGCCCTTCGGGCTTGAAGCGACGCGCCGGGCCGTGGCCGCGGCGATCACCGCCTCCGGTGCAGCCGGCGAGCTCGTGCTGCGCCGGCGGCCGGACGGCACGACGCTCGTCACCGATGGCGGCCACTACATCCTCGATGCGCATCTCGGCACGATCGAGCGCCCCGAATTGCTGGCACAGGCGCTGAACATCGTGCCGGGCGTCGTCGAGCATGGCCTGTTCATCGGGCTGGCCTCCGGCGCCATCCTGGCCGGGGCCGACGGCCTCAAGCTGCTCGGCCGGATCGAATGATTCCATTCCGGCGCAATCCACGCTAAGGAACGCGCCACAATGACCGGGCCATCGTTGCTGGCAGCGCAATCGCGCGCTCCGGCGAGGGTTCGCTGATGAAGGGGTTTCAACGCATGATCCGTCGCACTCTCGTTCGGGCCGCTGTCGGTCTGGCGCTCCTCTGCGCAGCTCCGGCCTTCGCCCAGGCACCGGCGCTGACGCCGAGCCATGTCCAGGCCGCGCGCGAGGTCCTGGAGCTGAGCGGCGTCACGCAGGGCTTCTCGAACATTTACAACGAGTTCGAGCGCAACGTGCAGGGCATCCTCGCGACGCGGCCGGAGATGAAGAAGGATGCCGATGCCGTCATCGCGGCCCTGAAGCCGGAAGTCGACAAGCGTGCCGACGAGATGACCCGGACCGCCTCCGAGGTCTTCGCCCGCAAGATGACCGAGGCGGACCTCAAGGAGGTCGCCACTTTCTTCAAGTCGCCTGTCGGCCAACGCTACAGCACCCTGCGGCGCGAGGCGATGGACGACATCGTGAACCTCCTGGCGCCCTGGACCGTCCAGACCAGCCAGTACCTGTTCGACCGTTTCTCGCAGGAGATGAGCAAGCGCGGCCACACGCTCTGAGCCGAGACGCTCGCGCTTCGCGATCATGAAAAAGGCCGGCGAGCATTCGCCGGCCTTTTTGTTGTGGCCCTCCGCTGGCATCGGACCGAACCGCACTCTAGAGGGATCATGGGAGTGATGGTTGAACCGCGAAGTCCGGAGCCGGCGACATGACCCGCGATCTCGTCCTCGTCACCGGAGGCTCCGGCTTCCTGGCGGGGCATTGCATCCTCGGGCTGCTCAAGGCGGGCTACCATGTCCGCACGACCCTGCGGGCACCCGCGCGGGAGGCGCCGCTCCGGGACGCGCTGCGGGCAGCAGGAACCGATGCGGGCGGTGGGTTGCAGGTCGCTGTCGCCGACCTGATGCGCGACGAGGGCTGGGACGGGGCGGCCTTGGGCTGCGCTTACGTCCTGCATGTGGCCTCGCCGCTGGCTGCTACCGCGCCGAAGGACGAGGATGAACTGATCCGCCCGGCGCGTGAAGGCACGTTGCGGGTCCTGCGCGCCGCGCACCGCGCCGGGGTGAAGCGTGTCGTCCTGACCTCTTCCTTTGCCGCGATCGGCTACGGCCGGGCGGTGAAGCGCCCCTATGACGAGCGCGACTGGACCAATCCGTTGGCGCCCGGGCTTGCCGCCTATCCGAAGTCCAAGACGCTGGCGGAGCTGGCAGCCTGGGAGTTCGTCGATGGCGAGGGACAGGGGCTGGAGCTTGCCGTCGTCAACCCCGTCGGCATTTTCGGGCCGCTGCTGGGACCTGATCTCTCGGCCTCGATCCTTCTGGTCAAGACCATGCTGGACGGACGCCTCTGGGCGGTTCCGCGGCTGATGTTCGGCGTCGTCGACGTGCGCGACGTCGCCGATCTGCATCTGCGCGCGATGACCGACGCCGCGGCGGCCGGCGAGCGCTTCCTGGCCACGGCTGGCGATTTCATGACGATGCAGGCGATTGCGCAGGCGCTGAAGGACGGCCTCGGCGCAAGCGCGGAGCGGGTTTCGACCCGGGTGCTACCGGATTGGTTGGTGCGCTTCGCCGCGCGCTTCAGCGCCGCGGCCCGTCAGGCGGCGACGCCGGAACTCGGCCGCAGCAAGACCGCGACGAGCGCGAAGGCGCAGGCGATGCTCGGCTGGCAGCCGCGCCCGGCGAAGGAGGCTCTCGTCGCCACGGGCGAGAGCCTCATCCGGCTCGGTCTCGTCAGTCCTCGGAAGCCTTGAACTTGTTCAGTCCCTTCATCACGAAGGGCGCCACCAGCGCGATGAAGGCGATGCCGAGCAGGGTGGCCGAGATCGGATTCTCCAGCAGGATCATCGGGTCGCCCAGGCTGATCTGCAGGGCGCGACGCAACTGCTGCTCCGCCATCGGCCCGAGGATCAGGCCGACCACCATGGGCGCGACCGGATAGTCGTAGCGGCGCATCAGGTAGCCGAGGAAGCCGAAGGCGAAGAGCATGGCGAGCTCGGCCGGCGAGCCGTTGACGGCGAGCGTGCCCATCGTCGCGAAGACGAGGATGCCGGCATAGAGCCAGGGCTGCGGGATCGCCAGCAGCCGCACCCAGAGCCCGATCAGCGGCAGGTTCAGGATCACCAGCATGACGTTGGCGATGAAGAGCGAGGCGATCAGGCCCCAGACCAGGTCCGGCTTCTCGGCGAAAAGCAGCGGGCCGGGATTGAGCCCGTATTGCTGGAAGCCGGCGAGCATGATCGCAGCTGTTGCAGAGGTGGGCAGGCCGAGCGTCAGCAGCGGCACGAGCGTGCCGGCGGCCGAGGCGTTGTTGGCGGCCTCGGGGCCGGCGACGCCCTCGATCGCGCCCTTGCCGAACTCCTCCGGATATTTGCAGAGCTTGCGCTCGGTCGAATAGCTCAGGAAGGTCGGCACCTCGGCGCCGCCGGCCGGCAGGGCGCCGATCGGGAAGCCGAAGGCGGTGCCGCGGAGCCAGGGTGCCCAGGAGCGCTTCCAGTCCTGCTTGGTCATCCACAGCGAGCCCTTGATCGGGATGATCTCGTCGGGATCGTGAGCGCGCTTGGAGGCGACGTAGAAGGCCTCGCCGACCGCGAACAGGCCGACCGCGAGCGTCGTGACCTCGACGCCATTGAGCAGTTCCGGCACGCCGAAGGTCAGGCGTGCCTGGCCGGTCAGCTTGTCGATGCCGATCAGGCCGAGCGTGATGCCGACGAACAGGCTGGTCAGGCCGCGCAGCGGCGAGTCGCCGAAGGTCGCGGAGACCGTGACGAAGGCGACGATCATCAGCGCGAAATAGTCCCAGGGGCCGAACTTCACCGCGAGCTCGACCAGGAGCGGGGCCAGGAAGGCAAGCCCGATCGTCGCGATCAGGCCGGCGACGAAGGAGCCGATCGCCGAGGTGGCGAGAGCCGGGCCGCCGCGGCCGGCCTTGGCCATCTTCGAGCCTTCGAGCGCCGTTGCCAGCGAGGCGCTTTCGCCGGGGGCATTAAGCAGGATCGCGGTGGTCGAACCGCCATACATGCCGCCATAGTAGATGCCGGCGAACATGATCAGCGATCCCGCCGGATCGAGCTTGAACGTTACCGGCAGCAGGAGCGCGACGGTGAGCGCCGGGCCGATGCCGGGCAGCACGCCGACGGCCGTGCCGAGGAACACGCCGATCAGGCAGAACAGCAGCTTGGAAGGCTCGAAGGCGACGCCGAAGCCGTGGAGCAGGGAGAGCAGGGTATCCATGATCGGGCTCTCCTCAGAGGAACAGGCGCTCGAGCGGACCCGACGGCAGGATCAGCGTCAGGACCTTGGCGAAGACGAGGAAGATGACGAGGCCGAGCACGAAGCCGATCGCGGCATCGACCAGAAGAGCCTGCCGGCCCATCCCGCGCGCGGTGCAGGCGAAGACCACGGTGATGGCGAGGATGAAGCCGCCGCCGAGTCCGATGCAGGCGATCAGGAAGACCAGCCCCCCGGCGATCCAGAGCAGCGCCTTGCTGTCGGCCTTCTCCGGCTGCGGCAGGCCTTCACGGAAGGCGA
The DNA here is from genome assembly GCA_039808685.1 of Allobosea sp. Taxonomy (GTDB): domain Bacteria; phylum Pseudomonadota; class Alphaproteobacteria; order Rhizobiales; family Beijerinckiaceae; genus Allobosea. The sequence continues at coordinate 46,054 of JBDHTM010000001.1, read as the reverse complement.
CCACGAAATGCGAGAGACCCAGGATGACGAGGCCGGCTGCCACGACATAGGGCATGGCGGTCGGGCCGACGCCATAGGTCGAGGTGATGCTCTGCTGCGAGGCGTCATAGCCGACAAGCGTGGCGACGATCAGCAGCAGGACCCCGACGAGCAGGGCGGGCTTGTTGGCACCTTGCGTGCGCGTGTCGTTGGTCATGGGCGTTCCCGCAGTCATGGCCGGCGTCTTCTGGGCGCTTTGGCCGTTGGAAAAGGGGCCGGTTTCCCGGCCCCTGTCGTTTGTGGCGCCGCGGCCTGCTTACTTCACCAGACCGACCTCGGTCATCACCTTGGAGACGCGCTCGATCTCGGCCTTCAGGAAGGTGTCGAAGGCGGCGCCGGCGAGAAAGGAGTCGTCCCAGCCGCGGGCTTTGAGGATTTCCTGCCATTCCTTCGTCTTGACCATCTTCTCGACCGTGTCGGTGAGCGCCTTGGTCTGCTCCGCCGAGAGGCCGGGAGGGGCGACGACCGAGCGCCAGTTCAGGAGCTCGAGATCGATGCCCTGCTCCTTCAGCGTCGGCGCATCCGGCGCGTTCTCGAGGCGCTTGGACGAGGACACGGCGAGCACGCGCAGCTTGCCGGCCTTGATCTGGCCCTCGAACTCGCCATAGCCGGAGACGCCGGCCGTGACGCGGCCGCCGAGCATGGCCGCGAGAGCCTCGCCACCCCCCGAGAACGGGATGTAGTTGATCTTCTTGGCATCGGCGCCGACGGCCTGCGCGAACAGCGCGGCGAGAATATGGTCCGTGCCGCCGGCCGAGCCGCCGGCCCAGGTCACCTTGGCCGGATCGGCCTTGAGGCGCTCGGCCAGGTCCTTGGCGCTCTTCAGCGGCGATTCCGTCGGGACGACGATGACCTCGGCCTCGGCGGTCAGGCGCGCGATCGGCGTGATCTGGGTCAGGTTGACCGGGGACTTGTTGAGCAGGATGGCGCCGACCATGACGAAGCCGTTGACCATCAGCTGGTTGCCGTCGCCCTTGGCGCCGATCAGCTGCGCGAGGCCGATCGTGCCGCCCGCGCCCGTCACATTGTTGACCTGAACGCTCTTGACGATGCCGGATGCGGTCAGCGCCTGCTGCATCGAGCGGGCCGTGCCGTCCCAGCCGCCGCCCGGCGCTGCGGGAGCCATGATCTTGAGTTCATTGACCTGGGCGAAAGCAGCCGTGGAGAGAGCGGCTAGTGCGACCGCCGTCAGGGCCGTGCGCTTCAGGATGGATGTCAGCATGAATTCCTCCGCATGCGGGCTTGATCCGCGGTTTTCTTGAGACGGCTTCGCCTGTGGCACCTTGCCGCGCCGATCGTCAATTGCGCGCGAATGCATAATCATATGTCAACAATTTTCGGCGGCGGGCTGCTTTCGCCGCATCTTCTATGTCTTTGGTTCTACGACTCGATCGAATGTTCCGGAAGTGCTTTCGGCCACTCCCCGACAGAGCGCCTCGGCCCCGAGCGGCGAGCCGCAAGACTCCCGCAGGCCTCCGTGCGAACCGTTTCCGCAAGCCGGGCAACCGGGCTTCGGCATGTCGGCCATGCCGATGGGGCATCTCATGGCGCTTGAAGTTTCGGCGCCGCACCGCCAATTGCTCGCGCTCGGCCTGCCGCGCGGCGCCGGTCGGGTTCTGTTGACGCTTGCCCGGCCCGCGCGCTTGTGGAGGTTGAATGCAGCCGGCGCGGGACCTTGCTCGCGCCGGGAGGGAGTGATGGGTCGCCGCGCCCGCGCAGGCGATCATTCGGGTGTTCTGCGGCTTGTCGTCCTCCGATCCGGACGGCTGTAAGGCTGTTAGGGGGTATCATGGCTGAGTTCGACGTCGATCTCTTCGTCATCGGGGCAGGTTCGGGCGGTACGCGCGCGGCGCGCATCGCCGCCGGCCACGGTGCCCGCGTTATGATCGCGGAGGAGGATCGCATCGGCGGCACCTGCGTGATCCGCGGCTGCGTGCCCAAGAAGCTCTTCGTCTATGCCAGCCGCTTCGCCGAGGATTTCGAGGATGCCGCCGGCTTCGGCTGGACGCTGCCTCAGGCCCCCGTCTTCGATTGGCCGACGCTGCGCGATGCCGTCGCGAACGAGGTCACGCGCCTCTCCGGGCTCTACCGCAAGGGGCTGGAGGGCGCGAAGGTCCAGATCCGCGAGGAGCGCGCCGTCGTCGAAGGTCCGCATCAGGTCCGGCTGGTGAAGAGCGGAGAGGTCGTCCGTGCCCGCCATATCCTCGTCGCGACCGGCGGCTGGCCCTCCTTCGATCCGCCGATCCCCGGTGGCGAGCTCGGCATCTCCTCCAACGAGGTCTTCAACCTGCCGACCCTGCCGAAGCGGTTGCTCGTGGTCGGCGGCGGCTATATTGCGCTGGAATTCGCCAGCCTCTTCGCCCGGCTCGGCGTCGCGGTGACCGTGTTGCACCGGGGCGACAACATCCTGCGCGGCTTCGACGAGGATATCCGCACCCGGCTGCGCGACGCGCTTGCCTATGCCGGCATCACCTTGCGGCTCGGCTGCACCATCGAGCGGATCGAGGAACTGGCCGACGGCACCCGCCGCGCCCATTGCGCCAAGGGCGATCCGATCGACGCCGATGTCGTGCTCGTCGCCACCGGCCGCCGGCCGAACACGCGCGGGCTCGGCCTGGAACAGGTGGGCGTCGAGATGGGCTCGCTGGGCGAGATCAAGGTCGATGCCGCCTCGGCGAGCAGCGTGCCTTCGATCCATGCGGTCGGCGACGTGACCAACCGGGTCAACCTGACGCCGGTCGCGATCCGGGAGGGCCACGCCTTCGCCGACAGTACCTTCGGCAGCCGGATCTGGACGGTCGACCACGCCACCATCGCCTCGGCCGTCTTCACGACGCCGGAGGTCGGCACCGTCGGCCTGTCGGAGGAGCAGGCCGTGGCGGCAGGGCACAAGGTCACCGTCTTCGAATCCGGCTTCCGCCCGATGAAGGCGACGATCTCCGGCCGGCAGGAGCGCATCTACATGAAGCTCGTCGTCGATGCGCAATCGGACAAGGTGCTCGGCGTTCACATTCTCGGCCATGATGCCGGCGAGATCGTCCAGGCGGTCGGGATCGCCGTGACGATGGGCGCGACCAAGGCCGATTTCGACCGCACCGTGGCGCTGCACCCGAGCGCGGCCGAGGAACTGGTGACGATGCGCACGCCGCGGGCGGGCTGAGCGATGGCATTGAAACGCCTTCTGAAGCGCTTGAATCAGGATGGCAGGCCGTTACCGCGATAGGGCGGAAATTGCCGCCATCCTATTGCAGAAAAACGGCTTTTCGAACGATCTTGAGATATTGGAGGGAGGGCTGCGGCGGCGACCTCCCTCTGATGGTGGCCATTCCGCCACCATCGGTGTATAGCCGCCCCTTCGCGCTACCAAGAGGTTAACGATGCGCGATCTCACAGTCAGGAGCACGTAGTCCCATGTCCGAGCGGTGGACGCCAGAGAGTTGGAGGGCCAAGCCCGCCCAGCAGATTCCGGAATATCCGGACCAGGCAGCCTTGAAGGCGGTCGAGCAGCAGCTCGCCGGCTTTCCGCCGCTCGTTTTTGCAGGCGAGGCGCGCAAGCTCAAGCGGGCGTTGAGCAAGGTCGCCGCCGGCGAGGCCTTCCTGCTGCAGGGGGGCGACTGCGCCGAGAGCTTCGCCGAGCATTCGGCCGACAATATCCGCGACTTCTTCCGTCTGTTCCTGCAGATGGCGGTCGTCCTGACCTTCGCCGGCGGTTCGCCGGTGGTGAAGGTCGGCCGTATCGCCGGCCAGTTCGCCAAGCCGCGTTCGGCCCCGACCGAGACGATCGATGGTGTCGAGCTGCCGAGCTACAAGGGCGACATCGTCAACGACAACGAGTTCACGGCCGAGGCGCGCATCCCCGATCCGCGCCGCCAGCTCGAGGGTTATCGCCAGTCGGCGGCGACGCTGAACCTGATCCGCGCCTTCGCGACCGGCGGCTACGCCAATCTCGACAACGCGCATCGCTGGATGCTCGGCTTCGTCAAGGATTCACCGCAGTCGCATCGCTACCAGGAGGTGGCCGAGCGTATCACCGAGGCGCTGGAGTTCATGCGCGCCATCGGCATCGATCCGGAGACCCATCCGGAGATGCGCACGACCGACTTCTACACCAGCCACGAGGCGCTGCTGCTCGGCTACGAGCAGGCGATGACGCGGACGGATTCGACGACCGGCGAGTGGTACGACACCTCCGGCCACATGCTCTGGATCGGTGATCGCACGCGCCAGATCGACCATGCCCATGTCGAGTTCTTCCGCGGCATTCGCAACCCGATCGGCCTGAAATGCGGTCCTTCGACCACGGTCGACGGCCTGCTCAAGCTGATCGACGTGCTCGATCCGCAGAACCAGGCCGGCCGCCTGACGCTGATCGCACGCTTCGGCGCCGACAAGGTCTTCGATCACCTGCCGGCACTGGTGCGGGCGACGAAGCGGGAAGGCCGCAACGTCGTCTGGTCCTGCGATCCGATGCACGGCAACACGGTCAAGGCCGCGAGCGGCTACAAGACGCGGCCTTTCGACCTGATCCTAGGTGAGGTGAAGAACTTCTTCGCCGTCCACCAGGCCGAGGGCACGCATGCCGGCGGCCTGCATCTGGAGATGACCGGCAAGAACGTCACCGAATGCACCGGCGGCGCGCGCGGCATGACGGATGCGGATCTCAACGACCGCTACCACACCTTCTGCGATCCGCGCCTCAACGCGGAGCAGGCGCTGGAGCTCGCCTTCATCGTCGCCGAGCTGGTCAAGCGCCAGCGCGCCGGCCGGGCGCGGCCCGAGGTCGAGGCGGCCGAGTAAGCCGCTTCGCCAGTCCATGAACAGGAAAGGCCGGGGCTTTCGCCCCGGCCTTTTCGTTTCAAGCGATGGCAGGCTGCGTCAGAACTTGACGCCGAGAGCGGCGCGCGCGGTGTTGACCGTCGTCGTCGTGCCTTCGACATCCGCGAAGCGGATCAGCTGGTATTCGCCGCGCAGGAACAAGTTGTCCGTCAGTGCCCAGTCGAAGCCACCGCCCACCGTCAAGCCGAAGCCGTAGACGTTCTTCTTGGACGCACCGACGGTGAGGGGGTAGCCGTTGGCATCGAAATCCTCGATGCCGCCGGTGACGGGGTTCGTCCGCGTCACATGCCAGGTGGCGGTGACCGTGGAGTTCGTGTTGAAGCGTCCGACCGCGCCGCCGATGGTAGCGTAGGGCATGAAGTTGCCGTAGGCCCAGCCCAGGCGCAGCCGGGCCGTTGCGTAATCCAGCAGCTTCGCGCCCTGATTGGTGGTCATGGACCAGCTGTTGAGGGCGCCATCCGAGGTCGTCGTGCGCCGCGCGATATAATCGGCGATGCCGTAGCTCTGTCCGGAGCGGGTGTAGTCGGCTTCGAAGCCGAGCACCGCGTCGCCGAACGCCCAGTTATAGCCAGCGAAGCCGAAATAGGTTGCGCCGCTGTCACGCTTTGCCGGGAGGTTGTTGACAAAGCCCCCCATGTCGACCTGCGCGCCGAGATTGGTGTTGCGATAGGCGAAGCGCGCGGTGTCCTGAAGTCCGTTGCCGGGCGTGAACTGGGTGTCGGACACGCCGGCGCCGCCGCCGAAATAGAAGCCGTCCCAGGTGAAGCGGCTCGGGGCGGGCGGTGCGTCCTCGATCTGCGAACCGCGCAGGACAGGATAGTCCGCCGCAAGGGTCGATGCGGCAAGAAGGCTGGTGGCGAGGGCGGTGGACCCAAGCATGAGCGCGATGGAACGGATGCGCATCCTGATCTCCCCGAGCAGCGGTTCGGTTCCACCCGTTTCACCCTGCTCTGGAGTCAATTCATGCCTTGGTAACCCTAATGCGGGGTTAACGATGCGGATTCCACCGAGGCGCCGGATTGTCGCCCGCCCGCAAACGCGCCATAAGCCGGCCATGACCTCGCCTCTGGTTCGCTTCGCGCCGTCGCCCACCGGCTATCTCCATATCGGCAACGCCCGCCCGGCGTTGTTCAACTGGCTGTTCGCCCGCCGGCATCACGGCCGCTTCCTGTTGCGTTATGACGATACCGACATCGCCCGCTCGAAGGTGGAATATGCCGACGCCATCGCCGAGGATCTAGGCTGGCTCGGCATCCTGCCCGATCAGGTGATTAGGCAGTCGCAGCGGCTCGCGATCTATGACGCCGCTGCCGACCGCTTGCGCGGGGCAGGGCGGCTCTATGCCTGCTACGAGACGGCCGACGAGCTCGACCGTCGCCGCAAGCGCCAGCTCGCCCGCGGCCTGCCGCCGATCTATGACCGCGCCGCGCTGAAGCTCACGGCCGAGCAGAAGGCTGCCTTCGAGGCGGAAGGGCGCAAGCCGCATTGGCGCTTCCTGCTGGAGCCGCGCGAGGTTGTCTGGGACGATCTGGTGCGCGGCGCCTCCCATGTCGATTGCGCCTCGCTCTCGGACCCGGTGCTGGTGCGCGAGGACGGCAGCTATCTCTATACGCTGCCCTCGGTGGTCGACGATATCGAGACCGGCGTGACCCATGTCATCCGCGGCGAGGACCATGTCACCAACACGGCGGTCCAGGCCCAGATCTTCGAGGCGCTCGGTGCGAGCCTGCCGGTCTTCGGGCATCACAACCTGCTGACCACGGCGAGCGGCGAGGGGCTCTCCAAGCGCCTCGGCCATCTCTCCTTGCGTGGCCTGCGCGAGACCGGTGTCGAGGCCTTGGCCGTGGCTGCGCTGGCGACGCTGGTCGGCACCTCCGATGCGGTGCGTCCGGTCGCGAGCCTCGACGAACTCGCCGGCCTCGTCGAGCTCGCCCATGTCTCGCGTGCGCCGGCCAAGTTCGACGAGCACGAGCTGGAGACGCTGAGTGCCCGCACGCTGCATCAGTTGCCGCTGGCTGCGGTCGCCGATCGCCTGGCGGCTTTGGACGTCACGGCCGACGAGGCGTTCTGGCAAGCGGTGCGCGGCAATCTCGCGAAGCTGGACGAGGCGGCGCAGTGGTGGCGGGTCGTGCAGGGGCCGATTGCGCCCGTGATCGCCGATCCGGGCTTTGCCGCCACCGCCGCTGACTTGCTGCCGGCTGAACCCTTCGATCCGACGACCTGGAAGAGCTGGACGCAGGCCGTTGCGGCTGCGACGGGCGCCAGGGGCAAGGCATTGTTCATGCCGCTGCGCCAGGCACTGACCGGGCTCGATCACGGGCCGGAACTGGCGGCACTGCTGCCGCTGATCGGCCGGGAGAAGGCGCTGAAGCGGCTCGCCGGCGAAAGCGCCTGATCGCGCTCGCCGCCTGTCATCCCGGGTTCAGGCCTAACGGCCTGCCCCGGAATGACAGGGCTTTGGATGATCGCCCCTCACTCGTGCCGGTTCATCGCCGAAGCGTGCTTGGTGTCGCGCATGGTCGTGTAGACCAGCAGCGAAACGAAGATCACTGCGGAGAGATAGTAGTAGAACCATTGCTCGTGGCCCTGCTGCTTGAAGAACAGGGCGATGGCCGGCGCCGTGCCGCCGAAGATCGACACCGTCAGCGCATAGGGCACCGCGACGCCGGTCGCGCGGATGGAGGTCGGGAAAAGCTCGGCCTTCACCACCGCGTTGATCGAGGTGTAGCCGGCGACGAAGACCCAGGCGCCCGAGATCAGCAGGAAGGCGACCCACGGGGATTTGGTGCCGGCCAGCGTGGTCAGGATCGGTACGGTGAGCAGCGTGCCGGCGACGCCGAAGAAGACCAGCATCGGCTTGCGGCCGATCTTGTCGGAGATCAGCCCGTAGATCGGCTGCAGGATCGAGGCGAAGATCAGCGAGCCGGCGATGACATAGGTCGTCACGATGTCGGACAGGCCAACCGTCTGCTTCACGAAGGTCTGCATATAGGTCGTGAAGGTGTAGAAGGCGGCGGTGCCGCCGGCGGTGAGCCCGACCACGATCGCGACCTCGCGCGGATATTTCAGCAGGCCCTTGAGCGAGCTCTCGCGCTTCAGACCGCTCTGCTTCGCGGCCTCGAAGGATTCCGTCTCGTGCATGTGCCGGCGCATGATCATGGCGGTGATCGCCAGCGCCGCGCCGATGACGAAGGGAATGCGCCAGCCCCAGGCGACGAGCTGCTCGTGGGTCAGGAACACGTTCTGGAGCAGCAGCAGCACGAGGATCGCGGTCAGCTGCCCGCCGATCAGCGTGACGTATTGGAAGCTGGAATAGAAGCCGCGATGCTCGGGGTCGGCGACCTCCGTGAGGTAGGTGGCGCTCGCCCCGTATTCGCCGCCGAGACTCAGGCCCTCGATGATGCGCGCCACCGCGAGCAGGGCCGGCGCGGCGAAGCCGATCGAGGCATAGGTCGGCGTCACCGCGATGATCAACGAGCCGAAGCACATCATCAATACGGAGACGGTCAGCGAGAGCCGCCGCCCGTAGCGATCCGCCAGATGGCCGAAGAGCCAGCCGCCGAGCGGGCGCACGATGAAGCCGGCCGCGAACAGCGTCGCGGCATTGAGCTGCTGCACCACCGGATCGTTGGAGGGAAAGAAATGGGGCGCGAAATAGAGCGCGAAGGCGGTGTAGGCATAGAAATCGTACCACTCGACGAGATTGCCGACGGAGCCCATGAAGATCGCCTTGAGGCGGCGCTTGGCATCGTCGAACTCGATCGGATGGGTGGGATGTGTCGCAGTCGTCTCGGACATGGCGGCCTTCTGAGCTGGGGAGCGTCAGAAGCGGGCACGCGGCGCGAAGGAGCCGTGGGCCGGGTCCGGCGGCCTCCCGGAGGCGGCTTGGAAAGCTTCCTTATGCGGCGTTTCCGGCCATGCGTCCAGCAGTGATCCTGCTGCTGCCCTATCGCCTTCCATGCAACGCCGGCATGGAACTTTTCGCGCTCAAGGCCTGACGATCTGCGGGCTCAGATTCGGCGCCAGATTGGGGGCGACGATCCGCACGGTCCGGCGTTCGCCGGATGTGCTGCGCGATTCGCTCTTCAGCCCATCCTTCTTGTCGAGCACCTTCTCGCCGACGGTATCGGGGCCGACGCCGGCCGACTCGGTGCCCGCCGTGGGCGAATCCTCCGATGGCATCGGCTTCTCGTCGGGCACGGCCGGAACGGGCGCCGCCGCCGTCGGCTGGGGCGTCGCGCTCTTGCGCTTGGGATCGATCTTCGGGCGCGACAGCTCGGCTGCGCGCTGTTCGCTGAGGATGACGTCGCCCTTGCGCTTGTCGAGCAGGTATTCGGCATCCTTGAGGGCTGCCGACCAGCTCTGCCCCTGGCCGCGGCAGCTGCAGGCGGCGTCGAAGCTGCGGGTGTATTTCCCGGCATTGGCCAGCGAGGAATAGGGCTGTCCGGTCGAGCGAGAGGCTGCGTTCTGGATGTCGCCGCCGGCGCTCATGCCGTAAGCGCGCGTTTCGGTGCCCGGGCAGAGTGCCTGGCACATCTCGTCGCCATTGCCGGCATTGTTCGAGAGCGGGAAGAAGAAGCCGTCGCAGGTCCGCACGCAGACGGTCTGCGGCCCGCCCAGCCGCGGTTTCGCCGGTTCGGTGGGCTGCTCGGGATCGAGCTCGGGCAGGGTCGAATCGATCTCGCCGGGAGCAGGGTCGCGTCCGAAGATCGTGTCGAAGAAGCCGCGCGGCTGCGCCCGGCAGTTATTGTTGATCGCCGCGGCGAGCTGGGCGCGGCGCTGCTCTATGCCGCCGCCCTCGGCCTGGCGCTGCAACTGGCCGTACTGGCTCTGCAACTGGCCGAGCTGCTGGCGGATGAAGTTGCACTGCGGCGGCGGCGAGTCGAAGAAACTGAAGCCGCGATCGCAGCCCATCGAGCGATATTGGTTGCTCAATTGGGCGAGTTGGGCGCCGACGCGTTGCGCGGCCTGTGCCGCGCGCGGATCGCTGCCGCTGCGGCCCTGCAGGCTCTCAAGCTCGGCCCGCCAGGCGTTGCAGGACGCCGACTGCGCCACGGCGGTACCGCCGAGGGCGGCCAGCATCACAAGGGCCATGCCGAAGCGTCGGGACAATCGCAGCATCATCGCAGGTCGGGTCACGTCATCCATAGTCGAGCCGGTGTGCCGGCTCCGTCCGGGAAGTTCGGCCAACAGGGCCGGCCAGAGAACACCCGCCAAACACGACGGAACTATGGAGCGGAGCCTCGCCTGATAGGCCGCGGGGACGCTCCATCGCGAGGGCCTCGCATGCCATATTCGGGAGGGCGCAGCAATCCGGGGACGCATGCACCGTCCCTGTGGTGGAAAACTTCCGCTTTGGTTAGAAGACCTGCGGCAGCGGCCCGCCCGCGCCGGCCTTCCGTGCAGCGCCAATGAGGCAAGCCCCGCCCATGTCCGTCTATCTGCCTCTTCACGAAGCCGTCATCCCGGAGCTGCCGAACTACTATCGCGGCAAGGTCCGCGAGAATTACGACCTGCCCGATGGTCGCCGCATCCTGATTTCGACGGACCGGCTTTCCGCCTTCGACCGGGCGATCGCCTCGATTCCCTTGAAGGGCCAGGTGCTGACGCAGACCGCGCGCTACTGGTTCGAGCAGACCGCCGACATCTGCCCCAACCATGTGCTGGAATATCCCGATCCGAACGTCGTCGTCGGCCAGCGGTTGGAAATCCTGCCTGTCGAGATGGTGGTGCGCGGCTATCTCGCCGGCACGACCGGCACCTCGATCCTGACCCTATACAAGCAGGGCCGGCGCGAGATGTACGGCCTGACGTTGCCGGACGGGCTGCGCGACAACGAGGCGCTGCCGCAGGCGATCATCACCCCGACCAGCAAGGCCTTCGACGGCGGCCATGACGAGCCGCTCTCGGCCGCGCAGATCGTCAGGGAGGGGCTTTTGACGCAGAAGCAATGGGACGAGGTCTCGGCCTATGCGCTCGCGCTCTTCGCCCGCGGCCAGAAGCTTGCGGCCGAGCGCGGCCTGATTCTCGCCGACACCAAATACGAATTCGGTACGGACTCCGACGGCCGCATCGTGCTGGCCGATGAGATCCATACGCCGGATTCGAGCCGCTACTGGTTCGCCGAAAGCTATCCGGAACGCTTCGCCTCCGGCGGCAAGCCCGAGTCGTTCGACAAGGATTTCGTGCGCAACTGGGTGGTGGCGCGCTGCGATCCCTATACGCAGGATCTGCCGCCGATCCCGCAGGAGCTGATCGACCAGACCTCCGCGGTCTATGTCCGGGCCTATGAGGCGATCACCGGGGCGGCCTTCGCCTATCCCCCGAAGGGCGAGGATCCGGCGCAGCGCATCCGGCGCAACCTCGCGCGGTATTTCTAAGCCGTGCCCGTCATTCTCGGGCGAAGCGTAGCGCAGACCCGAGAATCTCCTGCAGAAGAAGGCGCTGGAGCCTCTGCGTCATAAGATGCTCGGGTCAAGCCCAGCATGGCGACCACGCCGGGAAGGCGCTCAGGCCCCGTCTTCCTCGCGATAGTTCCCAGCCAGATGGCGGCCACGTTCGGTGAGCGTCGAGAGCACGCGCTCGAACACCTTGAGCTCGTCGGGCGCGATGCCCTCGATCCAGCGTGCCTCGAAGCCGAGAGCCAGCGGCACGATCTGGTCGTAGATGCGCTTGCCCGCCGGCGTCAGCGCGACGAAGGATTCGCGCCGATCCTGCCGGTTCTCGGCGCGCGAGACGAGGCCGCGCTTCTCCAGCTCGCCGACGGCGCGCGAGACCTTGGTCTTGTGCATCTGGGCGAGCTCGCCGATGTCGCGCGAGGTCAGCTTGCCGAACTCGCCGAGCTGCGCCACCACCCGCCATTCCGGGATGCCGATGCCGAAGCGCTCGCCATAGATGCGCCCGAGCGCCCTGCCTCCGAGCGTGCCGACGACATTGAGGCGATAGGGCAGGAAGCGCTCCAGATGGAGCGCCTGGTCTTCCGCCTCGGCGGCTATTTTCTTCGTCATGATGAAGACCCGGCGCCTCAGCGCGCCTTCAGCCGGTTCATGAACGAGTCGTAGGAGAGTTCTGCGATCTGCCACCAGAGCAGGTTTTCGCCGCGGAAGGCGACCATCGAATCGTAGCCCTTCTTGAAGTCCGGGCTCTTCGCGCTGGTCTCGGCGTAATATTCCTCGGCAGCCTTGAGCGCCGCTTCCATCACGGGCAGCGGGAAGCCGCGCAATTGCGCGCCCTGCGCCACGAGACGGCGCAGGCCGCCCGGGTTCACGAAATCGTATTTCGCCAGCATCCAGTTATTGGCCGCCTCGCAGGCGTTCTGCACGATCGCCTGATAGTGCTTCGGCAGCTTGGCCCAGGCCTCCTTGCCGATGATCAGGTGCAGCATGGCGCCGCCCTCCCACCAGCCGGGGTAGTAGTAGTATTTCGCGACGCGGATGAAGCCGAGCTTCTCGTCGTCATAGGGGCCGACGAACTCGGCCGCGTCGATGGAGCCGCGTTCCAGGGCCGGGTAGACATCGCCCGGCGCGATCTGGGTCGGCACCACGCCGAGCTTGGCGAGCACGGAGCCTCCCATGCCGCCGATGCGGAACTTCAGGCCCTTGAGGTCGTCGACGCCCTTGAGTTCGTTGCGGAAGAAGCCGCCCATCTGGCAGCCCGAATTGCCGCAAGGGATCGAGTAGGCGTTGAAGCGGTCGAGCACGCCGTTCACGATCTGCTCGCCGCCGCCGAAATACCACCAGCTATGCTGCTGGCGGGCGTTGAGGCCGAAGGGGATGCCGGTGCCGAGCCCCAGCGTCGGGTCCTTGCCGATGTAGAAATAGGTCGGCGAATGCGCGCATTCGACGGTGCCGGACGAGACCGCGTCGAGCGCCTGCAGGCCGGGCACGATCTCGCCGGGCGCGAAGACCTGGATCTCGAACTTGCCGTCGGTCGCCTCGGAGACGTATTTCGAGAATTGCTGCGCCGTGCCGTAGATCGTGTCGAGCGACTTCGGGAAGCTCGACGTCAGCCGCCATTTCACCTCGGGCTGGGACTGCGCGACCGCCGGCATCGCGACCGTCGTCGCGGCGGCCGCGAGGGCCCCGGATTTCAAAAAGCTGCGACGTTCCATATGGTTTCCTCCCGAAGGCTTGTTATGCCTTTATTGGCGCGTCCGGGAAGGAATGAAAAGACATGAAACTTGCCTCGCTCGCGCATGGCCGTGATGGCCGCCTCGTCGTCGTCTCGCGTGATCTCACCCGTGCCACCGATGCCTTTCCGGTCGTGCCGACCTTGCAGGCGGCGCTTGACGACTGGGAGCGCCACGCCCCGCGCCTCGCCGATCTCGCCGAGGGGCTCGAGCACGGCTCGGTTCCGTCCTTCCGTTTCCACGAGCATGACTGCGCCGCGCCGCTGCCGCGCGCCTATCAGTGGCTCGACGGCTCGGCCTATGTGAACCATGTCGATCTCGTCCGGAAGGCGCGCGGCGCCACCATGCCGGAGAGCTTCTGGACCGACCCGCTGATGTATCAGGGCGGCAGCGACGCCTCGCTCGGGCCCCGTCAGGCCGTGCAGGCCCGCAGCGAAGAGGACGGCATCGATTTCGAGGCCGAGATCGCGGTCGTGACCGGCGACGTCCCGATGGGTGCCTCCCGCGAGGAGGCCCTTGGCGCGATCCGCTTGGTCATGCTCGTGAACGACGTGAGCTTGCGGAATCGGATTCCCAGCGAATTGGCGAAAGGCTTTGGATTCGTTCAATCGAAGCCGGCCTCGGCCTATTCGCCGGTCGCGGTGACGCCGGACGAATTGGGCAGCGCCTGGCGCGACGGGCGCCTGCATCTGCCGCTGCTGGCGCTGGTCAACGGCGCGCTGTTTGGCAAGCCCGATGCCGGCACCGACATGACCTTCGATTTCGGCACGCTGATTGCCCACGCCGCCGCGACGCGCCGTCTCTCTGCGGGCACCATCATCGGCGCCGGAACGGTCTCGAATCGCGATGCCGATGGTGGGCCGGGCCGGCCGGTGGCGGAAGGCGGGCAGGGCTATGCCTGCATCGCCGAGCAGCGCATGGTCGAGACGATCCGGGGTGGCGAGCCGAAGACGCCGTTCCTGCGCTTCGGCGACACGGTCCGCATCGAGATGAAGGATGCCGCCGGGCATTCGATCTTCGGCGCGATCGAGCAGGACATCCTGCCGCACGGCTGATTGACCTCCCGGCTGCCCCGTCTTGGCGGCAGCCCGGCGGCCGGATAACCTCCACGCCCGCAGCGCCGATGCCAGACGCGAGAGCCGAGACGCCATGACCGAGACCGTGCCGTTCTATTCGACCGCCATCCCGCTGGCCTTCTTCGTCTGGGGGCCGGTGCTGGTCGTGGTGCTGTTCTGGCTGGTCGGCCTCTGGTCGAACCGGCAGGGCGTGCCGCGCATGCTGGAGGGCGACTGGGACGGCTATAGCGTCGCCGATGTCGAGAAGCTGTTTGCGATCTACGGCGAGGATACCCGCGCCCGCTACCGCAACCGGGTCCTGCCGGCCGATGTCGCCTGCGCCTTCACCTACGCGATCGTCGGCGCTCTGATCATCGCCGGGCTCGCCATGCGCGGCCAGCCCTGGTGGGTGGCGGCGCTCTGCGGCGGGGGCTGGCTCCTCGGCGGTCTCTGCGACGTCGCGGAGAATTTCGCTCTGGCGCGCATGCTCGATCGCTATCCGCAGGTCGACAGCGGCAATGTCGCCTTCGCCAGCACGATGACGCGGCTCAAGCTCGTCCTGTTCGCGCACGGCGTTATCGGCGCGCTCGTCGCCGCCTATCTGGCGTTCAAGCCGCTGGCGGGTTGAGGTCGCGCTATCCGGGGACCGCGAGCTATGGGCTGGCTTGCGATCTCGACCAGATGGCCGAGCGTTCTCCGCAGATCGACATGGTGCGGCGCAGAACTCTGGTGCGCCGTCGCTCGGCATCCCATATCCTGCCGGGCGCCAAGCTGGAACGCGCCGGGAGAATGGGAATGCTGCTTCGTCGTTGGGTCCTGGCCGCGCTGGCCCTCACCCTCTCGGGAATGATGCTGTCGCCGGCCTCGGCGCAGGAAGATCTGATCTTCCGCAAATCCACCGTCTGGAAGATGCTGACGCCGAACGACAAGCTCGCCGTCTACGGCGTCGACGATCCCGTCGTGGAGGGCGTTGCCTGCCATTACACCGTGCCTGAGAAGGGCGGCGTCTCCGGCATGTTCGGCGTGGCCGAGGAGGTCTCCGAGGTCTCGCTCGCCTGCCGCCAGATCGGCCCGATCAAGTTCAAGGAGAAGGCGGACCAAGGCGATGTCGTCTTCCGCGAGCGCCGTTCGCTGGTCTGGAAGAAGATGCAGATCGTGCGCGGTTGCGATGCCAAGCGCAACGTGCTGGTCTATCTCGTCTATACCGACAAGCTGATCGATGGTTCGCCGCAGAACTCGACCTCGACCGTGCCGATCATGCCTTGGGGCGCGTCGGGCGAACCGCCGAAATGTTCGGACTGGATTCGGTAAGGCCGAAAAGGATCACTCGCTGCAGGTGATACTGAGTGGCTGCTCGGCCGCCTGCGCCGGGCTCGGCTTGGTGACAGAGCCGGTGAAGTCCTCGCGGGTGGCGACGCCGAAGGCGACCGCCTTGCCGAAGCCCTGGGACTCGCACCAGGCATTGGCGACGATCTTGCCGCATTCGGCCTTGGTGGAGATGCAGTCGGCGACGCCGTAGCCGTCGCTGGCCGGGATCAGGAAGGTGCGCGGCTCGTTCGCGGCCGCCGCGGTATGGCTGGTCGGCATGATCGACAGCGAGATGCCGGCGGCAACGATCCCGAGCAATCCGACGAAGGCCACGGCGCGGCGCATGAATTCTGATTCCTGATGGGTTGCGGGCGCAGAACCCGCGAATCGGGAGGATGGTTCCGGTCGGTTAAATTTGAATGAACCGCGGCAACCTCAAGGCAATGCTGCAATGCAGCAACGGGCGCCCTCTTGACGGAAAGCTCGGCTAAAGGCAATCAGGTCCCACCATGACGCGAGCCGCCATCAACAGCACTTGCATTATTTGCCGCTAGCTTTCGCTGGCCGGCTGCTCACGTCCTCGTCCTGAAAAACGAACCGACAAAAGCGCCCCCGGCCAGCGGCCAGGTCGCCTTTCGTATTTCGCCGTTTCGTTCGTTCCAGGATTTAGCCCCGATGTCGCCGACCCTGAGGCTCTACAACACGCTGACGCGGACGAAGCAGGACTTCGCGCCCATCGATCCGTCGAATGTGCGCATGTATGTCTGCGGCCCGACGGTCTACGACTACGCCCATATCGGCAATGCCCGCCCGGTCATCGTCTTCGACGTGCTCTATCGGCTCCTGCGCCATATCTACGGCGCGGATCACGTCACCTATGCCCGCAACCTCACCGACGTCGACGACAAGATCAACGCCCGTGCGGTGCGTGACTATCCCGGGCTGCCGCTGAACGAGGCGATCGTCAAGGTCACCGAGACGACGACAGCCCAGTTCCATGCGGACATCGATGCGCTCGGCACTTTGCGCCCCACGACGGAGCCGCGCGCTACCGAGCATATCGAGGAGATGAAGGCGATCATCGAGCGCCTGATCGCGCGTGGCGTCGCTTATGTCGCCGAGGAGCATGTGCTCTTCCACGTTCCGGCCGTCGCCCATCTCGCCAAGGCACCGAAATACGGCACGCTCGCCCGCCGCTCGCTCGACGAGATGCTGGCCGGCGCCCGCGTCGACGTCGCGCCCTATAAGCGCGACGCGATGGATTTCGTGCTGTGGAAGCCGAGCCGCGAGGGCATCGATCCGGGCTGGCCGTCGCCGGCCGGCATCGCCACGCCCGGCCGCCCCGGCTGGCATATCGAGTGCTCGGCCATGTCGATGGCGAAGCTGCTGACGCCCTTCGGCGGCGGGCTCGCCTGCGACGATCCCATGAAGAACGTCTTCGACATCCATGGCGGCGGCATCGATCTCGTTTTCCCGCACCACGAGAACGAGATCACGCAATCCTGCTGCGCCTTCGGCGGGGCGGAGGGGCAGCCGCTCATGGCCAATATCTGGATGCATAACGGCTTCCTGCAGGTCGAAGGCGAGAAGATGTCGAAGAGCCTCGGCAACTTCGTCACCATCAACGAACTGCGGCAGACGGATGTCTTCGGCGGCCGCAAATGGCCGGGCGAGGTGCTGCGTCTCGCGATGCTCAAGACGCATTACCGCCAGCCGATCGACTGGACGGTGAAGGCGCTGGAGGAGGCTGAGAAGACGCTGCAGGACTGGGCGGAAGCGGCGCAAGACGCGGTGGCCTCCAAGCCTTCGGCCGAGCTGCTCGACGCGCTGGCGGACGATCTCAACACCGCCCGCGTGCTGGCGGAGCTGCATGCCCTGCGCAAGGCGGGTGATCTGCCGGCACTGCTGGCCGGTCTCGACCTGCTGGGTATCGTTCTACCGGAGGTGGCGGCGCCTGCCTCCGTCGCGCCCGAGGTCGAACGCCTGATTGCCGCCCGTCTCAATGCCCGCCGCGCGAAGAACTTCGCCGAGTCCGATCGCCTGCGCGATGAGCTCGCCGCGATGGGCATCGCCCTCAAGGACGGCAAGGACCCCGCCACCGGCGAGCCGACGACGACCTGGGAGGTGAAGCGATGAGCCCGAAGATCCGCCCGGCGGGCTCGCTCTCCTTCGCCATCAAGCTCGTCATGCTGGCCATGGTCGTGCCGCGCGTCGTCCGCTTCAAGCTGAGGCGCGAGCGATGAGCGCCGCCCGCGTCCATCTCTTCGATACGACGCTGCGCGACGGCGCCCAGACCACCGGCGTCGATTTCTCGCTCGACGACAAGCGCGCGGTCGCGGCGCTCCTCGACCGTCTCGGTGTCGACTATGTCGAGGGCGGCTATCCCGGCGCCAACCCGCTCGATACCGCCTTCTTCGCGGAGAAGGCGACGAAATATGCGAAATTCGCCGCATTCGGCATGACCAAGCGGGCAGGGCGCTCGGCCGCCAACGATCCCGGCATCGCCGCGTTGCTTGAGGCCAAGACCGATGCCATCGTCTTCGTCGCCAAGAGCTGGGACTACCATGTCCATGTTGCGCTCGAGATCTCGCTGGAGGAGAACCTCGCCGGCATCCGCGAGAGCGTCGAGGCGGCCAAGGCCGCCGGCCGCGAGGTGATGCTCGACTGCGAGCATTTCTTCGATGGCTACAAGGCCAATTCCGACTATGCGCTCGCCTGTGCCCGCACGGCCTATGAGGCCGGCGCCCGCTGGGTCGTGCTCTGCGATACCAATGGCGGCACGCTGCCGGACGAGGTCGGCGCGATCGTGCGCGAGGTCGCCAAGACCGTGCCCGGCGACAATCTCGGTATCCACGCCCATGACGATTGCGGCTGCGCCGTCGCCAATTCGCTGGCAGCGGTCGAGGCCGGCGCCCGCCAGATCCAGGGTACGCTCAACGGGCTTGGCGAGCGCTGCGGCAATGCCAATCTCGTCACGCTGATCGGCGCGCTCAAGCTGAAGGAGCGCTATCGCAACCGCTTCGAACTCGGCGTCAGCGAAGACCAGCTCGGCGAATTGACCCATGTCTCGCGGGCGCTCGACGAGATGCTGAATCGCGCGCCGAACCGGCATGCGCCCTTCGTCGGCGCTTCGGCCTTCGCCACCAAGGCGGGCATCCACGCCTCGGCCGTGCTCAAGGACCCGCGCACCTACGAGCATGTCGCGCCGGAGGCGACCGGCAACACCCGCAAGGTCCTCATCTCCGACCAGGGCGGCAAGTCGAACCTCGTCGCCGAGCTGGAGCGCATCGGCGTCACGCTCGGCCGCGACGACCCGCGCCTCAACCGCGTGTTGCAGGAGGTCAAGGACAAGGAGGCGCAGGGCTATGCCTTCGAGGGCGCCGATGCTTCCTTCTTCCTGCTGGTGAAGCGCATTCTCGGCGAGGTCCCGGATTACTTCACCGTCGAGCGCTTCGCCGTGAATGTCGAGCGCCGTCATAATGCGCTCGGCGAGCTCGTCACCTTTTCCGAGGCGATCGTGAAGGTGAAGGTCGGCGACGAGGTGCTGATCTCGGCGGCGGAAGGCGATGCCGGCCCGGTTAACGCCCTCGACATCGCGCTCCGCAAGGATCTCGGCCGCTACCAATCGCTGATCGGGGGCTTGCGCCTCGTCGACTACAAGGTCCGCATCTTCCAGGGCGGCACCGACGCCGTGACGCGCGTGCTGATCGAGTCCGGCGACGAGACCGGCGAACGCTGGACCACGGTCGGCGTCAGCGCCAACATCATCGACGCCTCGTTCCAGGCGCTGGTCGACTCGATCACCTACAAGCTGGTCAAGGCCGGCGCGACGGCGTGAAGCCCGCCTTCCTTCTCCCCTCGGGGGAGAAAGTTTCTGCGAAGCAGACGGATGAGGGCCGTCTGCGCTGCATTTCCCTCATCCGTCAGCGCTTCGCGCTGCCACCTTCTCCCCCGAGGGGAGAAGGGAAATCCGCTCACTCCGTCAGCCGGATCACCCGGTCCTTGCACAGGTCCATGTCGGCGTCGCTCTCGGCTTCGTCGTCGAATTTCGCCTGCACCGTATAGGCGCAGCCCTGCGGCTTGTTGAGCTTGAGCGCGACGCTCTTGCCGGGCGCCAGCGGCTTGGCGAGCTTGGCGACGAGGCGTGGCTGGTCGCCGGGCGTGGCAATCGCGAAATTGCTTAGCGGCACCGTGCGCTGGTTGGTGATCGTGATTTGCGGATGCGGCCGGGAATTCTGTGCCGCGGCGGGCAGCACGAGGAAGATCGCGGTGGCGAGACCGATCCCGGTAGCGGCAAGCTGTTGAGCCTTCATGGTGTTTCCTTCCCCGATGGCAGGCGTCGAACGTCTCGGAGCGGATCAGACCCCGCGCTTTCGGCGAGAGCAAGGCCATTTGAGGGCACGGTGGCCGCAGCATTTTCGGCCTTCTCCTCAAGATCGTCCATGCAACGTCCCGCGATTGCGCCTATATGAACGCGCCAACTGGAATCGTTTGAAATGCCCGCGCCGTCAGCGCCGTCCCCGGCGTCGAGTTTCCAACGCTCTGCCGTGATCCAGCCCGGATCAGGTTTCTTCGCCACTTTCCGCGCGCTCTGGCCCTATCTCTGGCCGGCGGAACGGGCCGATCTGCGCAGCCGCGTCGTCGCGGCCTTCGCCCTGATGCTGGCCGGACGGCTCGTGCTGATGGGCGTGCCCTTCACCTTCAAATGGGTGACGGATGCTTTGGCCGGCACCTATTCGAATCTGGAGAAATGGCTGCCCTGGCTGGTCGGCGCACCGCTGGCCCTGACGGTGCTTTACGGCCTCGCGCGCGTCGGCGCCGCGGCCTTCGTCCAGATGCGCGACGCCATCTTCGCGCCGGTCTTCATGCATGCGGTGCGCACGCTCGCGCTCCAGACTTTCGGCCATCTCCACCATCTCTCGCTGCGCTTCCATCTGGAGCGCAAGACGGGCGGCCTGACGCGCGTGCTGGAGCGCGGCCGCAACGGCATCGAGGAGATGGTGCGCCTCGGCCTCAACCAGCTCGTGCCGGTGATCATCGAGGTCGCGCTGATCATCGCCGTGCTGCTCTATCTGTTCGACTGGCGCTATGTCGTCGTGCTGGTCGCGATGGTCACGGCCTACATGACCTACACCATCAAGGCGACGGAATGGCGCATTGCCATCCGCTCCGCCATGAACGAGTCCGACACCGACGCCAATGCCAAGGCGATCGACTCGCTGCTGAACTACGAGACGGTGAAGTATTTCGGCGCCGAGGCCCGCGAGACCGCGCGCTACGACCGCTCGATGGCGCTCTACGAGCGCAACTCGATCAAGTCCTACACCTCGCTCGCCTGGCTCAATTTCGGGCAGGCCGCGATCTTCGCGGTGGGGCTGACTTTGTCGATGGTGATGGCGGTGCGCGGCTTCCAGGCCGGCACCAACACGGTCGGCGATCTCATCCTGATCAACGCCATGCTGATCCAGCTCTACCTGCCTTTGAACTTCATGGGCACCGTCTATCGCGAGATCAAGCAGGCGACGCTCGACATCGCCCAGATGTTCTCGCTGATCGGCCGCGATCCCGAGATCCAGGACAAGCCCGGCGCGAAGCCGCTGGCGGTTCCGGCCGGCGAGGTCGCCTTCGAGGACGTGCATTTCGCCTATGTGCCGGAGCGGCCGATCCTGCGCGGCGTCTCGTTCAAGGTGCTTCCCGGCCAGACGGTCGCCATCGTCGGCCCGTCCGGCGCCGGCAAGTCGACGATCTCGCGCTTGCTCTTCCGCTTCTACGAGCCGCAAAAGGGCCGCATCCTGATCGACGGCCAGCCGATCGCCGATGTCCAGCAGGTCTCGCTCAGGGCCGCGATCGGCATGGTCCCGCAGGATACCGTGCTGTTCAACGATACCATCGAGTACAACATCCGCTATGGCCGCCCCGAGGCGACGATGGCAGAGGTCGAGGAGGCGGCGCGTCTCGCCCAGATCGACCGCTTCATCCGCCTGCTGCCGGAAGGCTATGCCACCTCCGTCGGCGAGCGCGGCCTCAAGCTCTCCGGCGGCGAGAAGCAGCGCGTCGCCATCGCCCGCACCATCCTGAAGGGGCCGCCTGTGCTCGTCCTCGACGAGGCGACCTCGGCGCTCGATTCCTTCACTGAGAAGGAGATCCAGGACGCGCTCGACCGGGTCAGCGAAGGCCGCACGACGCTGGTCATCGCTCACCGGCTTTCGACCGTGGTCAATGCCGACGAGATCATCGTGCTCGACAAGGGCCAGATCGTCGAGCGCGGCCACCATCGCGATCTGCTCGCCGCCGATGGCGTCTATGCCGCGATGTGGAACCGCCAGCGCGAGGTCGACGAGGCCAAGGCGACGCTCCAGCGTGCGACGGAAGCCGAGGGGACGAGCGTCCGGGTGACACTGGCGTAAGCCGCCTGGTCAAAGGCCGTCATGCCCGGGCCTGACCCGGGGCATTTCATACTCAGCTTCGTCATTCCGGGCGACCGAAGGGAGACCCGGAATCCATCATAGGGCACGGAGTTCTACGATGGCTTCCGGATCGGCGCCGCTTCGCGGCTTGTCCGGAATGACGCTGGTCTGGGCGTGAGATTCTCCATGCTGCGGCCCGTCGCACTATCGCGCCTCGCCAGTTCGAAACCGCTCGCAACAGCGGTTCGTTTCCTGCATGCTGCCCCGGCAGGGTGAAGCTGGGGGGGCTGCCATGTTCGATCCGACGACATTCGTAGGTTTCCACACCTGGCTGAGCCTGATCGCGATCATCGCCGGGTTTCCTGTGACGGCCGGGCTGTTGCATGGACATACGCGGCCGGGCTGGACCGGTGTCTTCCTCTCCACCGCCTTCGCCACCAGCGCGACCGGCTTCGGCTTCCCGGTCAACGGCGTGCTGCCATCCCATATTGTCGGCGCCATCCATATCGCGCTGGTTGCGATCGCCGCCTTCGCGCTCTACGGGCGGATGCTGGAGGGCGGCTGGCGCCGCATCTATGCGATCATGGCGGTCCTGTCCCTCTACCTGCTGGTCTTCGTGCTGGTCGCGCAGCTCTTCGGAAAGGTGCCGGCCCTCCGGGCGCTGGCGCCGACCCAGTCCGAGCCGCCCTTCGCGATCGCCCAGGGCATCGTCCTCGCCGTCTTCGCCCTGCTGACCTGGAAGGCGGCGGTACGTTTCGTCCAGGTGCCGCACCGCGCCGCCTGACCGGGCCGGCCGCGACATCGCGCGCCGCCCGCCGGCCTGCGCCGGGGCTTTCCCTTCGCGCCGGAACCCCCTAAATCAGCGCAACGCTCGCCGCCTGTATCTGGCGGCGACCATGTTCTTCCCGTGCGCCCGGCGCCGGCAGCCCAACGGAACCCGCCTCATGTCCCTCGTCGATTCCGTCCGCAAGGTGATCGTGCCCATCCACAAGGAAGGCTATGTCTTCATCGCGATCGGCCTCGTGGCGACGGTCGTCCTCGCCAATCTCTGGTCGCCCTTCGGCTGGATCGGTGCGATCATCACGATCTGGATCTGCTATTTCTTCCGCGATCCGGTCCGGGTCACGCCGCAACGCGAAGGGCTGGTGATTTCCCCGGCCGACGGCCGCATCAGCCAGATCGCGCAATCGCTGCCGCCGCCGGAGCTCGAGCTGCCGGCCGAGCCGATGACGCGCATCTCGATCTTCATGAATGTCTTCGACTGCCATGTGAACCGTGCGCCTGTGCCCGGCCGCATCGCCAAGATCGCCTATACGCCCGGCCTCTTCCTCAATGCCGAGCTCGACAAGGCGAGCGACGACAACGAGCGCAACGCGCTGGCGATCGAGACCCAATCCGGCATCGTCGGCGTCGTCCAGATCGCCGGCCTGATCGCGCGCCGCATCGTGCCCTTCGTCAAGGAGGGCGACGTGCTTGGCACCGGCGAGCGCTTCGGCCTGATCCGCTTCGGCTCGCGCGTCGACGTCTACCTGCCGTCCCATGTCGTGCCGCTGGTCGGCGAGGGCCAGACCGCGATCGCCGGCGAGACCGTGCTCGCCGACATGACCGGCAACGAGCCGGTCGCGCGCAGCTTCCGCGACATCTGAGCGGCAACGTCTGAAGGGCGCTTTCTGAAAGGCGGTGTCTTTCCGTGCGCGCTGCGGCGCGAAGTGCCGCTGCGCGGACACGGGACCGCCCACCGGAAGGGCTCCCTGCCAGGCGCCACCGAGAAGAGCGCCTTCTCCTGCTGACGATCCCGCATCTGCGCAGCGGCACTTCGCGCCGCAGCGCGTGCGGGATGACGCGCTTCTGCGCCTAGCCTGCGCCCCCAAAACCGCGTATTCCCGCTGACATGAGCGACCTGTTTCCCCCCTTCGAGCCCGAGCGCGCCGAATCGAAGCGCGCCCGCTTCAGGCCGATTCCCTTCCGTCTGCTGGCGCCGAACGTCATCACGCTGCTGGCGCTTTGCCTCGGCCTGACCGCGATGCGCCTCGTCGTCGAGGGCAAGCTGGAGACGGCGACGATCTGCATCCTGATCGCGGCGGCGCTCGACGGCGTCGACGGCCGCTTGGCGCGCCTGCTCAAGGGCACCTCCCGCTTCGGCGCCGAGCTCGATTCGCTCTCCGACTTCGTCAATTTCGGCGTCGCCACCGGCTATGTCCTGTGGATCTTCGTCCTGCACGACCTGAAATCTTTCGGCTGGATCATCGTGTTGACGCTGGCCTGCGCCATGGCGCTCCGGCTCGCGCGCTTCAACGTGATGATCGATGATCCCGACCGGCCGGACTGGCAGAAGGATTTCTTCGTCGGCATGCCCGCGCCTGCGGGCGCGATCACCGCGATGCTGCCGCTCTATCTCCACATCATCGGCGTGCCCGTGCAGGAATACGGCGCGCTTCCCGTCGGCATCTACATCCTGTTCATCGCCTTCCTGACGATCTCGCGCATTCCCTGCTATGCCGGCAAGACGCTCGGCACGCGGGTGCCGCGCACCCAGGTGCTGCCGATCTTCGTGGCGGTGGTGATCGTGGCTGGCCTGCTCTTCGCCTACACGTTCGAGGTGCTGACGGTCGTCGTGCTGGCCTATCTCGCGATGATTCCGGTCAGCGTCGCGCGTTACCGCAGGCTAGAGCGCGCGCATGCGCTTGCCGCACCGGCTCCTGCGACAGAAGCCGTCGTCGACGAGCAGATCTGATCGTCGATTGATGCCTTAGCGGCGATAGCCGCTGAGGCGCGCCGCATTGGCGCGGGTGCGTCGTGCGAAAGGTTCCAGCGTGCTATCCGCGGCCCTGACCGCTGCCATCGCCAGATCGAACTGTCCGGGCGGGTTGAGCGCGAGCCCCCACCAGAAGGCGGTCGTTGCCTGAGTCGCAGCGACGCTGCTTTCGAACACGGCCGAGACCTTTTCGAGCACGGCCTTGGCCGCCTCGCGCTGGCCGCGGCTGTCGCCGAAGGCGCCTTTCATCAGCAGAGGCAGCCGCATGGCGATGGTCAGGCTGGCTTCCGCATGCATGTTCATCAGGCGCGCCGCGAGAACCTGGGCTTCCGCCCCGGTCGCAAGGGCGGAGCCCGTCGATTTGCGCGGCTGAGGCATGAACGGGGACTCCGGTAGGCCGACGAAATCAGGTGGCGTGACGCCGAGGGGATGGAAGTCTGCCGCCAATAATCCGGCTTGGCAATGCCTGGTATACCAGCACTCCCGCCCGGATTTCAGGCAGCCAGCCCGGTTGCGCTTAGAGGCTGTCACGGACCGCTTCAGGCAGGCGGGTGGATTTATCGCCCTGCCGAAATGCTCTAAGGCTTGGGGAGCGCCGTAAACCCTCCGGCCCCGGAATCCTGTCGAGCAGCCTGTTGAGCCTTTTCTCCTCCCCCAAACATCCCGGCTGGCGGCCGATGCTCGTCCTCGCTTCGGCCTCTCCGCGCCGCCTCGCGCTGCTGGAGCAAGCCGGGCTCAAGCCGGACGCGCTGCTACCGGCCGATCTTGACGAAACCCCGCACAAGGGCGAGCGCCCGCGCGATCTCGCTCGCCGCTTGGCGCGCGAGAAGGCGCAAGCCGCGCGCGAAGGCGCCAGGGCCCGCGCCGATCTCGAAGGCTGTTATATCCTCGCAGCGGACACCGTTGTCGCCGTCGGCCGGCGCATCCTGCCCAAGGCCGAGATCGTCGACGAGGCGGCGGCCTGCCTGCGCCTGCTCTCGGGCCGTGCGCATCGCGTCTATACCGGCGTCGCGCTGGTGACGCCGTCGGGCGCGATCCGCGACCGCATCGTCGAGACCCGCCTGCGCTTCAAGCGCCTTTCCACCGAGGATATCGAGACCTATCTCGCCTCGGGCGAATGGCGGGGCAAGGCCGGCGGCTATGCCGTGCAGGGCATTGCCGGCTCCTTCGTCGTCAAGCTCGTCGGTTCCTACACCGGCGTCGTCGGTCTGCCGCTCTATGAGACGGTGAACCTTCTCGGCGGTGAGGGCTTTCCGATCCGCCTCGGCTGGATGAACGCAGCCTGATTCGATCTCGATGCGGGTTGCCTCATCGCTGTTCACGGCTGATCTTGCGGCCGGGAAACGCGATGCGCTGGAACGCGCCGATGGGAGGGAGGCGGAGATGACGGGACGTCTGAGCGGCAAGGTCGCGATCGTGGCCGGGGCGGGGTCGATCGGGCCGGGCTGGGGCAACGGCAAGGCGACGGCGACGATCTTCGCCCGCGAGGGCGCCAGGGTCGTCTGCGCCGACATCAACCGCGATGCGGCCGAGGAGACCGCCGGCATCATCCGCAATGAGGGCGGCGAGGCCTTCGCCATGCAGGCTGACGTCACGAAGGCGGCCGAGATCGCCGAGCTCGTCGCCCATGCGCTCGGCCGTTATGGCCGCATCGACATCCTCGACAACAATGTCGGCATCGCCGAGGTCGGCAGCGTCGTCGATCTCGCGGAGGAGGTCTGGGAGCGCGTCTTCCGGGTCAATCTCACCGGCGCCTTCCTGGCGATGAAGCACGTCATCCCGGTGATGCAGCGGCAGTTCGAGGAGACGGGTGAGGGCGGCTCGATCATCAATATCTCGTCGATCGCCTCGATCCGCCACACCGGCGTCCCTTATGCCAGCTATTCCGCGACCAAGGCTGCGCTCAACCAGCTCACCCGCACGACGGCGGTGCAGTTCGCAGCCCAGAAGATTCGCGTGAACGCGATCCTGCCCGGCCTGATGAAGACGCCGATGGTCGAGCATTCCGCCGGGCTGGCGGCGGTCTACGGCAAGGGCGATGTCGAGGCGATGTGGGCCGCGCGGGCCGCGCAGGTTCCGATGGGGCATATGGGCGAGGCCTCGGACGTGGCCAATGCAGCGCTCTTCCTCGCCAGCGACGAGGCGCGCTACGTCACCGGCATCGAGCTCGTTGTCGATGGAGGCATTACGCTCAAATATGACTGAGACCGAAAAGACCCCGCCGGCCGCGAAACCCTGCCCGATCTGCGGCAAGCCGGCGATCGCGCGCTTCAAGCCGTTCTGCTCGCCGCGCTGCGCCGATATCGACCTCGGCCGCTGGCTGAAGGGCAGCTACGTGATTCCCGGCGAGCCTATTGACGAGGCGGAAGAGGGCGCGCCGCAGCAGCGCGAGGACTGAGACGCTGCGACATGGATTGAGTTCCAGGCTCGCCTCGGTGCAAGCTGGGGCGAAGAGGCCGCCGAGCGGGATCGTCCATGCCGTCAGATCTGCCATTGATAACCTCGCAACCGGTCGTGGCGGCGCTGACACGCTCGGCGATCTTCCTGGTCGTGACGATCAATCCGGGTAGCGGAGCCGAGGTCGCCGTTCGCGGCCTGTGCGCGGACCTGTCCTCGCTGCTGCGGGCGGTCGGCTTCCGCGATCTCCAGGGCAACCTGTCTTGTGTGATGGGGATCGGCTCTCAGGCCTGGGACCGGCTCTTCGATGGGCCACGCCCGAAGGAACTGCATCCGTTCCGCGAGATACGCGGCGTGCATCACGCCGTCTCGACGCCGGGCGATATTCTCTTCCACATCCGCTCGACCAAGCGGATGGACCTGTGCTTCGAGCTCGCCCGCCAGATCATGATCCGGCTCGACGGCGCGGTCACGGCCGTCGACGAGGTCCATGGCTTCAACTATTTCGACGATCGCGACCTGATCGGCTTCGTGGACGGCACCGAGAATCCAAGCGGGCCGGACGCCGTCGCGGCCACCCTGATCGGCGACGAGGACGCAGGTTTCGCCGGCGGCAGCTATGTCATCGTCCAGAAATACCTGCACGACATCGCGAGCTGGGACAGGGTGCCGGTCGAGGAGCAGGAGAACATCATCGGCCGCCACAAGCTCTCGGATATCGAGCAGCCAGATGCGATCAAGAAGCCCTATGCCCACAATGTCCTGACCAGCATCACCGAGGATGGCGAGCCGGTCGACATCCTCCGCGACAACATGCCTTTCGGCCAGGCGGGCACGGGCGAGGCCGGCACCTATTTCATCGGCTACGCGCGCACGCCGCGGCGGATCGAGCGCATGCTGGAGAACATGTTCGTGGGCTCGCCGCCGGGCAACTACGACCGGCTGCTCGATTTCAGCCGCGCGGTCACCGGTTCGCTGTTCTTCGTGCCGACCGCGACCTTCCTGGACGCGGTGACGGCGGAGAAGGCCGCGCCGGGACCGGCCGCCGCAACGGCTGAGCCGCCTGCGGCAGCATCTCCATCCAGACCATCCGGCGACGGCTCGCTCGGCATCGGCTCCCTGAAGGAAGAGGCAGGCCATGAACAATCTGCACCGTGAGCTCGCTCCCATCTCGGACGCCGCTTGGGCCGAGATCGAGGAGGAGGCGTCGCGCACGCTGAAGCGCTATCTCGCGGCGCGCCGCGTCGTCGATGTCGCAGGCCCGAAGGGTACGGCCTATGCCGCCGCCGGCACCGGCCATACCCGTCCGATCGAGGCGCCGGGCGCGGGCATCCGCTCGCTCCTGCGCGAAGCCCAGCCCCTGGTCGAATTGCGCGTGCCGTTCACGCTGACGCGCGAGGCGATCGACGATGTCGAGCGCGGCGCGGACGACTCGGACTGGCAGCCGGTCAAGGATGCCGCGAGGACGCTGGCCTTTGCCGAGGACCGCGCCGTTTTCGAAGGCTACGCTGCGGCCGGGATCACCGGCATCCGCCAGGGCAGCAGCAACGCCGTGGTGCCTCTGCCGGCCGCTCTCGATGCTTATCCCGACGCGGTCGCCAAGGCGCTGAACGATCTCAAGCTGGCCGGCTGCAACGGCCCCTATGTGCTGGTGCTAGGCGGCGAGGCCTATCGGGCGGCGAGCGGCGGCATCGAGGAAGGCTATCCGATCTTCCACCATCTCGAGCGCATCGTCGATGGCGGGGTGATCTGGGCGCCGGCGATCGAAGGCGGCTTCCTCGTCACCACCCGCGGTGGCGATTTCGAGCTCGACCTCGGCCAGGACATCGCGATCGGCTATCTCAGCCACGACGCGACGACGGTCGAGCTCTACCTGCAGGAGAG
Source organism: Allobosea sp. (assembly GCA_039808685.1). Classification (GTDB taxonomy): domain Bacteria; phylum Pseudomonadota; class Alphaproteobacteria; order Rhizobiales; family Beijerinckiaceae; genus Allobosea. Next base: position 17,245 of record JBDHTM010000001.1, on the reverse strand, counting down.
CTTCACCTTCCGCATGCTTACATCCGAGGCCGCCGTCCCGCTCCCTCCGCCAAGCCCATGACGGCCGCGGCGGACCATCACGTCGTCATCGTCGGCGCCGGATTCGGTGGGCTCGAAGCCGCGCGCAACCTCGCCGGCGAGCCGGTCAGGATCACGATGATCGACCAGCGCAACCATCACCTGTTCCAGCCTCTGCTCTACCAGGTCGCGACCGCCTCGCTGCCGACCTCCGAGATCGCCTGGCCGATCCGCTTCCTGCTGCGCGGCCACAAGAACGTCACCACGCTGCTCGGCACGGTCACCGGCGTCGATCGAAACAATAAGCAGGTGCTGCTGGAGGGCCAGCGGCCGATCGGCTTCGACACGCTGATCCTCGCGACCGGCGCCCGCCACGCCTATTTCGGCCATGACGAATGGGAGCCCTATGCGCCGGGCGTGAAGACATTGGAGGACGCGACGCGCATCCGGCGGCGAATCCTCTCGGCCTTCGAGCAGGCGGAATGGGAAACGGATCCGGAGCGGCAGGCGCAATGGCTGACCTTCGTGATCATCGGCGCGGGACCGACAGGCGTCGAGCTCGCCGGCACGATCGCGGAGCTCGCGCATGACACGCTGCGCGGCGATTTCCGCAATTTCGATACGCGCAGCGCCCATGTGATCCTGGTCGAAGCCGGCCCGCGCATCCTCGCCGGCTTCACCGAGGACCTCTCGGCCTATGCCGAGCGGGCGCTGAATCGCCTGGGCGTCGAGGTCCGGCTGGGGCAGCCGGTTTCCGACTGCCGCGCGGACGGCATCGAACTCGGCGGCGCCTTTCTGCCGGCACGGACCATTCTCTGGGCTGCCGGCGTCGCCGCTTCGCCGGCGGCGGAATGGCTGGAGGCTCCGGCCGACCGGGCCGGGCGGGTTCGCGTGGAGCCCGATCTCTCGGCCCCTGGCGAGCCCGACATCTTCGTCATCGGGGACACGGCTTTCGTGGCGGGTGCGGGCGGCAAGCCGGTGTCGGGCGTGGCGCCGGCGGCCAAGCAGCAGGGACGCTATGTCGCCGCCCTCATCAAGGCGCGGCTACGGGGCGGGCCAGCCCCGCCGCCTTTCGCCTACAGGAACGCCGGCAATCTCGCGACGATCGGCAAGCGCGCGGCCATCGTCGATTTCGGCTGGGTCAAGTTGCGCGGGCGCCTGGCCTGGTGGATCTGGGGCATCGCCCACATCTTCTTCCTGATCGGGCTGCGCAACCGGCTTGCCGTCGCGCTCAACTGGCTCTGGATCTATGTCGGCGGCCACCGCAGCGCCCGGCTCATCACGCAGCGCGATCCCGGAGGGGGCGGCGCGTCGCCGTGATTCGGCGGGCGTACGGCAACGGCGGCGTTGGCGCTTCCGCCGATGCCCGATCGTAACCAAAGGAGAGCTTCGGTCGCGCCGTCACGGCGCTGCCGCTGGTCGTCATCGCGAGCGCCCCGATGCAGGAGTTTGTCCGCCGCATCCACGGCAAGCATTTCCGTCCGGCCGAAGGCTCGATCGCCCAGGGTTCGGAAGGCTGATCGGTCCCGTTCCCGCGACTCCGCCCGCCGGGCCGACCGGAAAGGACCGGCTAACCAAATGGCGGGTTTCGCCCTGCTGCCGACCTGTATCGATGATAGTCTGAACCCTGGCTAACCGGCGCAATCTCCTTATTCTCGGAGGAGCCATGGCTGACTGGATGCAAGACCTGCTGGCGCGCGACATCGAAACGCTGCGTGCCCAGGTACTCAGGGCAGGCGTTCTCAACGCAAGGGCCCTTCAGGAGTGCGCGGAAGTCCATATCGCCCATCTGCATGACGTCTTGCGGGAAACCCGCGAGCTGCAGGAGGCCTCGTTCCAGGTGATGAACGACGTCATCGGCTTCGCCAAACTGCTCTATGGCCATGCCGCGATCACCGAATCGGAACAGGGCCGGCATGCGGCGCTGGCAGCCATCGATCGCCTTGCTGCTGTGCTCCTGCGCTGCGAGTGCCGCCAAGCGGCGATTTCCTCGTAAAGCGCGCCGGGCGCGGCAGGGAGGATGCTGGATCGGGGCATTCCCATCCACAGGCTCGCAGCGCGTCGGAGCCTCATTGAAGAAAGCCGGCTGAAGTGACTGGACAGGCCGATCGCCTGCCTCTATATCGCCCCCACCAACACGGACGGCCCTGCGCCGCTCCCGGTTAGCCCAGGTAGCTCAGTTGGTAGAGCATGCGACTGAAAATCGCAGTGTCGGTGGTTCGATTCCGCCCCTGGGCACCATTCCTTCCCATTGAAATCGTTGAGTTTTCGATGTTGCCCCCGAGGGGCAGCGCCTGAGCCAGATTCGTCGGGGGCACACCGGGGGCACAGCGCTGCTCCGCGACACGGATTCGCGCCTTCGACAGTTCAGCCCTCGCTTGAAACCGTCAGCGTGACCCGCGACGATCCCGCCATGAGCGACAACGTCACGCCTCTCCCGCCGCGCATCGGCCGCACAGACGAACCATTCGTCCCCGAGCCGGCCCTCTTCCCCTATGGCGATGCAGAGTGGGCAGTCCACAACCTGCCCGTCGTCCGTCAAGCGGTCGCGCTCGTGGGCATGCGTCCGGACCAGGTTCGAACCTATGTGGCCATGATCGACAGCACGGCCGAGCCATCAGCCGACGTGCTGGCTGAGCTGAACCGGGTCGCGGGCCATCTCCGGGCGCTTGCTGAGGCGTGTGAGGCCGCCGCCGGCCGGCTGGAATGGGCGATTAGTGACGTTGGCTATAACAGCCAGGAGCAACCTTAATCGCGTTCCCACAATTTTGTGATCTCATGCTGCCTTTCAGCGGGGCGGGGCATGGAAAAGCGTCAGATCGAAGATATCGCCGACTGGATGTTGGACCGCGTGGAAGAAGCGGGTCAGCTCTCACAGAAGAATGCGGCTTGGCATATCGCCGACCGCTATGGGCATCCGTTCGTGTACCGAAATGGGAATGGCAACCTCGCTATCCACCCTGCCATCTTGAAAGAGTTTAGAGATTCGGATGACGGGAATGTTGTGTGGGTAGCTAGCAAGCGCATTTGGCGCCTACGAAGTGAGGACGACACATTCAGCAGAAAGCAGTAGCAACAAGCCGACTCCAGAGGCCCCAAAGGCGGAAGCGCAAGAAGCCCGTCACGATCACGCGCGGCGAGGCCGTCCGCAGGCTCGGCGGGATGGTGAAGGCAATCGAGCGCGATATTCGGATTGCGCTCGCGGCCGAGGCTGCGCTTGAGACGGCGAACGCCATTGTGGTGGCGACGCCCGATGCTGAGCGGCCTGGACCTTTGACCTATGAAGCGGTCGCGCAAGCCCTCGTGCTGAACCTCGGCATGTCGCTGGCGCGTCTGTATGACCATGGATCGAAGAACCGCCACCCGAACAAGCGCGACCTCGCGTCCATCCCGCTCATCGCGAGGCTACTGCGGCAGAAGCGGTGCCAAGCCGAATTGGCACGGCAGGCCCGGCAATGGACGCCGCAGATCCCGTCCTTCGCGGACAGCCAAGAAGCGGCCTGCAGAAGGGCGATTGCGGATGCGCTCGCAGCCTATAGCCAACTCAGAGCGGATCCGGCAGGCCGAGTAGCCGTCCGCAAGCTGAGGCAGATGCGCGACAGGGTGATGGCGCACAGCTACATGGACGAAGTGCTGATCGCGATGCCTACCTACAACCAGCTTTTCCTGCTTGCGGATGTCGCGCGCGACGTGGCGGCGGGCGCCATGCTCGCGATCAATGGCCGCCACGTCGAACTGCTCGATTTCGAGGAGGACCGAGTCGAGCAAGGGCAACTGTTCTGGCAGCAGGCGCTGGCGACGAGGGGCTAGGCATCAGCCGACCTCATCCGCCCATGCAAACCGAGCTTTGAGACCGTTCAGATGTGAATGAGGCACGACCTTGGCATGCTGTAGCATGCCGACGACGATACCGGCATGGATCCCGATATCGTTCGCGAAACGTGTCACCTCTGCAGCCGAACGCGGCACCGTCGCTTTGAAGCGATTGAAACGATCCGTCCCCACAAGAACGTCCGTCGCCCACTTATCCGCCTCGTCCTCGGCGCCGTCGCCTTCGCCGCCTTGATCGTCGACGAAGGTACGGCCTCGATGCAGGACGATGTGTGCCGCCTCGTGGAAGAACGTCCACCAGAAGTGATCATTCGATTTCATCCGCAGGGACATCTGGATGACAGCACGATCTTCGTCGAGCCAGCGCGCCGAACCGAATAGGCAAGTCTTCGCGATTGGCTTCTCGAAAATCAGGGCAACACCAGCTTCTTTGCAAAGGCGTATCATCTTAGGCTCGAACTCGGACGGTTGCTTTACCGTGAGGCCTCGGATGTCATGCACTGCGCTGATAAACCGCTCTGCGCAATATGGCGCCAAGTCCATTTTCCTAGCGCGGCGCTCGCCGAGCAGTAGCCAAGCGACAACGTGTGCATCAGATGTGACATGGGCCTTGGACTGGCGATGTTGAACGGCTAGCCCCTTCATGAGCGACGGGAAAGCGTTCGGGCTACCGATGCCGAGGAACGCCAATAGGGCAGAGAACTGACGTGCGACATCCTTGCCGGCGTCTTCGAGAGCGCCACGCGCGACGAGTTCTTTGACGGGGAATTCCCGGCACCATGAGGCCGCAGCCTTAAGAGCTTCCCGCTCTCGCTGCCGAGCCTCATGCAGGTCCCACGCGGATTGCAGGCGCGTCCAGATGTAGTCCTTCATCCCTGTCACACGCTCAAGGCGAATGGCGGTTTCGGCGGTGACAGGGTTGTCGCCGCTGATGATCGTGCTGACATGCTTTGGGGTCATCCCCGCAAGGCGCGCGAATTCAGCCTGCGACCATCCTCGGGACTCGAGGACTTCGGCAAGGTGTTCGCCCGGATGTGTCGCCCAATCGGGCGCCCATGCGGTCATCGTCTCGGCGCTGGTCATGGCTGAGTCTCCCGCGTCATTTCTTATGGTAGTCGATGACATCGACGATTTGGATCGCCGTCACCTTCGGCAAGTCGATCCCGCCGTCCTCTTTCAAGGGCAGCGGGTCATGGTCTGGCCGGAACACGAGTCGCCAATTGCCGCTCAGGTCGACGGCGAAGCAGCCGGCGTGATCGCCCGACAGCATGTGCCGGCGCGGCGGTGGCTCCACCGGCACATCAGCGAGGGAATCGGCCTGGAAAAGAACATCGAGACGCATGCGAATGCGCTTCGCCAGATCGCCGTACCGCTTGCTGAGGGCGGCAGAGGTGGCCATGTCCTTTTCCATCCGCTTCGAAGCGAACGACACCTGCATCACAAAGTTCCGTTACCGACTAGGTAATAGCGAGATACTCGTTACGCAATCGGTAACAGCTTCATGATCTCTGCGCTAGCCGGGGGACGGAGTTGCGCCTCAGGAATCCCTCACCCCGGCGGGCGCGGAGCCGCGAGCAGGAACGCCAAAACGACGGCGACCAGCAAATCCCACGCCACGGTCACGCCCTCTGTTCGGCGCCGGCCCCGGCCGCCCGACTAGCCTGAGAGCGGCGCTCGTCTTCCGCGTCGAGTTGAGCGGCCTCAGCCTCAAGCAGTTCGCGGAACGCCCGGCGTTGTGACGGCACGATGGTGAAGCCGCGCCCATAGAGGGTATGAATTTGCAGCCCGTAGGGACGAACGGCGGCCCGGATTCGGCATATGGCGGCGTCAACGTGCCTCGCACTATTGACCTGGTCGTCGCTCTCGCCCCCCTCCTCACGATAGAGGGTGAGAATATCTGCGAGCGATTCTCTTGCCCACGGACCCCGATGCAGCAAACACGCGAGGATATATCGTTGCGTGGGAGGTAGCCCCAGCGCCGACCGAGGATGAATTATCTCGCCCGGCATAAGTTCTCGGCGCAGCCTAGCTTGGGTGGCCAACGCCGCAGCTATGCGCTGTTTGAGGAACGCAACCTCTTCCTGCAGGCTACGCATCAGGGCGAAATCCCCGCATCCGCATGAATGCCGCGCAGCGCTTGGCTGGACAGCCGAGCGGCCACGTCGACCGAAATGCCGGCGGCCTGCGCCTTCGCCTTGAGAGCAGCCAAAATGCCGTCGAACGCACCGAGGATTTCGGGCTTCTTCGATTCGAGCCCCTCGCGCATCTTGTCGCCCACGGCAGCGCCGGCATCAAAGCCGGACTGTTTTGCCGATGCGTCATCAAGCTCGGGAGCAGACTGCTTCATCATCGCCCGGCCGCGCGCCGCCTCGGGGTCGCGCCGATAGTCGTCCTGCGCGCGACGCGCGCGCTCGAAATCGGCCGGGTCGAGCGGAGTCGTCGCGGGTTTCGCCGGGCTGGACGGCTCGACGTTCGTGTTCGGCCCTTCGGTGTAGCCGGACAGCAGGCGCTTGATGCGGCCGATGACGCCGAGGTTCTTTTCCGCCTCGGGGTCATAACCCTTGGGCATGGTCGGCTTGGGCAGCGCTTCGAACGCCTTGTCAATGGCCATCTCGCCAAGGAACTGGACCAGGCCGCCGACGATGCCACCCTTGAGCCGTCCGAACGCCTTCGCGGCAAGCCCCGGCCCGGCCACCTTCGCCGTGCCCTCGGCGGCCTTCGCGATTTCTGCCGGCGTCATGGGGCGGGGATTGTTTGCCGTGCCCACCACGCCGGGGGAAGTCGTGTTCGGGACCGTTTTCGGGCCGCCGCTCGGGGCTGCGGCGGCGGGTGTCGTCGGCCCCTTTGGCGCGAGATAGTTCAACAGGCCTCGCGCGCCCTTGAAGCTCAGCAGGCCAGCGCCGAACGCCATGAGACGCAGGAGGGACCGCAGACCCGCCAGCGCCATCAGCGAGGCAGCGGCGGCAAGCGCGGCAGCGGCGAGTTTCTCGTTGGCGCCGATCCAAGAGCCGAGCGCCTCGACTATAGGCACGAGTTTGTCCGCCAGCGCGCCGAGATACGGTGTCAGCGCGTCAGTGATTTTGATCGCCAGGGTGTCGAGCGCGTTCATCAGACGGTTTAGACGCTCCTGAAACGTCTCCATCCGCAATTTGTAGTCCTGTTCGACCACACCGGATGCGCCCTCAGCCTTGTCGCGGATGCGCTTGTAGTCTTCCAGATTAGCGATGAGCGGGCGCAGGAACTGCTGCACCTGCGAGTCTTCGAACAGGTCGCCGAGCTTCGACAGGTCGCCTTTGAGCGCTTTCTTCGTCTGCTCGGCGAGGAAGACGAATGGATCGTCACCGCGTGCCTGCGACTTCGCGAATTCCTTGCGGATGTCGACACCAAGCTTCTTGAATTTCTTCGTCGTCTCCGGGCTGAGCAGCTTCTGCATGGCATTCATGGTGTTCGTCGCCGCGCTGGACGCGTCGCCGGCACCCTTGCGGGCTATCTGCAAAGCGGCAGAGAGACGAGCGACTCCCTTCGTGCCACGGATCCCAATTGCCTCGGCCGATGCCGTTAGCTGAGGGAAGTACGTCGCCATGTCCCGTAGTTCGAAGTTACCTTCCTTGCCGGCCTGCGCCATGATGTCGAACGCCTTGCCGGCTTCTCGAGCAGCGATCTTGAGGTTCGATGTGGCCGCGTAGATTGCCTTTGCGACATCTTCGATATCGGCCCGGTATGCGGTGGCCGTCTTTCCGATAGCCGGCAGGACCGTCTCGGCCTCGCCGGACTCCATGCCCGCCGCCAGCAGAAACGACATCGCTTTGGCGACTTCGCCTGCCGACTTGTTGACTTGCGGACCCAACTTCTGAATGCGCTCGCCGAGTGATTTGGTCGCATCGGCCGAGAGATCGGCAACCTGCCGGATGTCCATCATCACGGTTTGAAGCTCGACGCCGGATTGCATGACGCGCTTGAGCCCATATGCCGCGCCGACGCCGGCAATGCCGAGCCGGACCAGGCTGCCACGCGCCTCGTCAACACGGGCTTTGAGCGCGGCGATCTGCTTGTCGATGCCAAGACGAGCGCCCTTGAGCGAGTTCATGTCACCGCGCAGGCCGCGCAGCGCGTTGCCGACGATCCGGGCCGGACCGGAGACGCCGTCGAGCAGCGAAACCTTTACGCTGGCAGTCCGCGCGACCATGATCAGTGGCCCTCGGGAATAACAGCGGCCTGCGGGGAATGGTGCAGGGTGACCTCATCGGCTGTCATCTGCCCGAAGTCTATGATCGAAACCATGTTCACATCGGCCGGCATCGGAATATCGACTCCGGCGGCGCGCGCCACGGTCTTGACGGCGATCAAAGCAGTACTGTGGACAGCGACCGCGAGCTTGGCGATGTCGGTGGCGCTCAACTCGCGCTCCCCCCACTCGCTCGGCGGCTTTGCCAGAAGTTTGAAAATGTGGGTGTCTTCCGGACGCAGTTCAAGCATGACGATAGCCTCGTGAGAATGCGGTAATTCTACAGAGCAGCTTTGAGGATATCTTGAACCGCAGCCGCTTTTTTCCCGCGTCAGTGAATAGACGGCGGCTCATTCAAGATCCCGCAGAGACGGGGCCGCGCGTTTGCGAGAAAGATATGCGCGGGCGTGCCGGCGTTGATTCCATCGGAATCGCCCGGCAACACCATGCCGACGCTCTGAACGAATGCCGACGCCGCGACAATGGCGAGGGCGCGATCTCTCTCGGCCTGCACCGCCACGGTGGAGACGGTCGCCTTGAGGCGGACTATTTCGGCCTCAAGTTCGCGCACGCGCCGAGCCTGGCCGAGCCATTGCCGGATAGCCGCGATCATGAGGCGAAGCCTCTAGATGCCGCAGCTCTGCGAATTGCCCTGTCCCACCCCTCACGGTCACTCGACTCGCGCTGGCTAGCGGTACTCGGCATCACGACGGTCAGCAGCGCCTCGTCGGCGGCCGCGCGTGCTTCCTGCACCTGCGCACGAGCCGCATCAGCGGACATGCGAGAAGCGATGGCCTTGGCCTTGTCGAAGGCGAAGCCGTGTTTGCTGGCGAAAGTCGCGATGGCGTCCATTTCCAGCTGATATTTCCGCTCGGCGAGCATCGCGGCCTGGCTGCCATCGTCAGCGGCTTCCGGCGCTGGGCGGGACGGCACAGCCGGTGCGCTCGCAGGTGACGGGGCGGCCGGGCGCGCTTCGCGGCTGGCCGGACCCTTGCCACGGCGCACGCGCATCTGACGGTTCACGGCGGCGGCACGAGGATCCTCCGCCATGGGGTGGCCGTCAGTGAGGTGGGAGCTATCAGGAGCGGCGTCGCGCTTCGCGGCGGGCTTCTTCGGATTCTTGGGGCTGGCCATTGTCGGGATCCTGTTTGACGGGCTGCGGAGCGCTGGCGGCGAGGGTCGCGGCCAGCAGGGCGATTAGCTCGGGCCGCCCTGCGAGCAGGCGGCCGAGCGGAGGGCGAGCGTTATTCGAGCGGATCTTCATCGGCCTGAACCTCGGGGCTGGGCGGCAGGCGGTCGGCGCGCTCGGCTGCCAGTTCGGCGCAGCGCCGGTCGACATCAGCGGCCCACGCGGGATCGGGGCGCATGGCCTCCGCGAGCACCGCAAACATCTCGACGGCGGCCGTCGTAGGCAGAATGATGGGGTCGGTCATGGTCTGGCACCACTGGCGTTTGCGTCGACAGGCGGCGAAGTGCGAGCCTGTGCGATTTCGACGAGCTGCAAGCGAACGGCCTTGTCGAGTGCGGCCATGAGCGCTCGCGGCTCCCCGCCGCAGGCCGCCGCAAGCTGCTGCCCGTAACGGTTGCTGAAATTCAGCCATTGATCTCGGATTTGACGACTGAACCCAGCTATCGCGCGGCGAGCGGCCTCCCGGTCGATAAGGCTCCCTTGTTCCTTCGCGAGTGCGACCTTGCCTCGCTCAACCTGGTTGAGGATCAATCTCGTGCGCGCTTCGACCAGCGCCGGTAGATCATCATCGTCTGACGGTTTCGCCTCGCCGGGCTTAACTCCCTTCCGAGCGACGCGAGAAACGTTCGCCTCTACCCACGCCAAGGCCTCACCAAACGGTATAAGGCCCTCGGCGGTGACCGGGCAACCCATTCCGATCATTTGCGAAACACGGGCTTTTGAGACTTGCAGCCGCCGGCTGAACTGCGCCTTCGTGATGAAATTGTGGGGCTCAGACATGAACTGGATTCCAGTTAAGCGTTAAGCGAGATTTTGAGCTGGACGCGGCGGAGGTTACGCGGCTGCGCACACCCGCAACCGGGGGTACGCCGGGGAAAGGACCCGGAAGGGTGCCACCTCCAGGCGCCGCCTCGGCTTTGAGGGGGTCGGCGAGGCCGCCGCAGAGGTCAGCGGCCTCGCCTGTCGGTTCGGAACATCGCGACAAGCCCGAACCGATCTCATGGCTCAGGCTTCCGCCAGCGCCTGCAGCTCGCTGTCGGCTGCAAGGATGATGTCGATGTCGGCATCGACCCGACGAGCAGCGGAGAGGCCGGCTGCTTCCAGTTCCCGGATCAAGAGTTCTTCGCGCGCGCCGAGCCCTCGGGCTTCCGCCGTCATCTTCCCGATGATGCCCGAGCGCTTGGCATCGTCGAGCGGCTCGAGTCCGCTATCGCTACCGGCGGCGATGGCCTCGCGGGCCAGGCAGGCGATGGCCGCTTCGCGGTTCATCAGGCACGCCAACTCGAACGACCGGATCTGCTCAGCCGAAACGGCCGCGCTGTTCGCGCTGTAGCGCTCAGCGGGCAAGGTCAAAACGTCGAGCAGCCCGCCCCGCGAGCGGACGGTAGTGATCGTGTCCTCGACCAGTTCTCGCGCTCGACGTTCGATGGTCTTGCTATCCGGCGGCGCATGCTCGGCGTCAGCGACGCGGCGCTTGCAGTCGGCGATGCGGTTGCGCAGAGCGTTGAGATCCTTCGCGCCCTGGTCGGCGGCGTTTCGGAGGCTGCCAAGCAGTCCGGCAAGAGCAGATTTTGCGGTCATGTTCGGGTCCTCAGATTCGGATGGCGCGCTCGTCGCAGTAGTCGGAGACGCGTCGGGCAAGCTGGCTCGCAGGGCGGGCTTCCTCTGCGAGGCGGGTGTGCTCAGCCTCGGCCTCGCGAAGCGCCTGTTCGGCGAGTTCGACGGCTGCCGACGCCCGAGCGTGGGGCGGCTGGCCTTCCCAACCGCGCTGCCGGTGCAGTTCGTCGCGGGCGTCGCGGAGTGCCAAACGGCATTCCCTGACGCGCTCGCTGGCATTCGCGGTGGCTGCCATGGCCGCGTCGCCGGCAGAGAGAATGCGGCGGAGACGGGCCCTATCAACGGTGAGCTGCATGAATTTGATCTCTTGCTGAATTCGATGAAGCCATGATGCGGGGTGCCGTGGGCGAAATCACCGCAGGTTTCGCCCACGTCTCAAGGGGCAATAAACTCGCGAATTGTGCGATCACTTGGAATAGAGCCGGCAAGTATGATCTCGTCACACAGGCGGTCGCGCTCATTGCTTCCGGTCGACGTGACATGCGCTCCGCTTCGACGCTTCAAGTCAGCAAGGATCGCTTGCGCCGCCCCGCGCTCGGTCAGCTCAGCGTATGCGGCACGATGAAGACGACGCAGTGCGCGGCCACGAAACCATCGCCGCTCGGCGGCGCTATGAAGCGTGCCGGCCTGTTCCGCCAACAGCCTGCGGCGCTCGGGCGAGGCCTGCCCCATCTCCGCCAAGAGGCGTTGACGCTCGGCGTCGCGGTCGGCGCGGTCGAATGCTTCGACGACGGCGGCGGATCGGCGCGGCGCGGTAGCCGGGGGCGTGGGGAAGGACGGACGGTCGCCGCCATGAAGGCGGATGTGCTCGACGTGAGCGAACCACGCATCATGTGCTTCGGGGTCGCTTCCGAGAAAGCCTGCCAGCCTGCGCCAACCCGGAGAGTTCGGCGACCAGGCGGAAAGCGGGCCGGTTGCCTCGGCGATGATGTGCCGACGTGCAGGGTCATCCGGGTCAGACAGACCATTTTTGGCCCGCTCTACAAAACTGTCATCGTCAACGCCTGATGCATAACCGTAAGAGCGGGAATTTTGCTCTGACAATTTTCCCGCGTTAGCTGGAAATGACCCGAATGACCCGGATGACCCGGATTTCTTGCCCCGAGAGTTGCTCATCAGAGCACCCGCCAATGGCCGTCGTCGAAGCCCTCAAGCTTGGTCAGCGTCATACCGCCGATGACCTTGTTCTTCGACTTGCGCAGAAACCAGCCAAAGGCCCGAGCGTCGAGCCGGCGCTGTTTCGTCAGGAGTTCCGCCAGAGCATCGGCGAGGCTGGTACACTCGTCGACACGCCGGGCAATGCCGGCGGCGGTGAAGGTCCCCTCGTCGCGCAGCGCGCGAAGCGCCGTAACGGCCCGCTCGCGCTCCGGGTCCTCGGTTCGAAGCGCCTTGGCTGCGTCAAGCGGATCGGCCGCCCCTGCCCACACGAGGGCGGCGCGGACGATGCCGCTCCAATCCTCAAACGAACCCATCGGGCTTAGAGGGACACGCTTGCCGGACGCGAGATAGGCGCGGACGATGATCAGGCAGGCGGTGACCAGACGCACTCGGTTTTCGCTGAAGTGAGCGATCACGTCCCGGTCAAATCGCCTATCTTCGGGGCGCTCGCACTTCGCGTCCATTCCGATGAGGCAAACGCGCCTGGTCATGTCGCCAGCAATGATCAAGTTGTTGCCGGTTCCGAACCACGTCGCGACGCTAGGCACGTCGAAATTCTGGCTCGCGCCGAGTGCACGAATGCTGACCTGCGCCTGCGTGAGCGTGGAGCAGAGCAGGTCCGATTTGAGGGATCCGGACAGATTGTCGAGCACCACTAGCGGGTCGCCCGCGAGCAGCGCTGCTCCTATCCGTTTTTCAAGCTCGGCCTCGTCGACGTTGCCGCTGAGGACAGGCGCGGCGCGGCCGGTCGCCAATATGGCGGCAAGGTCCGCGAGCTTGCTCTTTCCTGTCCCAGCACTCGGCGCCGTGATGGCGAACAACGGAGCTGCGTACAGCGCCGGCCGGATCAACGACGTGATGAAAGCGGCCAGCGCAGCCGAACGGTGCGCGGCATCGACAAAGGGAAAGCTGGATACAGCATCCGAGAGCCGGTCAAGCTCCGCCTCAGCCTCGGCGAGGCCCGGCTTCTGGTCAAAGTCCGGCCAAGCGATATCCGACGCGAACAAGAGCTGTGAGTCGGGATCGTATCCTGGCTGCGTCAGGATCGTGCCGTCTGGCCTCAAGCATGGCGCTCTAACGACAGCGCGGACAGCCGGCATCGACCAGCCCTCGCCACGGCGCGAAAGTAGCGTCGCCGCGACGGCAGTAGGGCAGTCCCGCCGTTCGAACGCCTTTGACCGCGCGTCGAATTTGTAGAACGCCGCTCGCCGGCTCAGCACGTCGGCAATCGCGGCCTCGTCGAGCGGCTGCAGGATGATGCTGCCCTCTGGTCGGGTAAGCCGGCGCTCCGACGTATTCGCCGTCAGAGTTTTCGGGGGCGGCGACCAGGTCGTCGGCCTCACCAATGTGCCGCCACGCCGGAAGACTCGAGCCTCAGGGTCGGCGAGAACTGCGCAAGCTTCGTCAACGATCTCGGGCAGCCGCCCGTTCTCTATAACGATGACCGGTCGGCCGTCCTCGCCTTGCTCAGGAGGCGAAACATATGACGGCTCATCGCCGCCGGCTCGCTGTTTCCGTGCAGCAGAGATGTCATGGACCGTTGCGGAATGCATCTCTACCACACGGCCTTTTGCCGCATGACGAGCCTGCAAGATCTCGGCAACGCGCTTGGCGGACGAAGGCGAGAACGCCGCAATTGCGCAGTCGCCCGTCTCGGCGTGCAGTCGGGCCGCCGTCTCGAAATCGACCGCCACCCGGATGATCGGCGTGGGCACGCCAATCGCAACGAAATGAGGCGACGGTCGCTTGGACCCGGCGAAACTGCTGCGGCCAGAACTATCTACGATCAGAACGTCAACGATGTTTCGGGAGCCATCGTGCACCGGCAAGAGCAAGCGGCCGCCCTGATCGGCGACGATGCCGCGCCAAGGCGTCGATATGCCGAAGGCGCTAAGTGCTGGATGAGCAGATCTGACAGCAACGCCTGCATCAAGCATGGCGGCTGCGTCCGACTTCCGAGCCGGAGACTTTGAGGTTTCGGCCGGCATATCAGATCGTCCCGTGAACAGGTTCGGCAGCGGCAATGCCCAGCTTGGCGGCAGCGCGTCCGAGAAAATTGGAATAGGACTCGCCCAGCAGCAGCGCCCGCAGGCGGCTCAAGCCGGATCCAAGTCGAGCGGTGCCACCTGCCTCAACGCGCCAACGGTCGGCGGGTGACACGGTGACGCGCAGGTCGCCGGTGACAGCGACAAAATCGCCGACTTCGTCGAAGCGGCCGGACGGTAGCCAGGCCGGGAGCAATTTGAGCCGGCGGCGGTGCAGTTCCGTGTCCACAAGCGCTATCGGAGGGCCGTTCCAGAGTGCGCGGCTCTCGGCTTCACCGGCTTCAATGGCCGCCCGAGCGGCGCCGTGGAGTTCCGTCGCGATGTTGCAGAGATCATCAAGAATTCGGCACGCCTCGCGATCGCCGAATAATGTATCTTCCAGAGACTCGGCATGCTCTGTCAGCGCTTCATGCGACGTGAGAGCATAATCGATCAGATCAACGTCTGTCTCAATGGCGTGCGCGCAGCGATAAAGTTGATCGTCACTAGAACCGTTGTTTGCGTTCTGCAAACTTTCTGATTGACCCGGCGGAACATGTTCTGTAGTAGACATGAGCGTCAGCCTTGTGACTGAGACTTCCGTGGTGCCTGCAAGCGTCGGAAGGATCAGGGATAAAATTAGGAGAGCCGCTCAGGGCCGCCGCCTTGAGCGGCTTTTCCGTGCGCGGAAGACGGGCCGGGGCAACGCGCCCCGGCGACCGGGGGCGGCGTCAGGCGATGCGATCCGCAGGATTGATGACCGGCAGGCTTTCGAGAAATTCGCGCCAGTCGCGGTCAAGAACCACCGTTGCGCGCCCGAACTTCCGGGCCTTGAGCTGCCCTTCCTTGATCGCTTTGAACAGCGATGTCTTACGGAAGGGGCCGCGTGCGGCGAGGTCTTGCAGCCTGTGCGCAGGCATTTCGGTATGCGAGTTCATGGGGTTGGCTCCGTCAAAACGCAGCGAACTTTCGCGTGCTATGGCGAAGCTAGGCGTGAGGCTTTGCTAACCCTGCATAGTCTATGACGGATGGACCCAAGTAATCACATTAATATACGCAGCGCATATTCCGCTAAATTCCTCTTGATTGACGGCGGAAAATCAACCGCCGTAAGCATTTGAAATCATTGTTCACGGAAACGTGAACTCACAAATCATGAGGCTCGGCGCTTTGCCTTGGGAAATGCCACGACTGGCGATGGAGCCGACGTGATTTCCTCGACGATGCTCGCCAGCTTGACGAATGCGGCGCGCTTCTGCGGCAGACGGTCGTGCAAGTCATAGTGCCGGCCGGTGACATCCTGTCGAGTGTGGTTCAGGCAAGCCGCAACATCGTCGCTCGAAAGGCCAGCCGCTGACATTCGCGTTGCCGCTGTCCGGCGCAGGTCATGCGGCGTCGGCGCATCGGCCTTCCACGCATCGGCGAGGGGATCGCCTTCCGGCAGCTCGCGCGCGAACCGCGCCATTGCCACTGCAAGGCTGTGACCGGTGATCGATGAACCCCGAACGCTTGGCGAGGGAAACACGAACGGCTCGTCATCTTCGACAAGCGTCAATGCCTCGCGGATCGTTGTGACCGCCAAGGGCGACAGCGGCAGGGCAAACTCGCGGCCGTTCTTCGCTCTCTCGGGCGGGATGATCCAGACTGGCTCGCTCGTATCCAGTCCGTGGAGTTCTGAGCGCGCTATACCTGCGACTTCCCCTGCACGCGTCGCGGTCAACAAGCACAAGCGCAGCGCGAGCCCCACGGGCCGGCTGACGGGCTTATGGACAATGCGCTTCCAGAAAAGGGACAGCTCGGCGTCGCTCAGCACGCGCCGCTTCGCCCGCTCGACGCCGGGCCGGTCTATTCTCGCGGCCGGGTTGACCGCCACAAGGTCGCGGTTCAGCGCGAAGTTGAAGACTTTGCTGATCAACGCTGCAACGCGGTTCGCTTGGATCGGCTTCCCGGCTGAGGCCATCCCGTCCAGCAGTTCGACAACGTCCGAACGGCTGATGCGATCAAAGCGCCGCTTGCCCCACGCCGGGAGGACATGCAGGCGAAGATTCCGTTCGTCAGCGTCAGCAGTGCGCTTCTTCGGGCGCGCGTGCTTCTCAAGGTAGATGTCCGCGAGAGAGGAGAACGTCTTCGTCGTCGCGTCCTTGCGCGCCTGCCGCTTCGCCTCGACGGGGTTGATCTTGTCCCGACGAACGCCGCGCCGAAGCTCGTCCGCCTGCTGGCGCGCCGCAGCAAGGCCGACATCGGGATAACTGCCGATTGTCGCCCGTGTGACGCGGTGCGATTCCGGATCGCGGAATCGAAACGACCAAGAGCGGGCGCCGGCCGACGTGACCCTGAGCGCCAAGCCTGAGCAGCGCTGATCGGCGACTTCCAGGCGCCCGGATGCCGGCGGTTCGATGGCGCGAATGGCGGCATCGGTGAGAGCGATTTTCATGCGTGACCCCACGTCCGATTTGTTGCCCCCGGAATGCACCGGACACGTTTGACATCGGGCTCGGGGGCACGCCGGGGGCACAAAATGGCGCGGTTGCCGGCGAACCTCCGCGAACGCAGTCGGAGCATTTCAGGCCTGAAATGCTTTATATCTCAACGGGGTCACTCGCGCAAATTCGTTCGCGACGGTTCGCGAAAGTTCATGTATAAATGACTGAAAATCGCAGTGTCGGTGGTTCGATTCCGCCCCTGGGCACCATTATTTCTTGGGGACTACCAGTCCCAAGGACTTAGCTGATAACAAGGGCTTACGCCTCACCGACTGTTCAACAACGGTGAGCAACAATGCTATTTCGGCTAGTTCGTCCCATGAAGCGTAATGGCTCCACCCAAGCGCAGTTCGTTCAGCGCATTCCGGCAGACGTGAAGGCCCGCGTTGTCGGCATGAAGCTCCGCTTCCCGCTTGGGGAAGGCTTCGTCGAGAAGGTCATTTCTCCGAAGGCGCAGGACATCCGGTTCTCGCTCCAGACCTCGCACCCGCCTGAGGTGAAGGCACGGAATGCCATCGCCCAAGCCTACCTCGAAAGCGTTTGGGAGAGCGTCCGCAATGCTCGGGACAACGGCCCCATTGAACCGCCCCGGGTTTCCCGGAGGCCATTTGGTTTGAGTTACGCCGCCATGGCTGGCTCATCCAGTATGGCGTAGTAGCGTTCCTCGGCTTCGGCCGGCGGGATGTTGCCGATGGGCTCC